>NZ_CAXSNO010000001.1:0-917485 GCF_964238835.1 Parabacteroides sp. 20_3 | reverse complement strand
ACGAGAAGGTGAACGTTCTGGAGGCTTTGGCGATGGCAGGCGATATGACGATTTACGGTGTCCGTGATAACGTCAAGCTGATCCGTGAGGACGTGAACGGTAAGCGTGAGATCATTAACTTGAATTTGAATAATGCCGAAGTCGTGACTTCCCCGTATTATTACCTGAAGCAAAACGATATTATTTACGTGACCCCGAACAAGACGAAGGCTAAGAACTCCGATATCGGTAACAGCACGACCCTTTGGGTAAGCTCACTCTCGATTCTGGTATCTATTGCCGGCCTGTTGGTAAACATACTTAAGTAATTGAAAATTGAAAATTGAGAATTGAAAATTAAGAGAGATGATAGACGAACGGATAATTAATAACACTGGGATAGAGAACGAGGAACAAGAGATTGATTTGGTCGCTCTTTTATTCAAATACCTTTTTTATTGGCGTTGGTTTGTTGCTAGTATATTGATATGTTGCATCGCTACTTACCTGTTTCTTCGTTATCAAACGCCTGTATATAACATTTCCAGTTCCGTGTTGATAAAGGAGGAGGATAAGCGAAGCGGTTCGGGCAACAATCCGTTGGCGGCCATTCAAGATTTGGGAATGTTTTCCATGACAAATAATTTTGATAACGAGGTGGAGATATTGAAATCCCGTACATTGATAAAAAAAGTCGTGAACGACCTGAATTTATATGTTCGTGTAGCGGAAAAGCGAGCGTTCGGTTATGCGATGCCTCTTTATAAGAATAGTCCGGTGCGGATTTATATGACACCGGAAGAGGCCGATAAATTGGAGGAGCCGATTAAGCTGGATCTTACATTTACAAAAACAGGAAAATTGTCTGTTAAGGCTGAATATGTGCAAGATAAGGAAGAGCAAGAGATAGAACAGGCATTTGATCAATTGCCGGCGGTGTTACCAACACCTGTGGGTGTTTTAAGCTTTACGCGAGGCGATACCTTGTATATGGAAGAAGAGGAAATCGCTTTACGTGTTACCATAAATACGCCGACGGAGACCGCCGAGGATTATATGAAAGACTTGAGCGTGACCGCCTCTTCCCAGACCACGACGATAGCGAAGATCAGCGTGAACAATACAGTAAAGGAGCGAGGCGTGGATTTCGTGAATCGTTTGGTTGCGTTCTATAATCAAGACGCGAACGATGAGAAGAATGAGGTAGCTCAGAAAACCGCTGAGTTCATAGAGGAGCGTATCGGTATAATTAACCATGAGTTGGGTACGGCGGAGAGCGAGTTGGCGGATTTCAAGCAACGATCCGGTCTGACGGATTTGACAAGTGATGCCCGTCTAGCCTTACAAGAGAGTTCCAAGTATGAGCAGCAACGTACGGAGAACGCTACACAGATCAGCTTGGTTCAATTTCTGCGTACCTATATCAACGATCCGGTCAACAAGGAAGAGATAATTCCTGCAAACGTAGGGTTACAGGATCAAAACCTCACTAGGGTGATTGAACAATATAACACGATGATCATCGAGCGTAAACGTTTATTACGTACCTCTTCGGAAAATAACCCGGCGGTGATAAACATGAACACCGGCGTTGAGGCGATGAGACGTAATGTCGAGACAACCGTGAATAGTGTCTTGCGAGGACTACAAATCGCCCAGAAAGATATTGAGCGTCAGGCTAGTAAATTTGAGAGCCGGATTAGTGATGCTCCAAAGCAAGAGAAAGAGTTCATGACTATTTCTCGCCAGCAAGAAATCAAGGCGACTTTATATATCATGCTGTTGCAGAAGCGGGAGGAAAATGCGATCACATTGGCAGCCACGGCTAATAATGGTCGTATTGTAGAGGAACCATTACCCGGGAAGGATCCTGTGGCTCCCAAGAAGCTCGTGTTTTTATTGGCTGCGTTTGTGGTGGGCCTGTTTATTCCGGTGGGAATCATCTTTGTCGTGGAATTATTGAAATATAAGATCGAGAATCGTGGCGATGTGGAGCAATTGACGAATGTTCCGATTTTGGGCGAATTGCCCTTGTGTGGTCATAAATCCTCCGATAAGGGAGCGATCGTGGTGCGCGAGAATAAGAACGACATGATGGAGGAGACCTTCCGAGGTTTGCGGACCAATCTGCTCTTTATGCTCCGGAAAGATCAAAAGGTCATACTTTTCTCTTCTACGCAGCCCGGAGAAGGTAAGTCTTTCGTGACTGGAAATCTCGCTGTCAGCTTGGCTTATTTGGGAAAGAAGGTGGTAGTGGTTGGTATGGACATCCGTAAGCCGGGCTTGAATAAGGTCTTCGATTTATCGAAAAGGCAGGAAGGAATATCTAATTATCTGATGGATCCGGAGGATAAGGATCTTTTTGATCTTGTGCAGCCTTCCGGCATCAGTCCGAACCTGGATATCCTTTTAGGAGGAACGATTCCCCCGAACCCGACGGAACTGGTAGCCCGTGATACCTTGGAGAAGGCGATAGAGCAATTGAAATCCCGTTATGACTACGTGTTGCTGGATACAGCCCCGATCGGTATGGTAACTGATACGGCCATAATAAGCCGTGTGGCCGACATGTGTGTTTATGTCTGCCGTGCGGACGTGACCCCGAAAGCCGCTTTCTGCTACATTAATGTTCTTAGGGACGAGCATAAATTTGACAAGTTGGCGGTAGTGATCAATGGAATCGACCTGAGCAAACGTAAGAACACCTATGGTTACGGTTATGGTAAGAAATACGGTTATGGCTATGGTAAACATTATGGTTATGGATACGGCTATGGGTATGGTTTTGAGGCGGAGAATAAGAAAAAGAAATAATAAGGAAATTTATAAAGAGTCATGAGACACGTATTATTTAGTCCCCCTGATATAACAGAGGCAGAGATCAGTGAAGTTGTTGATGCTTTGAAGTCCGGTTGGATAACTACCGGACCTAAAACTAAAAAATTAGAACAGCTGGTAGCAGAACGTTGTCATACCTCAAAAGCTGTTTGTTTGAATTCAAATACGGCATGTGCTGAGATAACTTTGCGTATATTAGGTATAGGAATCGGTGATGAGGTTATTGTTCCAGCCTATACTTATACAGCTACCGCAAGTGTGGTAGAGCATGTGGGGGCAAGATTGGTCATGATAGATTGTGAGCATGGAAAGTTCACGATGGATTATGAGAAATTAGAAGCGGCGATAACCGAGAGAACAAAAGCTATAATCCCGGTGGATTTGTTTGGTATTCCTTGTGGCTATGATACGATTTTCGATATAGTAGAACGGAAAAAGAATTTATTCCATCCAAATGATAACCCGATTCAAAAAGCCTTGAATCGAGTGATTGTTATGGCTGATGGTGCTCATTCTTTTGGAGCCTCATATAAAAAATTCCCAATAGGTTCTGTCGCCGATTTTACGAATTTCTCATTTCATGCGGTGAAAAACCTAACAACAGCGGAAGGCGGTGCGGTTGTTTGGAGAGATATTGAAGGGATAGATAATGATGAGTTATATCACCAATATATGTTATTGAGTCTTCATGGTCAGAGTAAAGACGCTTTGGCAAAAACGAAGTTGGGAGCGTGGGAGTATGATATTATTGGGCCATGGTATAAATGTAATATGACAGATGTCTGTGCGGGCATAGGTCTAGGACAAATAAAAAGGTATGATGAGATTTTGTCCCGTCGAAAAGAAATTATAGACCGTTATAATAAAGGATTGAAGGGGCTACCTATTACGGTGGTAACGCATTATACTTCAGATATTGTCTCTTCTGGACATTTATATATTATAAATCTGAATGACAAAGATGCCGAACAACGGAACAAATTTATAGAGAAAATGGCCGGATTAGGAGTTGCGACCAATGTACATTATAAACCGCTTCCTATGCACACAGGCTATAAGAAATTGGGGTTCAAGATAGAGGACTATCCAAATGCTTATAAGCAATTTAAAAATGTTGTGACATTGCCGCTTCATACCTGCTTGTCTGATGAAGATGTGGATTATGTGATTGAGTGTGTGAAGGAATGTTTAAAATGAGATCTACTAATAAAAATGATGGGAAAGAAAGTTCTAATATTGGGAGTTGCGGCAGTACAAATGGATGCAGTTAGCCAATTAAAAAAAATGGGATGTGAGACATTCACATGTGCAATGGCTAAAGATGGACCTGCTGCGGATTTATCAGATCATTTTAATTTGATTAATATATTAGATGAGGAGAAATTAGCAACTTTTATAGTTGATAATAAAATTGATGTGGTCTATTCAACAGGATCAGACTTAGCGATGCCTGTAGCATGTCGATTGAGTGAGAGACTTGGATTACCTCATTTTGTTTCTTCTTATGCAGCGAATGTTTGTAATCATAAGAACTTGATGCGTGAGAGACTAACATTGGAATGTGAAGGAAATATACCTTTTCAAGTGTTAGATTCTATAGATAAAATAGCAATTCAATATCCTGCTATTTTAAAACCATCAGATGCGCAAGGGCAAAGAGGTATTTTTTTAATTCGTTCACAATCTGAATTTGAGTCTCATTTTCAAGATGTGGTTAAATATTCTAGAGAGGGAAAAGTTATTGTTGAAAAGTACATCGAAGGGCCAGAGGTTTCAGTTAACGGTTATATGGTCAACGGAGTAATGCGATTCTTAATTGTTTCGGATCGGGATACTTGGCCGGAATATACCGGGTTGATACATAAACATATTGTTCCAAGTAAAGCCGTTTGTAATACAGCTAATTCTAAAATAAAAAGAATCGTAGAAGATGCTTGTAATCGGATTGGAATATTGAATGGTCCGGTTTATTTCCAGATGAAAGTAATGAACGGTCATCCGTACATCATAGAAATGACACCACGTTTGGATGGATGTCATATGTGGAATTTATTGGCTAGATCTACAGGGGTTAATTTGATGAAGTTAGTATTTGAGCATCTGCTATATGATGATATTTCAGAACTAAAATGTTTGAATTCGGATATTAAACCGATGGAGTTGGTTTTCTTTTGCCAAAAGCCAAAAACAATAATGGATCAATCTGCTTTCTTGATACCCAAAGATTCGGAGGACAGTTTTTTCTATTATGCGACAGGTGATAATATACGTCCGGTAAATGGACGTTTTGACAAGGTGGGGTATTTTATCCATAGTCTATAAAGGAGTTTTTGGTAATGAGAATTGCTATTACGGGAGCAGGTGGATTTATAGGCTCAAAAGTATTGGAAAAACTTGCTGATTATGATGAGATAGATATTCTTGCGTTGTCAAGAGTTCAAAATGATAGAACACTCTATAATAAAGTAAGATGGGTAAAGACCGATTATTCAGTAGATTCATTAAATAAAGTATTGAAGAATGTAGATGTGATTATTCATTTAGCGGCTACAAGAGGTACACAAGGCTTGATTTCCGATTATCATGTGAATGAGATTGTTACTGAAAATATTTTATTGGCAATGAATGAATTGAATATTAAGCATCTGGTTTTTGCTTCTTCTATTGCAGTTTATTCAGATACAACAAAAATACCGTGGCAAGAGGATATCAGTCTTTCTCCTAAAACTCTTTATGGGATATCAAAGGCATCTTGTGAATATCTCTGTGCTTTTTATACCCATAAGTTTAAATTCCGATATACTATTTTGAGAATTGCTCAAGTTTTGGGATTAGAGGAAAAGCGTAAAGGCATGATGAATAATTTCATCGAATTTGCATATCAAGGAAAACAATTGATAGTGAAAGGTAAGAGTGTAGCTAAACGTCAATTTATTTATGTTGATGATTTGGCTGAGACTTTTGTTTTGTGTGCAATCAAGCAGAAAGAGGAATCAATCATTTTGAATGTTGGTATGCAAGAGGCTTATACAAATTTGTCAATTGCAAATACGGTAAATTCAGTATTTGAAAATACTAATTCAATAGATTATCAAGAGGATATAGATGAAAATATTGACTCCTCTTTTATGGATACTCATCGCTATGTTAGTTTTTTAGGCTTTAAGCCTAAAACAATGAAAGAAGCTTTGTATGAATTGAAAAATCGAATAGATTAGATGTATAAAAATGTAATTAAGCGTCTTATAGATATTATAATATCTTTGATGTTGATTCCTTTTATTTTGATATTAATAATCCCGGTGGCTTTGTTTATAAAATTAGAAGATCATGGTGATGTTTTTTATAATGCAGAACGCTATGGATGTAATATGAAAAAATTTAAAATGTTTAAGTTTAGGAGTATGAAAATGAATGCTCCTGATGTAAGGAATGCTGATGGTACTACTTTTAATTCTGAAAAAGATGTTCGATTAACCAAGATCGGTGGATTTTTGAGAAAAACAAGTATCGATGAACTTCCTCAAATATTTAACGTACTTTTGGGGGATATGAGTTTGGTTGGTCCAAGACCTAGCCCGATGGGTAATGAAAATACTTATACGGATTTTATAAGAAAAAAATTTGGTGTTAGACCGGGTATTACTGGATATAATCAAGCCTTAAAACGGAACAGTGCTACACTAGAGGAACGGTATAGAAATGATGTTTACTATGCGGAACATGTTTCATTTCTTTTAGATTGTAGAATTATTATTATGACATTAAAATCTGTTCTTCGTAGGGAAAATGTGTACAAAAATTGAATATTTTAAACATAAGTGGAATGATATCAGTTGTTATACCTACATATAATCGTGCTCAGACAATACGTATGGCAGTGGATAGTGTATTAAACCAGACATATCGAGATATTGAGTTGATTATTGTTGATGATGCTTCTACGGATGGAACCCAAGATGTTGTTACTCAGATCGCAGATGATAGAATTCGTTATTTGCGATTAGAGCAAAGATCTGGGGCCTGTAATGCGAGAAATATAGGAGCATTATCTGCAAGAGGAGAGTTTATCTCCTTTCAAGATAGTGATGATAAATGGCATCTTGATAAATTGGAGAAGCAATACCAATTTATGATTGATAGAAATTTGGATTTCTCCTTTTGTGGCATGACTCGGATTATGTTGGAGGATCCCAATAGGAAATATTATTATCCAAATGTAGATATGGATGATAATAAAGATTATTTTGATCAACTTCTTTATTTAAATAGAGTTGGTACTCAAACGATTATATGTAAGCGAGAATGTTTTGAAAAAATACGTTTTGATGTTACATTAAAGCGTTTTCAAGACTGGGATTTTGCGTTACAAGCTGCTCGAATTTATTCCATAGGTTACTTGAGGGAAAGTTTAGTGGACTCTTTTGTACAAAAAGATAGTATATCAAAAAGTAGTTTGGCCAATAAAAATGCATGGGAATCATTATATAATAAATATAAAAAGGATATACAAAAAAATCCGACTACTTATGCTAAATATTTGTTTAGATTAGGAAACGAAGTGGTTCTTTTTAATCAAAAAGTGGCTATGGAATATTATAGAAATAGTTTTTATATAAAGAAATCAAAGGAAGCCTTGGTGTTTTTTGTCTTGAGCTCACTGAGAATGAAATCAACTATAAGCAAGTTATTGGATTATCAGAAAAATCATCTTTTTAGATAAATAAGAGTAATGCGAAAATATTTGTTGGTATATCCAAATCGGGATTATGGTAGATTGATGTGGAGAGATTTAGAAAAACTCGATAATGTGGATTTTATTAATAAACCATTGTTTGTTAATAATGTGTTGATTGATCTGCTTTTTCGTATTCATTTTAGCTTTAAATTGAATATGAAAATAGAATTGCCATTAAAACGATTTTGGGAGAAATATTATTCTTTAGATCATTATGATTTTGATCAATCGAATGAATATGTGATTCTGTTTACAGATCCTTCATTGTGTAATTATAGAAATAATTTTCTTGAGAAGTTGAAGAGGAAATCTAATGTGACTATGGTTCTTGTCTTAATAAATTCATTTTATAGAATGAGACGTATTATTGAGCCTATGTTGAAGAATTTTGATTTGATATACACATATGATGAAAAGGAGGCAAAGTTATTTGGATTTTCTTATTATCCTACTGTTTATTCAATGGTAGATGTGGGTGATGTTGAAATGATAAAGCGTAAATGTTTTTTTGTGGGGGTTGCAAAAGATCGGCTGGAAAAATTGATCCGTATTTATGATAAATTGGAACTTTGTGGATGTAATCCAATTTTTTATATATCAGGAGTACCTAGGAAAAAGCAAAAAAGAAGGAAGGGAATTGTTTATAATACTTGGCTGCCATATAAATCAGTGTTGAAAGAGATTTTAAGTTCTGAGTTTATTGTGGAAATAATGGATAAAAATAATGCAGGAATTACGTTGCGTACTTTAGAGGCAATTTGTTATAATAGGAAATTAGTAACAGATAATGAGAAAATACTTTGTTCTCCATTTTATAGAGAACAAAATATTTATTTGCTAAGTTGTGGATCTGTTTTATTAAGTGATTTTTTAAAATGTGTAGATAAGGTGGATTATGGGTATGATGGGAGATATTCGCCTGTGTTATTTGTGGATAAATTAGATCGTTATTTGAATAAAATTTAATTTATATTTGTTTTATGATAGCACCGTTTTTGTTGTGTGTTTTTGCTGCTTGTTTTAGTAAGTTTGTTTATGGTAAATTATATAATCCTAGTACTGTATTTTTTTTGATTTGGATGCTGTTGCTGGCTTTTTCAAGATTAGGGTTGTTTGGCGTTCCTGTACCAAATAGTGATACGTATTTGTTGTTATTTATAGGATTATTCTCTTTTTTTGTTGGGTTTGTATCTGTTGATTTAAAGAAATGGTTTGGGAGAAAAAATATTTTTTTTAGAAAATTTGAAAGCGATGTAAAATATTCATATGTATTGAATTTTAAAATTGTAATTGTTCTATACTCTATAACATTTGTATATTTAGCTTATCAAGCGGTTATTGTTATTGGATTATTGCAATCAGGCCTAACCCTATCTGCAATTCGAGAGTTGTTTACTTCTTCAGATCTAAATTTGTTGAGACAATCAAATTATATGGTTGCTATACAAAATTTTATAGCGACACCTACTGTCTATTTAGCTATAGCGATACTCCCAATAGAATGGTTTAAAGGTAATAGAAATAAGATTTTTATTGTTTCAACTATTCTGATGATTATTGCTTGGGTTCTTACTTCTGGAGGTCGATCTGTTATTCTATGGATGGCTATTTATGTTATATATTTATATAAGTGGAAGGGTGTAAAGATAAAATTGAAAAAAGAAAATAGGAGAAAAATTGTACTGGTTGTTTTGTCTTGTATTATATCATTGATTTTTACAACGATATCAAGGAAAGGTGAAAATGTTGATTTTTTCTTTCAAATGTATCAATATTTCGTTGTTCCAATTGCTCATTTAGAATATAGAATAAATGAATTGAATGCTTCTTTTTTTAATGTTTATGGGTATGGTATGGCTTCGTTTTATGGTGTTTTTTATCCTTTTATGTTTATTTTAACGCTTGCGGGTTGGAAATATCCAATATGGTTAACTACTATACGTGATCTTTCATTTATGAACTTAGAAAATGTGGTGTTACTTGGGAGTGCTAGAATGAATGCATTTGTAACTACTTTTTTTCAATTTTACTTAGATGGTGGGATGTTTGGTGTTTTTGTTGGGGGGGTATTGTTTGGTTTTTTTGTTATGCATTTTTATAAAAAAGCGAAAAATGGTACAGATGATAAATATACGCTAATTTATTTATTATTGTTGCAAAAGTTGATTTTCTCATTTGTTAGATTCTATTTTACACAGCCCGTTCAAGGCATAAGCTTTTTAATGGCTTTTTTTGTTTATAAAAGAATTAGATTGTGAGGTGTTTAAAAATATAAATTGTAAAAATTTGCCAAGTTTAAGGAGAAATATAGTATATCAGTTCTTGTATGAATTGTTGATAGTTTTCATTCCTCTATTTACGATCCCCTATGTATCAAGAGTTTTAGGTGCTGAGAATATAGGACTTTTCTCTTATACATATGCAGTTGCTAACTATTTTGTTTTGTTTGCAAATCTTGGAATTAAAAATTATGGAAGTCGAACGATTGCTATGGTTCGAAATAATAAAGAAGAATTGAATAGGAACTTTTCTGAAATTCTATCAATTCACATTATTTTTTCAATAATTGTAATATTTGTTTATTTAGTGCTTTTGTTTTTTTTTGTAGAGGATAATCTGGTCATATTTCTTATTCAGAGCATTTATGTTTTTGCTGCAGTCTTTGATATTAATTGGTTTTTCTTTGGAATAGAGAAGTTTAAGCTGACAGTAGGAAGAAATACTCTTGTGAAAATTTTGTCTGTATTTTTAGTTTTAGTTTTTGTTAAGACACAAACTGATCTTTGGATTTATGCGCTAATATTAGCCCTTTCTGTTTTTGTCGGGCAGTCAGTAGTTTGGTTTGCTTTAAAGCAATATGTCTCATGGAGGAGGCCTTCTTGGGCTAATATGAAACAACATATTCGACCCCTATTTGTATTGTTTTTGCCGATATTGGCATTGAGTCTTTATAAGTATATGGATAAAATTATGCTAGGATCCATTTCTTCGAATGTTCAAGTCGGGTTTTATGAAAATGCTGAAAAAATAATTAATGTGCCAATGAGTTTGATAATGGCATTTGGTGTAGTTCTTATGCCTCGAATTGCAAATATGGTGACGAGTAAGGATAAAGGAGAGGTTTTTAAGTTAATTGACATGTCGATGGAAGCTGTTATGTTATTAGCAATAGCTATCTCTTTTGGATTGGCAGGTATTTCATTTGTGTTAGCCCCCATCTTTTTTGGTTATGAATTTGAAGAATGTGGAATTCTTATAATGGGATTGGCTGTGACAGTCCCGTTTATGGCTTTTGCCAATGTGATAAGAACTCAATATTTAATACCTTATAAAGAGGATAAAATATTTGTTGTTTCCTTGTTTTTAGGTGCTGCTGTTAATTTGATTGTGAATATAATTTTGATACCATATATGGCTGCAAGAGGAGCTGTTATAGGAACTATTTTTGCTGAAATTATTGTTTGTATATATCAATCGTATTTTGTTAGAAAAAAAATTTTCATTAAAAAATATTTGTTAAATACGATTCCGCCTATACTAATTGGGATAGTAATGTTTGTTTTTGTTTTTCAAATAGGAAATGTAATGAATATAAATATTGTTACATTAATACTTCAACTTCTGGTAGGTATGTTTATTTATGCTGTTGGTGTGTTTTTACTTATGTTAAAAAGTAGAACACGGTTGATGGTTTTGTTGAGAAAATTTGTAGTAAGATATTAGTCGCTTATTATATATATTATGAAACATTTTATTCAAGCTAAATTGCCTTTGATATACCAATCGATTGCTTATATTAAATATTATAAAGATTTTTTAAGAAACAAAAAATGTCTTTGGCTGTTTCGAGAATGTCTGATGAGGAACTTAAAGCTTATGATGCGTGTCTTTATAAAAATAGGCAAGGTAAAGAACTGGATTGGGAAAACCTAAAAACTTATACTGAAAAAATGCAGTGGGCGAAATTATTCGATAAAGATCCTCGAAAAACATTGTGTTCAGATAAGTATAAAGTGAGAGATTGGGTCGCAGATAAAGTTGGAAGTGAGTATTTGGTCCCATTACTAGCGGTATGGGATAAATATGACGATGTAAATCTCGATATATTACCTAATCAATTTGTTCTTAAAACTAATCATGGTTCTGGAGATGCGGTGATTATTCGCAATAAAAAAGCGATAACACTTGCTAAAAAAATAGAGTTGAAAAGGAAATTGAAATTCTCTTTAGAGACGGATTATAGTTGTAGGTACTGTGAAATGCATTATAAGGATATTTCGCCTAAAATTATCGCAGAAGAATTTATAGATTCTAGAGGCTCTGATTTGGTTGACTATAAGTTTTTATGTTTTGATGGAGTGCCTTACTATTGTTGGGTTGATATGGATAGATTTACAAATCATACTAGAAATGTTTATGATTTGAAATGGAATATTCAAGCGTGGAATCAACGATCATATGGTAATTTTAAAGGTGTAGTAGATAAGCCGAAAAATTTCGATATAATGATTGAAATAGTAAAAAAATTATCTCGAGGCTTTTCTCATGTTCGAGTAGATCTATATAATGTTGATGGGAAAATTTATTTTGGTGAAATGACATTTACTAATGGTAGTGGATTTGAGGAGATTTCCCCTATTGAAGCTGATTTGATGTTGGGGGATTTATGGAAAATAAAGGAATTGGACTTTTAGGGAAAGTGTTGGAATGATTTTTCTTTGTAAATGTATTTGTCCTGTTTTACCGGATCTTTATTTGTGAGGTATTCTGAGTTAAATACTAATAATTGAAAATTCATAATTATGAAAGGAATTGTTTTAGCCGGTGGCTCGGGTACCCGATTCTACCCAATCACTAAGGGAGTGAGCAAGCAGTTGCTCCCTATTTTTGATAAGCCGATGGTGTATTATCCTATCAGTGTGTTAATGCTGGCGGGCATCCGGGATATCTTGATTATATCAACGCCCTATGATTTGCCGGGATTCAAGCGTCTGCTTGGGGATGGCTCTGATTATGGGGTGCGTTTCGAGTATGCAGAACAGCCCTCTCCGGATGGATTGGCACAGGCATTTACCATTGGAGCAGAATTCATCGGTGATGACAGCATTTGCTTGGTGCTAGGTGATAATATCTTCCATGGTAATGGATTTACCTTGATGCTAAAGGAGGCGGTTCGTACTGCGGAGGAAGAGAATAGGGCTACTGTTTTTGGCTATTGGGTGAGTGATCCGGAGCGTTATGGCGTGGCCGAGTTCGACCAGGCCGGCAGTTGCCTGAGTATCGAAGAGAAGCCGGAGTGTCCCAAGAGCAACTACGCCGTGGTCGGATTGTATTTCTACCCGAACAAGGTTGTTGATGTAGCGGGTAGCATTCAACCGTCCGCACGTGGAGAGTATGAGATCACTACGGTCAACCAACGATTCTTGGAGGATGGAGCGCTGAAAGTCCAGACTTTAGGCCGAGGCTTCGCTTGGCTGGATACCGGTACGCACGACTCCCTGAGCGAGGCATCTACGTATATCGAGGTATTGGAGAAGCGTCAGGGGGTGAAAGTGGCCTGCTTGGAGGGTATTGCATACCGTCAGGGATGGATAACCGAGGAGCGTATGCGAGAGCTGGCGCAACCCATGCTTAAGAACCAATATGGGCAATATCTACTAAAGGTAATTGAGGAATTAAAGGAGACAGGAGATCCGAATTTAGGTTAAGATGGAGGTAATAAAGACAGATATAGAGGGCGTGGTGATCATTGAGCCGAAGGTGTTTGATGACGCTCGGGGATACTTCTTCGAGAGTTTCTCGCAGCGAGAGTTCGAGGAGAAGGTTCGTAAGATAAATTTCGTACAGGATAATGAGAGTATGTCCTCATACGGAGTGATGCGCGGCTTGCATTTTCAGAGGCCCCCTTTTACGCAGAGCAAATTGGTGCGTTGCGTGAAAGGATGTGTCCTTGACGTAGCCGTGGATATTCGCAAAGGAAGTCCAACTTATGGTAAGCATGTAGCCGTTGAATTGAGTGAGGATAACCATCGCCAGTTTTTCGTGCCCAGAGGGTTCGCTCATGGATTCGCGGTATTGAGTGAGATAGCTGTTTTCCAATACAAATGCGATAATTTCTATGCTCCGCAAGCGGATGGGGGCATCTGTATAAAGGATGAGAGTCTGGGCATAGATTGGCGGATACCAATGGATAAGGCCCTTCTCTCGGAGAAGGATATAAAGCATCCATGCTTGGAGGATTTTGACTCACCGTTTGATTATCATGTAAATTTATACCTTGAATTTGAATAAGATGAATATATTGGTGACAGGAGCCAACGGGCAGTTGGGAAACGAGATACGTATCATCACCCGGGAAAGTGATGACCACTATGTATTCACGGATGTGAATCAAGTGGAAGGAGTAGAGACTGTCTTTTTGGATATTACGGATTTGGAAGCGGTGAGGGTACTGGTTGCGGAGCGGCGCATCGACGTTATCGTGAATTGCGCCGCCTATACCAACGTAGATGCGGCGGAGAGTAATGAGGCGTTGGCCGAGAGGCTGAATGCCGAGGCCCCGGAAAATTTGGCCAAGGCGATGAAGGCGGTCAATGGTTTGTTGGTGCAGATCTCTACGGATTATGTGTTTGGCAAAGAGCCTTACAATGTGCCCTGCCAAGAGGATCAACAGGGTACGCCAACCGGTGTGTATGGTATGACAAAATTGCGGGGTGAGCAGAAGATCATGACTGTAGGTTGCAAGCATGTGATAATTCGTACCGCTTGGTTGTACAGTGAGTTCGGGAAAAACTTTTGCAAAACGATGATGCACCTTACGGCTACTCGGCCCCAACTGAAGGTGGTATTCGATCAGGCTGGTACACCGACATACGCTTACGATTTGGCGAAAGCCATAGCGGCAGTCTTGCGTGATTATGCGACGGACATAGCTTGCGCTATTTATGGCAAGAGCGGCATCTATCATTACTCCAACGAGGGGGTCTGCTCTTGGTTCGACTTCACGAAGATGATCGCCGAATACAATGGCACGACCGCTTGTGATATCCGGCCTTGTCATAGCGACGAGTTCCCCAGCCCCGTAAAACGTCCGTCCTATTTGGTATTGGACAAAACAAAAATCAAAGAAACATTCGGCGTTCGAGTTCCTTATTGGACGGAATCCTTAAAACGATGTATCACTAATTTAAAAAACAACTGTTAAGAATCATGGCAAAACGAAATATAGTAATCACCGGTGGTGCGGGCTTCATCGGCTCTCACGTTGTACGTCTGTTTGTAAACAAATATCCGGGATATAACATCATTAATTTGGACAAGCTGACCTACGCCGGCAACTTGGCAAACCTAAAGGATGTGGAGGACAAACCAAACTATAAGTTTGTGAGGATGGACATTTGCGACTTTGAGGCGTTCTATCAATTGATGCGGGATGAGCAGATCGATGGTATCATCCATTTGGCGGCCGAGAGCCATGTAGACCGAAGTATCAAGGATCCGTTTACATTCGCCCGGACCAATGTGATGGGTACTTTGGCTTTGCTCCAAGCCGCTAAGTTGTATTGGGAAAGCCTGCCGGAGAAGTATGAGGGTAAACGCTTCTATCATATCTCTACCGATGAGGTGTATGGAGCGTTGACGATGAACCATCCGGAAGGAATCGAGCCCCCGTTCATGACAGCGGCTTCCTCCGGTGAGCATCACTTGGCATACGGAGATGATTTCTTCTATGAGACAACGAAATACAATCCTCATTCGCCCTATTCAGCGAGTAAGGCAAGTTCAGACCATTTTGTACGTGCCTATCACGATACTTACGGCATGCCGACCATCGTGACAAATTGCTCAAACAACTATGGCCCCTATCAATTCCCGGAGAAACTGATACCCCTATTCATCAACAACATCCGTCACCGCAAGCCGCTACCGGTCTATGGCAAGGGCGAGAACGTGCGCGACTGGCTGTTCGTGGAGGATCATGCCCGTGCGATAGACTTGATTTTCCACAACGGAAAGATCGCCGAGACCTACAATATCGGTGGCTTCAACGAGTGGAAGAATATCGATATCATCAAGGTGGTGATCAATACGGTGGATAGTCTGTTAGGACGTAAAGAGGGTGAGGATATGGATCTTATCACCTACGTGACTGACCGTTTAGGCCATGACGTACGCTATGCCATCGACTCAACAAAGTTGCAAAAGGAACTCGGCTGGGAGCCTAGCTTGCAATTCGAGGAGGGTATCGAGAGGACTGTGAGATGGTACTTGGAGAAGCATGAATGGTGTGAAAATATTATTAATGGTGAATACCAAGATTACTATGTAGAAATGTATGGAAATCGTTGAAAAATAATTATAAAATGAGCTATATAGTCAACAAACAATACAAAATAGCCGTAGCCGGTACCGGTTACGTTGGTTTATCAATTGCCACTTTGTTATCACAGCATCATGAGGTGGTAGCCATAGACATAGTTCCTGAGAAGGTAGATTTGATCAATAATAAAAAATCACCGATTCAAGATGATTACATAGAAGAGTATTTGGCTAGTCATAAATTGAATTTGAAAGCTACGCTAGATGCGGAGATGGCTTATAAGGACGCTGATTTTGTGGTGATAGCGGCTCCGACAAATTATGATAGCCAGCGAAATTTCTTTGATACGTCCGCTGTTGAGGCTGTGATAGAGCAGGTGCTTCGTTTTAATCCAAATGCTTTTATGGTCATTAAAAGTACGATACCTGTTGGTTATACGATTTCCGTACGTGAGCGGTTTCATACAAAGCGTATTCTTTTTAGTCCGGAGTTCTTGAGAGAGTCTAAGGCTTTGTATGATAATTTGTATCCTAGCCGGATCATCGTGGGTACGGATTTGTCTGATCCGGAATTGGTAGATGCCGCTCATATTTTTGCTGAACTGTTGCAAGAAGGTGCTATAAAAGAAAATATAGATACCTTATTTATGGGGTTGACAGAAGCTGAGGCCGTAAAACTATTCGCAAATACATATCTTGCACTACGTGTTTCTTATTTTAATGAGTTGGATACGTATGCGGAAATGAAGGGGTTGGATACTCAATCGATCATAAATGGTGTGTGTTTGGATCCTCGTATCGGTAATCACTATAATAATCCTTCTTTTGGCTATGGGGGGTATTGTCTGCCGAAAGATACAAAACAATTACTCGCTAATTATGCGGATGTACCCGAAAATTTGATAGAAGCGATTGTGGAGAGTAACCGGACTAGGAAAGACTTTATAGCAGATCAAGTACTTCGTATGGCGGGTTATTATGCTTACGGGGAAGAGAATGAATGGAGTAGTGTACGGGAACATCCTGTTACGATCGGTGTTTATCGATTGACGATGAAGTCTAATTCTGATAATTTTAGACAATCTTCTATTCAAGGAATAATGAAACGAGTGAAAGCAAAAGGAGCTACTGTGATTGTTTATGAACCAGCCTTGTCGGATAATACTACATTTTTTGGGTCAGAAGTTGTTAATGATTTGGATCTCTTTAAAAAACGTAGTGCGGCTATTATAGCCAATCGATATGATGTGGAATTGGATGATGTGAAAAATAAGGTATATACACGAGATGTATATAGAAGGGATTAATCTAAATTAAGGTTAGCGTCCAAAAATGACGTATAGCATCATTCAACAGAAATATAGATCTTTGTTGCTGTAATTAAAACCCAATTAATATGTAGAGCAATAACAATTCTGAAATTTTTTTCCTCCGCTACAAATCCGAAGCGGTCACGAACAAGGATTCCATCCGATCCTTCTGTTTTAGAAATAAGGTACCGTATAACCTGTTTGAAAAATGGTTAAGATGTTTTCATAGGAGATGGGTTGAAATCCGTACATTTAAGGAGGCTGAACATCAACTGTGCCTGTCACATGTCCGGGCTAATATGTTAAAGCGTATGATCAAGGAGGTGAAAAGAGAGCCTTGGTCTTTACGGACAGTTTGGATTTCTTCTTTAGAAAGGAACGTGATTATAATGAAGAGAATCTTATTCTTGAAGAAAGAGTCTGATGATCACTTACTATGCAATGTAACAGTATGTTACACTTTGGTCGTGACGAAGGTGTAGAAATGGCAGCTGCATATCATGGTGTAATCAGTACTGTGAGGCAGCGGGGGAAGTGAGCTTGGGATTTCCTTGGTGAATATTTTAAAAATATTTTTAATGATTGTAAGGACTTTGTTAATCTCATACCCCAGAATATAGAGTTGGTATGTACTAATGGTTAAATTCAATGTTTTTAACATAAAATTAGGTAGGTGCTACAAAAGAGCCTATACATTGGTGCATGCTCTAATTAGAGTACCAACAAAGGTGTTGCGTGATTGCCATAAATTAATTAGGAAAGCACTATTGGCGGTTTACTTTTGTTTATGTGGAGTCGATTTTTAAGATATCTCCTCTTCTATGTCTTCAACTCCCATGGTGTCAATCATGGGAGTACATATCGCCGATATGCTTATCGGTATAACGCCAAAAAAGAAAGAGGAACTTCCATGGAAGTGTTTGCAAGAAATGAGAACCACAAAGGTGCGATGATGAATGTGTAGATGATAGAATAGACTGTAGAATCGATATAGAATAAAGATTTTGTACCGGTCTTCTTTCTCCCTTCGGGGAGGTAAGGAGGCCGGTTCTGTTTTTATGTATGCCTTGATGATCCATATATAAATGTGGGATTCGGCCTTCTGCGGCGCAGGGATAAATATTCCCCCTGTGATCGTGGAAATGAAAAATCTTATGAAAGATTTGAAGGGACTATTAGGCGAATTTCGGGGTTGGCCTACCGTTGAGTTGTTTAGTGTGCGTCTGGCCGGATTGTCGGCGGAAGATAGGGAAAGGCATTTGCTGGGGTTTTGTAAGCTGGCTTTCGGGCATTATGAAGAGTTGCCGATGGGATATCGGAGATTGGTGGATGGTTATTTGGATAGGGAGCGAGGGGAGAACTTGATGGTGTGGTATTTGACAAGGCATACGCCGTGGAAGAATGCCCGTTATGAGTTGCATCGACCGGACTTGTTTTTGCGGATGGCGAAGCTGGTGGAGTTTACGGATCGGGATGGGCGTTTGCCTTATTCTCATTTGGCGGCTTGTTTATGTATGGCGTTTTCCGTCCGGAGTTTATCGGATCCTAATTCGGAGGTCTTGCCGAAATCCTTGGCTAGCCGTTTGAGCGCATTGAATATATTACCAAGTGATATTTTGGAACTGGCGGGGAAGAGGGAAATAACGGATGAGATGTGATTCTTTATTGATAAATGTTAAATGTACGTGGATTGAAGTCGATGAAATTTGGTGTGTTTTTCGTTGATTTGGGAATGTGTGTGTTGGCTGCTAGGTCGTTAACTGTTTTGCGTCATCGAAGTCAGGCTTTGTGGCTATTATACCTTTGTCATGTGTTCGAAGCATGGTTACATTCATTTATTCATTAAAAACGTATAGTTATGGCATTGAAATTTAAATTAGTAATGAGAAAGAATCTAGGTGAGGATCACGAATCTATTCCTGAAAAGGTATACGCTCAAATGGTGTATGGAGATCTGGTTACTTTTGATGAATTTGCGGAGGAGGTGGCAGATAGCTCTGGTGTAGGTAGCGCTAGCGTGAAGGCGGTTCTGGATCGTATGAATGTGGTGTTGGTCCGTCATTTACAGCATGGCAGGCGTGTCAGTGTAGGTGAGCTGGGACTTTTCCGCTTTTGTTTCGGATCGTCGGGGGTACCGGATGAGAAGACGTTTTCAACGAACTTGATTCGGGAGCCGAAAGTACGGTTCTACCCGGGCAAGGCGCTACGCGTAGCCAAGAGCCGGACAAGTTTTGAGAAGACTGTGCTTCCAAATGAAGAAGATACGGGTGGAAACGGGAGTGATAGTGAAAGTCCGGATGAAATCTAAGAGCTATGAGGCGTTTGACGATTCAATTAATTGTTGCGATCCTGCTCTCAATGAGCGGGATCACACTTCTCTTCAGCGGATTCTGGATTGATCCGCAAGGATTGATCGATAACAGTGTACTGGTGGCTTTCGGTGAGATCAGTACGTTTGCCGGGGCCCTTTTTGGAGTGGACTACTCTTATAAATTGAAAATTAATAATTGAAAATTGAAAATTATGGAAAGACATGATAAAAGGTTAACAGAGCATTTTTGTTTGGATGAGTTTACTTATAGTGGTATTGCCGTGGACAATGCGATAAATAATCAGCCTCCTCCTTGTGCATGTCTAGCGCTTCAAAATTTGGCAGTTGGTTTATTGGAACCATTACGTCTATTGTATGGGGCACCGATTGCTATATTGAGTGGATATCGGAATGAGAAGGTAAATCGTCTTGCTGGCGGGGTCGTTACCAGCCAACACTTGAAAGGAGAAGCGGCAGATTGCTATGTTGCCGATGGGCCGGAAAAATTGTTGGATGTATTGCAATGTTCCGGTTTAGTATTTGACCAAGCTATATTATATGGACGAAGACGTTTTTTGCATCTTTCCTTAAAGATAAATGGAAATAACAGGATGCAAGTGTTAGTTTATATGCTTTGTGTTGTCTGTATGTTCTGTAGTTGTGGAGCGTTAGTTCTTTTTTAATAATAAAACTGTGTGGACTGAAAAGGATATGATATATTTGCCTCCTATGATTAAACTTGAATATCTAAAAAAGATACGTGTTCGTTGGATTATATTGGCGATTTTTCTTGTCGCAATATGGATCGTGATGGGAAATCCCAGATTAGGCGAATGGTATTCCCGTTCGATTTATCCATGGGTATCGGGTATGCTATCTCGTTTCTCCTGCTTGTTCCCTTTTTCCGTAGGGGATTGTTTTATTTATGGTAGCATCGCCGGGTTATTAGGGTATCTGTCGTATGCGATTATAAGGAGGCGGAGGATCGGGAGGACAATAAGGCATGTCGTGGAATATCTGGCATGGGTGTATGTCTGGTTCTATATCGCTTGGGGATTGAATTATTTCCGGGAAGATTTTTTCACTCGTACGCGAACCACTTATGTGCCTTTTTCCTCGGAACATTTCCAATCCTTCTTGGATGCCTACACGGATTCCCTGAACGCCTCATGGGTTCCGATAGAGACGATCGATCGGGAGGTCGTGAAAGAGGCGGTGCAGGAAGGATATCGGGAATTGCCTACTCGTTTCGGGCTTACCACTCCCGGAACCTATCTTCATCCTAAAACGATGCTGTTCTCCCGGTTGATGAGTGGAGTAGGGGTGATGGGATATATGGGGCCGTTTTTTACGGAGTTCAATTTGAACGGCCAGCTCTTGCCCGTGCAATATCCCGCCACCTACGCCCATGAGATGGCTCATGTGCTTAGTATATCCAACGAGGCCGAGGCTAATCTATACAGTTATTTAATATGCACGGGTTCTTCCGTGCCGGAAATCCGGTTCTCTGGTTACTTCTCTTTGCTGCCTTATGCGCTGAGTAACGCATATGTGGCTTTGGATAAGGACGCTTTTGAGGCATGGAAGAAAAGATTACGCCCCGAGATCAAGGACTTGTATAACGAGAAAGTCGCCTATTGGCAATCCTTATACAGCCCGTTGATCGGCGAGGCACAAGACGTGGTCTATAATCTTTTCCTGAAAGGCAATAAGATACCTACTGGAACCGCTAATTATTCGGAGGTGATCGCCTTATTGATCGCTATTGTCTAATTCGAAAGAAATCACTAACTTTGCGGCAATTTTTTAGAAGCAAGATAAATACATCGCGATATGAGTAAGAAATTTACCGAATATTCTAAGTTTGACTTGTCGAACGTAAATAAAGAGGTGCTGAAGAAATGGAAGGATGGAGACATCTTCCATAAGAGTCTTGAAACAAGAGAGGGACATCCTACATTCGTATTCTACGAGGGTCCTCCATCCGCAAACGGTATGCCGGGTATTCACCATGTTATCGCCCGTTCGATTAAGGATATTTTCTGCCGCTATAAAACCATGAAGGGATTCTTGGTGAATCGTAAGGCGGGTTGGGATACACACGGTCTGCCTGTCGAGTTAGGCGTGGAGAAGGCTTTGGGCATCACGAAGGAAGATATCGGTAAGAAGATTTCTGTCGCTGAGTATAACGCCGCTTGCCGTAAGGACGTGATGAAGTTCACGAAAGAGTGGGAGGATCTGACGCAGAAGATGGGTTATTGGGTGGATATGGAGAATCCGTATATCACATATGATAACCGCTATATCGAGACCTTGTGGTATCTATTGAAAGAGCTTTATAAGAAAGGCCTTTTATATAAAGGCTATACGATCCAACCGTATTCTCCCGCCGCGGGTACGGGCTTGAGCACGCACGAGTTGAACCAACCAGGCTGTTATCGTGACGTGAAGGATACGACTTGTACGGCACAGTTCCATATATTGGACCCGAAACCGGAGATGGCACAATTCGGCGATCCTTATTTCTTGGCATGGACAACGACTCCTTGGACGTTGCCTTCCAATACGGCGCTTTGCGTAGGCCCGAATATTACTTATCTGGCTGTACAGACTTATAACCCTTACACGGGTATCCCGATGACTGCTGTTATAGCGAAAGATTTATTGTCTGCTTATTTCAATCCGAAAGCTGCGGAGCTTTCTTTGTCTGATTACAAACCGGGTGACAAGCTGGTTCCTTTCAGCGTAGTAGGTGAGTGGAAGGGTTCCGAGTTGGCCGGTATGAAATATGAGCAATTGATCCCATGGGTAAATCCGGGTGAAGGTGCATTTCGTGTGATCACGGGTGATTTCGTTACGACAGAGGATGGTACGGGTATCGTACATATTGCGCCGACGTTTGGTGCGGACGATAACCGTGTGGCGAAAACATTCGGGGTCCCTCCTTTGATGATGCAGGATAAGGATGGAAATATGCGCCCTATGGTGGATATGACCGGTAAGTTCTATAAGCTAGAAGACTTGGCTCCGGAGTTTGTACAAAATTGTATGAACGCTTCTGATTATGATCCATGGCAAGGAAAATTCGTGAAGAACGCTTACGATGATACGAAGACGGATAAAGATGAGACATTGGATATTGAGATCTGCATGATGCTGAAGGCCCAGAACCGGGTGTTCAAGATCGAGAAGCATGTCCACAATTACCCGCATTGCTGGCGTACTGATAAGCCGGTATTGTATTATCCGTTGGATAGCTGGTTTATCCGCACGACCGCTTGCCGTGAGCGCATGATCGAGTTGAACAATACGATCAACTGGAAACCGCAGAGCACGGGTACGGGACGTTTCGGCAAATGGCTGGAGAACTTGCAAGACTGGAACTTGAGCCGCAGTCGTTATTGGGGTACTCCGTTACCGATCTGGCGTACGGAAGATGGTAGCGAGGAGAAGTGTATCGGTTCCGTGGTAGAGCTGTTCGGCGAGATCGAGAAATCGGTGAAGGCCGGCTTTATGGAGTCTAACCCTTATAAGGACTTCGCTCCGGGAGATTATACGAAGGAAAACTACGAGAAGATCGATTTGCACCGTCCGTATGTGGATGATATTATCTTGGTTTCCGCTTCCGGCAAGCCGATGAAGCGTGAGACAGACTTGATCGACGTATGGTTCGATTCCGGTGCTATGCCTTATGCCCAGATCCACTATCCGTTCGAGAACTTGAAGGAGTTCGATAATCGTCAGATCTATCCGGCTGACTTTATCGCTGAGGGTGTTGACCAGACACGCGGTTGGTTCTTTACCCTGCATGCTCTGGGCACCATGATCTTTGATAGCGTGGCTTACAAGGCTGTCGTGTCTAACGGTCTGGTATTGGATAAGAACGGAAACAAGATGTCTAAACGCTTGGGCAACGCTGTTGATCCATTCTCTACGATCGAGAAATATGGTTCGGACCCGTTGCGTTGGTACATGATCACGAACGCTTCACCATGGGATAATATTAAGTTTGATATCGATGGTATCGAGGAAGTTCGCCGTAAGTTCTTTGGTACATTATATAATACGTATTCATTCTTCGCTTTGTACGCGAACGTGGATGGCTTCGACTACTCCGATCCGGATGTGGAATGGAGCAAGCGTCCGGAGATTGACCGTTGGATCCTTTCTCTGTTGAACAGCTTGGTGAAGGATGTGGATGGCTACTTGGAGGCTTACGAGCCGACTCGTGCCGGACGTGCTATCTCTGATTTCGTAAATGATAACTTGAGTAACTGGTATGTGCGTTTGAACCGCCGCCGTTTCTGGGGTGGTGGTATGACGGAGGATAAGTTGTCCGCTTACCAGACTTTATATACTTGCTTGGAGACAGTGGCTAAGTTGATGGCTCCGATCGCTCCGTTCTATGCCGATCAGTTATTCTTAGACTTGGTCGCTGTTACGGGACGTGAGAACGTTGAGTCCGTACACTTGTCCGATTTCCCGGTTTACGACGAGTCTAAGATCGACAAGAATTTGGAAGAGCGTATGCAAATGGCTCAAGATGTTTCTTCTATGGTATTGGCTCTTCGCCGCAAGGTGAATATCAAGGTTCGCCAGCCGTTGCATACGGTAATGATTCCGGTTGTAGACGCTCATCAACAAGAGAGTATCGAGGCCGTGAAGAACCTGATCTTGAACGAGGTGAACGTGAAGGAGCTGAAGTTCGTGGATAATACGGCAGGTATCTTGGTGAAGAAGATCAAACCGGACTTTAAGAAGTTGGGCCCGCGCTACGGAAAGATCATGAAGGCGTTGGCCGCCACGATTCAATCGATGAGCCAAGAAGATATCAACGCTTTCGAGAAAGCCGGAACGTTTACCTTGATGGTAGATGGACAGGAGGCCGTTTTGGAGCGTACGGATGTAGAGATCATCTCTGAGGATATCCCGGGTTGGTTGGTCGCTAATGAAGGTCGCTTGACAGTCGCTTTGGATATTACCGTAACCGAGGATTTGCGTAAGGAGGGGCTGGCCCGTGAGTTGGTGAATCGTATCCAAAACTTGCGTAAGAGCAGCGGTTTCGATATAACGGATAAGATCCATGTATCCATTCTTTCTTGCGAGGAGATGGATGAGGCGATCCATGATTATAAGGATTATATCGCTAACCAAGTATTGGCGGAATCTATCGAAATCATGGATAATGCGATCAGCGACGCTACGGAACTCGATTTCGAGGACTTTAAATTGTCCGTAAAGATCGAGAAAGCTTAAAAATAGAATAGCATTTCTTGCGGAAGAATTAGGAATGAAATATAGGAAAATCGATAATTATATTATCTTTGCATGCAAAGAAGAAATAATATGATTTTATATTCATTCTTAATTCTTCTTTTTGATTGATATTTGAACGATTGTTGAACCTAAATTTTTTTAGAACCATGGCAGAGAAGACAAGATATTCAGACGCTGAGCTCGAGGAGTTCCGCGCTATTATATTAGAGAAACTGGAAATCGCGAAGAGGGATTACGAGCTTTTGCGATCAGGGGTTACGAATTCCGACGGTAACGACGTGGCTGATACGTCTCCTACATTCAAGGTGCTGGAGGAAGGCGCTTCTACGTTATCGAAGGAAGAGGCGGGCCGTTTGGCGCAACGCCAGATGAAATTCATCCAGAATTTGCAGGCCGCTTTGATCCGTATCGAGAATAAGACCTACGGTATTTGCCGGGAGACTGGTAAATTGATCCCGAAAGAAAGGCTACGTGCCGTGCCTCATGCGACTTTAAGTATCGAAGCAAAACAAGGAGGTGCAAAGTAAATGAGATATTCTAAAGGTTGGGGAGCAGTGTTAATCATAATACTGCTCCTTCTTCTTGACCAAGCGCTGAAAATATGGATTAAGACCCACATGCAGTTGCATGAGAGTATAGAGATAACTCCGTGGTTTTATCTCTATTTTACCGAGAATCCGGGTATGGCATTCGGTATAGAGGTGATTGGGAAATTATTCCTTTCCGTATTCCGTATCGTGGCTGTATTGTTTATCGGATATTATTTGTATAAGCTGGTTAAAGAAAATTATAAATTCGGTTTTATTGCCTGTATATCTTTGGTTTTCGCAGGGGCGGTGGGAAATATAATCGACTCGATATTCTATGGCGTGATCTTCGACCATAGTTTCGGGCAACTTGCTACTTTTATGCCGGAGGGAGGTGGTTATGCCTCTTGGCTGCATGGTAAGGTGGTGGATATGTTCTATTTCCCATTGATAGAGACCGTATTCCCTGATTGGGTTCCGATCTGGGGTGGACAGGAGTTCGTTTTCTTCCGTCCGATCTTTAATTTGGCGGACTCGGCGATTTGCGTGGGAGTTTTCCTTTTGTTAATATTTTATCGGCATACTTTGTCGGCTAGCCTTTCGAAAGAAGAGAAATAAATGCGGAGAAAATTACGGATATATGGTATGGCTTTATTAGCCACGACGTTGCTGGCGGCATGTAGTAAGGTTCCGGATGGTATTCTGTCGGAGAAAAAGATGCAGGGTGTCTTGACGGATATGTTGCTGGCTGAGGCCATGGTAAATGTGGATTATAACGCTTATAAATCCGATACCATGAAGCTTGCCTTGTATGAGTCTGTATTCCGTAAGCATGATATTACACAAGCGGTGTATGATAGCTCGTTGGTGTGGTACGGCCGTAACTTGGATATTTACATGGAGGTCTACAACCGGGTCTTGGCCGATCTTAATAAACGGATCAATAACTTAGGGGATGTGCAGGCAGACGCTGCGCCCGTATCTAACCGGGATTCCGTGGATATTTGGCCTCGCCGTTCTTATCTGGTCTTGTCTCCTACCTCTGTATTTAATGGGGTGACTTTCGATATACGTCCGGAAACGAATTATTCCTCGGGCAGTAGTTTCGTGCTGGGCATGCGTGTCTGGGGATTGAATAACAAAATGGCTTATAAGCCGGAGGTACGTTTAAGCGCAGACCAAGGTGATACGACCTTGACTGTGAATAGTAAGATCACGAAAGATGGATATCACGAGACGATCTTGAAGACTATACCAACTAAGAAAGTAAAGCGTGTGTTTGGATATATCCGTATGGATAATATGGATACGACTTATTATAAGGTGTATATAGATAGCTTAAGCTTGATGAAATATAACTATGGTAAGGAGCTTGCCGAATTACCAAAGGATTCTATTAAGTAATCTCTCTATTTGTTTATTGTACTTATGAGAAGAATTGCCGCTCATTACGTTTGGTGTAAGCAGGTTTATCGTATGCATTATATCGAACTGGATGATAATGGTGCGTTTCATGGTGTTTACCCGTTGAATGAGGAGATAGCTGGAACCGCTTTTTATGATGGAGTGCTGGTGCCGGTTCTTTCCTCGGAACCGGCGATTGGTTTTAAGCAGGTGATGGGATCTTGGCCGGCGTTAACCGAAAAGATTACGCCGGGTTGTTCAGTCCATATATATCGTTTAAGCGGGATTCCCTTGGCGTCTGCGAAACTCGGCACAGACCACAGCTGTAGCGATGGCCACATTGAGAGACTCTGAGGTGTCTCTTCCTTCCGGATAGTTCGGGATATATAATTTTTCGTTTACAAAAGCCTCGATGGCGGGACGTATTCCATTTCCTTCATTACCCATTATCAAGATACCGTTTCCGGATAAGGTTTTCTCATATAAGTTTTCTCCGCCAAGGAAGGTGCCGTATAAAGGTATGGCTTGGGCTGATTGGGCCTGTAAGAACGTTTCCAGATCGGTGTAATGTATTTTTACGTGGGCGAGCGCACCCATAGTGGCTTGTACGGTTTTTGGACTGAAAACATCGGCGGTATCTTTGCTGCATACGATATGGGAAATACCGAACCAGTCCGCTAACCGGATGATCGTACCTAAGTTGCCCGGATCTTGGATTCCGTCTAATGCGAGAACAAGCTCCTTTTCCGGCGTTATTTCCGTTATATCCCAATTGGGGCGTTTAAAGATCGCGAGTACATCTTGGGGATTTTTCAGGAAGCTGGCTTTACGAATATCATCTTTTTCCGCTACCAATAACTCCTTGGCCGGAATATCGCCTTGTGTAGCCATCCAAGATGGCTTGGCTATTAATAACTCACATTCAAAGGCCGGTAACATATCGGCTACCAATTTATTTCCTTCGGCTACAAAAACATTATTTTCATTCCGGAATTTCTTTAATTCCAGAGAACGGATGTATTTGACTTTGGTCTTGCTTAGCATCTTAGTTCTTTTTACAAAACAAAAGTACGGTAAATTCTTTAAATTCCAGTACATTCGCGATCGTAAAAAGCTTGGAATGATGAATCGATCTCTACGTATATGCTATTTTATCTGTATCGTACTACTGCTAGCCTCTTGTAGTACGACCAAGTTTGTGCCGGATGGGGAATATTTGCTGGATAAGGTGGAGATCGTGTCGGATAACAAGGATTATAAGTCTGCGGATTTAAAATCTTATCTTAGGCAGCAACCCAACTTCAAGGTGTTTGGTCTGATGAAGTGGCAGTTGTTTGTCTATGATTGGTCTGGTAAGAATGAGAAGAAATGGATCAATAAACAGTTACGTAGGATTGGTGAGCCTCCCGTGGTGCTGGATACGATGTTGGTGGAACAGTCCGCCATGGAACTAGAGCGTTTTTACATTAATAAAGGGTATGTCCATGCGGATGTATCAACGACGATCGATACGACACGCCATAAGAAAGCGGTTGTAACTTACCATATAAAGGCGAACGATCCGTATAGGATACGCAATTACACGATGAAGTTCCCCGATCCGAAAATTGATAGTTTGGCACATCTGAAAGCGCCTCGCCGCTCTCCCTTAGCTTCTGCGTTCCGGTCCTCACAGGAAGAGTATAACCAATTAGTTAAGGAAGGAACTTTATTTGACCGGGATATATTGGACAAGGAGCGGGAGCGTATTACGACCTTACTTCGCTGGAACGGATATTATGGTTTTAATCGGGATTATTTAGGATATATCGCTGATAGTTCTTTTAACCAAAATGTCGTGGATCTTGATATGTCCATGAAACCTTATCGGAAGGTGTTGCCCAATGGGTCGGTAGAGGATCAGCCGCATCGTCAGTATTATATTAAGGATGTAACGGTCTTAACCGATTATAATCCGATGGGGGTAGGAGAGGACGCTAGTTTCATGGCTACAGATACGATGCTCAGCGCAGGGGTGAATATCGTATATGGCCGGAACGGGAAGAGTATCCGTCCGAGCGTGCTCCGGAGGAGTACTTATATTCGTCCGGGGCAATTATTTAGTGAGAAGAATATAGAGCAGACCTATTCGGCGTTCGCTTCTCTAAGGGCTTTGAGGAACGTAAATATACGTTTTACGGAAGTAGAGGAGCGGGATACGATGAAGTTGGATTGTTACATTCTCACTTCTCCCGCGAAGATAAATACGGTGGGAGTGGATTTGGAAGGTACTAACTCGGCGGGTGATTATGGGTTTGCCTCCAGCTTGAATTATCAGCATAGGAATATCTTCCGAGGATCGGAGCTATTCTCGGCGAGGGTGAGAGGGGCTTACGAGGCGTTATCCGGAAATAAGGCGAATGGCTTTGGTAATTACTGGGAGTTAGGTGCGGAAGGGTCCTTGCTGTTTCCTCGTTTCTTGTTCCCATTCTTGAGTTCGGATTTTCGTAGGCGGCTACGTGCGTCAACTGAAGCGAAAATAAGTTACAACCTGCAAAAACGTCCGGAGTATACGAGGGCGATTCTATCTGGTGGTTGGAGTTATATTTGGCAAGATCGGGGCAATACACAGGCACGCCATACCTTTAAGCTTGTAGACTTGAATTATGTGTATTTGCCGGATAAGAATATGGACTTTATCAATAGCTTGCCGGATTATATGGTGTTGTATAACTATACGAACCATTTTATCATGAGTTCGGGATATACTTATTCCTTCAGTAATTATTCTCCCCAGAATCGTTTGAGAAACACGCATTCCCTACGTGCGTCGGTCGAGGTCGCAGGGAATTTGTTGAGTGCCTTTTCGCATCTTACGGGGGCGAAGAAAAATGATGACGGTTATTATGAGTTGTTTGGTACGGAATATGCGCAATATGTGAAATTGGATTTCGATTTTAGTAAAGGAATCGTGCTTGACAGTCGTAACAAGTTAGCTTTCCATATAGGAGTGGGAGTGGGGATGGCTTATGGTAACTCAAACTATTTACCTTTTGAGCGTGCTTATTTCTCGGGGGGAGCGAATAGTGTCCGGGGATGGTCTGTACGAGAGTTAGGTCCGGGTAGTATGGAAGTTGACAGCACGACTTCTTTCGCTCTTCAATCGGGGGATATCCGCTTGGATTTGAACTTGGAATATCGAACGAAACTTTTTTGGAAGTTTGAATTGGCGGCTTACATAGATGCCGGAAACATATGGACCCGGAATGTATCAGATGAACGCTATAAGGCTGGAAACTTTGATTTCTCTCGTTTTTACAAGGAGATCGCTGTTTCCTATGGTTTGGGACTTCGTTTGGACTTTGATTTCTTTCTACTACGTTTAGATACAGGCTTCAAGGCTTATAATCCTCAGGAGAAAAAGTCTAGGCGTTGGGCGATAACCCGTCCTAATTTCAAGGATAATTTCGCCTTGCATTTTGCCGTTGGTTATCCATTCTAAATTCAATATGTAAAAAAGTGTACTAAAAGTTTGCAAGGAAAAGAAAAATCCTTACCTTTGCACCACGAAAATAAGGATGGTCAGGTAGCTCAGCTGGATAGAGCAACAGCCTTCTAAGCTGTGGGTCCTGGGTTCGAATCCCAGCCCGATCACGAGGGAGACTCTTTTAGAGTCTCCCTTTTTTTGTTATAATCAGATGCCAGTTTTTTTCTTTTGCTTGTTTTGATCGTTGTTTATTGATCTTTTATGGAAAACTTTGAGTGTTATCTATCGGTTATTATATAGAAGATTTCGAGATAGAATTTCATAATTTTGTTTTTGATGGGATAAGGGCTATTAAGCAGGATTCCTGTATTTGAGATTAAACAGATTGTAAATATTTAAAAAGTAGATAAGATGGAAACATTTGACGATATCATTAAAGGGGATAAACCTGTATTGGTGGATTTTTTTGCGACATGGTGCGGCCCGTGTAAGGTGTTGAGTCCGACGGTCGAGGCATTGGGGAAGGAGTTGGCGGGACAAGTGCGTGTCCTTAAAATTGATGTAGATAAGAACGAGGCACTTGCCACACAGTTGAGGATTCAATCTGTACCCACTTTGATCATCTTCAAGAAAGGTGAGATCGTATGGCGCTCTTCCGGCGTGATGGACCACGGAAGCCTTTTACAGAAGGTGCAAAGCTATATTGATTAAAAGCCGTTCATCGGGATCAATACCGTCGGGATCAATAAAAGGAATCCAAGGATCACTAGGACAAGGATGAACTTCCATGCCCATTTGAACCATTTATCATACGGGATACGGCTTACTCCTAGAACCGCTATCAGGACACCTGATGTGGGAGTTATCAGGTTCGTGAAGCCATCGCCAAACTGAAAGGCCATGACGGTGGCCTGCTTGGATAAACCGATCAACTCCGAGAATGGGGCCATGATAGGCATGGTAAGGGCCGCTTTGGCGCTTCCGGAAGGAATAACTAAATTGATAAGCGTTTGAATAACGTACATCATCCCGACCGTAGCTACTTGTCCCAAACCTTCCATCCCTTTCGCTAGGTTAAAGAGAATCGTATCGATCACTTTACCGTCTTGCAGGATTACGATAATACCTCCAGCTAAGCCGACAACCAAGGCGGCGCTCATAATATCCTTGCAGCCCTCTAAGAATAGTTTCACAAGCTCATTCGGATCGCGTCCATTGGCAATTCCCGCCGCTATGCCCAAGGCGAAGAACAAGGTCGCTATTTCCATAATATACCAACCGTAGCCCATTACGCCTGTTATCAAGAAAAAGATCGTGAAGAATAAAAGGTTCAATATATATAAGTGCACGGTTTTCCGTAGGGCAAATATCGAGCTGATCACGAACGCTACGCTAAGAATCGGAATTAAGGGTAGTCCCTTGATTACGCTATTTCCTATTTTTAAGGATGTCTGGGGGTAATAGAACGAAAAGATAACGAGTACGATAGCCAATAGGACGAAACTGATCCATGCGGCTTTCGGGGTTCTGTATACGATTTCCAAGGAATTGGTACTATGCAAATCTCTCCAATATTGATCATCCTCATAGACTGGTGACAATTGAGGGTTCTTTTTTACCTTGGCGGCATAACGCAATATCCATGTGAAGCCTACCACATTGATAATACACCAGCAAACGATGCGATACTCGATACCGGAGAAAAGAGGAATCCCCGCCAAGCCTTGCGCTATACCGATCGTGAAAGGGTTTAAAATCGCCCCGGCGAAACCTAATCCCGCCGCTATAAAAACCATACATACGCCAGTTATGGAATCGTACCCCATAGATATCGCCATCGGGACCAAGACCAGACAAAAAGCGATGGTTTCCTCACTCATCCCGAATACGGCTCCGAATAGGCTGAAAAGTAGCATGATAGCAGTTAATAAGAAATTGTCCACACCTATTTTACGAAGGATAGGGTTGTTCTCCATTTTGCGTGCTTTCCGCAGGAAACTGACTGTTCCGATATCAAATGCCTTACTGTCGTTCACGATCCAGAATGCACCACCGATGATAAGGATAAAGACAATGATATCCGCCTTGTCTACAAATCCTTTATAAAAGGCGGAGAGTACTTCCCAAGTCTGAGGTACGCTTTCCACGGATTCATATACAACGGTTCGCTCTCCGTCCGGGCTGATACTTTCCGTATATTGCCCACCGGGAATAACCCATGTCAATATGGCGCAAAATAAGATGATGTAAAAGATAATTACGTATGTGTGGGGTATTTGTCTCTTTTTCATGATTCTGTTTTTTCGTCTTCTTCTGTTAATATTCCGATCTCGGGAAGGATAGCTCGGGCCTCACGGTCACTAAGCGTATCTACGTCTTTGAGTTTACGTTGGATGGCACGGGTACGGGTACCTAAAACCTCTTCTATTTGCCCGCTGGCGGTTTGCAAGTTCTTTTGGGCTTTCTCGAGCATACCGCCTACTTTCTCGAATTCTTTTTTCACGGCCCCTAAGATCGTCCATACCTCCCCTGAGTGCTTTTGGATCGCCAATGTACGGAAGCCCATTTGTAAACTGTTTAGTATGGCCGCTAGGGTAGTGGGACCTGTTACGACTACCTTGTAGTTTCGTTGCAAGTCCTCCAATAAAGCGGAACGGCGTACGACCTCGGCGTAAATGCCCTCGAACGGCAGGAACATAATGCCGAAATCGGTCGTGGCGGGAGGCGCCAGATATTTGTCCGAAATATCTTTAGCCATCTTCTTGATCGTTGTCTCCAATAATTTTCCGGCTGTCTCGATCGCTTGGGAATCTGCGGCATCGTAAGCGTCTAGGAGCTGTTCGTATACATCTTTCGGGAATTTAGCGTCTATGGGAAGGTATACGAATTCTCGGGCATCATCCCGCCCGGGGAGCTTGACTGCGAATTCAACGACAGCGTCCGAACCTTTCCGGGTACGCACGTTCGCCTCGTACTGCTCGGGGGCCAATAACTGCTCCAATAACATACTGAGTTGGATCTCCCCGATATTTCCCCGGGTCTTAACATTACTAAGTACCCGTTTTAATCCTCCTACATCCTGCGCTAAGGTTTGCATCTCGCCCAGTCCTTTTTGTACACTTTCTAATTGTTCGGTGACTAAACGGAAAGATTGCCCGATACGGTCGTTCAATGTCTTTTGAAGTTTCTCGTCTACGGTGACTCGGATTTCTTCCAGTCTTTTTTCCGTGTTATCCACTAATCTCTGCTGGCGTTCGTCCAAGGCGGCGAATTTCTCTTTCTGCAACCTGTTAAAAGAATCGATACCACGTTCGAAAGCTTCCCTGAACTCGTTCATGGAATGAGCCAGTTCTTCTCGGTTATCTTTCGCTACCAAACGGCTTTCTTCCCGGTTCAGGCGGAAGTCTTCCCTAAAGTTTTTCTCGATACGGTCGAACGAGCGTTGTATCTCGTTTAGCAACTTTTCCAGGTCTTCTTTGTTATTATTTAGCTGTTTAGGACGCAAAAGGATTTGCATCACGATGATTATAAGAAGTCCGCCGATAATAATCCAATCCATCTGTTTTTGATTTTGACGTCAAAGATAGGTAATCTGTATTTTGCAACAGTAGTTAAATAGAGTTAAATAAAAGAACATTGTTTATTTTCGTTTGTTTTATCGACAGAAAGCTGCTTATATTTGTGCAGCCAACTTAAGTAAGACTATTAAATTTACATACAAAGATGGCAAAAGTAACATTAAAAGGTAACGAGATTCATACGAACGGCGAGTTGCCGAAAGTTGGGACAGAGGCTCCGGACTTCAAGGGTGTAAAAAGTGATTTATCCGAATTGTCGTTAAGCGACTTGAAAGGAAAGAAAGTGGTGATAAATGTTTTCCCGAGCTTGGATACAAGTGTATGTGCGGCCTCGGTAAGACGCTTCAATAAAGAAGCCGCTTCGCATCCGGATACGGTAGTATTAGCTGTTTCTAAAGATTTACCTTTTGCGCATGGACGTTTCTGTACTACGGAAGGTATTGATAAGGTGATTACATTGTCTGTGTTCCGGTGTTCATGTTTTGAGGATAAGTACGGGATGCTTCTGGTAGACGGTCCGCTGAAAGGGTTATTAGCCCGTGGCGTGATAGTGGTCGATGGAGCTGGTAAGGTGGTTTATGAGGAACTTGTTCCCGAGATTACTACCGAGCCGAATTACGATGCGGCTTTAGCTGCATTGAAATAAATGTAGTAGATTATTGTTTTTCATTGGTTAAAGTTAAGGGTTAGTGTAGGAGGCCGTCGGATGTGAATCCCGCGGCCTTCGTTTTTGTGTGAAGAGGCTAAAGTTTTCCTTCCAGCTCGTCGACGATTTGCCCATCGAAGAGATTGATGATACGGTCGGCGTAGGTCGCATCATGTTGCGAGTGTGTCACCATGACGATCGTAGTCCCTTCGGCATTCAGTTGACTGAGTAATTTCATAATTTCAAGACTGTTTTTAGAGTCGAGGTTTCCAGTCGGTTCGTCCGCCAATATCAGCATCGGTTTACCTACGACGGCGCGAGCGATGGCGACACGTTGCTGCTGGCCGCCGGAGAGTTGCTGCGGATAATGTTTGGCACGTTGGCTGAGGCGTACTTTGCGCAGGATGTCGAGTACTTGTTGTTTGCGCTCAGCCTTGGGGATGCCGAGGTATTTCAATTGGAGGTCTACGTTTTCCTCGACTGTAAGCTCGTCAATGAGATTGAAGCTTTGGAAGACGAAACCAATGCGTCCCTTGCGATAGCGTGTACGGTCTTTCTCCTTTAGGTGTCCCACCTCTTCGCCTTCTAATAGATAGCTGCCCTCGTCCGGGTTATCTAGCAGGCCGAGAATATGCAGCAGGGTTGATTTGCCGCATCCGCTGGGTCCCATGATGGCGATGAACTCGCCCTTTTTCACTTCCATGCTTATGCCATTGAGCGCGATGGTTTCTACTTCTTCCGTCCGGAAGTTTTTGCTGAGGTTCTTTATTTGAATCATGACTTGTCTTGTTTTTGTGAGAATGTATACCTATTATAGAATGTTGCTTTTATTCGGTCCGGATACTTTTGATGGGGTTACGGCGGGCGACTTTTAGGGTTTGCCCGATGATTGACACGAAAGCGATGGCTATGGTTGCCAAAACTGCCGCAGTTATGAGATACCACGGGAAGGCGATGCGGTTATAGAACGACTCTAAACTGATTTGAACCGCTTTCACGCTGATGGGCAGGGCGAAACAGGCGGCAAGCAACGAGAGTGCCATGAATCGTTTGGAAAGTTCCCATACCGCGCCACTTGTCTCGGCTCCCATCACCTTACACAAGGCGATCCGTTTGCTTTGCTGTTCGGTGTAGCTTATCGACATGGCCAGCAGTCCCAAGGCAGAGATGAGGATGGAGATGGTCATGAAGCAAAGGACAAGCATCAACGTGTTCTTCTCATGGGTTAAATCCTTGTCCATATAATCGTCGATATAATCGGCTTCCAAGTCTTTCGGTATCCCGATCACTTCATTGGACACTTCCCTGCAAGTGCGGCGGATGGCGGCTAAGGCTTCCGCCCGATCGCCTTGTGTCTTGACGATTTGACGGATGATGTAGCCTTGTGGGTTCAACACCATAACGGCTCCATGCGAATCGGGTTGGGGTGTGTTCAACGCGCCCAGCGAACGATAGTTGCGGATGACACCACAGACGTTGTATCGATAGCCGCCCTTGTCGCTATTTTTTCCAAAATGGGGTCTGCCGGATGAAAGCTGGTAACGACGGCAAGTCTCTTCCGTTACCCAAACCATGCCGGGCAGTGGGTCAGACCAACGTTCTACCACTTCGAAGCCCAACAGCCGGAATGCGGCGCTGTCCATATCCGAAAGGTGGAGCCACGAGTATCCTTCTTCTTCCGATTGCAGTACACCATCGTGACCAGTGAAGAAAGGCAGTCTTCGTGCCAATGCTACTTCTGTCACTTGGGGTAATGCCTGTAAGCGTTTCTGGAGGATGACTTGCTTGTCGTAGGTATGTCCTAATTCCCATGTCTTGACAAATACAAGGTCTGTATTATAACCGGTCGGCAGGGTGGCAAGGTGGTATATTTGGAAGGCCATGGTGAGTCCCAAGGTGATGAGTACCGTGCTGATGACATTCTGCACGATGATGAACAAACGGCTGAACAATTGCTTGTTGTGCATTCGGAAATTTCCTTTTACGATATCTATCGGACTGTATTTGTAGGTGATAATGGCTGGTAACAATCCCGATATGCCAGCGATTCCTACCCATAGCAACAGTGAATAGGCTACTATCGCCGGTGAAGAGACCAAAGTGATCCGGGTGGAGAGCAAGTACTCGAAATAGGGTTTTGCGATGATGGCAACTAAGCAACCGCCGATGAAACAACCGGTTGTGAAGATGGCGGACTCTGCGAGGTAGCGCAATACGATTTGCCCCGCCGAGTCACCCATCAACCGGCGGGTTGCCATTTCATGGGCTCGTTTGCTGGTTTGCGATACAGTTAGGTTGATGTAATTGAAGATAGCCGAGAGGAGCAACACGAATGCCAACGAGAACAAGATTTGTACCTGTTTCCGTGTCCCTTTACGGAAAGGGCCGTATTGGTTCAGGGGAGAGAAATAAATCTCGTCCATGCGTGTCACCGAAGAACCCCAAAAAAGCCTGTTCGTGCTGTTGTCTTCTTTCCAGTATTCCCAATAGCCTTTATACTTATCGAGTAGTTTACGGGTAACAACATCGGGAGTTACCCCTTCTTCCAACGTAATGAGTATTTGCGTTGAACCATAACTGTCCATCCATGCATAATCCTTTTCTGCCAGTTTGAAAGGAATCAAGATGTCTATCGGTTTCAACAGCTCTGTCGAGCTGAAAGCCGGGAGAACCCCAATGACCCGTAGCGGTGTCTGGTTCAAGTACATCACGGTACGGCCGATCGGATTTTCATTCCCGAATACTTTGTGGGCGAATGGCTCGGAGAGGATGACCTCGTCTGTTCCGATCAGTGCTTTGTTGCGGTCGCATCCGATGAGCGTATAGTTGAGCATCTGGAAAAAATTAGGATCTGCCGCGATGCCGTTTACTTGATAATATTGGTTGTCTACCATGAAGTCGGCCGCTTCAATATGGATCAGGCGTGTCCACTCTTTTATTTCCGGAATGGAAGGGAACAATTCCGGGGCAGTCCCGGTTGTCATACCGATCCCATCTCCATAGCCGACAGCATATAATTGGTGAGAGTACGATTGATTGTTACCGATATTAAATTCGGTGTCGGCATACGAGGTCAGAAGGATGACAACTCCCAGTGCGATAGCTAATCCGAAGAACTGGATGGCTGTGTAGAGTTTGTTGCGGCCGAGAAAGGTAAAGTACGATTTCATATTTTGCTTGTTTTTGATACAAAGGTATAGAGCGGTTGGCATCTGGCAAGGGCTTGGATGCCCGGTTGCGGTAGTTTGTATGAAAATCATACACCCGCTTGTATGATATTCATACAGCCTTTTTCCGTACCTTTATCCCCGATAAAAGAGATAAAGGAAAAACAAACGAATCGGATATGGCGAATTACGGGACAATAGTGGTGGTAGATGACAATCCGGCGATTCTTACGGCGGTCAAGATCTGCTTGGCCGGTGAGTTTGACAGGGTATTGACACTCGCTTCTCCCGACACGCTTCTTACGGTATTGGCACAAGAGGTGGTGGACGGGATTTTGCTCGACATGAACTTCACGCAAGGGGGAAACTCCGGACAAGACGGCTTGCTTTGGCTTCGGGCGATCCACAAGAAGCATCCGGCTATCCCGGTGGTACTGGTGACGGCATACGCTGATATCAAGTTGGCGGTGCGTGGTTTGAAGATGGGGGCGGCAGACTTTGTTGCCAAGCCGTGGGATAATCAAGAGCTGATCCGTGTCTTAAAAGATGCGATTGATGCCGGGCGTAAAGTGGTTCCATTGGAACAGGTCGAGGCGGAGCATGTGAGCAAGGTGGTGGAGCGTTGCCACGGCAATATCAGCCGGGCCGCCGAATTGTTGGGAATTACCCGGCAGACGTTGTATGCTAAAATAAAAAAGCGATGATGTTGATAGGCACTTTGGGAGTCGTTGTCGTTCTCTTTATCGGATGGTTCTACCGCCATCAGGTATTGTTGAGAGACCGGGCGCATCTGATGCGTGAGGCGATTCGTAACCAAGAATTTACGTTTCGTCTTCCTGTGAAAGGCCTGTTCTTCGGGGAGCGGGCGTTGCAAGAGGCCCTTAACGAGACGGGCAGGGACATCGGGCGGTTGCTTGCCCGCAATGAGGTGGAATCGTGGCAACGGCTAACCCGTGTGCTTACGCATGAGATCATGAATGCCACTACGCCTATCGCCAGTATCAGCCAGGCCTATCTGGAGCATCCCGTGATTGCCGGAACGGTTTACGAGGAGGGGATCCGTGCCATTCACGATACCAGCCGGGGACTTGCCCTGTTCGTGGACAGCTACCGGAAACTGGCGGAACTGCAAGAACCTGTTATCGGAGAGGTCTATTTGACTGATTTTATGGAAGGGATCCGGGCTCTTTATCCCGATTTAGAGTGGCATCTTTCCATTCCTTTGTCTGCTATGATGCGTACGGATCAGAATATGTTGCGGCAAGTGCTGATTAATCTGATCCGGAATGCTTGCGAGGCAGGGGCTACGACCGTGGATGTGCGTTGGAAGAAGGGGTTGTGGGTCAGCAACAATGGTGCGCCTATTCCGGTGGCTATCGAACGGGAGATTTTTATTCCTTTCTTCACGACTAAAAGGACGGGTTCCGGTATCGGCTTGTCGCTTTCCCGGCAGATGATGGTGCGGCAAGGCGGGGATCTTTGTTTGGCGCAGCGCTCTGTGCCGGGTTATCAAGTGACGTTTATAATTTCTTGCGTAGGATAAATTTAGGATAGGATATGAATCGAAAAATACTTCAGCTGGCCATACCTTCTATCGTCTCCAATATAACCGTGCCTTTGTTGGGCCTGGTGGATGTGGCGATCGTAGGGCATCTGGGATCGGCGTCGTACATTGGGGCGATCGCCGTGGGCGGGATGCTGTTTAACATGATCTATTGGATATTCGGCTTTCTCCGGATGGGGACAAGTGGGATGACCGCCCAAGCCTATGGGAAACGGGACTTGACGGAGGTAGTCCGGACCTTGCTGCGGGCTGTCGGGGTAGGGCTTTTGATCTCCCTCGGGCTTTGGATCCTTCAATCCCCGATCCTGAGGGGTGCGTTTGTTTTGATCGACGCGACGGAGGAGGTGAAGCGATGGGCCTCTCTCTATTTTAATATCTGTATCTGGGGAGCGCCGGCCATATTGGGTTTATATGGCTTTGCCGGTTGGTTCATCGGTATGCAGAATTCTCGTTTCCCGATGTTTATCGCTATCACGCAGAATATCGTGAATATTGCGGCCAGCCTATGTTTCGTGTTTGTGTTGGGTATGAAAGTGGAAGGTGTAGCGTTGGGAACACTGATCGCCCAATATGCGGGCCTCTTCATGGCGTTTGCTCTTTGGTTGAAATATTATGGGCGTCTGAAAGCGTATATCGATTGGAATGGTCTTTGGGGTGGGGAGGAGATGCGTCGCTTCTTCTCGGTCAATAGTGATATATTTTTCCGGACCTTGTGTTTGGTCGCTGTTACTACCTTCTTTACTTCTACAGGTGCGAGACAAGGGGATGTGATATTGGCCGTAAATACCTTGTTGATGCAGTTGTTTACCTTGTTCTCTTATATAATGGATGGTTTCGCTTATGCGGGAGAGGCATTAGCCGGCCGGTTTATTGGGGCTAAAAACGATGTGGGGTTACGTAGATGCATTCGTTTATTGTTTCTATGGGGAATCGGCCTCTCTTTATCATTCACGATTCTTTATGCGTTTTTGGGGAGGGATTTTCTGGGGCTGTTGACGAACGATACCTCGGTCATTAAGGCTTCCGGGGATTATTTCTATTGGGTATTGGCGATCCCTTTATGTGGATTCTCCGCTTTCCTTTGGGACGGTATCTTTATCGGGGCCACGGCTACACGCCAGATGCTTTACTCGATGCTTGTGGCCTCGGCTACTTTCTTTATTATTTATTACCTGTTTTATCGATCGATGGGAAATCATGCGTTATGGATGGCTTTCCTTGGATATCTCTCCTTGCGAGGTGGTATGCAATGGATACTTTGGCGATATAGGAAGATTACAATGCCCATTATAAGCAACTGACAATGCCCATCGTAAGCGGCTTATAATGCCCAGTATAAGGAGCTTATAATGCCCATTGTAATAAATAAAGAAAGCGAGACTTCTATCTGGTTGATAATCAAGTCTCGCCTTCTTTGTTATGTGGAATGATAGTTGTTTATCGTTGTCTGTATGAGATCAATTCTTCTGGGTTGAATCGTCCGATATAACCCTGATGTTTCTCTATCTCAGCCTCTACGTAATTGGTGTAAACAACCGCGGACTTAGCGAACAGCTCCGGCGCTTTCGTCGCGTCTTGGATCAATAGATGAGCCATGATGATATCAGCGGCCATCTCCATCAAGCGGCGAGCCACGAAATCGAGTAATTCCTGATCTTGAGACTCTTTTACTTTCGCCATGCTAGCCTCGAACTTATTAGCCATCTCTACTAAACGAGCCTTCAGCGGTTCCATCTCGGCAGAGCAAGGGATCGCCTCGAATTCACGGATGGTAGCCAGGTAAGACCCGTTTGTCACGTAACGTATGGCCGCTACGGTCTGCAATTGCGTCGTGCCTTCATAGATGGAGGTGATACGGGCATCGCGGTAGATACGTTGGCAAGCATACTCCATCATAAAACCGGAACCTCCGTGTATTTGGATGCAATCATAGGCATTCTGGTTGGCGTATTCGGAATTTATACCTTTTGCCAACGGGGTGAAAGAATCCGCCAATTTGGCGTATTGCTTCTGTTCCTTACGCTCTTCCGGAGTCAGTTTACGCTCACGGGCGATGTCGTCCAGTGCCTTGTAAATATCCACGTAACGAGCGGTTTGGTATAACAACGCACGTCCGGCATCCAGCTTCGCTTTCATGATGGCGAGCATGTCGTAAACAGCAGGGAAGTCGATGATTGCCTTACCGAACTGCTTGCGGTCTTTGGCGTAGGCTAATCCTTCGTTGTAAGCGGCTTGGCTGAGGCCTACCGATTGTGCGGCGATACCTAGGCGCGCGCCGTTCATCAAGGCCATCACGTATTTGATCAAGCCCAGTTTGCGATCGCCACAAAGCTCTGCTTTCGCGTTCTTGTAAACTAATTCGCAAGTAGGAGAGCCGTGGATTCCCAATTTATTCTCGATACGGCGTACGTTTACGCCCCCTTCCTGTTTGTCGTAGATAAACATGGACAAACCACGTCCATCCTTGGTACCTTCCTCGGAACGGGCCAATACGAGGTGAAGATCCGCGTCGCCATTCGTGATGAATCGTTTTACGCCGTTCAACCGCCAGCAATTCTCTTTCTCGTCGAAGGTAGCCTTTAGCATCACGGATTGCAGGTCGGAGCCAGCGTCCGGCTCGGTCAGGTCCATAGACATGGTTTCTCCTGCGCAGATACGTGGGATGAAACGGCTGTGCTGATCCTCGTTGCCGAACTCATATAAGGTTTCGATACAATCCTGTAATGACCAGATATTACCGAAGCCGGCGTCAGCCGCCGCTACGATCTCTGCGCACATGGTGTACGGCGTGATCGGGAAGTTCAAGCCACCGAAACGGCGAGGCATCGTCATACCGTTCAAACCGGCTTTTACCATCGCGTCGAGGTTCTGCTTCGTGCCGGAAGCATATTCCACACGGCCATTCGCGCAGTGAGGACCTTCGGCATCTACGCCTTCCGCGTTAGGGGCGATGATCTCTCCGGTGATCTCTCCGGTAATCTCCAGCACCTTATCGTACGAGTCTATCGCATCGGCATAATCTTGCGGCGCGTAGTCGAACTCTTCCTTGTCTCTGTACTCGCGTTCCTTCAGCTCGCAAATACGTTCCATCATCGGATTGTTCAAGTGATACTTGAGTTCCGGTATGTCTGTATAATAATTAGCCATCTTTACTTACTGTTCTTTTTGTAATACTTAATCATCTTAGGAATCACCTCTTCTACCGTACCATTGATTACGTAATCGGCGATCGTATTGATCGGGGCATTCTCATCATTATTGATCGAAATGATGATACCGGCGTCTTGCATGCCGGCGATATGTTGGATCTGCCCGGAGATACCGCAAGCGATATACAATTTCGGACGCACCGTGACACCGGTCTGACCGATCTGACGGTCGTGGTCGCAGAAACCGGCATCGACAGCCGCACGGCTGGCGCCTACCTCGGCGTGAAGCTCTTTCGCCAAATCGAACAATAAATTAAAGTTCTCCTTGGAGCCTACGCCATAACCTCCGGCCACTACGATCGGAGCGCCTTTCAGGTTGTGCTTCGCTTTCTCTACATGACGGTCGATCACCTTCACCACATAGTCTGTCTCGGGGACATACTTCGCTACGTCGTGGCGGATCACTTCGCCTTTATAGTTCTCGTCAAGGACTTCCTTTTTCATCACGCCCTCACGAACGGTCGCCATTTGCGGGCGGTGTTCCGGGTTGATGATCGTGGCTACGATGTTACCACCGAACGCCGGACGGATCTGATATAATAAGTTCTCATAGGTAATACCCGCTTTTTTATCCTCGTGCGAGCCGATCTCCAAAGAGGTACAATCGGCCGTCAAGCCGCTTGTCAAGGCCGAGGATACACGAGGACCCAAGTCGCGACCGATCACCGTAGCGCCCATTAAGCAGATCTGCGGTTTCTCCTCCTTGAACAAATTAATCAAGATGGAAGAATGAGGAAGTGATGTATAAGGGAATAAACCCGGAGCGTCGAACACATGAACCTTGTCGACGCCAAAAGGCAATACTTGTTTCTCTACACCCTCAAGGCCGGAGCCGGCAACAATCGCTTCCAGTTGGCAGCCTAATTGATTGGCTAGCTTACGACCTTTGGTCAGAAGCTCAAGACTTACATCGGCAACGCTCGTGCCTTCTGTCTCACAATATACAAATACGTTGTTCATAATCTTATCCGATGGTGTGGTTAGCTAATAGTTCGACAATCAAATCCTCTACATCTTGGTCGGAACCGTAGATCGTCTTGCTTTCCTTGGCCTGGAAGACGATGTTCTGGATCGCTTTTACCTTTGTCGGCGAACCGCTAAGGCCGCATTGAACCAAGTCTCCATTCACGTCGGCTACGCTCCATTCCTGGATATCCAGATACGGGCGGGTCTCGTACAATTCCGGGTAGCGAACGGTTGGTTCTCCATCTTGGTGACAGGCGGGTTGCGTGTTCCGCTCTTGCTTGCCCATGGCGTATTTGTACTTCTGTACCAACTTCGCGTTACGAGGACGGCAGGGAGCGGCGGAACCATTCACGGTGATTACGATCGGAAGCGGACCTTCCACGGTCTCGACACCCCCGTCGATATGACGTTTTACGGTGATACGTCCGGCCTCTTTATCTACGTTCAGGATTTCCTCGGCATACGTGATCTGGGTCAGTCCCAATTTCTCGGCGACTTGCGGACCTACCTGTGCCGTATCGCCGTCGATCGCTTGGCGACCACCGATGATAATATCATAATCGTTGATTTTCTTGATAGCCGTGGCAAGCGCATAGGATGTGGCTAACGTGTCGGCTCCGGCAAACGCACGGTCGGTCAACAAAAAACCGCCGTCAGCACCACGATACAAACCCTCGCGGATGATTTCGGCGGCACGTCCCGGGCCCATCGTCAGCAGCGTAACTGTCGTCCCGGGGTAAGCGTCTTTCAAGCGTAACGCTTGTTCCAACGCATTCAGGTCTTCCGGGTTAAAGATCGCAGGCAAGGCGGCGCGATTGATCGTACCGTCCGCTTTCATGGCGTCCTTTCCCACGTTTCGTGTATCCGGGACCTGTTTCGCTAAAACAATAATTCTTAAACTCATTTTATATAGGAATATTAGATTTTTATATTGATATAATACTTCTACTTATTTATTAATCTTGCGTTGCAAAAGTAATCAAACATTCTTTATAACAAAGAACTTTGTGAAGGAATTTGCACACTTCGCGCATGTTTGAGCAGAAAACACTAGCATGTGATGACAGCCTCCTTCCGGGATTTATGACAAAAGTACTGTTTGTATCGGGAATACTAAGGGGCAGGCCATTAAAGAAACTATCGGTATCGGCATGTGGCGTAAGCACTATCGGTGTGGGCTTACGCCACTACTGTTTTGGCCCGATGCCTATACCGGTGTTTGCCGGCGGCGGTCGGGGGAGGGGGGGAAATGAGAAAGCCCCGATGCCGCAAAGGGCACCGGGGCTTTCTGCTTGTTTAAGATAATTAGGTAGATTGATTTATCGAACGATTACTTTCTCCGTATGGGCTTGCTCGCCGTCGCTGGCGTGGATCATGTAGATACCGGCGGGCAGGTCGAAGCTGTATTGCGTCGTGTTCACGGAGAACTGACGCGCTTGCGAACCGTTCAGGCCGAATACCTTGATCTCCTTCACCGGCCGGAGGGAGGAGACGATCACTTGTCCGCGTCGTGCGGAGTAGATCGAGATCGTGTTCTCCAGCTCGGATCCTAGCTCGCTATCGCGAAGGAAGTAACGTCCGTGGCTGTCGCCGGCTACTTGCAGGCTGTAGCTATCGTCTTCCAGTTTCACGCTCTTGCGTGTATGGGCGTCGTAGAGGTAGAGCGGCTCGGCCAGGCGGCTGAGTCCCTCGATGGTCAGCGTCACCTCGTCGTTGGTCTCGTTATAGACACCGAGGCCGATGTTTCGGATGGACTTCACGGCGTTCACCTGCGCCGCCTTGCTGCCGGATACGGTGTAGACCATCGGTGCGTCCAGCTCGGAGTCGAGGAGTACGACCGCGTCCTCGTCGGCCTTATAGCCGTTGTCGGCCTTGTCGTAGGCCAGTAGGCTGGCCTTGCTCTTCACGTCGCCGCGCTCGGCGGTCAGGGTGATGACCGGATTGGTGGCGGAGGCGGATTTGGTGGTCGCCTCGGTCGCGGGTGTTTCGGTTGCCGACATCATGGCGGGGGTGAAGGTGATGCTCTTCGCATCTGTACTTGCCTTTGCAGCGTCGCTCAGCTCCACGAAGAATGCTTGCATCGGGGCTACCGTGCCATTCGTGCTTTCATCCTCAAAGTCTACGTCCGGTGTGCCTACCGAGGCATCCGGTGCGCCGTTTGCCAATGTCCAGTATTTGGGGGCTAATACCTCTTCATTTGCATTCAAGAAGACTTCCATATTCAGATACGTCATGAACGGGTTTCCTACCAAGAAGTGGGTACCGTCACCATCTACGTCCTTATCCAATGTAAGTGTATATTTACCATCTGTAAACTCTACCAATTTGCCGGAATCAGTTTTGTCCAATCCCTCACCACTTCGCAAAGAGGATTTGGCCTCATACGCATACTCCGTGTCTGCTTTCGGAAGACGTACCAAGGCTGTTTCAGTACCATCTGTAGTCGGAACATCCTCCACGCTCAGATAGAAACCTTTACCGATCTTGTAAGGAACTCTTACGTCATTGTATTCGATGCTCCAGTTGGATTTAACGGCTGCTACCTCTTCAGCTCCCGTATTACCATCTGTAGGATTTTGCGGGAAGTATTGGATCGCCTTGTTCCACGCCTTTTGATAGAAGGCCGGGGTCCAACGGCTATAGGAGTCCGTTGTATAGTTGATATCCTTGAATGCTTCCGTCTCTTGCTTACCGTTGTTAGGAGCGTAGATATCCCCGGCGTACACGTCTTGCAGCGGGGAGGCCATCCAGCGTTTCGCGTTGTTGGCAATCTCGAATTCTACCCAAGCCTTTTCGTAATTCAAGTAATGTTGATCCATCAACTTCGCTTCCGGCTTGAAGTAGATTTGGTCTACCTTGTTAACATAATAAGAGGATATACCTCCGTTTTCATCCGTTACGGCCATGTCGTATTGGATATTTGAGGTCGCTTTGCTTCCGTCTAAGCCATCAATGGGGGCATTACCCGAAGAAGCAATGTCTTCTAGGGTCAGCACATTGCTCCCTTTCGGATCAATCGTGATCTTTGAGAAATACAGCGGAGAGAAAGCATTCTCTACATCTGTATTGCCGTTGACATCTTCATTCGCGTCTTTATCATCCTTGTACAACTCGGCTTTCGTGGATCGGTGCCAGTTTCCGTCATTGTACCAAGCATCCGAATTAGAGCCTTTCCATGTCAGGTATTCGGGAACGATCTTGACGGTAAAGGAAACCAATCCATCGCAAGCATTCGCTAATACTTCATCTCCATCAAATTGCACGAATGGGATCAGCAACTCGTAAGATTGCCCCTCCTTCATTAGCTTTTTCGCATCCTCATTCCATTTAATAGGAATGTTGGCATTTGGGGTATTTGAGGTGATTTTAAAAGCGGATACGGTTCCTACCACGGGTAATTCCGTGTCATCCGTTTGGAGAAGTACTTGTGCTTCATCTTTTACTCCTACAGGGGTTTCATCAGTAACCATATTAGAAATTCCCCTTACAGGAATATGCAATGATGTAGTCTCTCCTAGGTTCAACTGTCCTAAACGGAGGGCTGCGCTACCCTCAATCGGATACTGCACATTAGCGAATCCGGTGAACATTTGCGGGGTGTCCGCGTCTGCCACTTCGAAATTCACGGGAGTCTCATTCGAGCAATATACATAATTTCCAGTACTGTTATCGGAATATACATATGGCATCGCTATGATTTCGTTTCCCGTAATTAACAGATCGTAGTTTTGTGTATCGGCCTCTCCGGTTCTCAGTAATATATTGCCGTTCGCGTCCGGGGTTGTCAGTAAACCTTTTAATCGTTCTTTTATACGGCTTGCGTTAGGTATACTGTTACCTTCAGTGTCTTGCCCATCCCAGTTATCAAGATCGGAAACCGTTATCGTACTCGTATGATTGGTTGCCCCTCTAAATGTTTCCAAATCATATTTGAGACTTCTTTGGTTTTGGATGGAATCCTCCTCATACGCCTCTTGCGAGCCAAGGAACCAATCGAAAAGATAAGAAATACCTACCTTTCCCAGATCGTCTATCGGATTGCCGTTTGCGTCGTATCCATTCAAGACGGCTTCCACTTTTCGGAGCGCGCCGGCGCAAGTGGCCGTGCTAGCGTTAGCCTCTGTTTTGATTGTGATGGTCGTTGCCGGCTCTACCGTAAAATCGGATATCAAGGTACATGCGTCTTGCAACGAGATAAACTGCCCTATGCCCTCGGCTACTTCTCGTGCGCTGAACAGCACGACCCGGTATTCGCCTGTGGCAGGCTGTGTTTCTCCGGGTCTTATCTCGTTCCTATATCGCAAATCCGTGTTGGCCACGTCGATCGTGCCTAAAAAGATATTCTCTTTTGACTCGTCTGTCCACGGGCAATGGATACGGGGGATTTCCAGAAATTCGTATAATGCTCTGATACATAATGTATAGGCATCGCCTAAGCCTTCGGTATTATCGACAATTTTCTCCCAATAAACCTCTTCGATAGTATTACCATCAAGTTTACAAAGTGACGGGAATAATTCATCTCTAAACTTTTCGAAGGAGATCTCCTCGAAGACTCCGAAATCCTTTAACTCTTCTTCACTCCAGTACTTCTCAGAATCATCTTCTCTTTCTGGCCCTCGTTTTGTATCCGCTATGAAGTCGTTCATCGCCCGCACGTTCATGACGATCTCCAAATGAGGTACGTCCGCAACGTCCGTAGGCAATTGTTCCTCTTGACCGCCACTTGTGTATTCATTTAGGTTTGTCGGGATAAATACGCGCATGGTCTTGTCTAAGCCCAACTTAGTTAATGCCTGTTCTTCCTTGAGATCTTTCCGGACTACCACCCAATCATTGGGATCCGCGCCAGTACGATCCGCACCCGGATACGCGAAGGAATAATAAACATTACCGATATTTGTATGTGCGATATCGTCAATATCCGCATAAGGGTTAGCACCCATCAATCCGTAGCGATATTTACGGTATTTGACATCATTCAGCTCATCAACATTCAAGACATCGGAGTTCCTTTTCCATCCCATGTTTCGCAGGATTGTCGCGTAATCCGAGCTGACATACAGGGTGGAGGCATCGCAAGCGTCCTTGCGACGCACGGAGATATTCGGCAGGGTCTTGTAGATGCGGATATCGTCGATGGCATAGTCTCCTCCATCTGAATTCGGCGTATTATTCTGGAATTCTACGGAAAACTCGTCGTACGATCCAAGCATCTCACTGCTTATCGTGATTTTGTAGCAAAGTTGTTTCCAAATGGCACGATCATTACTATTTGAACGCGACATATCTCCGGATGAGAAACGATGAAGTATTCCGGACTCTCCTGTCTGCGTATTCTTTCCGTGCAAAACCAAGTTCACATTCGGAGGTGTTTCAATATTGGTTATGTCTGCTACCCAAGCTACGACCGTCAACTCCGTATTGGGGCAAATCGTACCCTCTATAGGAATCGTTACTACCCGTCCGGCTTCTTTGGAAGCGTTTACATAGCAAAAATATCCACACTCTTGACTGTTGGTATTGTGATACGTTCTATCGAATAATTGTCGGTCATTAATCGTTGCTATATTTGTATAATACCAGCCGTATGATTTATTTTGACGATTTCCATTTGGGAGATATGATTCAGCCCAGAGACTTCCATAAGAGTCTCTCTCCGAAATGTTAGGTACATTCGCCGAGCGATACAATCCGTAGGAATCCTCCGGCATCAACTTAGACTCGTATATAGACTTCAACATTGGATTCATAAAGCTATACGTCGCCGTGGACGGATCTATAGGAGTGGAACTCATATTGTTGTTTGCGTTAAGTGCTCCTCTCTGTATAGGACCTCCATAGTCAAAATCAACAACCCCGACTTGCTGATATTTATCTTCATTATTAGCCGGGTTACGGTCTTCGTAGCTTTGGATCTCCCTCTCTGTCATAAATCCGGAGTTTTCCTGCGGAGTCAGAATATATTTGGCGAGGAGTGGGCCTCGAGTTCTATTGTATAGAGCATATACATTTACTGTTGTTTCTGTATTTATACTATTATTTCCTAATTTAATAAGTTTTCCATCAGAAGTGGCTCTAGTGACACCTGTAATTTGAAAATCATTTCCTTGACTATTATTCCAATAATAATTCTCCGGTGCCATATTCATCTGTAAATTCACGTTTGTAGCCCCCTTGGGAACCGTAATGTGAATCGTTTCCAAAGGCTCACCTGATAAGCTATTCAATCGCTTCCTCATCTCATCCGCATTCTTAATATAGAACTTATAGCGTTTACCGATAGTTGGCTCCGTATAGGGAGATTCGCTGGGTTTAATACCTAACCCGTCTACGTTAAAGCTAAGATCGCAAAAGACGGAATCTTCTGTCAGATTAGTGGCGCTTGTATAGTTTATTTCAAATGCGTCCTTTCTATCACCTCCGATACCATTAAGCCAAAAAAAAGATGCATCTCCACTGGAGGTTTTATCAAGAGAAGAACCCTGATTTATACTTAATTTATCTATGGTTGAGCCATTCCCTCCTTTCCTATACCAACGTATATAGTAATAATCTCGATTATTGGGTATTGTCAATGTACGAGACTCTCCGCCATCGATATAAATCGTATCTACCAATGTTGGTACGTTTTCTTGCGGGAACGTCTTATCAGGTTGTGGGTTAATCCGCTGCCCCATCGCCACCTCGGTTCCCCCGAGTAGGAGCACGCAGGACAAGATGAGTAGCTTGCCTATATTATATAATGTATAGTGTTTCTTCATGAGTTACCTCCTTTCTTTTCATTCGTTATGATAATGGTGTATGGGATTTCGATCTCACGTTTAGGGGTCTCCGTTCCATACGTGGCTACCAGCGTCAGCTTGATCTCGGCGGAGGAAGCGTTGCCCAGTTCTTGGGTGCGGACGGTGAAACTGCCTTTGCGTGGGTTTGTTTTGTCTAGGGTCAAGGTGATCTCAGCATTGTCTTCCAACACCACGTTATTCTTGTCGATCAACAGGCCTACGGTTTGGCCGGCTGTCGCCGTGTTGTTCACCAAGGTTGCCTCGCAGAATTTTTGGCCTGATACTTGTTCACCACCGGGGTTATATTTGAGTGCCAAATCATCATCGCCTATCCCCGCTATGGATTCCAATTCATATTCCACCGTCACGTCACCGGCATGGTTTACCGTACAGGCAAATGGGGTGCCGACTTGTATGCCATTGTCCGGTCCATAAACTTTTTTCTCCGGCAGGCCGCCGATCGGCATGCGGGATTCGCTCCAAGAGAGTGTGGTCTCTATGTTGGAGATGTAGATCGGGATGGTCAGGAAGTCGTTGCGGCGCATCCAGTTGAAATCGATCTTGTAATCTGTCAGTTCCTTCTTTCCCGCTTTTACGGAGATGGTAAAGTCTCTATCTGAGTCGTCCGTGTTCGCATAACTGGTCTCATATTGATAAAACGGATAGGACCGCGATTCGTCCGGACTTGTTGGTAGTGCAATCGAGCCATTCTCTACGATCGTGTAAGTTAAGAACTCAACACCCTCCTTGTATTCAGGGAAATTCGGACCTATTTCCGGCAACTCCGGCCCATCTCCGTATGGCAACAGCCAGATCGGTCCCTTACGGAACTGTCCCATCGATAATTTTTCCAGAGTCACATTCTCTGTCGTACCCATCCGGTTATATAGGTCGATGCGGACTTTTCCGAGCATACGGAACAGGGTGACATCGGCGGTGTTCTCCCCGTTTTCACTCACGGGCGCTTTCGTGGCGTAGCTGCTCATGGGGATGGCTTGCCTCGCAGATCCACCGGTGGGGTTGAAGTTGTTTATCTCTTTAAGGTTCGCTGTCGCTTCTTTCAGCTCATCCTCCGCGATGCTTTTATCCTTTAGCTTCTTTATAAGCTCTTCTCCATTATCCAAGGAATTGAGGTTCGCTAAGGCGTACAGCCTGTATTCGCCGATCGGGAGTTCTAGCGTTACCGGTGTCTTGGAGTCTTCGCCGGTAGAGTTCGTTTTATAGGTCTCGTCGGATATCACATCGATCAGGCCGTCCAGCCGCGTGTCCGGATGTATGCCGTAGACGAGCAGCCACCAGTGTTCCAGTTTGCGCTCGTAGGCGTTGTCAGGCACCTCGTCTTCCTCGGCCTTCGTCGTCGCCTTTGTGGCCGGGGTATGGTTGGCGGAGGGCTGTAGGTGGATGGTCAGGGTATAAAGCTTGCCGTCGGGTATGTCCGGGCTGTTGCCGCCGTTCTCGTCGGAGCAGGCGGGCAGGAACGACAGAAGCAGTAGCGTGAACGCCACTGCCGCTGTCCGGATGGAAAAATATCGTTTGTTTCTCATTCTTGTTTACGTGTTTTTAAAGTTCGCCATTGTTGAGTCGGATCACCCAGTCTTTCACCTGTATCTTGTAGCAGGCGTAGCCTACGATGGGCACCTCGGGATCGGGGATTTCCGGGTCTGGATCGGGTGTCGGGTCTGGATCGGGATCAGGCTCCGGATCGGGATCGGGGTCAGGATCAGGATCGGGGCAGTCAGGGCAAATGATGGGCGTGAGGAAGAATACGATGGAGTACTCGTCCTGCCGGTCCAGGTATTCCTGCGCCGAGATGTCGTGCCCCTCCATCTGGGTGAGCAGGAGGTACTGGTTGAGGTTGACGTTCAGCACGTCGTTCTCCCAATCCTTGTGGCGCACGATGAGGCGGTAGTTCTCGCCGGCCATGAGTCGCAGCGTGTTCAGCTCGGCCACGGCCACGTACTGGTTGGCGGGCTTCCCGTTGATCTGGTCGTCCGCGGATCCGGCGGCGATGTCGACGCTCTCCGTATGGTAGGGCAGGTAGGAGATCGTGTCGTCGTCGAGCAGGGAATTGTCATAGTCCATGTATCCGTTGTCGGCCACGATCCGGAAGGAGAAGTCCTTCACGTCCATGCTGTATCCCTCGGTATCTTGCAGGACGACGCGCAGCTTGTTGGTGTTCTTGGCCAACGATATCTCTTTCTCCTCGTGGCGGTCGCCGGTGATCACGAGCGTGTCGAGCGCGTGCCAGAGGGGTGTCAGTTCATTGGGTTGGGTAGCGTCGGCCTCCCGTAGCGTCTTGACGCGAATCTCCTCGATGGTGGAGGATCCGGGGGTGAGCTCGGGCCATTGGTAGGAGCTCTCGTCCAGTCCGGCCCAAGTGAGCACTTGGTAAGTCCCGGGCTCGAGGTCCATCGCGATGTTGTTCGCTTTCAACTCCGCTCCCTCGATATCTTGCCGCCGGATAAAATTACCCTTGTTGTCGCAGATAAACAATGCGGCTTTATCCACCTCGCATTGGAAGGCGTCGGCAAATTTCATGTTGTAATCGTACACGAGGCGCAGCCGGTACTCGCAAGGGGCGATGGAGTCATCGTGGATATAGTCGCACGCGGCGAGTCCCGTCAGCGTCAGCGCGCCGATCGATTTGATTAATAAATTGGAGAATCTGTTCATATCTGTTTAAACGTTGTTTGTTTACTGCCAAAGATAATTTAATGTCCACCGGGGAGCCACCCTCCTGTCATTCACTGATGGGAAGGGCAGGATCCCAACTGTGCTATAGGGTCATGTATGTAGGAAGCGGGGATTTCCCCGGTGGCATATAGGGTTCCTCCCTTCCGGCGGAGGGCCGGAGGGGGAGGAAGGGGTCGTTAGAGGATGATGTCGCTGTTGGGGCGAACCGTCCAGTTCTTCACGTGAAGAACGACGTTCAGCAACTGGTTGCTATCCTCGGTCGGATCTTTGGGATCCGGAACCATGCTACGAGCGAAGCCCAGGCCGCTGACACCACTTATCTGCAAATCATAGATGTTGTTGCGGACGATGCTATACTCCATGGGGGCGATCAGATGTGAGTTCTTGTTGTCTTGATGCTTGATCCAATAAGTATAGTAACATTCCCCATTTATGAATTCGTCTACGTCGTTATAAGTCGTAGCATCGGGTTTACTTTCCATGTAAGCCGTGAAGTCGTTTACGCCTGTTATCTCACCGAATGTTGTTGCATTAGGATTTTTCTTTGATTCTTTATGCAAGTAATCTAGATAACCAAACGGATCATGTTTCGCTTCTTCGTCCGTGTAGAAATGCTCATGGAAGTCTGCGATATTAAGTTTGGAGAACTTATCACCGATAAAATCGGTGTAGTTGCAGTTTGCATGTTCGCCATCCGCATCAAAATGCCCGTGTTCATTCAGGTAATAAGCGAAAATAGCGTCATCGTCCTTAAAGATCTTTCCCTCATAGCGATAGAATGTTTTACCGGCAGTAGTGTTGTCAATATCTTTAAAAGCTGTTTCGCCATACGTGACAGGTTTCGGGGTAATGCTACCTGTCTCATCAACCTCACTCATTTGTGCCGGGTAATAGGTTGCCTTGAACACCGCTCCCGTCGCGTAGCCTTGCAATGAGGTACCGACCTTGGTCGTGTTCTCCATTACGTACGCCAAGCGTATGGCTCCGTTATCGTTAGCTTCGCCAGGCAAGCTAGTTTTTTTTGAATATGAATCCCATATAGCACCGATATTGTTCATTGTACCTTGCTCACCCACTCTGTATGGGTTGCTGTAGCTCAATTGGGCGGTTGCTGTTGGTAAATCGGCGCTGGCGTTTTTCTTAAAGAACCATGGGTCTATTACATAGTTCGCTGTAACTACCTTTGTTCCATTGTCCATACTCCAAACCTCTGGGCCTAAGTAGGTTTGTTCACCCGCGGTAATATCCCCCTCGCCGTTGATCGTGTTTGATACACGTTTCAACAAATAAGATCCGCTGTTCAACTGGTTCACGATAGCGGCCTGTCGCAAGGCGACCTTGGCGATTGTATTGCTCGGGGTCTCTTGTGAAGTGATTGTGTAGAAGAAGTTTGCTCCTTTGTCCTGATCCTCCTTGATACGGATCTTGGCGGCCAAGCGTTCTACATATACGTTTACGGTAGGCGCGTGGTTCTCGTCGGTGGGGTTTTCATTGAACGTAACCTTGCTCTCCTCGCCTGATTCTTTCGGCCATTCCATGGCATGGGTGGACATGACAAAGCCATTGGTCTGGTTATTATACTGTTCGTATTTGATGATATAGTCGGCCAATTCTGATCCCTTTGTGATTTTTGTGCCACTCGTTTGGTCCTTGATCGCTTTATACAAATCGTTCGGGACATCTTTGCTTCCGCCCAGGTTCGTAACGGCTATCACGCCGTATGTGTTACCAGCCAACGTGGATCCCGGATCGGAGACCGGTACTTCTATCTGTGCCATGAAGGAATGGTTATCCGTACCGCTTCCTTCCATTTGACCGACTTGCGCGAAACCCACGCCTTTGATCTGGCTGTCCGCCCCGAAGCCGTAGTCAGTGCTTTCACCATTATTGAAGAGGATGATCGTGACATCTTTTACCTCGTACTCGTCACGCGATCCGGGCTCTTCCTCTGAGTCGGCGGCTTTTGTCGCTATGTCAGAGTTGACCACGACCTTAAGATAGGCGTCGGCCTCACCCATTTCCCCATTGTTGTTGTTTACGTTCGGCCCGTTCTCCAGATCGTCCGAACAAGACACCGCCGCGCAAGCGAAGGCGAGTGCCCATAATGTACTTTTCAGTCTCATGTTGTTTTATTGTTTAATTAAAGTTAGTATGTAATAGTCTCCGACGACCGCGGCAGACCTCGGAAGACATCTGCTGCGGGGCAGCGGGTCAATCCTCCACCTGTTCCAGATTGGCCCGGGCCTGCTCGCCCACCCGCACGTCGTTCGTCAGTGCACGGAAGATGGTGGCCGCCCGGTCGGTATCGCCCTCCAGCCAAGAGGCTACGCCCTCGGCCAGCCTACGCTCCGGTCCCTCTTGCGCCTTCGCTAGGTAGCGGCGCGCCGCGGCGCTGTCGCCGTTCAGCAGGGCGGAGTTGGCAGCGTTGAGGTTCGACACGGGGTCGTCCGGATACATGCGCACGGCAATCTCGAACACCTCCTTGAACTCGGCGCTTCCCGTCTCGTAGGTCTGCGCCACACGGAACATCTCATCGAGGCTCAGCTGTTTCAGGTCGTTGTAAATCAATTTCTTCGCCTCCTCCACGCTGATCGGCCGGATGGTGTAGCTCACCTTATAGTCCGAGTGGCGCAAGGCGGGGTAGATCTCCTTTAGCAGGTAACGGTAAGGCTCGCCCCCGTCGACGCCCCTCAGCCTCTCCTCGCGACGATCCGGGTCGTCGATGGAGGCGTCCCGGATCACGTCAAGCAGGGCCTCCCTGGCGGGCATCGAGGAGCGTTCCACGCAGTCCTCCAGCCCTTGCCAGTCCTCCGCCTCGTAGCTCGCCTCGGTGTCCACGCCGTCTAGGCCGTACCGCTCTCTCACGTATGCCAGCAAAGCTTCGGAGCGGCCCTTGGCCAGACGTTCGTTATTGGCGTATGAGCCTTCGGGAGAGGCATATCCTTTTATGCTGATACCGGTGATGGTGGCGTATTTATCGCCGCGTACGGACTCTATGATCTCTTGGATCGCCGCCAGCTCGCGCGAGTTCTGGCGGTAGTCCGGGCAGATCTCCGTGCGGTTCACGGGGAAGTCGAGGAACGCGCTACCCTCCTTCGCCCGGTTCTTCACCTCCACCGGAGGCGCCACGTAGGCCATGAGTGGGCGAGGGGCCTGATCCAGCTGGATCGGGAAGAGCGTGCTCCGGTCATTCTTGAGAGCCTCCCATCCGCAACCGCACTCGTCGATCACCAAGGCCATCTCGGAACCGTCCATCCAGCGGGCGTAAGGCACGCGGGCGTGATAGTCGAAGCGTTGCTCGGTACCGTTCTTGCGGCGCACGGCGAACTCCCCGTCGGTGGCGGTGTCGCGCCCCGTGCGCTCGTATAGGATCTGGCGCTTACGCCCGTTCACGATCAGCGCGGGCAGTCTTCTCAAGCTGTCGCCCCGCTGGATGACCGGCGTGTAGGTAACGGATCGGTTGGAGCGGATCTCTAGGTCGCTCAGGTTGAGGGTGAGGTCTACTAGCAGGTAGTCACCGGACCGTTCGATGAGTTTTTTCTCTACGCGCAACGTGTTCTCCTGCGCGTACGCATCCGCCGCCGCCAAGGATCCGGCCAGCAGCAGAGCTATGGGTAAGAATCGTCTTTTCATCAGTTCGCGTGTTTTAGAATAAGTAGATCAAGCTGACGGCCGCCTGCGTAGGGCCGAAGTAGTGCTTCTTGTTGTCTTCCGACTTGTTGCCGCAATTCTTGCAAGGGAACTTGTCGTAATTGAGGTAGAGGTATCCTACGCCGAGCGTGGCCTCCAAGTTCCAGTGCTCGTGCAGGAGCCATTGGTATCCGTAGCTGACGCCTACGCCTGTTCCCCAGCCTTGGCGACGCTCGTTCTCGAGGTCGAGAACCTTCAGGTCGGCGAAGTTATAGGCGATAAAGGGTACGTGAAGCCCTAGGAAATGCCCTTGGAATGACTCGCAGAACCAATAGCGCAACTCGGGGTGCGCCCGGAAGTGTTTCATCGTACGGTCGTAAGATCCGTCGTCGTTCTTCCCGTCGAAGGGGTTGAGTCCCGCCTCCAGGTCCAGCGTCCAGTGCCGTGCCAGCCGGAACTCGGCGCCGAGGTTGAAGGTACCGCCCACTCCCCAGTACGGGAGATTGGTCTTGATGGCCGCCACGGCGCCCTTGTCATCGCCCGGCGAAGTCTGCGCTTGCGAGAGGAACGCTGCGCAGAGAAATACCATTAACGTGAAAAGCCTTTTCATTTTCATTGTATTCATTGAATTAAGTAAATAATCATCTTATGAACGGGTCGTAGTTCTTACCGGATACAGAAGTTGGGTCGGTTTTTTCCTAACGGCCAGTCACTCTCTCTATTTTCAGGAAAAGCCTTCGCGTTTCCATTGGTTCTTCCAGTCTCTCATCCATCACTAAGGGCTTGATATATGGTTCTTCCTGTATAGTGATAACGATCCTTATTTACGAAATAAGGTTTACGGCAGATAGATCTATCGCCGAACGGTTTCGTTATTGGAGCGAAAAAACGGTAAACGACCGTGGTTTTCTTATACATCCTCGTGTACGGAGTTCTTTTGACTGGCAAAAGGCGTGAGAAGAGCTTGTTAATAAAACGTAAAGGCACGATGGTAAGGACAGCCTTTGCCCTCCTTTTGGTAAAAGCGCCTAAAAGGCTTATATCAAGGAAAAAAACGTGAATATTCCTTATGCAGAACTTCTCTTTTCGGGAGAAAAAGGTTGTTTGCTAAAAAAGATTAGAAAAAAGCTTGTTTTTCTAATATATAAAACCGTACTTTGTCGTGTTGTTCTATAACAGAGTTGCCTTGTCGCTTCTTGTTGAATCGCAAACAACTCATTATAGGGCTGTTAATCCGGTTTTGACTTATTTCGTAAATAAGTCTCGTATCCCTTCCTCAGCAGATTATTCAAGAATCTCGTTATTTGTTTATTCGCCTTGTTCAGTTCCGACTGGTCGAGCGAGCTGAGATAGCATCGGGTGGTCTTCTCGGACGAATGCCCCATCGCTTGGCTAATCACGGCAACCGGGACGTGGTGCGCCAAGGCCTCCGAGGCCCATGTGTGACGCATGACGTAAGAGGTGAGCTTGATCTTCAGCCCCAGCCGCTCGCCGATTTCCCTCAAGGCCCGGTTCTGCCGGCTCAATAACCGTTTGTATTCTTGATTATTGGTGTGATCCGGAGATGTCAGCCCCAAGTCGAAGATGAAAGGCGTGTCATTCCTGTATTTCCGGATCAGGGCCTTCATGCCGGAGGTGATTTCGATCCGGATCTGCGTGCCTGTCTTGCGGCGGTTGTACACGATCTCGCCGCCTCGGATATTTTCCTTTCTCAAGTTCACGATGTCCACGAAAGGCATGCCGAAGGCCATAAAACTGAAAATCGACAGGTCAGCGGCCCGCTCAAGGTCCGGTCGCTCCCGTAAGTCCTGTGCCGCTATCTCCCGGATGGCTTCGGAGGGGATGGCCCGTTTGGCGGTCTCTTCCCTTTTCAAGCGTAAGCGTGCGAAAGGGTTCTCCCGTACGGTCACCAGCCCTTCGGACAAGGCGGCGTTGTAGATCGCCCTCAGGCTACTCATATAACTATTGACCGAGTTGGTCTTTAACCCCAGTTTCTGCAAGAAACAGTGGAAATCGGCGATCTGTGTCGCCGTCACATCTTTGATACGGCAAACGCTCTTCCCCAAGAAACGCTCGAAATGTCGTCCCGCCACCTCATATAGTTCCGCGGTACTCAGCTTTCCCTGCTCCCTCTTGCTATGAGCACGTATCTTGACGTACTCGATGAATAAAAGAGCCGTGCTTTTGTTCTTTTGTTTGGATTGTCCCATAGCTTCTCTCCTTAATTAATTACATGAAAACATACTGACCCTATGTCGTGTTTTAAAGACATTCATGGTTTTCCAAAGAGAAACTAAAATATGAAAAAAACTTGGTTTGTACTACTCTCGGGTACAAACCAAGTTCTTACGAAGATATGTATGTTTATTAAGACGATATCAGCCTCGTACCTGTTTTGCGTCTAGGCGTTCTACCACCTTGCCATAAATAATCAAGGCAAAAGCCGAGACTAAAGCGATCGCTCCGAAATAATACCAGATATAATGGGCATTTGCGCTAGCCGTCAGCCATTCCTCATGAGAGGCGAAGAGGGTAGGTTCCGGACAGTATTTACTCAAAAGGAATCCGGATAATCCAAACCCAAAGATAGAGGATAAGAAGGAATGCAAATGGCTGAATCCAAGATAAAGACCTTCCTCTCCCTTGGGAGCTTGCAAAGAGAAATACTCGAGGAAGCGAGGCGATATGAATGTCTCGGCCAAGCCTTGGAACACGATGCCTACCACCATCATGAAGGCAACAGGGTGCATGCCGAGTATATTCGTATTTCCGTCTAGCATATTTCCGGATGCCATGCAAAGAGCGGATATCGGCATGATGAACATACCGACCGTCATGGAAGTAAGCGCTGTCCGCTTCCGCATCATCTGCGTTACTAGATTGACTGTCAGAACTACGACTAAAGGGTTTACGTTGGCGTACCAAGAAGGAGAGGCCCCCTCACCGGCCAAACGAAGCACATATTTAGGCATCGTGGCATACAGCTGGTGTTGCACCATCCAGAATCCGGTGATAATGATGATTAAGGTAATCAGCCGGCCATTACTGCAAACTTTGATCAAGGCGTTCCAAATCTGCCCGAACGTCTTGCCCTCGCCCGAGTGCTGGGCGCTTTTGTAGAAGAACCAGATGGCTAGCAAGGCAAGGAACGTCATGCTGGCCGAGAAATAATTCAGGGTGATCAACCCCTCGTTACCCAACGCCTCGCGAAGCGGCTTCACGATGGTCTTTCCGGAGAAAGCCCCGATATTTACCATCGCATAGAAGATAGAGAAACCCTTCGCCCGGGTTTCCGGCGTGGTCTCTTTAGCGACCGTGCCGGAGATAACGCTCTTGATAAAAGCCCCGCCGCATACGATCAAGGCCATGATAGGGATAATGCCGTACTGAAGATTGCTCTCCAGCAATCCCGTAAAGGTAGTCGTCGTGCTGTATTCAACAAGTCCGGCGGATTGAAGCCAAGTAGGGTAAACTGCCAGTCCTAGATAACCACAAGTTAACAAAGTGAAAGCCAGTAGCATCGAGTTGCGGAAACCGATCTTATCGGCCAACGCTCCGGCGAACGTGGGCAGCAGATACAGACAAGCGGAAAAGATACCGGCGATACTGGCGGCCTGAATGTCGTTAAAGCCTAAGATGCGGCTAAGATAAAGGGTGATGACGATAAATACGCCATAATAAGCGGCTCGCTCGAACAACTCGACGGTGTTCGCTACCCAGAATGCTTTACTGAACTTGATTTTCTCTTGTTTCTTAGTTGTCATGATATTTTTATTAGTAAGATAGATTAGATGGATAAGTAAAAGAGGAGGCGCAGGTGAGAAAATGAAGAGCTGCGCCTCCTCGTCTTTGTTTTATCGTATAGTAATTACGAATTAGGGCTTTACGGTATACGGTTGGTGGATCGCCTTATCGAAAGCTTTCCAATGCTCATCCGTCATGTTGCCCGGCGTAAACAACGCCACGCCAGCCGCTCCGTTTTCCATGGAGCCTCTTACGGCCTCCTCGATCTCGGACGGGATCAGTCCGTGGCCTTCCGGGTCCTTGATATTCGCCTTGTTCTGCCAATCCTCGCAGATGAACAAACCGCTATAAACCGGCTTCTTGCCTTGCACGGAGGCTACTTCCTCTTTCACGATCGGAGCCAGCCAAGAAGCGTCCTCCAGATAGAAATCGTTATAATTCATCGGGAAGAAAGCGTCGATATTCCATTTATTCCATTCTTGACGAACCATCCACTTGGCGTGAGAGTCCGGCCCCGGGAATACGGCGGCGCTCACTTTCTTGCCTTTGCCGTGAACCTCGTCGGCGATGCGGTTTACCAATTTCGTGATCAAGTCGCAACGGAACTGCGCCCATTCTGCGCATTTGGAAGGATCCTCTACGGATTTGATGTCGATACCGGTAGCGGCCTTGAAATCGGCCACGCATTTGTCACAGTAACAATAGTCCGCCGTAGGATATTCCTCGTCCATCACCAAGCCGTATTTTTCCCAAAGTCCGCGGGCTAAGATGACATCCACGTAACGGATATAATCCAGATGGATATAATCCACCTCCGGGATATCGGCTACCTTGCCATACAGATTCAGCAAGAACTCCGCCGTACCTTCTTGGTTCGGGCACAGGCATTTGTAATAAGGCACATACGCCTGTACGGAATAGGCCGACTCGCCTTTCCGGTTCACGGCGTAGAGGGTGGAGTCCAATCCATGTTGCAACATGGCGGGAATCCATGCGTGATATTCCATGCCATTGGCATGGGCCGCTTTGGCGGCACGCTGAATTTTCTCCGTGTCATGGCCGGCGTTGTAGCACATCCCGTCTACTCCGTGGGCATGCCATTTACTAAAGTCCGCCTGTAAGGTTTGCTCGGTGGTATTCCCACCTTCGCCTTGCCATGCGTAGACCTTGACTGTTTTCTCGGGAGCCTTGACGCAAGCCGTCAGAGTGACGGCCGCCAAAGCGATAAAGAGCTTCTTCATATCTCGCAAGCGCATAAAGTCGGTATTAAGTTACGATCGCCATAAGCGTTATCTACACGGGCTACGTTAATCCAAAACTTGCTGTCGTGCAACCATTCCAGCGGGAAGGCAGCCTTCGTGCGGGGATATGCGTGTTTCCACTCGTCGGCGGTCACCTCGTATTCCGGATGCGGGGCGTTCTTCAAGACGTTGTCCTCCTTCGAAGCCTTGCCTTCCTCCACCTCCTTGATCTCGCTCCAGATACATTCCATTACCTCTACGAAACGATCCAGCTCGGCCTTGCTCTCGCTCTCGGTCGGCTCTACCATCAAGGTGCCGTGTACCGGGAAAGATAGGGTAGGAGCGTGGTAGCCGAAGTCCATCAAACGCTTGGCGATATCGCCCTCGTCGATGCCCGAACGCTCTTTTACCGTGCGGCATTCCAAGATCAACTCATGACCTACACGGCCTGTCGCCCCGGTATAAACGATACCGTACGTATCCTTGAACTTAGCGGCCAAGTAATTGGCGTTCAAGATGGCCGTCTTCGTCACCGTCTCAAGACCTTCCGTACCCAGCAAGCGGATGTAAGCGTACGTGATCGGCAGGATACCGGCGCTACCATAAGGAGCCGCGGATACCGTATTCAAGTCGCTGCCCCAAAGCACCGGATGCTGCGGCAAGAACGGAACCAGATGCTCGGCCACGCAGATCGGGCCTACGCCGGGACCACCACCTCCGTGAGGAGAAGAGAAGGTCTTATGCAGGTTCAAGTGACATACATCGGCGCCGATCGTACCCGGATTTGTCAATCCAACCTGCGCGTTCATGTTGGCGCCATCCATATAAAGCTGTCCTCCGCAAGCGTGAACGATGTCGCACATCTCCTTGATGTCCACCTCGAAGATACCATGCGTAGACGGATAGGTAATCATGCTGGCAGCCAGACGCTCCTTGTTCTCCTCGGCTTTCGCGCGGAAATCTTCCAGATCGATATTACCATTCTCGTCGCATTTAACGGTTACGGTCTTATACCCGCATTGGATAGCGCTGGCCGGGTTGGTTCCGTGGGCGGAAGCCGGAAGCAAAACGATATCACGATGGCCTTGGCCGATGCTTTCCTGATAAGCACGGATCACACGAAGACCCGTGTACTCGCCGGCGGCGCCGGAGTTCGGTTGCAACGTACAGCCCTTGAAGCCCGTGATCGTGCATAAGTAAGAAGACAGGTTCTCGATCAGCTCCGTATAGCCCTCCACTTGCTCCTCCGGAGCGTATGGGTGGATATTCATGAATTCCGGACGGCTGAGCGGCAGCATGGAGGAGGCCGGGTTCAGCTTCATCGTGCAAGATCCCAGCGAGATCATGGATTGAGCCAAGGAAACATCCTTTCGTCCCAAACGGGTGATGTAACGCATCAACTCGGTCTCCGTATGATATTTCTTGAATACGTCTTGCCGCAAGAAATCGGAGGTACGGGCGAATTTAGCGTCGAAATAAGTCTGGGCGGGGATAGACTCGTCCAGCATATAGTCTTTACCGGCGGCACCGGCGAAGATGTATAGTAATACGCCTATGTCCGTAGGCAATGTCGTCTCGTCTATGCTGACGCCCACTTGTCCGGCCTCGAAATAACGCAAGTTCACCTTGCACTCCAAGGCGATCTCACGCAGCGCGTTCACCGACACGTGCGCGGGAAGCTGTATCTTCAAGGTATCGAAATAATCCTTGTTTAATTGCGTATATCCCAGTTTCTCCAACTCCTTGGCCAAGAATCCGGCCGTGGAATGAATCCGTCCGGCGATGTTACGCAACCCCTCCGCTCCATGATATACGGCGTAGAAGCCGGCCATGGTAGCCAACAACGCCTGAGCCGTACAGATATTGGACGTAGCCTTCTCACGTTTGATATGTTGCTCGCGGGTCTGCAAGGCCAAGCGATAAGCCGGATGGCCGTAAGCGTCCTTGGAGATACCGATGATACGTCCCGGGATCGTACGTTTATAATCGTCCTTCGTAGCGAAGAAAGCGGCGGAAGGACCCCCGTAGAACATCGGGATACCGAAGCGCTGGCTGCTACCGAATACGACATCCGCTCCCCATTCTCCCGGAGGAGTCAGCAATACCAAGCTCATCAAGTCGGCGGCTACGCCTACCTTGGCTCCGGCGGCGCCCGCACGGGCTACGAATTCCTTATAGTCCTCGATCGAACCATCCGCGTTCGGGAACTGTACGATGGCGGCGAACACATCCGGCGTGAACTCGAATTTCTTATAATCGCCCACTACCACCTGGATGCCCTGCGGGATCATGCGGGTGTGGATGACGGCCAGCGTAGAGGCGAACACATTCTCGTCGATGAATACCGTATTCGCTTCCGCTTTCACCTGCGCACGGCTACGTGAACCATGGAACATGGTAACCGCCTCGGCTGCCGCGGTCGCCTCATCGAGTAGCGAGCAGTTTGTCAAAGGTAATCCTGTCAATTCACTGATAACAGTCTGGAAGTTCAGCAACGCCTCCAAGCGTCCTTGGGATACTTCCGCCTGATACGGAGTATAGGAGGTGTACCAAACCGGGTTCTCGAATACGTTACGTTGGATCGGGGCCGGGCAAACCGTGTCGTACCAACCCATACCGATATAAGAGGTGAATACCTCGTTCTTGGAGGCCAGCTCGGCGATATGCTCGGCGAACTCACGTTCCGTCATGGCCTCCGGGAGGTTCAACGGCTCTTTCAAACGGATGTTGGCCGGAATGGTCTGATCGATCAACTCGTCCAAAGACTTCACGCCAATCGTCTCCAACATAGCGGGAATATCTTCCGCTGAGATGCCCACGTGGCGGTTTACAAACTTATTTGTGTCCATAATTCTAGTATTTTATAAATAAGGATTATTTAATTTCTCATCAATGATTCGTGTCTCGGGGCCATGGCCGGGGTATACCACGGTCTCGTCCGGCAACGACAGTAATTTGTCCTTGATAGCGGCAAGCAGTACATCTTGGTTGCCTCCCCATAGATCAGTACGGCCGATGCTTCCGGCGAACAAGGAGTCTCCTACGATCACGAAACCGTTCTTCTTGTTATAGAAAGCCAAGCCTCCGGGCGAATGGCCGGGAACGCTCAATACCGCCAGCTCGGATTTCCCGAACTTTATGATTTCCCCGTTTACCAGATATTTCCCTACCGGGATGCTTTTCGCCTTCATCGGCAGGCCGAATGCCTTGGCTTGCTCCTCGGGAGAGGGAAGGCCCTCCACGTCCGCTTTATGGGCTTCCGGGCTCAATCCGTAGGTGTCATGGATGAATTCGTTACCGAATATGTGATCCAGATGGAGGTGCGTACAAAGGTAACGTTTCAGCGTCAGCCCGTTCTGGGCGATAAAGTCGCTTACTTCTTTTTGTTCCTCTTTGCGCAGGCAGCCGCAATCGATAAGGACCGCCTCCTTGGTATCATCGTATAGCAAGTAAGTATTCTCGGAGAAATAGTTTACTTCGAAAGATTTTATCGTAATCATAAGGGTACGTACACTACTTTTTTAGTTTCAAAAAACTCTTCTTTAAAATGGTCTTTCAGATCCATGCTTATCGCTTGGTTCCGGAAAGGCAATATCTCGTGCGCCAGCTCTCCACCTTTCAGGCAAATCAATCCGTTGGGCAACGCGTTGATCTGTTCTTTCTTTATATTCTTGCGGACGAGCTTTACCAGATCCGCCAGAGGCATCACGGCACGGCTTACCACGAAATCGAAAAGCTGCTTTTCCTCCTCGCCCCGGCAATGGCGGAAGGATACGTTCTCCAGCCCGATCGCCTCGGCCACGGCTTGTCCCACCTTGATTTTTTTCCCGATGCTGTCTACCAGATGGAAATGGGTCTCCGGGAATAAGATCGCCAAGGGGATGCCGGGAAAACCGCCTCCCGTACCCAGATCCATCACCGAGGAACCCGGCTTGAAACGCAGCATATCGGTGATACCCAGCGAGTGAAGCACGTGATGCGGATATAGGTTCTCGATATCCTTCCGTGAGATCACGTTGATCTTGGCGTTCCAATCCGTATATAGGTCATATAGGGCGGCGTATTGCTCTTTTTGCCGGTCGGTGAGATCGGGGAAATAAGATGTGAGAATTGAGAATTGAGAATTGAGAATTGAAAATTTCTCTGTATTTTGTTCCATAGGACATCTGTTTATAGGTTTATCTATCATTAATTTTCAATTCTCAATTTTCAATTAACTGACTTATCGGGCTGTCATCCCGCAGCAAATAGCGGATTTCCTTGTAAGGGAGATGGACGTTCGTGACGCCTACCACGTATGCCGCTATCTCATATTCGTTGAAAGAATAGGTGATACCCGTCTCGTCTACGAGGAAGTTCCCGTTCGGGAAGATCTCGTCCACGCTAAAGAAACCGATATTTTCCAGTTCCTTGGCGTCGGATACGTTGTTTTGCTTGGCGATCTGATCTACCAATATTCGCGCCAGATTGTCTTGATAGTTGTCCACGAATATCTCCTCCTCGGTGATCGGCTTACCGGTCTTGAGGTTCACTACATGGTTATTGTAGGAATGCGCGCCGTGCGCTCCGCCCGTATAGTTCTCGAAGCTTACCGTATAGCTGATGATATCGTCTTGGTTGAAGGCGATATCATCCGACGACATCTCATAGTAAGAGAACCAAGAGCCCACCGGTGTCTCGTCGGATTTCGCCACCTCAGCCTTGTAATCCTCTTCCAGATCCTTATAAGCGGCCAGATAGTCGTCGGTATATTTCCGTACCGCCTCCTCGGGGGATAATTGCTCATAATTCTCGCCGAAATAAGAGGAGACGAACTGTCTCTGTAGATTCTTAAGAACCTCTTTATCCGAATATTTCCGGGGATAAACGAACTTGATCTCTAGATTGCAATTGGGATTATCCGGATTATCTAACAAATGGTAAGTCTTTTCCACGCTGATAGAATCAAACGTGATACTGTTTTCGGAAGCCTTCTTCGTTCCGGTATCGCAACCCGTGGCTAAGATACCTATCAAAAGAAGCGCTAGCATGCTTTCGCGTAAATGCGTTCTCATCGGACTACAGATTTAATTTATTTGTACGCGAATGTACGTTATTAAATTGTATAATCAAATTGCACGATGAAGTTTAATAAGAGGACAATCTTTCCTCGGTGGTTTTCGGGTTGAGTTGTCTATTTGTCCGATACTTTCCGGGTGTTCTCTTGCGTGAGAAGAATAGTTCCCATTTTATATCACCTAGGGGCATACCTAGCCTTATCCTTCATAAGATGCAAGGCCACCAAACGCTGTCGTTATATTAATGTTATAATACAAATACACTTTTGCGCCTGCATCAGGTTTTCTTGAGCTTGTACTTTCTTGGTCATAATAAACCTCTATTTCGGCTTGAGGATCTTCTGGTTTTTCCCCTTCATCGATAATGTCATTTTCACTACAACCAATAAAAATGACCATGAAAAATATAAATAAAGAAGTTCTCATGTTTCTGAATCAGTTTTAATTAGTTAACAACTAAAATAGGATTGCCCTAAATGTACAATTAGTTTTTATCATACCATTATAGTTTGAAGGAAATTATGGGTAATGATGATAAAATTTAACTATAGCCTATTGGCACAAGTCTACCATCAATAGGATGTGAACGCATTAAAAAGGTTAAACAATAGTGAGCTACCTATATTCTCACGAACGAGATAGCTCTTTTCTTTATTTAACTAAATAACCAAGCTTTTCCTCTGAAAAGCCATGTTGTTAAATTCGATTAATTATAGGCCAAATGTATAATTATTGGAGAAATAGAGTTTTTATGGGCAGACACAAAAAAAAAGCGTGAAGCTGCCGTTATATTGTTATAGGCTTGTCAGGTATCCCCATACCTTTGTCAACTATAACAAACGACAGCTCACGCCATTATTGTATATTTGAGATAATACAACAGCGTGAGCATGAAGTTTGTTATTCTAGTTGACTTTGCTTTTAGGGATGTTTGACAATGCCTAGAATAACACTCGATGCTCTAATACATAATATGTCGCCATGCTTTTCGGCTAACGCTATAGCCACATGACGATGCAAATATAACTATATATTTTGTAAATCAATGTTTTTATTGGCGAATTATTAACAGATATGCAAGTGTATACTACTCGTTCTTATGCTTTCTCTTTAGCTATCAGCCCATCGAAATACCTCCGCAGCAACCACGCCATGGCTTGCTGTCGCACCATCGTCAGCCGATAGTCCTCGCTGATGGGCAGGTGACCCGGTGGTCTCCAATGGGCGAAGAGGCTCATGGCGTGGCGTTTCTCCTCGGGGGTATCGTGTATCAATCCCCGCTCTTGCAAGGACTGGTAGACACGGGCGGGATAAAGGCGTTCCAGCGGGTAACCGGCCTTGTATTGCTGGAATACCTTGCGGAGAAAGGCAAGCTCACGCTCTTCCTTGTAAGCCTCGCTGACGGGCGGGAGAGCGTTTAGCCGCCGATCCCGTTCCCGTTCCACGACGGCGTGATAGCGCAGGTCGCTCGTCTTGTAGGCTTTCAGCCAACGTGAGAAGGTGCGGAGGTTCACGCCCGTGTAGTCTCCGAACGTGCCTTTCGCCCCTAGCTCGAAGCAAAGCGATACCTCGGGGAAGGTGAGGTAGGCGTATGATTCCCGGAGGTCGGACGATAACTTGGCCGCCAATATCCCGATATCCCGCTCGTTGTACGTCTGGTAGCCGACCATGATGTACGTCTGTGCGATCAACTGGGAGACGGATTGCGTGAGTTGTTCGATTGATATGTCCTCGATCCGTTCCGAGGACAAGGATTCCCGTAGCCTAAGCTCTAGACCTGTCATGTCCGTCGGCTTGTAAGATGTTCAATGCTATTTGTGCCGCTCGTTCGCTCGCTTTCATGGCTTCTTCTATGCGTGAGGGGGCGGCGGGCCGTTTGTTTCCGGCCGGGGCGATTGGTGCGGGACGATTGATTATGTCTGCCTCGGGTTGGTAATCGAGGCATCTCCACCAAGAGGTGAAACGACGGGCGTAATCGTTCTTGGTGCGGAGCGTTCCCATGTCGCCGGTAGAGACGATGTGACTCTCGAAAAGTTCCATCACGCCCGGTAACAGGTCCAATACGGCGGGACCTTTGCCGCTCATACGGACGATAGCGGCCCGCCAATCCTCATCGTTGGATAGTTCGTCTCGATAAGAGCGGAGGATCTCTTCCCGTGCGTACGTGCGTGCGGGAGAAGAAGTAGTAGTAATGTTTTCTTTCCTTTCCTTTACTATACTATATGCACTTTTCGTGTCATTTTGCGGGGTTTCGTCTGCGAAAACCTCGGTTTTTACATCGTTAACTATCTTATACAACTCAATAACAGCTTTATTATCTGGTCTTTTACTCTTTGAAAAGGCATATTGCTCTTGTATGGTCTCGGAGGTTAGGATATGGCTTTTGTCAAAAGATCTCTCGTGGAATAATCCGAGTTCTATCATTATCCCGATCATGCTCCGGATGTCTTTTTCTTCGAGCCCGAGTTGATCCGAAAGATCGAATATATAGTTGTCGGTTATTTCTATAAAATAACTATTGGCGTAAATGTCGCATAATAAATCCATATAGAGGACGATTGCCTTGAAGCCGCCTTTCCTCTTCAAGCGGCGTATCGTGCGATTATTCATGAAATCGGTATTGAGCGGGAAATAATCCAGCCCCTTTTTAATAGGTCGTGCCATGGTTAATTGAAAATTGATGATTGAAAATTGAAAGTTAATCGCGAGTCTTGATCGCCCTCACGATCCATTGCAGCGTGCGTACGTTGAGCAGCTCGGCGGGCGTGGTGCGTATCACGAGCCATCCGCAAGCGGCGGCCTCGTTGTATTTTTCCGTGTCACGCTTCCAGCCCTCGGGGCGGAAGTGGCGACCGCCGTTCCATAAGCCGCCCTCCACCTCTATGGCTACGTGGGCTTGAGGAATGGCGAAGTCGAAACGCCACTCACGGGTGGGGTGGAAGGGGAACTCCCGTTCCACCCGCAGCCCCGTGTAGCGTAAGACGGCCTCGCTAAGCGGCGAGTAGTCCGTTCCCATCAGTCAGGAGTTGTTCGGCCTCTCGGTCCGTGTCGCAGATCTCCACGTAGAAGGTTCCCATCCGGTTGTCGAAGGTGATCCATTTGCGGATGCGTGGCTCGTAGTAATACCCGTACTCGTTTCCCCGTGCGAAGCGGTAGTTGCGTGAGCGGCTCTCGCCCGAGGCGAGGTGGAAGAAACAGGCGGCGGCTTGGTCGCCCAGCAGACAGCCCTTGGCCGTCGGCGTGATAAGCGTGGATGCGTGTGTCATGGTCTTAGGCGGCTGTGTTAAGAGGTTCGTCACTCGTGTTCCCGATCTCGACGAAACGCTCCATGCCGAGGCGCTTGCCTTGCGTGATGTATAGCAGTGCCTCACGCTCGCATAGCGAGAGGTCTTCCAGCAGGCGGTCTATCCATGCGTACTCGTCCCGCCCGAGGTGGAGCCGGGCGGCGAGGTTGACGGGGCAGGTGTTATCGTCGGCACGGTTGACGGCGTAGATGGTGAGCAACTCCGAGTCGCCGGACGGCTGGCGGTAGAAGCCCTCGGCCCGGAGGCCGGGGAAGCAGGTGCCGCAGATCTTCTCCACGTGGAAGTTCAGGTTCGCCATGGCCAACGTAAATTCCTCATGGATAGGGCACTCGTTCTGGTAAGAGGTCTGGTAGCTGTCGGCGGTACGCTCATCGTACACCTCGATCGTCGCTTTCAATTTGTTATCCTTGATGGATACTTGCTTGATTTGTTTGATATTAGACATTCGGTAATTGATAATTGAAAATTGATAATAGGAAATTGATTGGCCTTGGATTTGTCAAGCCGTTTTCTTGCGTTTGGGTTCGGCTAGGTAGCTCACGTGCGGGCTGTCCACGAGTATGCCCTTGCGGGCTTGCGCCTTGGCGTACATGAGTATCGGGTGGAAAGTCTTGCGCAACTCGTCGTCCGGCATCCCCTTGCCACGGTTCTCCCACCAGAAGGCCAGAAGGACCATGTAGCCCTCGGGAGATAGGGGTTCCGGTATCAGCTCGGAGTCGATGGCCCGCAGGCTCAAGTCACGCTCGCCGAGCAACCGGCGCTTGTCCGCACGCTCCAGCGCCGTGCGTTTCTCCTCCTCCGAGAGGTCTTGGCGGCCTTCGATACGGCGCTGCGTCTGCCGGAGGTTCTTCTCCAGACGCTCCCGCTGCTTGAACGCCTCGTCCATTTGCTTACGCAGGAAGGAGTCGAGGTATTGCCCGCAGGTATGCGCCGGTGTCCCGGGCTTGCGTGGATCAATGGCGTTCTCTAAACTCACGAACCGTTTTTGCAGGTCGGCCAAGATCTCGGTGAAAGGGCGGCGCATCTCGTGCATCGCCTTGATCTGGCTGGCGCATTGGGAGTTGTAACTGCGGATCTCGTCGGCCATCCCCTCGTCCATGCCCTCATGCTCGGCACGACGGATCAGCTCTTGCCCGAATCGGATAAAACGTACGCTATTCTCTGCGTTTTGGTTCAATGCGATTGCGCATTTTTCCATAGACGGGGTTTGGATCAACATAGTTTTTTGTTTTGTTTCGTTACTCTTCATTACTTTAATTTATAAAATTAATATTACGTAAATTTGTTGGTTAACAACTTTATTTGCGGCAAATATAAATCAAACTTTAATATGAAGCAAATTAAATATCGATAAAATCAAATATTTATCAATAATTTATAAATGAGTCTTTTTGGTTCATCTTTATACGATAGGAGGAAGTAGTATTAATTAATATTTATTAATTACAAATGTATATCTAATAATTTTATTCGAAAGGAATTGAATTTCTGTCCGAATGGACGGCGGAACCGATCCGAATGAAAATAAGATCCGATCCGGATGTGATTATGGACTTAATAGATCTGGCTAATGATGTCTTGTGATGCCATAAGTACTAATTGGAATGTTTAACGAGTTATCGTGATTCAAAGTCTATGAAGTGTTTTTTTGATAAAAGTTCTTTTATTTGAGTTTTTTTGCTATCTTAGGCAAAAATATCTATTGTCATGAAACGAGTGGAAAATATCCTTTATTATTTGGCATTATTTGTTATGGCCGTTTTGATGTCTTGTGATGACAAATCACAGATTTGTGATTTTCAAGATGACAATCAATATCTTGTCACATTAAGTGATATGGAAGGGACTATTTCCTATAATAATGAGGAAAAAATCTGGACAATTCATTCACATGAATCGAACACGATTGATGTCGAGAGAATTTTTTACATTAAAAACCCGAGCGCTGATTGTGAGCGAGAGGGGGCTTCCGTGAAATTTAGCGGGAAAATACATCCTCTAGAGGTAGCCACCACCTTGCCTGCGGGTACTACGGTTTTTTGTTTACATTTAAGCGTAATATCAATAATTAATTAGTTTGGTTATGAAAAAACATCTTTTTCTCTTAATATTCGCATTTTTATCAGTGAATGCGTATTCTCAAATATTAATAGATAATGGAGCTCTGATAGATCCAGCTCTAAAGAATGCCCGTTTTAGCATAGAGGGATCTAAGTGGAATAAGACGGCGTTGACATATTGCATTTGTAATACGTCCTCTAAAGTTTCATCATCTGTGCAGAATACTGCGATTAGGGCTGCTTTTAATGCGTGGCAAAGTTGTACAAACATGTCATTTACCCAAGTTTACAATCAATCAGAGGCAGACTTTAAATTAAGCTGGGTAACAGGCAATCACGGCGATGGGGATGATAATGCTTTTGATGGTCCTCATGGAGTATTGGCACATTCGTTCTATCCAGCCCCTGCTGGAGGCCGTTTTGTCGGACAAATTCATTTTGATGATAGTGAAGCTTGGACTGAGGAGTTTTTAGAAGGTGTGGCTACGCATGAGATCGGTCATGCCCTAGGGCTAGATCACTCGGATTTGCCTAATACGCTGATGTTCCCTACTTATTGGGAGGGTTGCCGTATCGCTATTGATGATCTCCAAGGTATCTGGACTCTATATGGTTGTCCCATCTCTGTATCCGGTCCTTCCGGATTTTGTGAGGGCGATATAGCTACTTATACCTTAAATAAATGTCCGGATTACATAAACGTTACTTGGACGGCGGATAATAGAGGGTCTGTTGTTTCAACAACAGGTAACACCTTGAGAATTACGTCCGCAAATAAATCCGGAACCGCTCCTAACAGCTCTATAACGGCACGAGTCGGAACTTTTTCCAAATCTAGATTAGTTCAAGTAGGTAAATCTAACAGGATAAATATAACGGGGCCAACTACCGCACGTGTGGGAAGTACAAAAAAATACACATCATCGGGAGATTGGTTTGATGCTAATTTTTCCACTCTTAAATGGGAAGTATTACCTACGACAGGAGTCTATAGTTCCGTAACAAATGGCGAGCTTTCAGTTACGTTCAATAATGCGGGAAATTATACTCTTCGATGCTATATGTCGACTCCCTGTGGTACCGGTGGCACGGCTTATTTAGTTGTTTCAGTGGGCTATAATTATTCTGTTTCAGTCAACAAATCCGGAAAAACAATTACAGTCGCACAAAATGAGACCAGAAACAAGGCCAATTCTGTCTTCACGTATGAGTTGTTAAATTCAACGACAGGAATATCCTCTCGTAATGGAAGATTGTCTCCAAATGAGACCACAATAGATACAAATGGGTTAAGTTCTGGAATTTATATACTGAAAATCCAAACAGATGATGGTTCGTTTGAAAGTCATAAGGTATCAATATAAGGAAATGGCACGAAGCTGCGAACCGTGAGAAATTGCGTTATCCGTCTTATCTACGTACACTATTAACCCCAATCCTTGGGAAATATGTCCATCCCTTCCGGTAAGTCAACCGGAAGGGATGGTCTGCGTCTATTTTAGGGCCTAAAAAGACGTATGAGAAATCTTGTTTTTATCTTATTGCTTTTCACGGCTTGCCACGGCAGCCGTCACACGTTAAGCCGTCACGGCGAGGAGAACTTGCGCCTCAGCTCGGAGCGCCTCAAGGCGAGCGCCATCAACGTGCCGGGCGGCGGGGCCACGTTGCGCATCCCGTTGTCGGGGTTGAGGCCGTTGCCCGAGGGGGCGGCTTATACGGAGCGTGATGGGCGTGCCGCCTTGTCCGCACGCATCTTGCGTGACACCTTGTATATCGACGCTACCTGCGACAGCCTTCAGCAAGTGGTCTGGGAGTATGAGCGGCTACTTTCGGAGCGGCAAGACACACGGACGGTCTCGGAGCGACATACCGAGCGCAAATCGCTCGCCTCACGGCTTGTCTTCCTGCCGCTTCTCGCCCTATTGGCGCTTATATGCGTCCGTTGGGGCAGGAAGTGACACGTAAGCCAACGGTGTGGGTTTCCGATGGTGTTACCTTTGCTGACGTTAATCAATCATCAACGAATTTATAAATCTTAAAGTCTAAAATCTTATGGCATTAAATTACAAGATCATCACGAGAAAGGTATCTGATTTGAAAGGTGGGGCTAAGACAGACAAGGCGTTCGCTACCCCGGTCTACACGGGTTACACGGAGTTGGAGGACATTTGCAAGGCGATCTCCGAGCGATCGGCCCTCTCAAGCGCCGATGTGAAGGGCGTGCTGGACTCGCTGAACTACGTGCTCGATTTAGAGCTTCGTGGTGGCCGTATCGTCCGCATGGGCGAGTTGGGCAACTTCCGTATGTCGTTCTCATCCAAGGCCGCTGATCCTGCGGCGAAGTTCAACGCCACGGGCAATATCACGGGGGCTCGCATCCTGTTTTATCCCGGCAAGGCCCTTCAAGGCTCGAAGGCGAACGTCAGTTTCGCCCACGTAAAGGATATCACGAATGTCGCTACCGGGGAGAACGGCGGCGGCTCGGATAGCGAGAGTCCGGACGAGATCTAGGGAATTGAAAATTGAGAATTGAGAATTGAAAATTGGGGGTGTTCTGGTTTTCGATTCTCGATTCTGGTTTTCGATTCTCGATTCTTGTTTTTTTGTTTGATATAATTGTTAAATTAAGAAATAAAGTGTAAATTTGTATTATGAAGATACAAGCATTGCATTTAAAGGAAATCGCCGGGATGTACTTCCCTAACAGTACGCCCCGGTCGGCGAACACTCAGATAAAGAGATGGTTTATGTATAATAAGGCGCTGATGAAAGCATTGTCGGACACGGGTTATGTGAACGGCCAGCGTGTGTTTACTCCCAAGCAGGTACAGTTAGTATTCGAGTATCTAGGGGAACCTTGAAAAATAAATCGGCATGAGATTACAACTAGTCATCGCCACGCTCTTATGTCTGGCGGGAATAACATTGCTTTTCATGGGCCTCTGGATGCCTCCACGGGGCGAGATCCATTCCTCCGTATTGGTCGCTTTCGGCGAGGTCTCCACGTTCGCCGGGGCGTTGCTCGGGGTGGACTACAAATATAGATATGGGGATAAAAAACAAGAGTATCACGAATAAAACACCTGTTTATCAACATGGATAAAAATAGTCGGATTTCGGGAAATTTTACAGTAGATGAATTTATTTACAGCCGTACGGCTATAGAGAACGGTATCGACAACATGCCTAGCGAGCTACGGCTCGTCGCTATCCACCTGTTTATCACGCAATTACTCCAGCCTTTGCGAGACCGCCTCGGCGAGCCTATCGCCATTACCAGCGGCTATCGTTGCCCGGAGGTGAATCGCTTGGTAGGCGGTGTCGTCAACTCCCAGCACACAAGGGGCGAGGCCGCCGATTGCTACGCCGCCTGCGGCCCGGAGCGATTGCTGGAAGTATTGATAGATAGCGGATTGCCGTTCGACCAAGCGATCGTGTACAGGAAAAAGAAATTCTTGCACTTGTCTTATAAGGAGAAGGGGAACCGGGGGCAGGTTGTCGTTTGAATTTTTCTTTTTATCTTTGTCACGGATAGTAAATTATTCTGTATCTGATTGATGCACAAATGGCGAATGCTACGATAGAAAGTTGTTGGTAGTGATTTGGCGACTTTAAGATTGCACCAATCTTCTGCATTATGCTTTGTCAAACAACTTTGATACAAAAGTAGCCAAATTCCTTGATTGAGCAAAGAGTTTGGCTACTTTTTTTAATCTATATTAGGAGTGTGTTGCTTAAACGCTTTTATAATTTCATCTTTTTTATCCGTTTTTAGCAATCTTAGTATAAGGTTAGGATATTCCTTGGAAGATAATTTCAATATTGAAGAGATTCGTTCATGTAAGCTTTTACGATTATATATTTTCAACAAACCATCATAATCTTCATTATCTAAAATTTGGTCTATTTCATTTTTTCTATTTTGGTATATTTCTTCAATATTTATAGAAGATTTTACTATGTCAAGTTGAGATTTTAATGCATCTAAAGAGTTTTCTTTGGGTTTCGTATAACATTGCAATTTATGCCTAATTTCTTTTGCACACATTGACGTTAATTGTAGATCATATTCTTTCCTAAATTCATTAAAAAGGAATTCCTTAACTTGATTAAATATCTCTAATGGATTTAAGACCTGATTATCTGCGACAATCTTAATTAGGGTTTCTGATAAATATAAATTCTCAACTTCAGCTACTGACAAAGTATAAATGTTCGCAGTTTTATAGCTGATGACTTCTTCTTCTGTTAAATAATCATGGTCAATTAATCCTTTAATTTCATAATTATGTAGTCCACGTATATGTTCGTTATTAAAGGCTTTTGTCATTTCTATAACCTTGGAGCATTCATGGCAAGGTATTACACTATAATTCTCATAAATATATGGATACAGTTGATTGTCATAACTCCCTCTTTCTCCTTCAACAAATAAAATAGGTTTCCTATTTCCCAAAACCTCAAACATTAAACTATCAGGAATTTCATCTTCAGGCGGTAGCACACTTAATTCCCATTTATCTTTTCCATTATATGATTTTACCCATATTTTTGTTGCCTCTTTTCTTGATGCTGCAAAATCTAAATCATGTGTGATGTATACAAGGATCTTGTCAGTACAAAACTCCTCAATTTTATCCCATAATTTAAACATTATAGATTTGTGTAAATGAATTTCAGGCTCATCAACAACAATGACAGTGTTTTGAGGAGCAATTAAGCATTGCCCTATTAAGTATATAGCAACGCGTTCTCCATCAGACATGTCTTTTGCATGATATTCTGTATCAGTATTATAAATGGCTTTTATCTTAGCATCTTCCAACGAGATTGTTCTATGAGGAAAAACAGAGTCCCATATTTGTATGATTTTATCTGTAACCATGAATGGGACATCAGCTTTTTCCATGTCTTGTTTTTCTCTTTCTCTACAATCTTTTACATAAGCCGCATTTTCCTTATTTTGTCTCGCAAATATACCAGAAAGAACACTGCCATAATCGTTTACTAATTTAGTAGTATACTCTTTTCCCCAACTCCATTTATATCCTTTATTCTGATCTTCTGCATTGCCATAGTAAATTTTGTTCCAAGCGCTTTCCTCACTCGTAATAGTTATATTTTCAGGAATAGACAATGCCCTTTGAGCAGAGATTCTTAAAACGCATCCATTTATGTTTTGTTTTTCTATCCACGCTCCAAGATGACTTTTTCCACTTCCATTAGCACCAACTATAACAAAATTTTGTTCACTATTAATAGTGGTTTGTGCTTTATCTATAGGAATTACTATACTTTGCATAAATTAAAATATTTTGCTGGCTATATCCTTTACAATACTAATGGTGTCGTCTTTCGCATTGATGACTTTGGCAAATTTCAATAATCCATCTACAAAATCACGAATAGTTAATGTCTTTAAATCACAAATCCTTAATTTGGCATAATGAAGTATTGATATTAAACAACAATAATGTCCTTCCCGTCCTATTTCTTTTAATAATTGAAACACTTCATTTTTATCAAAAGAAACATTCTTTCCATATACGAATAAACTGGTATTAAGGTCTGCTTGCTTGAATTTAGTAATAGCATGAGCAACATCCTGTTTTGAGAAGTCTTTATCTTTTACCTCTATCGAATAAACTAATTTTTTGTTCTTATCATATACATCAATATCACCAATCTCTTTTGATGATGCTCCACTTTGATTAACCTTATGGGGTTCTACTTTAAAATCTTTACCCAAATACATCTGCTCTAATTGAGCAACTATTAAAGGGCAAACTTCTCCTTCTAATGAGTGTTCTGTAATAGTGTAAATATAATCTAAAACCAATTGTGAGAATTCACTAATATCAATCAAAGCATCTCCAACGGAAAATTTCGATACATATTCCTTACTCACTTCTCTCATTGTAGATAATGCAGATTTTAGGTATCTATATGCGTCGGAACTATTCGAAATATTAGATAGGACATCAATTACATCAGACAAGGTTTGCAAATCTTTTCCTCTTCTGACCGCATTTGTTAATGAAAGAGACACAAAACGAGCAGGTTTATTAAGAAACGGCTCATTAGAACTACCAAGACACCCTGGAAGTTTTAATGTTTCAAAAGGGACTAAAACTTTATGACACAGAGAACGAGCATCATATTTCCCATCGTCTCCATCTCCCTTTTGTAAACTCAAAATATTTATTTCATCGTTGGTAGCCTTTGCTAATAAAGCTGTGACCAATATGTAACGATATGTCTTATGAGTTCCTCTTAATATCTCACTAATTTTCCGACCGGTTTTATCATTTGACAATTTTGCTTCAACAAAAGCTCTATCAAGAATCAAAGATGCTGTTTTAAAATCAATTGATGCCATATTTTTAATTGAATAGTCCTGAATATATAATTGGTGAGTGTCCTTTTAATACATCAATAACCATAGAACATACAGCTTTTGCTAAATTACAAGGAACAGCATTACCTATTTGAGTATATTGGGAAGATTGACTACCTAAAAATCTATATTCTAATGGAAATGTTTGAATAATACGAGCTTCATCTATAGTCAATCTCCTTAAGAAATTAGGGACAACCTCCTTTTGAGCAATAGTTATATCATTTTGTAAGCGTTCGTGGTATGCTTCCACCCATGGTCGTGAATTACAATACAAAGCTTGCTCATCTATAATTGGAGTTTTATTACCACCCATTGAAGCAGGCAAAGTTGCACTATACCCATCTAATTTTAAAGGACGCCCAAGGCCATTGAATAACATTCCTGCATAAGCGGATTTACGCAAAACAGGATTGTTGGTCAATGTTATTTTTGCATTACAAGTGCTTATATTATTGCCAGTTCCTGCCTTATCTAATACTTTCAATGATTCGCGAACTGTTTTTGCTTTTCTTTTATAAGGTTGAAGCATTACTTCTAAATTGGGGTTTGCAAAATTGTTCCCCTTAAAGCCTATAACAAATATACGTTCTCTTGCTTGGGGCACGTCATAATCTGATGCATTGAGAATACAGAAGTTTACTGAGTATCCCAAAGCTTGTATTTTATTTAGCAATTTACATCTAATAGAAGACCATCTTTCCAATGTTCCTAAAGCTTTTACATTCTCCATTATAAATGCTTTAGGCATAACTGTCTCTAAAACTTTAACATAACTCCAAATAAGCTTACTCCGTTCATCGTCTTCATCCATTTTTCCTGCGATAGAAAAGCCTTGACAAGGAGGACCGCCTATAACTAAATCTATGTTACCTTTATATTGACCAAGTGATGATATATAGGAGTTAATATCCCCTTGATAAATATGTTCTCCGATATTTGTAGAGTAGGAATCACACGCATCTTTCATCATATCATTAGCCCATATGATTTTGGCACCTGCTTGTATGGCACCAATGTCAAGCCCTCCTGCTCCAGAAAAAAGGGATAATGTATTAATTGAATTTTGTATCAACGTTTTTTTTATAGTTCTCATACATCGTAACATGCTAAGTTTGTTACAAAATTACTCGTTTTTTTATTAATTGAGGACAATTATCTCGAGTTTATTTTGCTTTAGCCTAAATCTCCCGACTTCGGAGGGAGATGTTCGCAGAATGCGGCAAGGGTTTCGGGAGTAACCTAAAAGGTTTTGAGTATACAAAACATACCTTGCAGTGTTCAGAAAGACACAAGCCTTTTGAGTAGCCGAGAAAGTTTTGAACAGCTCAAAAGGCATCTTGCTGTGTGCAAAAGCATATTATGCACAAATGCTAAGTTTAGTTTGTTTAATGCTCAACCAATTAGCCAACATTAATGTATATAAGTTTGTTAATCAATCAATCGATATGTTGATTTATCGGCTTATTGATTGAATAATCGGTCTGTTTCTTTGAGGCATTGCATTTGAGATAGAATAATATTCTGAAAGTACTTCTGCTCATAAATCTACTTTTTAATTACAAAATTATTTGTGGCAGAGCCGAATGACGGTAAGCAAAACATAGCGTATTGGCATAAAAGAATCAACTGAGGCAAAACCAAAACGAAGATACGAGAAACTTCGCTATATTTGTGTTTTTTTTGTTGCTTGTAAAATGTTTATTTTCAGTATTCTAGTATGATTATTTAAACCTTGAAAAATCCAAACTCAAAGTAATGGAATAGTAACGAAACTCTGTCATTTTTGGGCTTTTCGGTGGCTTTTGATAACACCGCAAGAACTTAGCAAACACTGTTAAATCGCTAACAGACAACATTTTTTTTCGTTTTGCACTCACTTTCGTTTCTTTGTTGTATCTTTGTTTTCCGAAAGTGTATTATCAATTCAAAATGTAAATAATATCATGAGAAAATTATTGTTAGCCTTTTGTGCGTTCGCAACGATTTGTAGCGCCGGGGCGCAGTGGAAGCCCGCCGGAGACAAGATCAAGACGGACTGGGCTGAGAAAGTAGATCCCCGGAATGTATTGCCAGAATATCCACGCCCCGGGATGGAACGTGCGGATTGGCAGAATTTGAACGGCGAGTGGGAATACGCTATCCTTCCGAAAGGACAGGCAGAGCCGACGAGTTTCAATGGGAATATCTTGGTGCCGTTCGCCGTGGAATCCTCCTTGTCCGGCGTGCAAAAAGAAGTGGGGGAGAAGAATGAGTTGTGGTATAAACGAACCTTTACGGTGCCCTCCTCATGGAAAGGAAAAGATATCTTGTTGAACTTCGGCGCCGTGGATTGGAAAGCGGACGTATTCGTGAATGATATCTTGATCGGTTCCCACACGGGAGGCTTTACCCCGTTTTCCTTGAATATCACTCCCTATCTGAATGGCAAAAGTACGCATAAGCTGGTGGTGCGTGTATGGGACCCGAGCGATAAAGGCTACCAACCCCGTGGAAAGCAAGTGGCCAACCCGGAGGGAATCTGGTATACGCCGGTCACCGGAATCTGGCAGACCGTATGGCTGGAGCCGGTCGCTTCCTCGCATATCACCTCTATCAAGGCGATCCCGAATATCGATAATGGCGTGATGAGCGTGACGGTCGGGGCTTGTTCCGACTCCCCGGTGTCGGACATCGTGGAGGTCAGCTTGCTCGATAAGGGGCAGGTGGTTGCTACCGCCAAGGGCGTACAAGGGACAGAATTACGCTTGGCCGTGCAAAATCCTACGTTGTGGGAACCTTCCAATCCTTATTTATATGATATGAAGGTGAGCTTGTCGAAGAATGGCAAGAAGGTGGACGAGGTGAAATCGTACACCGCCTTCCGTAAGATATCCGCCGAGCGTGACGCCAACGGCATCATGCGTATGCGCTTGAACAACAAGAACCTGTTCCAATACGGCCCGCTGGATCAAGGCTGGTGGCCCGACGGGCTTTACACGGCTCCCACGGACGAGGCGTTGCTGTATGATATCGTGAAGACGAAAGCGTGGGGCTTCAACATGATCCGCAAGCACGTGAAGGTAGAGCCGGCCCGCTGGTATTATCATTGCGATAAGGAAGGTATGTTGGTTTGGCAGGATATGCCTAGCGGCGACATGGGTAACCAATGGGCGCCTCATACGTATAACGGTGGAACCGACAAGGAGCGTACCGAGGAGTCTATCCGTAATTATTACAAGGAGTGGAAGGAGATCATGGACCTGTGCGTCTCGAATCCTAGCGTAGTAGTATGGGTGCCCTTCAACGAGGCTTGGGGCCAGTTCGATACCGAGAAGGCTGCCGAGTGGACAAAAACATACGATCCTTCCCGTCTGGTGAATCCGGCCAGTGGCGGTAATTTCCGTGCGTGCGGCGATATCTTGGATTTGCATAATTACCCGGGCCCGGCGATGTACCTGTTCGATCCGGTGCGTGTGAACGTATTGGGCGAGTATGGTGGTATCGGCTTGGCCGTGGAGAACCATTTGTGGTGGAACAAACGCAACTGGGGCTATGTACAGTTTAAGAATAGCGATGAGGTGACCGCCGAGTACGTGAAGTACGCCCGTGAGCTGAAGAAAATGGTTCCGAAGGGCTTCTCCGCCGCTGTCTACACGCAAACCACGGACGTAGAAGGTGAGGTGAACGGCCTTATGACCTACGATCGCAAGGTGATCAAGATCAATGAGGCCGAGGTGCGCAAGGCGAACCAAGAGGTGATCAAGGCGTTGTCTGAGTAGAAAGCCGAAAAATTAGTAATTTTATTCGATGATAGATCCGGTCCGGGCAGAGAGATATTCTTTCCCGGATCGGATTGTTTTAACGGAATGAATATGATTCGAAATGTGAGTTCGCGAGACGCCAAGGCGATCGTGGATATATACAATGAATATGTCGTGAATAGCGTGGCTACGTTCGAGACGGAACCTTTGCGGGTGGAGGAGATGGAGGGTCGCATAGCCGGGATCTCGGCGAGTTATCCTTATCTGGTATACGTAGATCATGATGAGGTCGTGGGATATTGCTATGCCCATGCGTGGAAAGAAAAGGCAGCTTATAAATATACGCTTGAGACCACCGTTTATTTATCCCCGGGATACAAGGGCAAGGGGATCGGCCGGCAGCTTATGGAAAGGCTGATCGAGGAATGTCGGGTAGGCGGCTACCACGCCCTGATCGCCTGCATCACTGAGGGGAATGAGGCTAGCTGCTCGCTGCATGAGAAGTTGGGGTTCAGAAAAGTATCCCACTTTGAGAAAGTAGGGCTGAAATTCGGGCGGTGGCTGGACGTGGTAGATTATGAATTGATAATTAAGCCTAACGAGAGGTAACTTTCGAATCTCAATTTTCAATTCTCAATTAATATACCTATCTTCGCGATAAACAAAATGTAAAGAATGAAATACAATACAGAAGGAAAAAGATTGACTTTGCCCGAATACGGACGCAATATCCAAAATATGGTGGACTATTGCGTGACTATCCAAGACCGGGAAGAGCGCAAGCGTTGCGCCAACACGATTATCAACATCATGGGAAACATGTTCCCGCATTTGCGTGACGTAAACGACTTTAAGCATATCCTCTGGGATCATCTGGCGATCATGGCCGATTTTAAGCTCGATATAGACTATCCGTACGAGATCATCAAGAAGGAGAACCTGTATAGCCGTCCGCCTCGTATCCCGTACAACAATAACCGTATACGCTACCGCCATTACGGAAAGACCTTGGAGCTGATGATCCGCAAGGCCACGGAGCTGCAACCCGGTATGGAGAAAGACCAGCTCGTGCGGCTGCTGGCAAACCAGATGAAGAAATCGTTCCTTACTTGGAACAAGGAAAGCGTGGACGACCGTAAGATCTTCAAGGATCTGGACGAGCTGTCTAGCGGCAAGATCGTATTGAGCGAGGAGGAACACAAATTGGCCGAGAGCCGTGATATCTTGGCCCGTAATAACAGTGGCGGCAACAAAAGGAACTTTACGCGTAAAGGCAGATGAGCTCGTTCGTTATAGAAGGTGGTTATCGCTTGTCCGGCGAGATCGTTCCGCAAGGCGCCAAGAATGAGGCGTTGGAGGTGATCTGCGCGACATTGCTAACTCCGGAGAAGGTGACCATACACAATGTGCCCGATATCTTGGACGTGAATAACTTAATCCAGCTCCTTAGGGATATGAGGGTCAAGGTGGAGCATCCGTCCGCCGATACCTATACCTTTCAGGCGGACGACGTGGACATGGAGTATTTGAGTACTGAGGAGTTCCTGCGCAAGAGTGGTAGCCTGCGGGGTTCCGTGATGATCGTAGGCCCGTTGGTAGCCCGCTTCGGCAGGGCGCTGATCCCGAAACCGGGTGGCGACAAGATCGGGCGACGCCGGCTGGATACGCACTTCGTGGGAATCCAGAAGCTGGGCGCTTGCTTTAGCTACGACGCCGGGCGGCAAGTATACGAGATAGAGGCACGCCAGTTGAAAGGCGCTTATATGCTGCTCGACGAGGCTTCCGTGACCGGAACGGCGAATATCTTGATGGCTGCCGTGCTGGCCGAGGGGGTGACGACGATCTATAACGCCGCCTGCGAGCCTTACCTGCAACAACTTTCCACGATGCTGAACCGCATGGGAGCGAGAATCTCAGGTGTCGGTTCTAACCTATTGACGATAGAAGGTGTACGGTCGCTTTCCGGCACGGAGCATACCATCCTCCCCGATATGATCGAGGTGGGTAGCTTTATCGGTATGGCCGCTATGACCGGATCGGAGATCACCATCAAGAATACAGGATATGATAAGCTGGGGATCATCCCGGACGCTTTTCGCCGCTTGGGTATTACCGTGGAGCAGCGAGGCGATGATATTTATATCCCTCGGCATGATTCCTACGAGATCGATACGTTTATCGATGGTTCTATCATGACCATCGCCGACGCTCCTTGGCCGGGGCTTACGCCGGACTTGCTGAGCGTATTTCTCGTAGTGGCTACGCAATCTGTGGGGAGCGTGCTGATCCACCAGAAAATGTTTGAGAGCCGTTTGTTCTTTGTGGACAAGCTAATCGATATGGGAGCCCAGATCATCCTTTGCGACCCGCACCGGGCTACGGTGATCGGGCTGGGTAACCGCTTCAAGCTACGGGGCTCTACGATGGTATCCCCGGATATTCGCGCGGGTATCGCCTTGCTGATCGCCGCCATGAGCGCCGAAGGTACCAGCACGATCCATAATATAGACCAGATCGACCGGGGATATCAAGGGATCGATAAGCGATTGAACCAGATCGGGGCACGTATCACGAGGATTTAAAGATTTTAGGCGATGATTAGAGAAGAAGAGGTTTTCAAGATCGGGCAGTTTGCCAAGCCCCATGGTATCAAGGGGGAGTTGTCGTTGGTGACGAACAGCGATGTGCTGGAAGATGCCGAGGACCCGTACATTGTTTGCGAGATGGATGGTATCTTGGTACCGTTCTTCGTGGAGGATTTCCGCTATAAGACCGATACGGTGGTCTTGGTGAAACTGGAGGACGTGAATTCCGAGGAGGATGCCCGCATGTTTGTGGGCAAGGAGGTGTTCTATCCTTTGGACGCCGTGGACGAGGAGGATCTCGTGGGGGATATGACATGGGACAGTTTTATCGGTTATACCGTGACGGACGTACAGAAAGGTTATTTAGGAGAGATAACAGACGTGGATGAGACGACAATCAACGTCCTTCTGCGTGTCGATCATAAAGGCGAGGAGCTGTTGATCCCCGCCGTGGAGGAGTTGATCACCGAGGCCGACCATGAGGCCCGTAGCCTCACGGTGTCTTTGCCGGAGGGACTTATAGAATTGATAATTGATAATTGAAGATTAGGGGTTGAAAAAGAAGAATACGAAATCGTTTTGGCACCGGATCCGGTTTAAATATAAACTTTCCTTCATCAATGAGGGGACGTTGGAGGAGGTGTGGTCTTTCCGGCTTTCGCAGTTATCGGCGTTTGTCACTTTGGCGGTGTTCGCCTTTTTCTTGATCGCCGTTACCGCCTTTATCATCATCAAGACACCGATTCGCAACTACTTGCCGGGCTATCTCGACGTGGAGGTTCGCAAGGAGATTATGCAGAATGCCTTGCGGGCGGATTCGTTGGAGCGTATGATGGAGATCCAGTCCCTTTATCTGAATAATGTGGCCGGAATCCTTTCCGGTACGATGCCCTTGGACTCGATCCGTCAGATAGATTCTTTGGCTAGCAACGATATTAACTATGAGATTCCTCGTAGCAAGGAAGAGACTCGCTTCGTGAAAGATTACGAGGAAGAGGAGAAATATAATTTATCGGTATTGACCGACCCGGGCAAGGTACCGACCGAGGGGGTCTTTTTCTATAAGCCCGTGAATGGCGTGGTCACCTCTCATTATGAGACGGATGTCCATCATTATGGCGTGGATCTGGCCGCGGCCCCGAAGGAGAGTGTCTTGGCTACGTTGGATGGTACGGTGATCTATACCGGTTTCGATCCGAACCACGGAAACGTAATTCAAATACAACATAAGAACGGATTCATCTCGGTTTATAAGCACAACGAATTGTTGCTGAAAGAGGTGGGAGACCATGTGGTAGCCGGTGAGGCGATCGCTCTGGTCGGGAATACGGGAGAGTTGTCTACCGGGCCGCACCTGCATTTCGAGTTGTGGTATAAGGGCAATCCGGTGAATCCGGAAGAATATATAGCTTTTTGATAATTCATGAAAAAAAGACAGTTAGCGATATTAGGCTCGACCGGTTCCATCGGGACCCAAGCCTTGGAGGTAGTGAGCGAGCATTCCGATCTTTTCGAGGTGTATGCCTTGACCGCGAATAACCAAGTGGACTTATTGATCAATCAGGCCCGGAAATATATGCCGGAGGTGGTGGTGATCGCCAACGAGCGGAAATATCCCGAGCTGAAAGAGGCCTTGGAAGACCTGCCGATCAAGGTATGGGCGGGTGCCGACGCTATCGCCCAGATGGTGCAGTCGGAGCCGATCGATATGGTGCTGACGGCGATGGTGGGTTATTCCGGCTTGCGACCGACGATCTCGGCGATCAAGGCGGGAAAGGCGATCGCCTTGGCGAATAAGGAAACTTTGGTCGTGGCCGGCGAGCTGATCATGAAGCTGGCCGCCGAGCATAAGGTGCCTATCTTGCCGGTGGACTCGGAACATTCGGCCATTTTTCAATGTTTAACAGGTGCGTACGATAATCCGATCGAGAAGATCTTGCTGACGGCCTCGGGAGGTCCGTTCCGTACCAAATCATTGGAGGAGCTGGCTACCGTGACGAAGGCGCAGGCCTTGAGGCATCCGAACTGGACGATGGGGGCGAAGATCACGATAGACTCGGCCTCGATGATGAACAAGGGCTTCGAGATGATCGAGGCGAAATGGTTGTTCGATGTCACGCCGGATCAGGTACAGGTGGTGGTGCACCCGCAGTCGGTGATCCACTCGATGGTGCAGTTTGAGGATGGCGCCGTGATCGCCCAGCTGGGAATTCCCGACATGAAATTGCCGATCGCCTACGCTTTCTCGTTCCCGACACGTATGAGGAGCATGGCGCCCCGTCTGGATTTCAACCAATATTCGACCTTGACGTTCGAGGAGCCGGATATGGAACGTTTCCGCAACTTGGCTTTCGCTTTCGAGGCGGCCCGCCAAGGTGGGAATATGCCCTGTATCTTGAATGCCGCCAATGAGGTGGTGGTGGCCGCTTTCCTGCAAGATCGTATCGGCTTCTTGCAAATGAGCGACGTGATTGAGCAGACCATGCGGAAAGCCTCGTTTATCGTCAATCCCTCGTATGAGGATTACGTGGCTACCGACACCGAGGCTAGGCGGTTGGCGGCCGAGTTATTTTGAAATAATTTAAAACAGAACAAACAATAGTAGATGGAAACTTTTTTGATTAAGGCGTTACAGCTTATCTTGAGCTTATCGATACTGGTGATTGTCCACGAGTTCGGGCATTTTATCTTTGCCCGGATTTTCAAGGTGCGGGTAGAGAAGTTCTACCTCTTCTTCGATCCGTGGTTCTCGCTATTCAAGTACAAGCCGAAAAACAGTGACACGGAATACGGCGTAGGCTGGCTTCCGTTGGGAGGATATTGTAAGATCTCCGGTATGATCGACGAGAGTATGGACAAGGAGGCGATGGCCCAGCCGCCCAAGCCTTACGAGTTCCGCTCCAAGCCGGCCGGACAGCGTTTGATGATTATGGTAGCGGGCGTGGTGTTCAACTTCTTGCTGGCTTTGTTTATTTATTCCATGATCTTGTTTACGTGGGGCGATACGTACTTGCCTTTGAAGAACATGAAGATGGGTATGAATTATAGCGAGACGTTCCAGAACGTCGGTTTTCAGGACGGTGATATCTTGCTGAGAGCGGACAATGAGGAGTTGGAGCGTTTCGGTAGCGACAGTTTCCGCAAGGTGGTGGAGGCGAAGACCGTGACGGTGCTCCGTGACGGGCGGGAGACCGTGATCTCCATACCGGAGGATATGATGCAACGTTGCATGCGTGACGGAAAAGGCTTCGCCGATCCTTTGCGTATCCCGATGGTTGTTCGTGAGCTTCCCGACAAGAATGCCCCGGCGGCTCTCGCTGGCATGCTGCCGAAGGATAGCGTGGTGGCTATTAACGGTGTGGCTACCCCGACGTTTTATGATGCCTCCGGGTTATTGTTAGAGAATAAGGGCGAAGAGGTGACAGTAGATTTCTACCGGAACGGCCAGTTGGAGTCGTTGACCATGAGGACGGACTCGGCCGGGAAAATTGGCGTAGCGGTGATGTTGCCTACGGATCTCTATCAGACCGTGACCCGCGAATACGGCTTTTTCGAGTCGTTCCCCGCCGGTATTAAATTAGGTATTAATACCTTGAAGGGATATGTGAACGACATGAAATATGTGTTTACGAAGGAAGGTGCCTCCAGTTTGGGCGGTTTCGGTACGATCGGCGGATTGTTCCCGTCTGTCTGGGATTGGCGGATTTTCTGGGAACGTACGGCTTTTCTATCTATCATCTTGGCGTTCATGAATATCTTGCCGATTCCGGCCTTGGATGGCGGACACGTGATGTTCTTGATCTATGAGGTAGTGGCCCGTCGCAAACCGAGCGATAAATTCCTAGAGTATGCCCAAATGGCAGGTATGTTTATCCTGTTCGCTTTATTGATCTATGCGAATGGAAATGACATCTTCCGCTTCTTCTTCAAGTAACGTACGTCTCTACAACTAGATACAAAAAACCTCCCGGATCACTTTTCTATGTGATCCGGGAGGTTTTTTTGTATGAATAAAGTCCTCTTTCTTATTTCAGGATGTCGTTGATAGAAGCGAGGATCTTCTTGGAGTTCTCGTCTTTCGGGTCGAGTTCGACAGCCTTTGTCAAATATTCTTTCGCTTGCTTGAAGTCTTTGTCGGCTTTCGCTTTCTCGGCGTTGTATTTATCCGGCTCGGAAGTAGCGATCGGGGTAGCGGCCTGTAATATCTTCGCTCCGTTGCCATACAGCATGGCGCCAAGGCTGTAGTAAGCGTTGCTCTGGTAATCCTTGTTCGATACGGCTAGGACCTCTTTGTACATTTTCTCGGCACCGGCCAGATCTCCCTTCTTTTGGGCGGCTTGTCCTTGTTTGATGCAGTAACCGTAAAGCAACTTTTCCAGATTGGTCTTATTCTTGTTTCCATCGGGAATCACTTTTAATCCCTCTTTTACCGTAGTCAGGAATTCTTCAGTTTTGTTTAAGTTACGGTAAGCCATAGCCTCGCCTACATAAGAGTCGTCTACGTTGTAGTTCATCTTAACGGCCATGTCGAAGTATTTGGCGGCCTCGGCGTAGTTCTTCGCTTGATTAGCGGCGTATCCGCAATTGAAGATACGGGCGGTGTCTTGGTAATTGTTTTGTTTCAAGTATTCGCCGTATTTTGTTACGACGGTAGCGTAATCTTTTGCTTTCAAAGCAGCGTCACCTTCATCTCTTAATTTGTCAGCGTCTTGTGCGAATAGGTTTCCGACACATAGGCATAAAGCCACTAATAAAACAATTTTCTTCATGGTAATTATTAAATTTAATTGATTTTGTGCTCTAAGTTAAGGTGTGCGGGAAAAGGAGCCAAGATATTTTACGTTTTTTAGAAAACAATAAAAATAGAAAACATAAAAAAGGGATTGCTTACGGCAATCCCTACTGATGAAAGATTCTTTGAAACTTATGCTTTGAGTGAAGGAAAAGCCTCTGCTACGGCGGGGTAGACAATCTTTCCTTCCACGATGTTTAATCCCAGTTCTAGGCCCGGATCTTCTTCGCAGGCTTTTTCCCAACCTCTGTCGGCAAGCTTGATCACGTACGGCAGGGTAGCGTTGGTCAAGGCTAATGTGGAAGTCTGCGGGACCGCTCCCGGAATGTTGGCTACGCAGTAATGGAGGATATCGTCTATCTCATAAACCGGATTGGCGTGCGTAGTCGGGTGGGAGGTCTCGAAGCAACCGCCTTGATCGATGGCTACGTCTACCAATACGCTGCCCGGTTTTAATAACTTCAACATATCCCGGGTGATCAAGTGCGGGGCCTTGGCTCCGGGGATTAATACGGCGCCGATCACTAAATCGGTTGTGGGTAATTCCTGTTCGATCGTATGCGTGGAAGAGAACAACGTCTTCACGTTTTTCGGCATCGTCTCGGACAGATAGCGTAAGCGGGGAAGCGAGATGTCGGCGATCGTGACATCGGCGCCTAGCCCGGCGGCCATCAAGGCGGCGTTGTGGCCTACCACGCCACCGCCTAAAACCAATACCTTACCCGGTTTCACGCCCGGCACGCCACCTAGCAATACGCCTTTGCCACCTTGCGGTTTCTCAAGGAAACGAGCGCCTTCCTGTACGGACATGCGTCCGGCCACCTCACTCATAGGAATCAAAAGGGGTAACGTATGATCTGGGTTCTCCACGGTCTCGTAAGCCAGACAGATGGAGCCGCTCTTTATCATGGCAAGGGTGAGAGCCTCGTCGGATGCGAAATGGAAGTAGGTGAAGACAAGCTGTCCTTTGCGTACCAAGGGATATTCGCTGGCGATCGGTTCTTTTACTTTTACGATCATCTCGGCAATTCCATATACATCCTCAATGGCCGGGAGTATCCGGGCCCCTGCCGCCACATAGGCATCATCGGCGAAACCACTGTTTATACCAGCCGTGTGTTGCACATACACGGTATGACCTCTTTTCACCAACTCTTTGGCTCCGGCGGGAGTAAGAGCTACCCTGTTCTCGTTGTTCTTGATTTCTTTTGGAATTCCAATAATCATAATGGTAGCATTTAATGGGTTTATATGCCTGCAATATACAAAAAAGAGGAACAGATTGGTATTCTGTCCCTCTTTTTTTATCTTATTTCTTGTTCCTTATAAACCTTGTCCGTGGCAGTTCTTGTATTTCTTGCCACTTCCGCAAGGACATGGATCATTGCGTCCTACTCGTTTCTCGGCACGGACCGGAGCTTGCTTCGGTTGAGGTGCCTCAGCTTGGGTGTTGTTTCCGCTCAAGTCTGTTTTCTCCGTGCGGTAACGGCTCATATCCTCGTGCTTCTCCGGGGCGGCCTCTTGTACGGCGATACGTTGACGGGCTCTTTCCTCGGCAATCGCTTGGGCGGCTTGCTGGGCTACGGCCGCTTGACGGGCTTGCATGGCTTGGCGTTGCTCCTCGGTCGGCTCCTCACGTACCGGGATCTGTCCACGCATCAAGATGGCGGCTGTCTTACGGTTCATGTTGTCTACCATTGTCTTGAACAGGTTGTAAGATTCAAGTTTGTAGATCAACAATGGATCCTTGTTCTCGTAGCTAGCGTTTTGTACGGAGTGGCGCAGCTCATCCATCTCACGTAGATGCTCTTTCCATCCCTCGTCGATCATATGCAATACGATTGATTTCTGGAAGGATTTAACGATTGCCTTACATTCCGTGTCGTAAGCCTCTTTCAGGTTGCAAGATACATTATACATGCGCTTGCCGTCCGTGATAGGGATCATGATGTTCTCGTACATCGCTCCTTGATTCTCGTACACTTGCTTGATGACCGGGTGAGCGACTTGCGTCATGCGTTCCATGCGACGTTTGTAAGTCTTCAATGCCTCCTCGAACAATTTCTCTACGAGTTGCTCCGGTTTCATGCTCTTGAATTCGTCTTCCGTGAACGGACTTTCCATGGCGAATGTCTTGAACAATTCTAACTTGAAGCCCTCGAAGTCCTCGGCGTGTTGATCGGCGATAGCTGTAGAAGTATCGTAAATCGTGTTCAATACGTCCAGACCGATACGCTCTCCCATCAAGGCGTGGCGACGGCGGGTGTAGATTACGTTACGTTGCGAGTTCATCACGTCGTCGTATTCCAACAGACGTTTACGGATACCGAAGTTGTTTTCCTCTACCTTCTTCTGGGCACGTTCTACGGACTTGCTCAACATATTGTGCTCCAGAACCTCGCCTTCCTTGAAACCAAGCTTATCCATCAAGCCGGCGATCTTCTCGGAAGCGAATAAACGCATCAAGTCGTCTTCCAGTGAAACGAAGAATACGGAAGAACCCGGGTCTCCCTGACGTCCGGCACGACCACGTAACTGACGGTCTACACGACGGCTCTCATGGCGTTCCGTACCGATGATCGCTAAACCGCCTGCGTCTTTCACGTCCTTGGACAGCTTGATATCGGTACCACGACCGGCCATGTTGGTAGCGATCGTAACCGTACTCTTTTGACCCGCCAAGGCCACGATCTCGGCCTCTTTCTGGTGCAACTTAGCGTTCAATACATTGTGCTGGATCTTACGCATCGTAAGCATACGGCTCAATAACTCGGAGATCTCTACGGATGTCGTACCCACCAATACCGGGCGGCCTGCCTCCGTCAGCTGAACGATTTCCTCGATAACAGCGTTATATTTCTCACGTTTTGTCTTGTAGATACGATCGTTCATATCGTTACGGGCGATCGGTCGGTTGGTCGGGATCACTACTACGTCCAATTTGTAGATATCCCAGAACTCGCCTGCTTCCGTCTCCGCCGTACCGGTCATACCGGATAATTTATGGTACATACGGAAGTAGTTCTGCAAGGTGATCGTGGCGAATGTTTGTGTAGCGGCCTCTACCTTTACACGTTCCTTAGCCTCGATCGCTTGGTGCAGGCCATCGGAATAACGACGTCCGTCCATGATACGACCCGTCTGCTCGTCAACGATCATGACCTTGTTGTCCATAACCACGTACTCATCATCCTTCTCGAATAAGGTGTAAGCTTTCAACAACTGGTTGATGGTATGTACACGCTCGCTCTTAACGGAATAGTTCGCCAAGATCTCGTCCTTTTGAGCTTGTTTCTCTTCCTCGGTTCCTGTCATGTTCTCCAATTGAGATAATTGGGAAGTGATATCGGGAAGTACGAAGAAGGTCGGGTCGTCCGTCTTACCGGTCAATAGGTCGATACCTTTATCCGTCAATTCGATACTGTTGTTCTTCTCGTCGATCACGAAATACAACTCATCGGTCGCCTCGTGCATATGGCGCATATTCTCGGACATGAAATATTCTTCCGTCTTCAACATTTGAGCTTTTACGCCTTGCTCGCTTAAGAACTTGATCAACGCCTTGTTGCGGGGATATCCCTTGAAGGAGCGGTACAGAAGGATAGAGCCTTCCTCAACGACCTTCTGGTCGTCGCTAGCCATTTTCTTTTTGGCCTCGATCAATAATTTGGAGCAAAGGTCTTTCTGTGCGTTCACGACAACCTCCACGTTCGGGCGGAATTGCTCGAATAATTGTTCCTCGCCACGAGGGATCGGTCCGGAGATGATCAGCGGCGTACGAGCGTCATCGATCAATACGGAGTCCACCTCATCGACGATGGAGTAGTTATGCTTGCGTTGTACCAAGTCTTTCGGGCTGATCGCCATATTGTCACGCAAGTAGTCGAAACCGAACTCGTTGTTCGTACCGAACGTGATATCCGCCTCGTAAGCCTTACGGCGAGCCTCGGAGTTCGGCTGGTGCTTATCGATACAGTCTACGGAAAGTCCGTGGAACATATAAAGCGGTCCCATCCACTCGGAGTCACGTTTTGACAAGTAATCATTCACGGTTACCACGTGTACACCGTTACGTGTCAAGGCGTTCAAAAATACCGGAAGGGTAGCCACCAAGGTCTTACCTTCACCGGTCGCCATCTCGGCGATCTTACCTTTATGAAGAACGACGCCACCGAATAGCTGAACGTCGTAATGGATCATATCCCATGTGATCTCGTTTCCACCGGCTTTCCAATGATTGGCGTAAATCGCCTTATCGTCCTCGATGCGGACAAAGTCGAAACGAGCGGCCAGATCCCGGTCGAATTGGTTAGCAGTAACTACCACTTCCTCATTCTCGGCGAAACGGCGGGCCGTATCTTTCATGATGGCGAATACCTCGGGCAAGGATTGCTCCAGTACCACTTCCATCTTGTCCGTGATGGCTTTCTCGATTTTATCTACCTCGGCCCAGATCGCCTCACGTTCTTCCAGTTCCTTATCCTCGATGCCTTTGCGAAGCTCTTCCACTTGCGCTTTCTCCTCGGCTACGTAGTCCTGGATACGTTGTTTGATCTCATCTGTTTTCGCACGCAACTCGTCGTTCGAGAGTGCCTTGATTGACGGATATACGGCCTTTACCTTATCTACGTAAGGTGTGATTTCTTTAAGGTCACGCTGCGACTTATTGCCGAACAGCTTCGTCATAAACTCATTAAATCCCATGATTCTTATGTTAATTGATAATTGATAATTGAAAATTGAAAATTGAGAGTTCAACTTCCGATTGTCAATGAGCAATCATCGTCTGTTATTACTTTGTTATTTGAATTCAGATAAAATACTTAGGGGAGAACCACCTACCTTTCCCTTCTATGATAATTTTAATTCTCAATTACCAATTTTCAATTCCCAAAGCGGTAGGCTTTGAGTAGCGTTTGGTGGCCTGATTCTTAGCACATGGGTTACCGTGGGGGCTACCTCAGTGGCCTTGACTTCGCGGTAGATATGTTGGGGTTTCAACCCGTTGCCCATAAATACCAGCGGGGTGATAACAGCATTATTGCGTATAATCTTGACTTTTTCTTTCGGATTGTCGAGGTTCACTTTCCAACCGGGTTGCAACTCGATGATCAGATCGCCCCGTCTCAGATGGTGCGTACCTTGACGGAATTTGGCGGTTCCCTCGTTCCAGTCACCTGTAAGCAAGCTTCTACCCGTAGTGACGAGTTGTACGCCACTAAATTCCTGTATGAATTCGGCGGCCTTGTTCTGTAAAGTCGTCAAATCCAGCTTGGCGTCTTCTATCGCCTTGCGGTTCAAGTAGATCTGGTTGTCGTAGTATCCTTGTACCCAGCTGGTATGTTGGCCGTAAATGGCCATCAAGTACATATTAAGCAGGGCTAGACAACGTTTCGGGTGAAACTCGCCACCGTTCACCATCAAGCCGTCCGGATAAGACTCCTCGCTTTTATAATAACCGGAACCGGTGAAGACTACCAATGTATTGGCCAAGCCCACTTTCTTGTCGATCGTATCCAGTAGCTTCTCGATATCTTGATCGAGTTGGTAATACGTATCTTGAATCTCCCGGGTGTATTCCTTGCTCATCGTACCCCGGTAATTGCCCGCGTAGTACGTGATAGACAACATATCCGGGCAACTGCGTGTACCAAACCCTCCGTACTCTAGGAACTGGAGGGCCAAACGATTGATCTCCTTATTGATGAACGGCGAGGTCTTCAGGTTCGGATAGCAGTTCGCAAACTTCTCGCTGAACGTATAGCGGAAAGGTAGATCGTCTAATACGTAAGGAAAGGCATTGTATTTCTCCATTGGAAGGGTAGGAGTCCATACCATGGTTTCCAAGCGTGACGCCAAAGATTCCGGGCCGTTATTATAGCGGTCTACGTACCAAGGGATTCCCTTATAATACGTCGTGGTAGCCCATTTCCCGTTGGTGTTATCCATCCAGAAAGCTCCGTTCGCCGCATGTCCGGCGGAAAGGATGGCGCTCTCGGCATCCGGGGCGATGGAATATACGTCGCTTCTTCCTTGAGAGGCGATTTTCAACTCGTCGCCGATCGTGGAACTGAATAAATTCTTGGGCGAATAATTCTCTTTCGTGTAATTACCCAGATATTCGGGATCATTTAAGATCGAGACCTCTTTCTCTTTCTCGAAATCAAATGTCTTATCTCCGGCGATACCGCTGAAGCAAGGGTTGCTTCCGGTAAAAAGAGTCGCGAACGCGCTGGCTTGGTCTATGTCAGAGAACTCGAAGCGGATATTGTTGTACACCAACCCCTCGTTCATCAAACGCTTGAAGCCCCGTTCGCCAAATGTATTATAAAAGTATTCTATATAGTCGCCCCTTAGCTGATCCACAGTAATACATACCACCAATTTGGGGGTACGCTGCTGCGCCTCAAGGTTTGTTACCACGAGGATAGCGATAAGTGACGTTATAATTTTTCTCATCCGATTCTCCATATCTTTCTGTAAACACCCCAACCCGAACGAACCCAAATCGAGGCTACAAGCGGAATAAAGGCACTGTTTAGATGTTGCGGAATGAAATGCCATCCCAGTAACATCAGCGTAAGCGCCGCAAAGTTAATAAAATGATAGTAATATGCAGCCTTCTTCAGCTTTTTTACGCAAAACAAAATAACAGCGATCAAATCGAGCGGCTGTAACCATACCAAAGACCAGTTCGGCCACGTGCAGGGATGGACGGATATGAAGCTAAGAAAGAAGAGGATGACACCTCCGGCTCCGGCTACCGAGAAAAGGACACAATCCACCCACAGGAAGTATTTTTTTTTGCGCCATTCGATCCAAGTAAGCCCTAAAACGATTCCGAACAGAAGCCAAGCGCAGACTAAAGGGGTGAATAAATCCCAGATATCTTTTTCCGGCTCGTCGGCTTCCCCGGCTCCGATCACGTGGGTCTCGCTCACCAATGGGCGGATTGTCCCGTCCGGGCCCGTGATGGTGGCTTTAGAGAACGCTTCTTTTAGATAAGGGGGGAGGAAGAGCATCTCGTGCTGGGTGGCCTCCCGGTCGGTGGGGCTGCCTAGCGCTAGGTCGCATCCGAATGTGAGCCACGGATGGTTTCGGGTACAATAATTAATAAGATCCCGGAAGGTCTGGGATTGATAGGGATACTGATAATCGACGCTCCCGTTGATCTCCTTTTCCAAGATCGCGGCAGGGCGGGTAGCGCAATTATCGAAGAAGAAGTTATAACGATATACCCTGTTCTCCGGCCTGTAATTGATAAGCAGGGCGTCCCATATATGCTCTTTCTCTTCTTGGGTGAGGTTCAATACTTGCTCCGTAATATCGCTGCCCCGCATTTGGTACTCGATCACATAGTCTTGGAAATCGGCCACTCCCAGTTTATAATCCGTCTCTCCTTTGGCGAATCGATAGATAAAATTAGGTTTGGAGAAATCAAATATACCGTAATTGAATATATAATCTATATTTTGCTTGGGATCGTATATGCGTAGAGCGGCATGCCCGTACACGGTGAATACCTCTTCATCGTACGGTGCGCTGGTCATCAGACTGATACGGGCTTCCTCGCTCAGTTTGGGTTGCGCCATCGCCGATAGGGAAAGAATCCCCAGCAGAAATAGAAATATGCTTTTTGTCATTCTCTTCTTGATTATTTGACGCAAAGGTAGATTATTTTTCTTAAACAGTATAGATCGTTTAAGCATAACATATGGCTTTATGTCGAGAAAAGAGATAGCTTTGTTTTTATTATAAAGGGAAAAGGAAACTTGGTTACGTCTTTGATTATAAGAGTGTTGCAGTTTTTACGGATTTTTTTTTAAGAAACTTTAGTTTCTTCTAGGGAAAACAAAAGTTTTCCTATGAGGAAACAGAAGTTTCCCTTGCACAAAACTCTAGTTTCTAGCTAGAGAAACGGACGTTGCTTTTAGAAGGAGCATTGAGGAGATAAAACAAAATTAGGCGACCATCCTTATTTGGATAATCGCCTAATGCCTGATAGAGCGGTAGGCGAGGCTCGAACTCGTGACCCTCAGCTTGGGAAGCTGATGCTCTACCAACTGAGCTACTACCGCATTGCGAGTGCAAATGTATACAAATCTTTCTTTTTTTAGTAACTTTGGCGAGAAAATTTTATAAAAAAGAATTAAGTATGGAAAAACTAGTCTTGATAAAGGTAGGAGGGAAGATCGTTGAGGAAGAAGAAACGCTTCGTCAATTATTGAACGATTTCGCTGCTATCGAGGGATATAAGGTCTTGGTGCATGGGGGAGGACGCTCGGCTACCAAGCTTGCCGCCCAATTAGGGATCGAGAGCAAGATGGTGAACGGTCGCCGTATTACGGATGCCGAGACCTTGAAGGTCGTGACAATGGTCTATGGCGGGTTGGTGAATAAAAACATCGTAGCGGGCTTGCAGGCGTTGGGCGTGAACGCTTTAGGCTTGACCGGTGCGGACATGAACTTGATGCGTTCGGATAAACGTCCCGTGAAGGATGTAGACTATGGTTTCGTAGGCGACGTGAAAGAGGTGAATGCCGATTTGCTAGCCTCTCTTATCCATCAAGGTATCGTGCCGGTACTGGCTCCTCTTACACATGATAAGCAAGGCCATATGTTGAATACGAACGCTGATACGATAGCGGGAGAAGCCGCTAAAGCGTTGGCGAAACATTTTGAGGTGACATTGATGTTCTGTTTCGAGAAAAAAGGCGTTTTGTTGGACGAGAACGATGATGAGAGCGTGATACCGGAAATCGATCGTATAGCGTTTAAGGGATATGTAGAACAAGGAATTATCCAAGGGGGCATGATCCCAAAGCTGGAAAACGCTTACCAAGCGATAGACGCCGGGGTGAAGCAAGTGATTATTACGCAAGCCTCGGAGATTCACCAAGGAAAAGGGACGAGAGTCTTTTAAATAAATGAGGGGCTGTTTATGGCCCCTCACGTACATTATATAATAGGTCTATCAAAGACTCCGAATCTTGATATTACGGAACCAGATTAATGAATCCCCATGTTTTCCTTGTAATCCGATAAATCCTTTTGTCGGTAATTCGGCGAAAGGTTTGGGCAGCCAGCTTGGGATATCGCTTCCATCCGGGTTCTTGGTGCCGGAAGTCCATTTGCTCATATCCATTTCGGTAACTTTCTTTCCGTTGAGGATAACCATGATATGTTGTCCGGCGCATTTGATACGCATATGATTCCACTCCCCGGGTTTTTTGACAACCTTGTCTTGCACGGCGCCTAGATGTCCGTAAATGGCTCCGCATTTCTCATACGGCTTGCCGTTTCCCCATTTTTCACAATGGTCGTCCGCTATCTGTATTTCTACCGAGTTGGGTATCCAATCCTTCGTGTTCGTACAGTAAACGACTACTCCGCTGTTCGTGCCCACGTCGGTCTTAAAATCAAGATCCAGCTCGAAGTTCTCATATTCATCCTTTGTCCAGATAGACTCGTCCTTCACGGCACCTAACACGCCATCAGTCTCGCTCCAAACTTCCGGATTGTAGTTGGCGTTTTCCAGATTTTTACCGAAGAGAGGCTTCCATTTATTGTTATCCGCCGCGAATAAGGAGAATGTACCTGCCACACACCATAAAGTAGCCATGGCTAAAAGAAAATGTTTCATGCTATTAGTTTTAAAGATTTACGTGAGGCAAATGTATTCATTTATTTTGGAAGAAACATAGTCTACGAAGAACGATTTTATTTACAGGTGAAAGCGAAATAGGTTGAAATGCTATGATTCTTAAGGAAATCTTCTTTTTTTATCAGAAATCAAATAGTTTGTTAAAATGATATTAAAATCTTGCATAATCTTTATTGTTGTAAAATAGATTAACTGAAAATTACCTATTGCTTGATTGGTTTTGTGTTATTATGATATTGCTTGTGTGTCAAAATATGCATTTAATAGGTCTAAAAATGACGTTGTGAAATATATTTGACTGTTTTGATGACATAAAACTATTATATTATTTGTTTTTAACAGAAAATATTCTTTATATTTGCGGTGTGAAGATTAGGTATATGTATGATTGTATGTAAAAGTAAAGTGAATATTTTAATGTAATTTTAAATATATGCATGTATAATCCTGCTGTTTTAAACTAAGTTCTTCGTAAACTATGGTAAGTTATGTGTGAATTTTGATTTAAATAATTAATTGTTAAATTAAAAGTGTGTTTATGAGAAGGTTGACTTTTTTGTTATTATGCTTGTTTATAGGCATAGGAGTCGCAACGGCACAGACGATGAAGATAACAGGTAATGTTATATCATCGGAAGATCAGCAACCCGTGATCGGTGCGGCTGTCGTTGTGAAAGGTACTACGATTGGTACGGTTACGGACTTTGAGGGAAACTTTAGTTTAGATGTACCGAGAGACGCTAAGATGATCTTTATTTCTTATGTAGGATTGAAAACGAAGGAAGTCCCTGTGGCATCCGTGATCAACGTTGTTTTGGACTCGGATTCAAAAGCGTTGGATGAGGTGGTTGTAACCGCTATGGGTTTGACTCGTGAGAAGAAAGCCTTGGGTTATGCCCTGCAAGAGGTGAAATCTGATGAGTTGACAAAAGCTGGCCAACAGAGCTTGGCGACCTCACTTTCCGGTAAGATCGCCGGTGTGCAGATTACTTCTCAAGGTGGACAGGTTGGTGCGTCGCAGAATATCGTGGTTCGCGGTAATTCCTCTTTTGGTAATAACCAACCGTTGATCGTTGTGGATGGTGTGCCTATCGCTAATGATAACGCGAAAGGTGCCACTGTAAACTTGGGTTCCGGCTTGAATGATATTAATCCGGAGGATATAGAGTCTATCTCTGTGTTAAAGGGTGGATCTGCCGCTTTGTATGGTATGCGTGCCGGTAATGGCGTTATCTTGGTTACTACTAAATCCGGTAAGAAAGACAAGGGTGTATCTATCTCTTATGAGGGTGATATCACGATTGACCGGGTTTATAATTTGCCTAGATTGCAGAATAAGTACGGACAAGGCTATTACGCTTCCGAGTATGATTGGAAGGAAGCGCAAGCGGGGGGATATTCTGGCGATTATCAAGCTTTTGCCTTGGAGAATGGTTACAATTATGTAGATGGTATGGGTAGTGGTATCAACGATAACGCAGATGAGTCTTGGGGACCTCGCTTGGATATCGGATTGAATTTGCCGCAATACAATAGCCCGGTGATCGATGGCGTGCGTCAGGCTACTCCTTGGGTTTCCAGCCCGGACAATATCAAGAATTTCTTCCAAACGGGTTATTCTATGAATCATACGGTGGCTTTGTCTGCCTCTACGGATAAAACGTCTACACGCGCGTCTTTATCTTTCCGTGATCAAGGCGGTACGACCCCGAACACTGATCAGAAGCGCTATGCTATGGCGGTGAACACGAAAATGACGTTTAATAAGTATATTGATTTCGACTTGTCCGCGAATTATATTCGCACGAAAAGCGCAAACTTGCCGGGTACGGGATATAACAGTACGAATGCCTTGCAGTCTATCATGCAGTGGTTTGGTCGTCAAGTTGATTTGAAAGATTTGAAGAATAATTGGGACCAAGTGGATGAGTATGGAAAATATACGCATTATAACTGGATACAGTCTTTCCATGCGAATCCATATTGGACATTGAATAAGAATACCAATAGTTATGATCGTAATCGTTTCTATGGCAAGACCTCTTTGTATATCAAACCGACCGATTGGTTAAAGTTTGAAGGTCGTATGGGCTTGGATCATTACGATTCTAATCAGTTCTCTCGTATTTTATGGAATATCGACTATCCGAATGGATATTTTCGTAGCTTCGACCGTTCGATGACTGAGTTTAACGCGGACTTTATCGCCTACGTGAACAAGAACTTCGGTGATTGGGCCTTGAATGGTTTGGCTGGAGCCAACTATCGTGATTATCAAACAGCTATCATGGGGACAGGTGCGGACGAATTGACCGCGGAGGGATTATTTACCGTAGCGAACGCTCATGGAACCCCGTACACCTTGAACGACCATGAGAAACGTCGTTCAAACTCTGTATACGCTAATGCCTCTATCGGCTACAAGAATATGGCTTATGCCGAGGTAAGTGTCCGTAATGACTGGGACTCTACGATCAAGGACGCTTTCTTCTATCCTTCTTTCAGTGGTAGCTGGATCTTGACCGAGACATTCCCCGGATTGCAAAATGGCGATTATTTGAATTTCTTGAAATTGCGTGGTGGTTGGGCAAAGATCGGTTCCGCAACGGACCCGTATCGTTCGAACGCTTATTATTCATTGATCAGTTCTTCGTTCAATGGTACTACATTGTTCTATAATCCGACAATCCTTCCTCCTACAAATCTTCGTCCGGAGAGCGTAAAGACTTGGGAAGTTGGTGTTGAGGCTAATTTGTTCAACAATCGTTTGCATATTGATGCCGCATATTATAATAAGGTGACGAGCGACCAGATCATGAATGCGAACGTGGCTACCTCTACCGGTTATACCTCTATGTATATCAACGCTGGAAAGATCAGCAACAAGGGTGTCGAGTTGCAGGTATCCGGTGATATCATCAAGAATCCGAAGGGATTCAACTGGACGGCTACGTTGAACTGGGCGAAGGATAAGAGTCGAATCGATGAGCTTTATACAGATCCCGTTACCGGACAGTCTTTGGACGCTTACCAAATCGGTAGTAGCTGGAGCGTGAAGAACTATGCGATGGTCGGTAAAAGCTGGGGTACTTTGGTAGGTACTGGTTACGTATATAATGAGGATGGCTCGATCTTGGTAGAGGATGGTATTCCTGTCTACGAGGCTGGAAAAGAGATCGGTGATGTTACGCCGAAGTGGTTGGCTGGTTTCAGCAATGAGTTCTCTTATAAGGATTGGAGCTTCGGTTTCTTATTGGATTTCCGTTTGGGCGGTGACGTGTATTCTGTTACACAAGCATTCGGTTCTCAGACAGGTATCTTGAAACACACAGCAGAAGGCGATTTGCGTGAGAATGGCGTCGTACTTGGCCAGAATTATATGACGGACAAGGTCTTCAAGACCGCTGATGGTAAGATTAATGATGTCGCTGTCAACGCGGAGGACTTCTTCTACAATTATTATACGATTTGTGAGATGTCGGTATTCGATGGTTCTTACTTGAAATTGCGTGAGGCTCACCTGACGTATAATTTCCCGAAATCAATTCTAGAGAAGACTAAATGTATCAAGGCCGCTCATGTATCATTGGTTGGTACGAACTTGGCGTTGCTTTGGGTGCATAAGTCAAATATCGCTCATATTGATCCGGAGTCTACAAGTACCGGTGGCGATGACCCCGAGACTACGGCTACAAGCAGAGGATTTAACTCTGGTGTAGGTTTTGAGTCCAACTCTTATCCTCCTTCTCGTAGCTTTGGTCTTAAATTAGGTGTAACATTTTAATCAACATTAATCTGAGGAATTTAATATGAAAAGATATATCAAGAATTTCATGATGGCTATGATGGTCGGTGCTACTGTATTCGGTAGCTCGTGTACCGATTCGTTTGAGGAGGTCAATACAGACCCGGATAGCCCTACGGATGTGCCTACGACGAATCTTCTGGCGTATTCTTTATATTACACATCCTATCGTCTGTATGATCGGTGGTTCGCGATGGATGAGCCGATGACTTTCTGCGGATATGCTTCGAAGATGACTTATATCGACGAGTCCCGCTATAATTTCCGTACGGGTGTACAGGATACGAACTGGGAGTATTTGTATCGTATATTGAATAACCTAAAAGATATCGAGAAGCGTGCCACGTTTAATGAGACTCCTAATATGCTGAACGTATCGAAGGTTATGCAGGTTCATTTGATGCAGGTAGCCACGGATCGTTGGCGGGATGTCCCTTATACGGATGCCGCTAAGATGACAGATGGGGTCTTGCAGCCGAAATACGATAAGCAAGAGGATATTTATCCGGGCTTATTGGCTACATTGAAGGAAGCAGCGGATGGCTTTGCCGATGGTGGTAGTGATGACTTAGGCGAGGGAGACCTGTTATTCGGTGGTGATATCGAGAAGTGGCAGAGATATTGTAATTCTATGCGTCTTCGTTTAGCGATGCGTATCTCAGAGGTTTCCCCGGCGTTGGCTAAGGAGACCGTAGAGGAAGTCATGGGTAATCCCACTAAGTATCCGATCATGGAAAGCAACGATGATAATGCTTTCTTCTGGTGGATCGGAACAGACCCCAACTATTACGAACCGATGGCAGACGGTTATCGTACACGTAAGACGGAGTATTGTGCCGCAGACGTGATCGTGGATCATATGAATACACGTGAGGACCCTCGTCGCTCATCTTATTTCCAACCCACAAAAGAAAGTGTGGAGGCCGGTGAGCCTAAGTATGTCGGTTATACGATCGGGGCGAAAGCGAATGCGGTAGCTTCTAAATATTCCATTTGGGGAGCACGTTTCTTCACGGACTTGGCTGGTTTTTCTCCTTATATGCGTGTCGCTGAGCCTTGGTTCTGTGTCGCTGAGGCATCTATGTTGGGATGGAATACCGGAATCTCCGCAGAGGACGCATACAATAAGGCTGTTACCTATTCCATGGAAGAGAATAGCGTATCTGCCGAAGATATAGCGGATTACCTTGCGAACGCGGGTAAGTTCACGAATGATAAGAAACAGATTTATTATGAGGAATGGGTTGCCATGTTCAAGCAAGGAATGGAAGGTTGGTCATTGTATCGCCGTACAGGCGTGCCAGACAACTTGTATCCGGCTCCGGGCCGTCCGGCAAACTATTCTAATCATAACGTACCCCCGTTCCGCTCTCCGTATCCTGATAAGGAACGTAATTTGAACAATGCGAATTGCGCTCCGTTCGATGCGGAAGTCGTGGATAATTTGTGGGGTAAACAAATGTGGTGGGATACACGTACAGGCGTTCATTAACTACTAGTTAACATAGACATACCAAGTGCCTGTATACTATAGAGGGGCTGCTCGTGATGAGTGGTCCCTTTTTTTGTCATTATGCTGTCATTTTTAAATAAACTATGTACCTTTGTCCGGCTTATTTAGAAAAAAGATGGAAAAAGAAGGAATGATGGTGGTCGATATTAAGAATATCGTTACTCGTTTGCCGGAATTGCGGTTTACGGCACCCGTGAATTGGAGAATTGATGAAGGACAGCAATGGGCTGTAATCGGTCCGAATGGCGCTGGTAAAACCTTGATAGCGGATATTATGCAGCGTAAATTCGCTTTTAAGGAAGGTGAGGTCGTGTTCTCCGGGGATGGTAAGGTGAGTGACTTTATCAAGAGCATAGCGTTTAAGGATATTTATTCGTTGGCGGATTGCCGGAATTCTTATTACCAACAGCGTTGGCATTCGACAGAGACGGAGGAGATGCCTATTGTCGAGGAATTGTTGAAGGAATATGCCGGCTCTGATAATTTAGCGAAGATATTGACTCTTTTCGGTATAGAGGATTTATTGCCTAAGCGGTTGATCTTCTTATCAAGTGGTGAATTACGAAAATTCTTGATTGTCAGGACGTTGCTTAGCCGTCCTCGTGTCTTGATCTTGGATAATCCTTTTATCGGCTTAGACGCTCCTTCCCGGGATTTATTGGTAGAGATGCTAGGGCAAATGACAAAATTGAATGGTGTTCAAGTTGTCTTGTTATTATCTAACCCCAATGACATACCGGCAATGATCACGCATGTATTGCCTATCCATGATCGTACTTGCTTGCCTCCGCTGACTCGAGAGGAGTTTATGTCGGATACGGAATTAATCGCCCGTCTTTTTCCAACGGAAGGCATTCATGCATGCGAGGAAGTTGGTAAGGTTCGTTTACCTGTGGATATGAACAAGATAGCCTCTTTACATGAGGTGACTTTACGCATGGAACATGTGAAAATACGCTATGGTAGCCGTACGATCTTGAAAGATTTGGATTGGGAAATCAAGAACGGGGAGAAGTGGGCGTTATTCGGTCCGAATGGCGCTGGTAAATCTACCTTGCTGAGTTTGGTTTACGCGGATAATCCCCAGTCGTATGCGAATACGTTGTATTTGTTTGATAGAAAGAGAGGTTCCGGGGAAAGTATTTGGGATATCAAGAAGCGTATCGGATATGTATCGCCGGAGATGCACTTATATTATAAAGAGAATGTCCCTACCTTGAATATTGTCGGTTCCGGCTTTTTCGATTCGATCGGCTTGTTTCGTAAGTGTAATGCGGAGCAAGAAACGGTAGCCTTGGAGTGGATGAAAGTTTTTGGCATCGAACATTTGAAAGACCGTTTATTCTTGACCTTATCATCGGGAGAACAACGTTTGGCTTTATTAGCGAGAGCTTTCGTGAAAGATCCCGATTTAATTATATTAGATGAGCCTCTCCACGGTCTGGATGTGAGCAATAAGAAAAAGGCGGCTGCTATTATCGAGCAATTCTGCGATCGCCCGGGAAAAACCTTGATTTACGTAACCCATTACCCGCATGAATTACCTGCTTGCGTAGACAAGCGGTTCGAGCTAGTGAAGCATGCGTAAATTATCCTTATAAGGACTTGAAAAAAACATAGTTATGATTTTTCAAAAGATAAGTATGAATTGAAAAAATCATAACTATGAATTTATAAGGTCATTTAACGGCTACCACCCGCCCACCAGACCGGTTCGCTGTATACATATTGGCCATCGCCAACAGCTTCCTTGATATTGTTATTTGCTGTTGCGTCACCAGAGCCATAAATGAAGCGTAATGGGAATTTACCTTTATTTTTTAATGTGATAAAGTCTTCACCCGCCGCTTTTAATCTACGATAATCGTTATAAGCCTCGACAGCCTCACCTGATGCGCCAAAGAAAGCAAGATATTTCTGGATCATGGTTTCTTTCAGCGGGTTAGCCTCGAATAACGGTTTTACGTTCTTATCAAAATATTCAGCGGCAACCTCTTCTGTTAGATCGGCTTTTGCTGTAGCCCCTCCATAATTTAATAAATCCGGGCAATTGATCGTTGCTTGGATAGAACGATTCATGTTATTAAATGCTACTTGTATCGCCTCTTTTAGTATTGGTTCAGCCTCGTCTTTTTTATTCAATCGACAAAGAGCTTCTGCTTTCAGGAATAATAATTCATGATAACTTAGCATCATTGTCGGAGCTAAAGAAGAGCCATAAAATATGGAAGTGTCGTATGTGAATTGCACTTGTTCAGGCTTCCCGTTTGGTGCGGCGTTAACCTCTGAAGGATCTTCACGTTGTACCCAGTCCGGGTCCATAAAGGCACGTGTTCCCCTCGGATCGTTACGTTCTACAAACTTTTCCACTATACTTTGGCTAGCGGCTAGAGCATCACGAGTAAAGCAGAACCCAAATAGAGGATTGATATTGGTGACACCATCATAGAAATTAAATTTTAACTCTTCGCTTGAAGATTCAAACGATTTAGATATGCAATCTAGGACAGTGTTCAATGAAGCGGTCTTGTCCGATGCTCTATTTAAGAGATGCATTGTTAATCGGGCTTTTAAGGCGTAAGCCGCTTTTTTCCATTTACCTCCGTTGCCCCCATAAGCCAGATCATTTGTTCCTACCGCTCCCATGGCATCTGTACCATCGAAATTACTGATAGCGTCATCTATTAATTTAAAGATGTCACTGTAAATAGATTCTTGAGAGTCTATTTTAGGCTGCATGCTAATATTCATATCGCAAGCTTCTGTCCAAGGCACATCTCCAAATAAATCGGTAAGTACCGCTAGGTTATAGGCGGCGAAAAACTGTCCGATTCCTAGCGTGATTTGGTTACCTGCTTCTTCTCCTTCTCCGGAACACTTAGCTATTACTGTTTTAGCGTTCTTTAGGTTGGTATAGGTAGAAGACCATACATTGTTATAAGTATTTGTTGAAGATGGTTCTCCATTTCGAGTCTCGGCATTGAATAACTGATTATGAATACCTGCTTCTTGCTCAATATATACAGATGCATAAGTAGAGAAATCGCCTCCTACGGTGCTGAATGCGGTAGAAGTGATCAAGTCTGTTACAATAAATTTGGCTTGTACATCCTGTGCGTGATTTTTGTCTACATTAATATCGTCCATTACGCTATCTGTACAAGAAATCATAGGAACTGCCAGCAATGCCAGAGCCAATAATCCATGCGTTAACTTATATTTATTCATATGAGTAATCATTTTAGAATTTAACATTTAGACCAAAACCGTAACTAGAAGTTGTTGGTAATGAGAAACGTTCAAAAGAACCAGCCATATTCGTGTTTCCTTGAGTGGATTCCGGGTCTATGTTAGCAAGTTCGGACCAAACCAAGATATTTCTTGCGAAAACATTCAAGTTGACTTCTAACCATTTTTTCTGGAATACAGGATAACTAACAGCTAATTCTCTTAACTTAATAAACGAGCTATTATATACGGAAGATTCGTTGATATTATTGATCGTCTCATAATAATGTTGCATCTCGTTCGCTCCGGATATAGGTGTCGTGTTTTTGGAGCCGTCTTCCTTAACTCCTTCAACAATGAATGATCCTTCTCGATTTTCAGTGTTTTTACTTACACCATACATGTCAAGAAGACCATTTGTTCCACAATAAATCTGTCCTCCTTGCTTCCAATCGAATACAGCGCTAATATTGAATTTCCACAAACGTAAATTTGTATTGAAACCAAGGATAAAATCCGGAGAGACTTTACCGATTACATCATCTTTACCAGCCATGGGAACTCCATCCTCGTCGACAATCAAGTTACCGTTATCGTCTCTTGCGTAAGAGACTCCGTATATTACCGGGAATTTATCACCAATACCCGCACGTACTTGAGGAGTCGTAAATCCGCCCAAGAAGATACTTTCTACCCCGGGAGCCAATTCATCTACGTAATTATCTATCTTACTCCAGTTGATCCCGATATTCCAATCTACATTCTTCAAACGGATTGGATTGATATTCACCGTTAACTCATGAGCGTTCGTGTGAATCTTTCCTCCATTTGTCATAAAACTGCTTGATCCCGTGGATGATGCTAATGGTACTTCGAAAATTTGATCTTTTACATTTTGGCGAGAGTAAGTGTAATTAATCGATACCAAATTGTTGAAGAAACTAATATCCGCTCCTAGTTCATAAGAACGAGTATTTTGAGGTTTCAAATTGGGGTCATACACGATCCCATATTCTGTGAAAGCATTTTGACTATCGATAGGATACATCAAAGGTGTCCCGCTATAAAATCCTCCACCAAAAGAAGGAGTCGTATAGTAGTTCTGATAGTATTTCCCGGCTTGTCCAACCTCAGCGTACGAAGCACGGATTTTCGCGTAATTTACGATTTCGTTCTTTAAAGGTTCTAATTCTGTCAATATCCAGCCTACCGATACGGAAGGGTAGAAAAATGAGCGGTTGCCTGCCGGCATTGTAGATACATAGTCATTACGGCCCGTAACATTTAAATATAACATATTCTTATACGAAGCAGAAAGACTGCCAAAGAAACCTACTGTACGTTGGCTGCTCTGTTTTTCTTCATTATCTTTAGTTACGGTGTTATTGATGTGATTCCATCCCGGGAAATTATATGTACCACCATATTGCCAGTAATATTTATTATTGTCTTGTACGATCTCATTACCCAGTAAGGCATCAAAGTCCCAAGCTTCGGAGATCTTCCATGCGTAAGTCGCGGTTAATAGAGAGTTGAACGTCGTTGTTGTCCATCCCGAGTTTTCTATCTGTCCTTTTCCGTTCGCATGTCCATATCCCCAAATATCTTGATAATGGGTAGTATAAGCATCTACACCCATTTGATATTTTACATCTAACTTATGATTTTCGGTATTGAATTTTGTACCGAAGTTTACATATGCGTTACCAAAGAAACGATTGGTCTTTTCTGTAAATTCATTGTTGTTGACAGACCAATAGGCAGCGTCGAATCCTCCTGTACCGCGATACGTATTTTGTTGGTATAAATTATTGGCATAATGGGATGGTATACCTGCTAAATCATAATGAGCGGGTGCGGGATATACGGTCGCCACGATACCGTCATTAGCTCCGGTAGATTTTTGGATTTTTGAATTCACGAAGTTTCCGGAAAAACCGGTAGTCCAATGCTCTTCCAATCGGGATTCCGCTGTTAATTTTACATTGTAACGATCCATACCTGTAGTAGGGACTATACCATCTTGGGTAGTACTACCCAAAGAAAAGGAATAAGAGCCTCTATCCAATGCTTGTGCGACATTTAATGAATTGTTCCAAGTCGTACCTAAATCAAAGAACTCTCCTATATTATCATAAATTTGTGGAGTAGTCCATGGATCCATTCCTGCATTGGCACGTTGAGGAACGTAATACATACCTTCATGTTTGCCCGATTGCTTGGTGTATGTATTATCTGTATTTCCTCCGTAGGTAGGATCATTGGGTAATTCTGAGATTTTAGGTCCCCAGCTAGTTGAAGCGTTAGGATTGAATTTACCGTTACTACCTTGAGCGTATATATTCTGAAGATGAGGTTTTCTGGAAATCTTGTCAAAACTCAAGTTAGAAGAAAATGATACTTGTGGTTTCCCTTTTTTTGCCCCTTTACCACTTTTTGTTGTAATAACGATTACACCATTAGAGGCACGGATACCATACAAGGCGGAAGCTGCTTGTCCTTTCAGGATGTTAATGCTCTCGATATCGTTAGGATCGATATCGACTGCTCGGTTCGCATAATCTGCTCCGCTAACGCTATCGTAAGTACTCATGTCTGCGGCAGAAGAAATAGGCATGCCATCTACAACATATAGAGGAGAGTTATCCCCTGTAAATGAACGGGCTCCACGAATCGTTATCTGAGAAGAAGCACCGGGCATACCGCTAGATGGTTTAATCTCTAATCCGGAGACTTTTCCTTGTAAGGCTCCCGATAGGCTGGAGTTTGCCGCTTGCGTTAACTCATCAGACTTTATATCTTGTACCGCATAACCTAAAGCTTTTTTCTCTTTGGAGATACCCATGGCTGTAATAACGACTTCACTTAGGTTCTGTGCCCCTGATTGTAGCTCCACTTTCATTACAGGCTCGATAGGAACTTCTTTCGCCACCATTCCCACATAAGAGAATACCAGAGTCTTCGCGGAACCTATGAACAATATGTTATTTTTTATTATTACTTAGTTTTCGCGGAACCTCGTTATAGTCTGAAAATCATGATGTACGCAGGAATCGTTCGCTGTTATTTTATGTATATTTTTATCTCTCAAAGTGTTAAATATGTAATTCTTTATACTTGATGTAAGCCGTAATCTCTTGTGTATATATTATAATATTTAAATTAGGGGCTAAAAAAGTCTCCAAATTTTCTACCCCGTTTATCTTTTCTTATTATTTTATTGAAATTTTTTAATTATTTATTTGTTATAATAAATTTATTGTTACATTTGCATTTGTCCGAACCTTAATTTCCATGTTGCTATAAATCTATTGCGAATTAATTATATGTAAGTTAAACAAAAAAAGAGTGTGTCTATGAAGAAGTTGACTTATCTTTTACTTTGCCTAGTTTTAGGCATTGGATTGGCCACAGCTCAGACGAGGAAAGTAACAGGAACTGTTATTTCCGCCGAAGACAGTGAACCGATTATTGGTGCGTCTGTAATAGTCAAAGGTACTACTACAGGAACAGTAACGGATTTTGATGGTGCGTTCAGTTTGGATGTACCAAGTTCCGCGAAGACTCTGGTAATTTCTTATGTGGGCATGATTGTTCGTGAGGTTCCGGTACAAGATGTGTTGAGGGTAGTCCTTCAGTCTGGTACCCAGAATCTTGAGGAGGTTGTCGTAACTGCGATTGGTATGAAAAAGCAGGAAAAGGCGTTGGGCTATGCAGCCTCTACTGTGAAGAGTGAAGATTTGAATGCCGCTAAGTCTGGATCAGTGATGTCAGGCTTGACTGGTAAGGTTGCGGGTTTGAATATTACTAGCGGTGGTGCTACAGGCTCTTCTCAGAAAGTAATCGTGCGTGGTATCAGTTCTTTCAGTGCTAATCAACCTTTGTATGTGGTGGATGGTGTGCCTATTATGAATGATTTCCAAGGTGAGGATTCTTTCTCTAACTCCGTGGATTTTGGTAACCAAGCTAATGACATTAACCCAGAGGATGTTGAGTCTGTAACAGTCTTGAAGGGTGCTTCCGCTACTGCCCTTTATGGTAGCCGGGCTGCTAATGGTGTTATCATGGTGACAACAAAACGGGCTGGGGCTGAGAAGCTTTCTGTTACGTACGATGGCTCATTTATGGGATCTAGCGTATTGCGTGTTCCTCAAACACAAGATCGTTTCGGACAAGGATGGGGATCTTTCGGACCTATGGAGAATGGTTCTTGGGGACCGGTTTTGGATGGTCGTGATCATATCTGGGGACCTTACTCAGACGGCTCAGAAGGTTTATTAACTCCGCTTTCTAAGCCTTTCTCGTATGTAAAGAACAATCTTCGTGATTTTTATGAAACTGGTTTTGAGACGAATAATAACGTCTCGATTCGTATGGGTAATGATAAACTTGGTTTTGTTGCCTCCTATGGTAATGTGAAGTCTGACGGTGTATTACCGGGTGACGCTGATTCATATGCTCGTAATACAATCTCGTTAAGAGGTAATATGAAATATAAACGTTTTTCTGCGGAATTAAACTTGAACTATGTCCGTAAAGATATCACACAAGCTGCTGCTGGCCAAGGAGATGATGGTGCAACGATGTTTTCTGAGATTTTGCAACATGCCGTGGATGTAGATATTAGCTCAATGAAAGATTATACGAATCCTTATTTTAATACGGATAACTTCTATACAGCTTATGCGGAGAATCCATATTGGGTGTTAGATCATAATCGTAATAAATATCAAGACGACCGTGTCTATGGTAAGATCGAGCTTGCTTTTGAGATTATGAAAGGTTTGAAGGCAGTTGGACGTTTAGGTGGTGACTTTACGAACGCTACTCAAAAGAGATGGAATGAAAAAGTGACTTTCGCTTCAGGGTCTTGGAGTGAATTAGGTGGTAAGAAGCAGCAGCCCGGTACTTATACGGAACGTCGTGACAAGGTGGAGCAAATTGATGCGACCGCTTTCTTAAACGCGGATTATAAAATCGGTGAGGATATCGCTTTGAATGGTATGATTGGATGGAACTTGAATCAACAAACGAGTTCTTATTTGAAATCTTATCTGTATGGTTTGGAGCAACCGGGATGGTTTAACCTAGCGAATGGTGTTGATAAGCCCATGACTACGACTTACTCTGATAGACGCCGTTTGGTTGGTTTGTTCGCTCAAGGTGAGTTTGGTTACAAGAATTTCTGGTTTGTGAATGCTTCTATTCGTAACGACTGGTCATCTACTTTACCTCAAGGAAATAATAGCTTTTTCTATGGTGGCGTGAATACTTCATTGATCATCACGGATATGTTTGAGGATTTGAAATCTGATTATCTGAATTTCTTGAAGGTTCGTGCAGCTTGGGGACAGACTGGTAACGATGCCCCGATTTACCGTACTAGCAGTTATTTTACACCGACTCAAATCAGTTTAGGTTTTGGAGATTTATATTTACCTATTAATAATACATTAGGCTTGACAGAGTATAATCGTTTGCCGAGTATGGATCTTCGTCCGGAGATCACGACAGAATGGGAGTTCGGTTTAACAACGCATCTGTTTAACAATCGCTTGGATATTGATGCTGCTTATTATAATAAGAGTACGAAAGATCAGATAATATCTGCTAGTCTGGCTCCGGAGTCTCGCTATACGTCTATGACCCGCAACGTAGGTAAGATTGCGAATCAAGGTGTCGAGTTGGCAGTGAATGGCATTCCTGTTCGTACGAAAGATTTCGAGTGGGGATTAGGTTTTACTTTCAGTAAGAACTGGAGTGAGGTGAAAGAGTTATGGGATGATGTAACTGAGTATAAATTGACAAGTTCCTATCAAGTGGATTTCGTTGCGGAAGTAGGTCAGCCTTTGGGCGTTTTCAAGGTTCCGGCTTTGGCCACGACCGATGATGGTAAGGTGATCGTTGATAATAACGGTATGCCGACAATTGATGCTAGCAAGAAAGAGATCGTAGGAACGTCTACTCCTAATTTCTTGATGGGCTTTAATACGCATTTCACATGGAAAGGGATTACTTTATCAGCGGTATTAGATTGGCGTAATGGCGGTGAGTTCTATTCATATACCTCTCAATTGCTTACATTTGCCGGAAACTCTACTTATACGGTGTTTAATAATCGTGAACCATTTGTGGTTCCTAATTCCGTGAAAGTCGTAAATGGTCAATACGTAGAGAATGATATACCTATCGTACATTGGGGAGGTGCTTCTAGCGCTGTTAATACCTACTATAATAACGCCTCCAACTACGCTCAGTATAGAAATTGGATTTTACCTAAAGATTACTTGAAATTAAGAGAGATTACACTTTCTTACTCTTTGCCGAAAGCATGGTTGAAACAAACCCCATTCTCTATGGTTCAAGTTAGTTTGATCGGACGTAATTTATTTATGTGGACCCCGAAAAAGAACAACTACGTAGATCCGGAAGGTACGAATTATGGTAATGACATCTTGTCTGAAATTGGTGAATTTGGTGCGGCTCCGACAAACCGTACGTTTGGTGGTGGTATTAAAGTCGTATTATAATAAGTAACTTTAAAAAGTAAAGATAGTATGAAAAGAAACAATTTAATATATACAGGACTGGTTAGCTGCTTGTTGATGGCGACTACAGCTTGTTCCGATTATTTGGATATTAACCAGAATCCGGAATATCCAACGGAAGCCTCTTCTTCTACTTTGCTTCCTTCTGGTATCGCAGGAGTAGCAAGTATTGTAGGTGGTACTTACGAATTATATGGTAGCATGTGGTCTCAGCAATGTACGCAGGGACATACATCCAACCAGTATAATACATTGGTTAACTATACGATAACTAACGCATCCGATTCTCGTTTGTGGTCTATACCTTATTCAATAGCACTGCCAGACTTGGATTTGGTTATCAAAAGCTCTGAATCGGCTCAAGAATGGAATTATTGGGTAATGGGTAAGACTATGACTGCCTTTATGTATCATATCCTAGTGGACTCTTATGGCTCTATTCCTTTTACAGAAGCTATCCTTGGAAATGAGAATACTACACCAAAGTATGATGACAGTAAGACTGTGGTTTATCCGGGATTATTAGCGATGTTGGATGAGATTATCGCTAAAAAGGCGGAGGCTACCGCAGGTGGTTTGCCTTCGGTTACAAAACAAGACTTGGTGTTCGCTGGTGACGTGAATAAGTGGATTCAATTTGCGAAGAGTTTAAAGCTAAAATTGTTGATGCGTGATTTCGATACGAATAAAGCTGCTATCAAGGCATTGCTCGACGAAGGAGATTTGCTGAGTGTAGACGCTAAGATGGACTGTTTTCAAGATTTGGAAAATAAATCAAATCCATTGTATGAGAATGACCGTCGTAAATTGAATTCAACTGTAAATATTCGTGCGTGCGCTACGGTTTGCGATTATTTGAAAAAATATGAGGATCCTCGTTTAAATGATTTTTATTCACCTAATACGGATGGCTCCGGCGAGACAACAGCTTTGAAGTATGGTGACCGCCCAAACTCGGTAGCGGTAACAACTCGTATGATCTCTGTGGCTAAGCTAGGTCCTACGGATCCTGTTTATTTTATGTCTGCTGCTGAGGTAGCGTTCCTGCAAGCGGAAGCTTACGCTCGTTTGAATGATGTGGCTAAAGCGAAAGTGGCTTATGAACAAGGTGTGAACTATGCGTTTGAACGTTGGGGATATTCTGCTGCCGAGTTTATTTCGGAAGGTGCTCCTTATGCTTTCGATAGTACGGACCAAAATTCAATGCTTACCTCTATTTTGACCCAGAAGTGGATCGCTTCCACTCGTTGTCAAGCATGGGACGCATGGTTTGATATCAATCGTACCGGTATTCCTGTTTTAGGGACAAAGCATGTGGATGAGGAAGGATATATTTGGGGGCAGTTGACTCCTTGCATTGGTTCTGCGTTGGCTCCGGGTGAATATCCTCGTCGTTTATTGTATCCGAAGTCATCTTCAGACTATAACCCTAATACTCCGGCGGTAGTTCCGTTAGCGGAAAAACAATGGTGGCATAAATAAATGGGTGTTATAAATGTATATTAATCAGAAAAGCTTTTTGAATATGAAACAGATAAATAAATTACTGGTTATCTTATTGGCGTTGGTCACCTTTTCTTCTTGTGAGACCTATGGTGATTACGAGATAGAATACACGGCCATTTATCCTTTATGTGGCGAATGGGTAGTTAATGTTACAGGTGAGGATGGTGGTGTCTTGGCGGAAGGTGTGACCTGCAATACTTACAATACGACTGATGATGCCACGGATAAGATGTGGATAAAAATGAGTGTTGCCACAAACGACTGGGGAGTACGTGGCAAGATTCATTGCGATGTAGCTTCTAAATCTTTTGATGGGGATGGTATCGCTAATCTGCTCCATGCGGATGATGGTATAAATTCTACTGTAACCTTCAATATCTCTGGTAAAGTAATTGTGGATGGTTATACTACTCAAGCCAATACAAAAGTGGATGCCATTGAATTTACCTTGACTCAAAATGGAAAGTCGATGACGGTTAAAGGATTCCGTAAAACAGGTTGGGAAGGTGAAGATTATTGATATGATTTAATATCTTGAAAAGTAGGAGAGGCCTGCCATGTATTTGGCAGGCCCTTTTTATTTACTTTGATATATGGTTTTTTATTAGTTGGTAATCCGTGATAACAAACTTTTAGTTTGTAGATTGTGCTACAAAGAACTTATTATTGTTCCTTCGTGTTTACAATCAGATAATATATAAATGTATCATGGAAAAAGTAATTTACAACTTAGTGTTTAATCGAAAAAAGCAATTGAATGCGGAAGGAAAAGCTTTGATTCAAGTAGAGGCCTATTTGAATAGGCAAAAGAGGTATTTTTCAACGAAGGTTTATGTGAAACCTTGTCAATGGGACAACAAGAGACGTTCCATAAAGAATCATCCGAATATGGATGCGTTAAACCTGTATCTTCAGAACTATGTTATGGAGTTGGAGAGAGATGAGCTGGAGAAGAGACAAGCGAATAACGGTTTTTCGTTGAAGGATCTGCGTGAGGAGACCTCTTCGATATCTACGTCTTCCTCTTTTCTTGTTTTCATGCGTGAGGAGATTTTACATAGTAATTTAAAAGAATCGACGTTAAAAAACCATTTGTCCACTTTGCATGTTCTATCCTTATACAAGAAGGACGTTCTGTTTAAGGATATTAATTTCAATTTCTTTTGCGATTTTGAATATTTTTTATTGAAGCAGGAGTATCATCGAAATACGATCGCTAAACATATGAAGCATTTGAAACGATATATCAACTTGGCGATTAATAAGGAGTTGTTCGAGTTGCACAAATATCCATTTCGGAAATATAAGATTAAATATCAAGAGAGTAAGCGTACTCATTTAACGCCTGAGGAGTTAGGTCGTTTGGAAAACTTAAAGCTGGATGGGCAGCGTACATTGCGCCGGTGTCTGGATATGTTTTTATTTAGTTGCTACACGGGATTACGTTTCTCAGACATAGTAAGTATAACGAAAGAGAACTTTTTGATTATTGATGATAAGGTTTGGCTGGTTTATTCATCGGTGAAGACAGACGTGAGTGTCCGTTTGCCGCTATTTCTCTTGTTCGAGGGTAAATCTTTACCTATCTATGAGCGATATAAGAATGCGCCGAGAACCCTGTTTGGTGTTCCCTTATCCTCTAATTCAAACGTGAATAAGCAATTACGCCGAATCAGCCAATTGGCAAGTATTGATAAGAAGGTATCTTTTCATACGGCTCGGCATACAAATGCTACCTTATTATTATATAATGGAGCGAATATAACTACGGTACAAAAGTTGTTAGGGCATAAAAGTGTTCGTACTACCGAGATCTATAGCAATATCATGGATATGACGATTGTCCGCGATCTTGAGAAGATTGAGACACGATTGAAGTTCGGCTAGAATGTGGATTTATAAGAAAGGAGAAAAATATCATTAAGATATTCTTCCCCTTTTTTGAATGTTGTCACTCGTTATGCTTTTATATCTTGATTAGCGAGTTCCGCCAGCCCACCATACGTTTTCGGTAAACACATACTGACCATCACCATAAGCAGCTTGTATATTAGGATTAGTCGTAGTATCATCGTTACCATACGGACATCTTAACGGGAACTTACCCGGATTTTGCAAGCCATAAATATCCTCACCCAAGCTCTTCAAACGACGTACGTCATTATAGCACTCGGTAGACTCTCCATCCGCGTTCCAGAAAGAAATATATTTCTGAATCATCGTCTCTTTCAAAGGATTAGCATCGAATAAGGGAGCGACATTCTCATCAAAGTAAGAAGCGGCCTCCTCCGGTGTCACCTCGTTTGTTACATTCAAGAAACCTCCCCAATAATCAGAAGCGAGGGCAGACTTGATATTAACCTCCATATTAGCCATACCTGCGACAACAGCCTCTTTCAACACTGCTTTTGCCTCATCCTTACGATTTAAACGACACAAAGCCTCTGCCTTTAAGAACAATACCTCATGATAACTTAAGATGTGAGTCGGAGCGGTTTGAGCTGCACAGAACATGGAAACAGTATATTCTAACTGACTTTGCACTAAATCACCATTATGAGCAAGATTCAATAATGGATCATCCTTAGAAGCAATCATCGTTTGGCTGTTAGCCTCCACATAGCAACGTCTGATACGCGGATCATTACGCTCATTCAATTTATCAAACATACTTCGGCTGGCTACTTCACCTAAACGAGAATAGAATACTCCGAAAAATGGGTTGATATTAACACCCACACCATACATAGCATAGCTACATTGCTCGGCTGCCGAGGTGTACGACTTGGAAATATAATCCAACACCTTTTCCATATCGCCCTTAACATCAGCGCTACGTCCCATCAAGCGCATCGTATAACGAGCCTTCAAGCCATAAGCTGTCTTTAGCCAAGCCGAAGCGTCACCTTTATAAATCAAATCTTGATTAGACAGGCTCGTCAGATCTGATTTCTGAAGATCTTCAATTGCGGCATCCACATAGGCCATGATATCCTTATAAATCTCCTCTTGTTTATCGATAGCGGGAGTCATAGATACTGTATAGTCACAAGCCTCTTTCCAAGGTGTATCACCATACATATCTGTCAAGATCGCCAAATTGTAAGCCACGAAAAGTTCCGCAATGCCTTTTGTTATGAAGTTCTGCTCTTCTTCTGCGACTTTGACAGAGATCAAAGCATCTTTCAGTGTCGAATAGGTTCCCCCCCATGAGTTATTAAAGGTAGAAGCCGATGTACAAGAAGAACGGGTTTCCGCATAGTAGAATTGATTATGCGAACCTGTCTCATGTTCCACATACATACCACCATATAAATTGAAATCGCCGCTAACCACGCTAAACGCAGTCGAAGTCATGACATCCGTAAGGATCATCTTTGCGGGAACTGCTGTGGTATGATTATGATCTTTGTTGATCTCATCCATCTTATCCTCAGAGCAAGAGACCAAGGCTGCGGTGAAAACAACTCCCGTCAATAATTTTTTTGAGATATTTTGAAGTTTCATCTTTTGTTTCCTTTATTAGAATTTCACATTTAAACCGAAGCCATAGCTCGAAGCACCCGGCATAGAAAAGCGCTCGAAGCCACCGCCCATATTATTATTACCTTGAGAAGCCTCAGGATCCAAACCTTTCAACTCAGACCAAAGAATGATATTTCTGGCAAAAACATTTAAGTTCACGTTGATTCCATTCTTATCCCATACCGGATAACTAACGGACAACTCACGTAGTTTCAAGAAACCACTGTCATAGATACCAGCTTCGGAAATAAGCGTCATGCGGTCATAATATGATAAAGCGTCTTCGCCTTTGATATCTATGTCATTAGCTACATAGGAACCATCTTCCAACTGCTTTACAGCCGGATGACTAAAACGGAAAGTCTCGGCCGTACGACTTTCAACAGACTCCATACTTGTACCATAATAGTTCAACGTGTTCAATGTACCGCTATACATCTGTCCACCACATTTCCAATCGAACGTAGCGCCGATACGGAATTTGTAAATCTCAAAATTAGTATTAAAACCCAAGAGGAAATCCGGGGAAACCTTACCGATCACACCCTCACTACCGATCTGAGGCAAGCCATCTTCGTCTACGACAATATCACCGTTGTCATTACGCAAGAAAGTCGTACCATAGATTACAGGGAATTTATCGCCAATATTCGCACGTACCTGCGGATCAACGAAACCTCCCAAGAAAATACTCTCTACACCCGGAGCCAGCTCATCTACGTAGTTATCGATCTTAGAGAAGTTAAATGCCATATCCCATTTAAAATTCTTCGTATTGATCGGATTGATTCCCAAAGTAATCTCATGAGCGTTCGTATGGATAGCGCCACCATTGGTTACTAATTCTGCAGAGCCTGTAGAACCAGCCAAAGGAACCTCAAATATCTGATCCTTCACATTCTGCCGAGAGAAGGTATAGTTCAATGAGAAAAGACCATTCAAGAAGGTCAAATCCACACCTAACTCATAAGACTTCGTGTTCTGAGGTTTCAAATTCGGATCATACACACGAGCATATGGAGTGAACGCCGTAATTCCACTCATAGGATATTGTATAGGCGTAGAACCATAAAAACCACCACCGTAAACAGGTGTAGTATAATAAGAATCATAATAATCTCCAGCCTGTCCTACTTCGGCGTAAGAAGCACGTAATTTACCATAAGTCAAGACATTATTCTTCAATGGTTCTAATTCTGTGAAAATCCAGCCCAAGGAAACAGATGGATAAGTGAATGAGCGGTTGTTACGAGGCATATTAGATACGATATCGTTACGAACAGTTGCGTTGAAGTAAACCATGTTAGCGTAAGACAATGAAATGCTAGCAAAGTTACCAACTGTGCGTTTCCGGCGTAATGACTCGGATGCTACCATAGTTGTAGCATTATCTATATGATTCCAACCCGGGAAGTTATAGTTCGCTCCATAAGACTCGTAAAATTTCCGCTGATTCTCTACCAATTCATTACCAACAAGGGCATCGAACAACCAATCTTCATTGATATTCCAAGTATATGCAGCGGTCAACAAAGAGTTCAACTCCGTGATTGAATATCCATAGTGATCAATCTCTCCATAACCATTTGCATGTCCATAACCCCAAGAATCCGTATAATTAGTCGTATAAGAGTCCACACCCAACTGATACTTGACATCCAATTTGTGATTATCGGTATTGAACTTCGTAGAATATTTCAAATAAGTATTTCCAAAGAAACGTTGTGAACGTTCCAAGAACTCGTTGTTATCTACCGCCCAATAAGCTCCGTCAAAACCTGATGTGCTACGGAATGTATTTTGTGTATACGGGTCACCCTCAACATGACTTGGGATACCGGCTAAATCGTAGCTAGAAGGAGCTCCGTAAACAGTAGCTAAGATTCCATTATTGGCACTAGACTGCTTGCTGATCTTCGAATTTACATAGGTACCGTTAAATCCAGTAGACCAGTTCTTGTGTAATTGAGCTTCGGCACTCATTTTTGCGTTGTATCGGTCCATGCCTGTATTTGGAATAATACCATCTTGCGTAGTATTACCGATCGAGAAGGAATAGTTACCTTTATCAAAAGCTTGAGCTACATTCACGGAGTTACTCCATGTCGTACCCACGTTGAAGAAATCCTTGATATTGTCGTAAGCTTGTGGTTGAGCCCAAGGGTCTAATCCCGCAGCGGCCCGCTGAGGTACATAATACATACCTTCATGCTTACCATATTGCTTGGTAAACTCATTATCCGTATTTCCTCCATAAGTCGGATCGTTAGGCAATTCGCTGATTAGTGGTCCCCAAGAAGTTGAAGCATACGGGCTATACTTGCCATTTGTACCCTGCGCATACACTTTTTGGTATTCAGGCATCGTTGAAACCTTATCAAAAGATAAGCTGGTATTAAAAGCGACCTGAGGTTTACCTTTACGGGCTCCCTTTCCACTTTTGGTCGTAATGACAATTACTCCATTTGTTGCACGCATACCATACAAGGCAGATGCGGCCTGTCCCTTTAATATATTAATGCTTTCAATATCGTTTGGATCGATATCCACCGCACGAGATGCAAAGTCCGTACCGGAAACAGAACTACCGGTGTCCACATCAGCCGTTGAAGCGACAGGCATACCGTCAATCACATACAAAGGAGTATTATCCCCTGTAAAAGATCTGGAACCACGAATCGTGATCTTAGAAGAGGCACCCGGCATACCGGAAGAAGGAGAGATCTCCACTCCAGAAACCTTACCTTGTAATGCGCCAGACAAACTAGTATTAGCTCCTTTCGTCAACTCATCCGCTTTCACATCTTGAACCGCATAACCTAAAGCTTTCTTTTCCTTTGAGATACCCATAGCCGTAACCACGACCTCATCCAAGTTCTGGGTATCGGCTAATAGTTTTACATTTACATTAGAAGTGGCCGCAACTTCTTGAGATTTCATACCGATGTATGAAATAACCAATTGTTTACCATTCGCAGGTACTTCTAGTTCAAAGTTTCCATCAAAATCCGTGACTGTTCCCACGGTTGTCCCTTTTACGATAATAGAGGCACCGATCACCGGCTCTCCATCTTCCCCAATTACCTTACCGGTAACCTTCGAGGTCTGTGCTGAAACCACACCTGCACTCAATGCAAGAAATAGTAGCACAGAAGTCAACTTTTTCTTCATAAACACACTTATTTATTAACTATATACTTAAAAATGTTTTCTCTGCATTTTAATGGTTGATTAACTAAGTTCATACAGAACTACTCCATTTTATGTTTTACGACATACCTATTAAATGAAAAACGGTTGCAAAACTATAAATTATACTTGAAAAAAACAACAAATTATTATTATTGTGATATATTTCCTTTGTTTTCTTAATTGTTAAATCTGTCAATTTGCAATATAACCACTGTCTAAATCGACTCAGGTAACATGATCGTATCACAAATCAATGAGTTATCACTGCCGATAGTTTCTTTTTGACAAATAAAAAAATTATTTTTATCTTAATTTTATCGTAACAAATAGTGAGCTTACTCTTTATAGGCATGATATTGGACTTGATATCAACTTATTCTGGATATTTTATAGCATATAGCTTATCACTAAAAATATTTACAACTTTATTTTATGTAGATATTTGTGAAAAACGGCTGGCTTTTCTTATCCTCCCAATATGGCTGATAAACAATATCTCTCAAATCCAATATATTTATTACAGAATTTTAATAGATCTAAACTTATATGATAATTTTTTTTTCATATGACTACACTAAATAAAATATTGAAAATTGGTAGTTCTGTATGAACTATAGTCCACGAAAGCTTAATTGAATTTCTAGTTTAGTTTAAATAAAAAGAATGTGTCTATGAAGAAAAAGTTGACTTCTGTGCTACTATTTCTTGCGATGAGCGTAGGAGTAGTTTCGGCACAGACCTCGAAGGTTACCGGTAAGGTAGTCGGAGAAGATGGTGAGCCGGTGATCGGTGCGTCCATTATCGTAAAAGGAACGACTGTGGGAACAGTTACGGATTTTGACGGTAATTTTACTTTGGATGTTCCTAGTGATGGTAAGCAATTAGTTATTTCATACATCGGTATGAAATCCAAGGAGGTAGTTGTGTCTCCCAATGTAAATGTAACATTGATGTCTGATACCCAAAACTTGGATGAGGTCGTGGTTACGGCTATGGGTATCTCAAAGGAAAAGAAAGCTTTAGGTTATGCCGTGCAAGATGTAAAATCGGATGAGTTAACACAAGGTGCTAACACTAGTTTGTCTGGGGCTTTGCAAGGTAAAGTATCCGGTATCGATATCGCTTCCTCATCGGGTATGCCAGGCGCATCTTCCAAGATCATGATCCGTGGAGCCCGTTCATTTACAGGGGATAACTCTCCTTTGTATGTGATCGATGGTATGCCGATCGCTTCTACGGCGGATGTTAATACGGATACGATGAATAATGGTAGTGTTAGTGGAGCTGACTATGCGAACCGTGCCGTAGACTTAGATCCGAACGATATCGAGAGTATCAACATCTTGAAAGGACAAGCTGCTTCTGCGTTGTATGGTATGCGTGCTTCTAATGGTGTGATCGTTATTACTACAAAGAGCGGAAAAGGTGCTCGTAAAGGAAAACCTCAGATCTCATTCAACACGAATCTTGCGTTTGATAAGGTTTCTACATTACCTGAGTTACAAACTGAATATGGACAAGGTAATGAAGGTGCTTATAACCCATATTCGGGATTTAGCTGGGGACCGTCTATCTCTGACTTGGCGAATGATCCTGTATATGGCGGTAATGTACAAAATGAATATACGAAAGGTGGATTGCATAATGGACAATACTATGTGCCTCAGCGTGCTGCGGCAGGATTGGATCCATGGGCTACTCCCCAAGCTTATAATAATGCGAAAGATTTCTTCCAGACTGGCGTTACTTGGAGTAACTCTGTAAATGTAGCTCAGTCTTTCGATAAAGGAAACTATTCATTCTCTTTGGGTAATACGACTTCTGATGGTATCGTTCGTTCTACGGGAATGGATCGTTATAACGTGAAGCTGTCGGGTGAGGCACAATTGCATGATAACTGGACGACTGGTTTTAACGGAAACTTCGTGACATCAAAGATCAAGAAGCAAGGAACCGCTAATGACGGTGTTACCGCTACGGTTTATACGGCTCCTATCAGTTATACTATGGCGGGCATACCTTCCCATATCGAAGGTGATCCTTATACTCAGAATACGTTCCGTGAGAACTGGATCGATGATGGAAACTGGGCGTGCGACAATAATAGCTTTACGGAGAGATCTCAACGTTTCTTCGGGAATGCGTTCTTGAAGTATTCTACTAAATTTGGTACGGACAATCATAAATTGGATGTGAAATACCAAATTGGTGATGACGCTTATACGACCAATTACTCTGATATTTACGGCTACGGTACAACTGGTTATACGAATGGTTATGCTAGCGAATACGGTTTTACGGTAAATGAGATGAACTCATTGTTGACGTTTACGTATAACTGGAATATCAATGAGGACTTCGTATTCGATGCTTTGTTGGGTAATGAGCTTGTAGATAAGCGAATCAGTAATACTCAAGCCGTGGGATATAGCTTCAACTTCCCGGGCTGGAACCATTTGAACAACGCTTCTGTATTTAACAGCTCTCATGAGTATAAGAGAAAACGTACGGTAGGTAACTTCGCTAGCTTATCTTTGGCTTGGAAGAATATGCTTTATTTGAATGTTACGGGACGTAACGATATCGTGTCTTCTATGCCGAGAGATAACCGTTCGTTCTTTTATCCTTCCGTATCCCTTGGATGGGTATTCACGGAAGTGGAAGCCTTGAAGAATGATATCTTGACATTTGGTAAGATCCGTGGCTCTTACGCAGAGGTAGGTATGGCAGGAGAATATGTGCCGTCTTATTATTATACGCCAGGTTATGGTGGTGGTTTCTTCCAGGGAACACCTATTATGTATCCGATTAATGGAAATATGGCGTATATTCCTTATTTCGTGGTTTATGATCCGAACTTGAAGCCTCAGAACACGAAGTCTTATGAGCTTGGTACTGACTTGACTTTCTTGAATGGTTTAGTTTCATTGAATTATACGTATTCTCGTCAGAACGTGAAAGACCAAATCTTCGAGGTGCCTTTGGCTGGCTCCACAGGTGCTTCCAGTATGATGATGAATGGTGGAAAGATGCACTCAAACGTACATGAGATTACATTAGGTATCTCTCCGGTTGATACGAAGAATTTCAAGCTGGACTTCGCTTTTAACTTCTCAAAGATCGACAATTATGTAGACGAGTTGGCTCCGGGCGTAGAGAGCATTATGTTGGGTGGTTTCGTGACTCCTCAAGTACGTGCAGGTATCGGCGATAAATTCCCGGTAATCTATGGTGTTGGTTACAAACGTGATGGCGAAGGACGAATTGTAGTAAACGAAAAAGGTATACCAGAGGCTGGTGAGACCCAAGTAATCGGTAAGGTTTCTCCTGATTTCCGTTTGGGTTTCAATACGAATATCGAGTTGTATAAATTCCGTTTGGCTGCTGTATTTGACTGGAAGCAAGGTGGACAAATGTATAGTGGTACGGCTGGTGAGACAAACTTCTACGGTACAAGTAAGTTATCTGGAGAGGTTCGTAAGAGTGATAAATATCATTTTGACTATGCTGCTGTTGAACAGAAGGGCGTAGATGCGGATGGTAAACCTATCTATGTTCCCTATACGGGTGGAGTGAAAGGATCAGATGCAGAGGAGTATTTCAAAAGCGTGAGGGGCATTGACGAAGCCTATGTCTATGACAACTCGTTCTTGAAATTGCGTGAACTTTCATTGTCATATCCTGTATATAAGAAAGATAACTTGAATGTAAACGTGAATGTTTTCGCCCGTAATATCATTGTATGGTCTGAGATAAAAGGCTTCGATCCGGAGGCTACTCAAGGAAATAACAATATGGCTGGCGCTTTCGAGCGTTTCTCCTTACCGGGTACATCTAGCTACGGTTTTGGTGTCAACGTAAATTTCTAATTTATAAAGAAGACAGATATATATGAATACAATAATAAAATCATTTAAAGGGTTGGCTGTTATGTCGGCCGTATCCTTGGCATTGGCTGGATGTTCCGAGGATGTAATGGATCGGATTAACCAAGATACGAGCCATACAAATAGCGTGGATGGCAAATTTATCTTGGCCGACTTGATTACTTCTACTGCATTTTCCAACGTTAGCGGAGACTTCAATACCTATTCATCTTCCTACGTGGAATATGAAGTGGGTATCGAAAACCAGTTATATAACGCGGAAATTCGTTTGAATGAGCCTTCTGCCTCTTCTACGTTTGAGAATACGTGGGGAAATGTTTATACAAGCTTGAAGAACGCTCGTGTTATTATCGGTCAATGTCAAGAAGGTAAGCGTGATGAGGGAAATTTAGTGACGAGAGGTATCGCTGAGGTCATGGAAGCTTACAATGGCGCTCTATTGGCGGATATATTTGGAGATACACCTTATAGTGAAGCTTCTTTATTGGATGAGAATGGCTCACCGGTGAATATGAATCCTAAAATAGATAAGCAAGAGGAGATTTATGTCTCTATAATGGCCTCCTTGGACAAGGCGATCGAGGATTTGAATCAGTCTGATCGTTCACCGGTTGGTACGTATGATTATTTGTATAATGGAGATGCCGAGAAATGGATTAAATTCGCTTATGGTTTGAAGGCTCGTTATACGATGCGTCTGATCAATCGTTCCACGGATAAGCAAGCTGATTTGAATAAGGTTTTGGACTATGTATCAAAATCTTTTACTTCTGCGGATGACGAGGCTGCATACGCTGTCTATGATGCGAATAATATCAACCCATTCTTTGGTTACTTCGATTCTCGCGCTGGTTTTGCCAATAGCCAGAGCTTGACGGACAAGTTGATTGAGCGTAAAGATCCTCGATTGGAAAGAGTGATGCTTTCTCCTACTACGGCTGACAAGAAACGCGTACAGGTTACAGGCTCTGCTGATAAGAACTTAGTTCCGGCCCCGAATGGTACTCCTGAGCAGAATATGCAGAAATATGGTGTTTCCGCCTTTGTATATTCAAACACGGCTCCTACGATGTTGATGAGTTATCATGAGTTGAAATTCTTGCAAGCTGAGGCGTTATGTCGCTTAAACCGTACGTCTGACGCCGAGAAAGCGTTGAAAGAGGCGGTAGCTGCCGGAATCGCAAATGCTGAAAGAAGTGTCTCTTCTGCTATCACTTATATGGGTAGCAAAATGGTCGTGAATTCAGAAAAAATGACAGAGGAGACGGCCAATACATATTTCGATAACCAAGTTAAACCGCTGTTTGCTGTAAATCCTTTGAAAGAGACCATGATCCAGAAATATCTGGCTTTGTGGGGGGCATCGGGAGAGGCTACCGAGACTTTTAATGATATCCGTAGAATGAAAGGATTAGGAGAGAATTTCGTGACATTGGCGAATACGAAAAAATTCCCTCTTCGTATGCCTTATGGTAATAGTGACGTGGTATCAAATCCGGAAGTAAAAGCCGCTTATGGCGACGGTCAATACGTATATTCAGAGCCTGTATGGTGGGCTGGCGGAACTCGCTAATCTAACATATATAATATAATGTATAGGGTGCCTCTCCGATTATGGAGGGGCATCTTTTTTTGTTATATATCTTACATGTTTTGATAGCTTCCCTTATCCCATTTCCTTGGAAGGCTTATTGGTTTTATATGGAAATATAGATCATCTAACAATTGGTGCATGATCATCTAACAGTCGTTGCATGATCATGCACCAACTGTTGGACGATCATGCACCAGTTGATAGATATTTAATGCTTCAAGAAAGAAGGTATAATGTGTTAAGAAGATATCGCTAAAAGTATGGGATAAAAAGGATAGGGAACTAAGGGAATGTTAAATTTTTATTGTCATAATGTTAGTATATTATATGGGTAAAAGTGTGTTTGTGATGATTACTCTTTCATTATGTCACTATTTCCTGTTGTTTAACATTCTTTTTATACGATAAATTTCTTGACTTATCCTTTGAAAAGTAAATAAAATGTCCGACTTTTGCTTCCATGATGAGTCAACCATTAGCAGAGAGATTACGTCCGAAGACGTTGGATGATTATATCGGACAGAAGCACCTGGTAGGCCAGGGAGCCGTGTTGAGGAAGATGATTGATGCGGGACGGGTTCCCTCTTTTATATTGTGGGGGCCGCCGGGAGTCGGGAAGACTACCTTAGCGCAGATCATAGCGAATAAGTTGGATGCGCCTTTTTATACGTTAAGCGCGATCAGTTCGGGAGTGAAGGACGTGCGGGAGGTGATAGAGAAGGCCAAGAGCAACCGCTTCTTCAATACGGTATCACCGATATTGTTTATTGATGAGATACACCGGTTCAGTAAGTCGCAGCAAGACTCATTGCTGAACGCCGTAGAGACGGGCGTGGTGACGCTGATTGGGGCAACCACGGAGAATCCCTCGTTCGAGGTAATCCGTCCTTTGTTATCCCGTTGTCAGGTGTACGTGTTGAAATCGCTGGACAAGAATGACTTGCTTACGCTATTGCATAAGGCGATCGCCGAGGATGTCGTTCTGAAGGATAAAAACATAAGGCTGACGGAAACGGATGCCATGTTACGTTACTCGGGAGGAGACGCTCGGAAGTTGCTGAATATTCTGGAACTGGTGGTGTCTGCCGAGGAGAGTGACGATATTGAGATTCTGGATGAGAAGGTAGTGGAGAGGTTGCAGGAGAACCCTGCGGCGTATGATAAGGGAGGGGAGATGCATTACGATATAATCTCCGCTTTTATCAAGTCGATCCGGGGTAGCGATCCCGATGGCGCCATTTACTGGCTCGCCCGTATGGTGGCCGGGGGAGAAGACCCTGAGTTTATCGCACGGCGGTTGGTGATCTCCGCTTCTGAGGATATCGGATTGGCGAATCCGAATGCGCTTTTGCTGGCGAACGCATGTTTCGATGCCTTGAAGAAGATCGGCTGGCCGGAGGGCCGGATCATCCTGGCCGAGACGACCGTTTATCTGGCTTGCAGCCCGAAAAGTAATTCGGCCTATATGGCGATCAACGACGCTTTGGCACTTGTTAACCGGACTGGGAATTTACCCGTACCGCTTCATCTACGCAACGCGCCTACCAAATTAATGGCTGAACTGGAGTATGGCAAGGAATATAAATATGCGCACGACTACGAAAATCATTTTGTAAAGCAGGAGTATCTTCCGAAGGAAATTTTGGGCGAACGTTTGTGGAAAGGACAGGAAAATCCGGCCGAGCACAAACTAATTGAGCAAATGAGGCGCCTTTGGGGAGATCGTTTTTAATTGACATATTCTGATTGTAAATTAAAAAATGCTCGAAAAGTGTCGGCAAATGAGAAAAAATAGTTACATTAGCCGCCTGTTTTTGAAAAAATAGTTACTTTATTTATAATAACATTCTAAAAAGACATTGGTATGAAGAAGCACAATTTTTATGCAGGTCCTTCTATCTTGAGCGAGTATACAATTAAGAATACAGCCGCTGCGGTAGAAAATTTTGCGGGTATGGGGTTATCACTTCTTGAGATCTCTCATAGAAGTAAGGAGTTTGTAGCCGTAAACGACGAGGCACGTGCGTTGATCAAGGAATTACTGGATGTTCCGGCAGGCTATGAGGTTGTATTCATGGGCGGTGGCGCCAGCATGCAGTTCTGTATGGTTCCTTACAATCTGTTGAATAAGAAAGCCTCTTATTTGGATACCGGCACATGGGCTTCGAACGCTATCAAGGAAGCTAAGTTGTTTGGGGAGGTAGATGTTGTCGCTTCTTCCAAAGACAAGAACTATACTTACATCCCGAAGGGTTATGCGATCGCTGATGACTCGGATTATTTCCATTTTACTTCTAATAATACGATTTACGGAACAGAGATGCGTAAGGATCCGGATGTGAAGCAACGTTTGGTTTGCGATATGTCTTCCGATATTTTCTCTCGTCCGATCGATATTTCCAAATATGATATTATCTATGCGGGTGCTCAAAAGAACTTGGCTCCTGCCGGCGTGACTTTGGCTATCGTTCGTGTGGACGCTTTAGGACATGTAGACCGTCCGATCCCGACCATGTTGAACTACGCTACCCATATTAAAAAGGATTCCATGTTCAATACACCTCCTGTATTGCCTATTTACGCGGCTTTACAGACCTTGAAATGGTATAAGGAACAAGGTGGTATCGCCGCTATGGAGAAGAAGGATCTTGAGAACGCGGCGATCTTATACGATGAGATCGATCGCAATAAGTTGTTCCGTGGTACGGTAGCGGAGGAAGATCGTTCGATCATGAATGTTTGTTTCGTGATGAATGATGAGTATAAGGAGTTGGAGGACGAGTTCAGTAAATATGCTACTGCCGCTGGTATGGTAGGTATCAAGGGACACCGTTCTGTAGGTGGTTTCCGTGCCTCTCTTTATAACGCGATGCCGAAGAGCAGCGTGGAGGCTTTGGTAGCTTGCATGAAAGAGTTCGAGAAACAACATTAATTAAGGAGGATTCAGACATGGCAAAGATATTAGTTGCTACAGAGAAACCTTTCGCCGCTGTCGCTGTGAAAGGCATCCGGGAGGTAGTGGAAGGCGCTGGCATGGAACTGGCTCTTTTGGAGAAATATACAGAGAAGGCGCAATTGCTGGATGCGGTTAAGGATGCCGATGCCGTGATTATCCGTAGCGATAAGGTGGACGCTGAGGTATTGGATGCCGCTAAGAACCTGAAGATCGTGGTTCGTGCCGGTGCGGGGTATGATAACGTGGACTTGGATGCGGCTACTGCCCATAAGGTATGCGTGATGAATACGCCGGGACAAAACTCTAACGCTGTCGCCGAATTGGTATTCGGTATGTTGGTGTACGGGGTTCGTAATTTCTATAACGGTACTTCCGGAACAGAGTTGAAAGGAAAGAAATTGGGTATCTTGGCTTATGGAAACGTGGGCCGTAACGTGGCTCGTATCGCTAAAGGCTTCGGTATGGAGGTTTACGCTTACGACGCGTTCTGTCCGGCTTCCGTGATTGAGGCCGATGGTGTGAAGGCTGTAGCTTCTACAGCCGATTTGTTTAAGGCTTGCCAAATCGTCTCTTTGCATATTCCAGCTACGGCCGAGACGAAGGGTTCTATCAATTTCGAGTTGATGAATTCCATGCCGAAGGGAGCTATCGTAGTGAATACGGCTCGTAAGGAGGTGATGGATGAGGCTGGCCTCGCTAAGATGTTGGAAGAGCGTCCGGACTTCAAGTACTTGACAGATATTATGCCCGCTATCCATGCGGAATTGGCCGAGAAATATGCCGGTCGTTATTTCAGCACCCCGAAAAAGATGGGTGCCCAGACCGCCGAGGCTAATATCAACGCTGGTATCGCCGCCGCCAAGCAGATCGTTGATTTCTTGGTGAATGGCAATGAAAAGTATCGGGTTAATAAATAAGAATATCCGGTTGTAGAGACGGGGCACGCCCCGTCTCTACATTGATACATAAACCAATTAGATTTAATTACCATGGCAAAAATAAAACCTTTCAAGGGAGTTCGTCCGCCAAAAGAATTTATAGAGGAGGTGGCTTCCCGCCCCTATGACGTATTGAACTCGCAAGAAGCTCGTGTGGAAGCGGAAGGAAACGAGAAATCCCTTTACCATATCATTAAACCGGAAATCGATTTCCCAGAAGGGACGGATGAGCATGATCCGGCTGTTTACCTGAAGGCCGCCGCCAATTTCAATAATTTTCAGGAAAAAGGTTGGTTGGTTCAGGATCAGAAAGAATGCTATTATGTTTATGCCCAAACCATGAATGGCAAGACTCAATATGGGTTGGTAGTCGGGGCTTATGTTCCCGATTATATGAATGGCACGATCAAGAAACATGAGCTGACCCGCCGTGACAAGGAGGAGGATCGCATGAAACACGTACGTGTCAACAACGCTAATATCGAGCCGGTATTCTTCGCTTATCCCGACAACTCAGAGCTAGACGCTATCGTAATGAAATATACGGCTCGTGAGCCCGAATATAATTTCGTGGCGAAATTAGACGGTTTCGGCCATACGTTCTGGATTATCGATGAGGATAAGGATATCGCTCGCATCACGGAGTTATTCGGGGAGATGCCTGCGTTGTATATTGCCGACGGACATCATCGTTCCGCCGCCGCTGCTTTGGTAGGAGCGGAGAAGGCCAAGCAAAACCCGGGTCATAAGGGAGACGAGGAGTATAACTATTTCATGGCTGTTTGCTTCCCGGCCAACCAATTGACCATTATCGATTACAACCGTGTGGTAAAAGACTTGAACGGCTTGACCGAGGAACAATTCGTTGAGAGATTAACGAAAAACTTCGTGGTAGAGGAGAAGGGCTCTGCTATTTACAAACCGGGTGCCTTGCACAATTTCTCCCTGTATTTAGGAGGGAAATGGTATTCTTTGACCGCTAAGCCCGGTACGTACGATGACAATGACCCGATAGGCGTATTGGATGTCACGATCTCTTCGAACTTGATTCTGGATGAGATTTTAGGCATTAAGGATTTACGTTCGGACAAGCGAATCGATTTCGTGGGAGGTATCCGTGGCCTGGGTGAATTGAAACGCCGTGTGGATAGCGGTGAGATGAAGGTTGCCTTGGCTTTGTATCCCGTTACGATGAAGCAATTGATGGATATCGCCGATACGGGTAATATCATGCCGCCGAAGACGACGTGGTTCGAACCGAAGCTTCGCTCCGGTTTGGTGATCCATAAATTGGATTAAGTCTTATATACATAAATATAGCTTTGGATTGGGGTATAATCGTTGAAGATTATACCCTTTTTTATCCTTGTAACCTAGATATACGGAATAAATTGTATCTTTGGGACTTAAATAGTATCGCAATGGGTAAAATAAAAAATATAGTATTCGATCTGGGGGGCGTTATCATAGATTTGGACCGGGATGAACCTGTTCGCCGTTTAATAGAGATTGGGGTCAAAGATGCCGATGGATTGATAGATCCTTACGAACAAAAAGGGGTTTTTCAAGATCTGGAGACCGGAAAGATCGGAGTAGAGGAGTTTTGTCGCTATTTACGGAAGTATACGGGTAAAGACCTTTCTTATGAGGATATTTGTTGGGCTTGGTTTGGCTTCATTGGCGGCGTTCCCCAATATAAATTGGACTACATATTAAAACTCCGTGAGAAATATCAAGTCTATTTATTGAGCAATACAAATCCGATCATACAGCTTGAATGGGCACAGACAAAAGAGTTTACGCCGGCGGGCCGTCCATTAAATGATTATTTCGATAAATTGTATCTCTCTTATGAGATCGGTGTCACGAAGCCGGATCGTGAAATTTTTGATCGCATGGTCTTGGATTCAGGAATCAAACCAGAGGAAACATTATTTGTAGATGATGGTAAGAATAATATCGTAGTGGGGCAGGAACTAGGGTTCCATACCTATCAGCCTTTGAATGGAGAGGATTGGAGAGGGAGGCTTGATGAAATACTCTCAAAATCATAGGATCTCTATTCCTCTTAATTAAATCTATATCATTGAAAATGACAAATACTACTTTAAATTTGGAAGAACTACTCTGTGGTGTAAACGAGCTAGTCGATACGCTTTGGATCGTCACATTAGGTAATGAAAAGGTTGAGATAATCAAAGATTCGATGACTCCCGAAAGGGAAGGAGAATGTTTGGATTATACAGAACTTTGCCAGACTTACATTCAAGAATATGTATATCCTGCGGATTTAGGGAAATGGGAGGAGATCTTATCCTTGAATTCATTGCGGCAAATGGCGGCTAGCGGCGTAGCGAATAAGAAGTTCGACATGCGTTTCTGTAATGATTTGTTTGGTTTTGAGTGGCATGAGGCTTTTATTCGTATCTTGAAAGATGAGAGTGGAATTCCGGATCGTGTCATTCTTTTCAGCCGCTATGTGAATCATTGTCGCAAGGCACAGATCGTAGAGGCTGCCGTTCAGACTGAGTATGATTATGTCGTTTATATAGAGGCAAACACGAATAGCTATGTCATGTATACTTCCAATCGTGAAAGTGGGACGCCGGTCCCCCCGATAGCGAGTAATGACTATGAAAAAGAGGTAGCCGAGTTCCACCACAAATATGTGCCGGAGGATCAGCGAGATGAGTTAACCCGAAATCTTTCCCTAGATCATGTCTTATCTGTCTTACGAAATGCCCGTGAGTATGTCTTGTTCTGTCAGGTGATGGAGAATGGCGTTTTTAGGGATAAGAAGATGCGTTTTAGCTTTTTCGATAAGGAGAGGAATATACTTCTTTTGACCCGGACCGATATTATGGAGGTTCGTGAGGAAGAGCGGCAAAGGCAATTACTTCAAGATGCCCTACAAGTGGCTAAATCGGCAAATCAGGCTAAATCGGATTTCTTATCCCGTATGAGCCATGATATACGTACTCCGATGAATGCCATTATCGGTATGACCACTATCGCCAGTATGCATATCGACGATCGGGAGCGTATAGTAGATTGCTTGAAGAAGATTATGGTTTCTTCCAAATTGTTATTGAACTTGATCAATGAGGTCTTGGATATGTCTAAGGTAGAGAGCGGACATATTTTGCTGACAGACGAGGAGTTCGATATGGGCGAGTTATTGCAAAGCGTAATTACTATGGTTCAGACTTCGGTCAGTCAGAAGTTTCAGGATTTCCGGGTTCACTTGTTTCAAGTCAAACATGAAAAGCTGATTGGCGATGTGCAACGGATTCAGCAAGTATTGTTGAATTTGCTGTCGAACGCCATAAAGTATACGCCGGACTATGGGAAAATAACACTTGAGATACGGGAAAAGCCAATTAAAAATGGTAATTATGGTTTATTTGAGGTTACGGTTATAGACAATGGTATCGGGATAAAGCCGGATTTCTTACACAAGGTTTTCGAGCCATTTGAACGTGCGGAAGACGCAACCCTGCGGAATATACAAGGAACCGGCTTAGGCATGGCAATAAGCCGTAATATCGCTCATATGATGAATGGTGAGATTCAGGTGGAGAGTGAATATGGCAAAGGTTCCGTTTTTACATTTACGATGCAGTTGAAATTGCAGGATCAAGGGTGTTTTGAGGATGATCATTTAAGGGATTTACCGGTTCTCGTGGTAGACGATGATATCGTGTGTTGCGAGAACGCATGTATGAGGATTAACGAGATCGGTATGAAAGGCGAGTATGCCATTTCTGGTGAGGAGGCTATCGGGAAAGTAGAGAGGGCACATCATCTTAATGATGACTATTTTGCCGTTATCCTTGATCTGAAAATGCCGGGAATGGATGGGATCGAGACCGCTACCCGTATCCGAAAAGTCGTTGGCCGGGATATTCCGATCATTATTCTTTCCGCTTATGATTGTCCGCATTTTGAGGAGATAGCCCAACGAGCCGGTGTCGATGGATTCATAAGTAAGCCGTTGATGAAATCCAAGTTATTTTATTTGATGAAAAGTTTCGCTATCAAGCAAGAGAAAAAAGAGGAAGAGACGGAGAAGCCTCAATATCCTTTCGGTAACTTTGAGGGTAAGCGGATCTTGCTGGTGGAAGATAATAGCTTGAATAGGGAAATAGCGACTGTGTTGCTAGAAGAGACCGGTGCGGTGGTAGAGGAGGCGGAAAATGGCCTTGTCGCGGTGAATATGGTAAAAAACTCTAGTCCGGGATATTATGACTTGGTATTTATGGATATCCAGATGCCGGTCATGAACGGGTACGACTCTACTCGCCATATTCGGGCATTAGAACGTCCGGATATCAAGTCCATGCCGATAGTAGCCATGTCTGCGAACGCATTTGCGGAAGACATCAAGTTGTGTAAAGAATCCGGAATGAATGAGCATATCGCTAAGCCGATCGATTTCGGGAAGGTTCTTGAGATCTTAGAGAAGTACTTGTAGATATAAGGATATAAAAAAGGCCGTATCCTTAGCTAAGCGCTATCAGATACGGCCTCTTTTTTTGTGTTATTTACTGGATGCCACGTTCTCTCAAACGTTTCTGCCAGTTCCATGCGGATTGCAGGGTGTCGGCTAAAGTCTCCTTGGCGGTCCAGCCTAATACCTTATTCGCGTGCTCCGGATTGGCCCATACCTTCTCGATATCACCTTCACGACGGCCCACGATCTTGTGCGGAACCTTAACGCCTGTTGTCTGCTCGAAGGTATTGATCAGTTCAAGGACAGAAACACCATTGCCGGTACCTAGGTTGAATATCTCGATATGCTCATCAGACTTATTCTCAAGCATACGGTCCATAGCGATTACATGTGCTTTCGCCAAGTCTACGACATTGATATAGTCACGGATGCAAGAACCGTCTGCTGTATCATAATCATCGCCGAATACGCTTAGTTCCTTGCGGATACCCATAGCCGTCTGTGTCAAGTACGGGATCAAGTTCTGGGGAACACCATTCGGCAACTCGCCGATCTCTGCGCTTGGGTGTGCGCCTATCGGGTTGAAGTAGCGCAAGATGATACTCTTGAAAGGCGCTCCTGCGTGGATCGTATCCCGGATAATCTCCTCGTTGATCTGCTTCGTGTTTCCATAAGGAGACATAGCGGGTTTGATCGGGGCATTCTCGGTTACCGGCAAGTTCTCCGGGTCCGGTTGTCCGTATACCGTACAAGAGGAAGAGAATACGATACCTTCGATATTGAATTCAGGCATCATCTCCAACAAGTTCACCAAAGTGACAATATTATTGCGATAATACTTCAAAGGCTGCTGTACGGATTCTCCTACCGCCTTGCTAGCGGCGAACAAGATAATGCCTTTGATGCCCGGATGAGCTTCCAATGCCTTGCGAGTACCTTCCTTATCCTTTAGATCCAATTGGATAAACTCCGGACGGATGCCCGTGATTTTCTCGATACCATCGAGCACCTCGATATTCGAGTTTGACAAATCGTCGATAATGACTACCTCATATCCGGCGTTCTGCAATTCTACTGTGGTGTGTGAGCCGATATAACCGGTTCCGCCCGCTACTAAAATCTTCTTTTTCATTCTAGTGTTCATTTAGATAAGTTTGTTATACGATACCCGAGAATCCCATAAAAGCCATAGCTAGCAAACCGGCCGTTATCAAGGCGATAGGAGTGCCTTTCATGCCTTCCGGAATATGCGTCATGGCTAGTTGCTCCCGAATACCCGCGAAGATAATCAAAGCTAGCGCAAATCCAATAGCGGTCGAGATAGCATATACCACAGATTCCAATAAATTATACTCTTTTTGGATTACAAGGATAGCCACACCCAAGATACAGCAGTTCGTGGTGATCAACGGAAGGAATACGCCCAACGCTTGATAAAGGGCGGGAGAGACCTTCTTCAATATGATTTCCACCATCTGTACCAAGGCGGCGATAATCAGGATAAAACTGATCGTCTGCATGAACCCTAATCCGAAAGCGTCCAATATGTATTTTTGCACGAGGAATGTAACAATCGTGGCGATCGTAAGCACGAACGTAACGGCGGCTCCCATGCCTGCGGCAGTCTCCACTTTCTTAGATACCCCCAAGAACGGACAAATTCCCAAGAACTGTGCCAGTACAACGTTATTAACGAATACGGCGGCGATAAATATCAATATATATTCCATATGATCCGTTTATTATGCTTTACGCAGTTTGTTTACTATTGCTACCAGATAACCCAAGGCGATAAACGCTCCCGGAGCCAATACGAAGATCAACGAACCGTATTCCTCGGGCATCAAGGTTACGTTGAATAACTTACCGGTTCCCAAGAACTCACGGCAAGCGCCCAGCAGCGTAAGAGCCATCGTGAAACCAAGTCCCATTCCGATACCATCAAGGGCCGACGGGATAATTCCGTTCTTTGCGGCGAAAGCCTCGGCACGTCCTAGTACGATACAGTTTACCACGATCAACGGGATAAATAATCCCAAGCTAGCGTATAAAGCCGGGACGAACGCTTCCATGCACATCTGCACTACGGTCACGAACGTCGCGATCACAACGATATATCCCGGGATACGCACCAAGTCGGGGATTACGTTTTTCAAGGCGGAGATCACGATATTCGAGCAAATCAATACGAACATCGTAGCCAATCCCATACTCATGCCGTTGATGGCCGAAGAGGTCGTTCCCAAGGTCGGACACATACCTAACAGTAATACAAATGTCGGGTTCTCCGTGATGATACCATTCATCAATATTTTTAGATTACTCATTGTTCTGTCCTCCCTTTTTATTTGTTATCAGTTGAAGTGGCACCCGTTAATCCGTCTACGCCTGCGAATGCGCTATACGCACGGTTCACGGCATCGAGGAACGCACGGCTGGAGATGGTCGCTGCCGTGATAGCGTCCACGTCGCCACCATCTTTTGTTACTTTTAAGCCTCCGTCCGGAATCGTACGTCCCAAGACACTTTGCTTGTTCTTGTCCGCACGGAACCATTCTTGCATCTTGGCTCCCAAGCCCGGAGTCTCGGCGTGTTGCAATACGGAATAGTTCAATATCTTGCCATCCATATCGAAACCTACGATAACCCGTATCTCACCGCTAAAGCCTTTTTTTGTATTACTCTCTACGGCTCCGCCAACGACTTGTCCGCCTTTCTTGGCAGGATAAATCTTGAGGGAATCACCATCGGAGGAGACGGCCATATAGACGTCCTCAGTCGGTTTGTTGTCGAACTCGGGAGCAACGGCTTTAATCGCTTCCTCCAAGGCGGTCGCTTTGGCTACCGCTATAGGGCCGGCGGTAAACTGGTTCACTCCGGCTAGGATCGCCCCTGCTACCAAGCAAATGCCTGTTAGTGAAAGGAGCATATTGGGTAATGTTGATTTTAATTTTGCCATGCTTACTTTCCTCCGAAATGTTTAGGTTTGATATAGCTGTTGATTAGCGGAGTAAATGCGTTCATGATCAGGATAGCGAACGACATACCTTCCGGGTAAGACCCGAACAAACGGATCACCGTGGTAAGGATTCCGATTCCCACGCCGTAGACAAGCATTCCGTTCTTGCTCATCGGCGAGGTTACGTAGTCGGTCGCCATAAAGATGGAGCCTAATAACAAACCGCCGGATAATAAGTGAACGAACGGGCTGGCGTATTGTACCGGATTCACCAAGTGCATGATGCCCGTGAATACGAATACGGTAGCCAAGATGGATACCGGGATCTGCCAAGTGATGATCTTTTTCCATAGCATGAATAAAAGACCGAGGATCAAGGCCACGGCGCTCACTTCACCGAGACTACCTCCCATAGCTCCTACAAGCATGTTCCCGTAAGACGGAAGCTCGGTCACGCCTTCGTTCATCAACGACAATACCGTTGCGCCGGTCTGGGCATCCGTATAAGTCATCGGGAAAACGTTCAAGGCATCTACCACCGGCCAAGTCGTCATCTGTGCCGGGAAGGAGATCAATAAGAATACACGTCCGACTAACGCCGGATTGAAAATATTATTACCTAATCCACCGAAAGACATCTTGCCGATGCCGATCGCCGCCAACGCTCCGATAATAATGATCCAGACCGGAAGGTTGGAAGGTAGGTTGAAGGCCAGCAATACACCTGTCAGGATAGCGGAGCCATCGCAAAGGGTCGGTTCCTTTTTCATCAGGAATCGCTGGATCAAATACTCGAATATCATACAGGCCAGAACCGATACGACCGTAACGATCAACGCTCCCAGACCGAAGAAATAAAGGGATACCAAGAAAGCCGGGATAAGGGCAATCAGTACACCATACATATTTTTGCTTATGCTGTCGCCACCATGGATGTGGGGCGAGGGCGATACGTATAAATTATTTTCCATGTTGCTCTTGTTTTATGACTTTCTAGACCGGATAATACCCATAACTTTTCCTTTACCCAACCGGATCTGATCCAGCAACGGACGGTTGGCCGGACAGGTATAACTACACGACCCGCACTCGATACAGTCGGTGATATAGTTCTTCTCCGCCAATTCCCAATTCTGGAATTCCGTGGCGTTCATCAATAGGGTAGGGTTTAATCCCATCGGGCAGACACCTACGCATTTGGCGCAACGGATGCAATCCCGGATCGGCTTGCGGACAGACTCCTCTTTCGTCAGTAATAAAACGCCGGAGCTTCCTTTGCAAACCGGCACCTCGGCGCTGATCAACGCTTTACCCATCATCGGTCCGCCACCGATAATCTTACCCGTATTCTCGGGCAGGCCACCTGCGGCCTCGATCAAGCAACTGATCGGGGTTCCCATACGAACCAAGAAATTGGAAGGATTAGCTACCGCCTTACCCGTGATCGTCACCACACGCTCGAACAACGGTTTGTTCTTTTGTACCGCCTCGTAAACGGCATAAGCAGTTCCTACGTTCTGTACCACGGCACCCGCCGAGATAGGAAGCGCACCACTTTTTACCTGACGGCGAATAACGGCGTCGATCAATTGTTTCTCGCCTCCTTGCGGATATTGTACCTTAAGCGGCATGATCTCTATACCTTTATAATTTACCGCCAACTTTTGCAGATGGGCGATAGCGTCCGGCTTGTTATTCTCGATACCGATCACGGCCTTGTTCACGTTGACCGCTTTCATTAGGATCGTGACACCGACTAGGATTTGCTCGCCTTTCTCCAGCATCAACGAATGGTCGGAAGTAAGATAAGGCTCACACTCCACGGCGTTGATGATTACGATCTCTGCCTTGTTTCCGGGAGGCGGCATCAATTTCACCTGCGTAGGGAAAGTCGCTCCACCCAGACCGACGATACCGGAAGCGGCGATCTTATCCACGATTTCCTTGGAAGACAGCGCACACTCCTTCACTAAGGTCTCGCTGCGGTCGATCGTCTCTTCCCATTCATCACCTTCCACATCTATATAGATAGCGGGACGTTTGTATCCGCTAGCGTCGAGAGCGTTATCTATCTTGTTCACTTTGCCGGATACGGAAGAGTGGATGTTCGCTGATACGAAACCACCCGCCTTGGCTAGCAATGTACCCACCTTTACCAGATCCCCTTTCTTCACCACGGCCTGCGCCGGGGCGCCGATATGCTGGCTGAGGGGGATAATCACCTGTTTAGGCGTAGCGAGAGCCGTAATTTTCTTACCGGCAGACAGTTTATTCTCGGGGGGATGTATACCTCCGATTCGAAATGTCCTTAGCATACTATTAGATTTTAATTTAGATTTGTTTTTTCTTCACTTGTAGCTTTCGGAGCGGCTTCCGGTTTCACGGTAGCCTCTGCCTTCGGCGCCGGTTTCACGGTCTCCGCTTTCGGAGCGGGAGCGGCTTCCTTGCGAGGAGGGAAATTCAGCTCATGAATAGCTCCTGTCGGACATACAGCCACGCATTTGCGGCACATCCGACACTTCGTATAATCGATATAAGCTACGTTATTTGTTACGGTGATTGCCTCGAACGGACATTCCTTGGCACATTTGCCACAGCCGATACAAGCGTTGGCACAAGCCTTGCGAGCGGCGGCTCCCTTGTCCTTATTTACGCAAGACACGTAAATCCGGCGTGATTTAGGTCCTTTCTTTCTTAGCTCGATGATATTCTTCGGGCAAGCCTTCACACAAGCACCACAGGAAGTACATTTTTCCTCGTCTACCTCGGCGATTCCCGTAGCCGGGTTGATGTGGATGGCGTCGAAAGCGCAGGCGTTCACGCAGTCGCCATAACCTAGGCAACCGAAAGAACAATTCGTCTCGCCTCCGTAAAGGGTAGAGGCGATGGCGCAACTTTTCGTTCCATCATAAGAGTTTGTACGTGGGCGGGCCTGACAAGTTCCGTTGCAACGGACAACGGCTACCATGGGTTCGGCTGTACCCGCCTCTTTACCCAGTATCGTAGCGACCTTGGCCATGACCGGGCCACCACCAACGGGGCAGAGCAATCCGTCTAATGAGTCAGCTTTTACGCAAGCACCCGCAAATCCGGCGCAACCCGGATAACCGCAACCTCCACAGTTCGCTCCGGGGAGGACTTCCTGTACTTGAGCGATGCGAGGATCTTCATAGACTTCAAATTTCTTGGAAGCAGCGTAGAGGAAAACCGCTCCGACCGCCCCGATTGCTCCTAATGAAATAACGGCAATTAAAATCATGATATATTATCAATTAAGTTTTTTCAAAGTAAATATAAATCGTCTTTTTAGTTTGTCACGCATTAAGTATAGTATACAGTAATAAGGCAGTAAAAGCGATAAACCGGTTAACCCGCTCGTGGGCTCGTCCCATTGTAGATTCGTACCGATCACGATGGCCCCCACGACTATCACCAAAGGAATGACAAATGCCAGCAATACGGCCTGAAGCCCCATGGAATTTTGTCCGCATATTATCACTTCCTCGTTTACGTGAAACCGTCCCGACCGATCGGGTACCTCAATGATCTTATCCTTTTTCTCGGATGCCGAGCACATAGACTGTGCGTGGCATCCCGAGCATGCGGATTGTTGGGTAATGCGGACGAAGACGGTGTCGCCATCGATCTTCTCTACAAATCCTGTATGATTTATACTTTCGCTCATATTTGTAATCTCGACATTGCAAAATCAAGGCAAAAGTAAGTATAATTTAGAAACTATGTCACGATTAACAAAGTTTATTATTCGAAATCTTAAATCCTAGCTTACCATTTGTAATTAAAACCGAAACTTAACAACTCATTAAGCTGGAAATAACTCTTGTTATCCTCTGTTTTTTCCACTCCATCATCGTATCTAAGGTGAAAATAGATACGTGTGGAGAAAAAGCGGCTGATGGCCAGAACCAAGGTGTTCTCGAACTCCCCGATGGTATGATCGCCATAAGTGGTAAAGAAATAAAGACGGGATTGCCAGCTTACGTTACGGTTGAAATCGAAGGCGAGGTCTGCACGGATCGTGGAACCTATTTGGCTTAGCTTATTATTGAACTCACCGGTTTCCTCGTTTTTCTTGAAACCGTGACGGCTATAATCGATCTCTTGTGTCGTATACATATATGTATAGGAGATCGGCGCCAAGTTGGTGCTGAATTTAATCTTCTTATGCTTGTCGGTAAATTGTTTTTCCAGCTCGTATTTCATACCGAGACCGAAGTTGATAGAGAACGGGGCAAGGAACGCGGCCTGCTTGATGTGCTCGTTCTCTTGATAGTTGGTGAAGAACTGGGTCTTGAACTCAGCGTCGAACGTATAGTACCATTTGTTGAACGCTTGGTAGCCGACGTTGCTGTGTATACGGAATACGTCGTCACCGATCTTATAGTTCCTTAAGGTATCCTTCGGTGCCGTATATACGCTGGCTTTGAATTCCAGTTCGTTCGTTACTTGTACCTTATCTTTCTTATAGTCGTATTTTAAATTGTTCTTGGTGAACAGGTTCAAGTTGCTACTTCCACCCTTGTACCAGTTCTCCGAAACGTAGTTCTGGGAGAATTGGACGGCGCTCTCGAAGGCCGATATCCAGTATCTCCGCTCCGGGATAAAGCGGGCGGGAGCGTCTACGTCCTCAAAATTGGCATCAGCCTCCACCTTGATCGGCAAGTCCTCATAAATATTCTTCTTGATGAATTTAGGTTTGATCACCTCATTGGGCAGATCCCTCTCGGAGTAGCGGAAATAAGTCGGGTAATTGTTCTGCACATATTTGTAAGCCATCTCCTCGAACTGTTTGTTTCGCTCCAGATCTTTGAAGATGGAGTCTGTCCGGTATAAGTTATCATAGGGAGTCCTCTCCTTCAATGAATCGAAGTTATAGAATATCAAGTTTTTGGGTAGATAATCTCCCCGGAAAACGATCGGCATGAATAAAGGGTTTACGATCACGGTGTCTCGGAAGGTCATCGTATTATCGAAAGCCGTGGAGGCGTCTCGTACCAGACGGGCCCAATACATCGCCTCGTCCGAGATCTCCAGTTCGTCTTTTTTCAAGAAACGCAGTAAATTCGTGCTTGGGGCCAAGGGCGCCGAGTAAGTCTTGTTTTGTTTCTCGAATTGTTTACGAATGTCTACGATGTTGTCTAATTCCTCTTCGCCAAGATTGATCGCAGGAATCGTATCATCCGATACGACTTGCTGTGCGGGACGTTGAACTATCGTTCCGGTAACTAGTTGGTTCTCTTGGCTGTATGCCGAGCTCCCAATTAGTGAAAGTAATAATAGCGCATACACACCATGCCTCTTCATCATCATAATACCTTATTTACATCTATTAGTTGTAGTGGTCGCAAAATTAGCTAAAAAGAATGATATACAACATACGATTTGATATTTATCTGGGTAAAAGTTACGATCACTGAGGCAAAGCAGGTGTGTCTAGCGAGGCTTATACGGACTTGCCTCAGTACTCCGCAGGAAGTACTGGAATACTTCGGTCAAAGTACTTCAGTACTTCCTGCGGAGTACCGAAGTAATTCCATGAGAAGTACTGTCTTTAGTGCCGTGCTTCGGGTCGGGAATCGGAAGAGTCCTGCCGAAGCACGGGTCAGTTCTGGAGATATTCAGCGAGAAATAAAAACATTAAATTTGGCATGTCTCGATGAAAATCGCTAACTTTGCGGTTTCGAAATGCAGGTGTGCAATTAAAAAGATAACTAAAATATTACTATCGTGGCAGATACAAAGTACATTTTCGTTACAGGCGGCGTGGTCTCTTCCTTAGGTAAGGGAATTATTTCCGCTTCTTTAGGTAAGCTCCTTCAAGCAAGAGGTTACAAGGTTACTATCCAAAAATTTGATCCTTACATCAACATCGACCCGGGTACGTTGAACCCTTATGAGCATGGGGAATGTTACGTGACCGTTGATGGACATGAGGCTGACTTGGACTTGGGCCATTACGAGCGTTTCTTGAATGTCCAGACTACCCGTGCGAATAATATCACTACCGGACGTATCTATCAAAGCGTGATCAACAAGGAGCGTAAGGGGGATTATCTGGGTAAGACGGTGCAGGTGGTACCTCATATCACGGATGAGATCAAGCGTAATGTGAAATTATTGGGTAGCAAGTATAAATTTGACTTCGTGATCACCGAGATCGGTGGTACGGTGGGTGATATCGAGTCTCTGCCTTTCATAGAGAGCGTTCGCCAGTTGAAATGGGAGCTGGGTAAGAACTGCCTTTGCGTACATCTTACTTACGTGCCTTATATCGCCGCGGCGAAAGAGTATAAGACGAAGCCTACGCAACATTCCGTGAAGCAATTGCAGGAATTAGGCATCCAGCCGGACGTGCTGGTGTTGCGTACGGAGCATGAGCTGAACGCGAACTTGTTACGTAAGGTGGCGTTGTTCTGTAACGTGGCCGAGGATTCCGTGATCCAGTCGATCGACGTACCGACGATCTACGAGGTTCCTTTGGTATTGCAACGCCAGAAGATGGACGAGGTGGTCTTGCGTAAGGTCGGTATGGAAGTCGGCCCGACTCCGGAGTTGAAGCCTTGGAAGGAATTCCTTGCCTTGAAGAGCACGGCTACGGATACGGTGAAGATCGGTTTGGTTGGTAAATACGTGGAATTGCAAGACGCTTATAAGTCGATCGACGAGTCTTTGTTGCAAGCCGCTATTTACAATCATCATAAACTGGATTTGCATTTGTTCCATTCGGAGAAATTAAATAACGAGAACGCCGCCGAGCAATTGAAGGATATGGATGGTATCTTGATCGCCCCCGGATTCGGGCAGAGAGGTATCGAGGGCAAGTTTGCCGCTATCAAATACGCTCGTGAGCATGATGTCCCTTGCTTGGGCATCTGCTTGGGTATGCAGTGCATGGTGATCGAGTTTGCCCGTGACGTATTAGGTTTGGCGGATGCCAACTCTACGGAGATGGAGCCGAATACGGCACATAAGGTGATCGACTTGATGGAGGAGCAGAAGAACGTTACCAATATGGGAGGTTCCATGCGTCTGGGCGCTTACGACTGTACGCTGAAAGAGGGCTCCAAGGTATTGGAGGCATACGGCAAGGAGCATATCCAAGAGCGTCATCGCCATCGTTTCGAGTTCAACAACGAGTATAAGAAGCAATACGAGGCCGCCGGTATGATGTGTACGGGTGAGAATCCGGAGACAAATCTGGTAGAGGTGGTAGAGATCCCCGCCTTGAAATGGTTCGTGGGCGTTCAATATCATCCGGAGTACAACAGTACCGTGGTGAATCCGAATCCTCTTTTCCTCAGCTTCGTGAAAGCTGCTATCGAAAATAAAAAATAATTGGTGATAAATGGATAAAAACACATTAATAGGTTTTCTGCTGATCGGTGTCGTATTATTCGCGTTTAGCTGGTTCAACAGGCCAACGCCTGAGCAGTTGGAGGCACAGCGCCGTTACCAAGATTCAATCGCGAAGATTGAGTATGCTCAGCAACTGGAATTGCAGAAACAAGAGAACAAGAGTGCTTTAGTGGAGGATTCGTTGGAGAACCTGCCGGACTCGGTACGGGCGCAACGTTTGCAGCAGAGCTTCGGTGTATTCGGCGATGCTATGGTGGGCACGGAAGATTACACGACCCTGCAAAATGACGTGGTCGAGCTGCGTATCAGCAATAAGGGCGGACGTATTTGTTACGCACGCTTGAAGGAGTATGATACGTATAATGACGAGCCTCTCGTTTTGTTCGACGAGAAAGAGTCTAATTTTAATTTCACGTTGGTCACGGCTACGAACCGTGTCGTGAATACGAGCGATTTGTATTTTACCCCGGTTAAAGGGAATGACCCGAATTCCGTGATCATGCGTTTGAACACCGGCGAGGGTAGTCATCTGGATTTTACCTATACCTTGAAACCGGATGATTATATGGTGCAATACCAGATTCTGGGTACGGGATTGAACGGTGTCTTGGCACCGAGCACGAATGCCTTGGATTTATTGTGGGAGCAGGATATCCGTCAACAGGAAAAAGGACGTAAGTTTGAGGATCGCTACGTGACCTTGAACTACAAGTTCATGGCGGACGACGTGGAACACCTGAGCGAGTCGAAGAGTGACAGCAAGCAGATCCCGAACCGCTTGAAATGGATCGGTTATAAGGATATGTTCTTCTCTACCGTATTGATCTCGCAAGAGGGCTTTGAGGCTACTACCTTAGACTCGAAAGCGATTCCGGAGGGGGATGTATTGAAACAATTCAAGACGACCACTTCCGTACCTTTCGACTTGCAAGGTAAGGAGGCCACGAACCTGTCCTTTTATTTCGGACCGAATAAGTTCGCCTTGTTGAAGTCCTTCGATAAAGGTGTCGTTGCCGAGCAGCAACTGGATCTGGAGAAGTTGGTTCCGCTAGGTTGGGGTATTTTCCGTTGGGTGAATCAATATTTCGTGATCCCTTTGTTCGACTTCTTGGGTAAGTTTATCCATAATTATGGTATCTTGATCCTTTTGATGACGATCATCGTGAAAACCATCCTTTTCCCGTTGACGTATAAGTCTTATATGTCGTCCGCCAAGATGCGTGTATTGCGTCCGCAAGTGGAGGAGATCAACGCTAAGTATCCCGGACAGGATAAGGCTATGGAACGGCAGAAAGCGACGATGGAGCTATATAGCCGTGCGGGGGCGAGCCCGATGAGTGGTTGTTTGCCGATGTTGTTGCAGATGCCGATCTTGATCGCTTTATTCATGTTCTTCCCGTCGGCGATCGAGTTACGTCACCAGAGTTTCCTTTGGGCGCACGACTTGTCTACTTACGACGCTATCTTTAGCTGGAATAAATATATTCCGATCATCACTCCGTATTTCGGAAATCACATCAGTTTGTTCTGTTTGTTGATGACGATCACGAATATTTTTTATACCAAGTATAATATGGAGATGACGAATACCGGGCAGCAACAGATGCCGGGCATGAAGGCCATGATGTACATGATGCCGTTGATGTTCTTGGTGTTCTTCAACCAGTATGCTTCCGGTTTGACGTATTACTATTTCATCTCTACGTTGATCACAATCGTGCAGACATTGATCTTCCGCTATACGATCAATGAGGATAAATTGTTAGCTAAGTTGGAGGCAAACAAACGGAAACCGATGAAGAAATCCAGTTTCATGAAACGTCTGGAAGAGGCTCAACGAGCACAGCAGGAGACGTTGCGTAAACAACAAGAGGCTAAGAAAAAACGATAGGATAATAGTAATTGTTGTCCTTGAAAAAGGTCCCTTTATCTGCTTATTGGTAGATAAAGGGACTTTTTTGTACATCTTGGCTCCTCTACTTGAAAAACAAGACGTCTTGATCATGATTCTATTTGTTTATTTGTATTTATTCAAAACTTTTTGTTTGTTTGCATTGTTTTGTATTCAAAAGATTGATGAGGAAATTGATTTTTTCTATATTGAGGAAATAGGGAGGTTATAAATAAGGGATTTTGTCAATGACAAAAAATGAACGATCGCTTCAATGGGTAATAGCGGGAATATTCTTCGTAGTATGCTTTGCTTTCTTTCAATGGATTTACCCAAACCATTTGTTCTTCAAAGAGCAGATGAGGATTTTTTTGTATACCACCGATTATTTTATCTCGTTCTGGGATGAGCCGGCTTGGTTGAGCTGTTATGTGGGGAATTTCTTGATACAGTTCTTCCATTTGACTGTGATAGGCCCGTTAATCGTGACGTGCGTGTTGTTGCTCTTATGGTACTACTCTATGCGGGTTTTACGCAAGTTCGGGAATGGTAATATGGTCTCCATATATGCGTTGTTTCCGGTAGCGTTAGAGTGGGGATTGATTTGCCGGTTGTCGTATAGTATAGCGTCTACGCTTACGTTGATTTTCGTGCTATGGCTCTTCTTGGGATACATCCGGATTAAGAATAAGAGAACGTCCGTTTGGGTGGCTTTTATACTTCTTCCCATAATTTATAGCATGGTCGGTAGCCGGCTGTTTGTCTTCTCCTTGATGGTGATATTCTATGAGGGAGCCAAGAATAGGAAACGGTGGTGGTTCTGGCTTTCTCTTTTGTTATCGAGTTATTTATATCCGTTGTTCATGCGTCATTTTTATGGATTGAGCATTGAGGAGGCCTATAAATATTCCCATGTGGATGGCTTGAGCGTATATTTCCCCGCTTTAGCGTTGATTCTAGAGATATTCGCTTTGGAGATTAAAAGTATACGTAGGATACGTCTGAACCGGCATAGCTTGCTTATAACCTTTTTAGTCGTATTTGGATTCTTTTCATTTGTTATAGCGGGTACGAACCGGAAGCGGGAAAAGGTTCTGGCAGTAGACCAAGCGATCTATAGGGGTGATTGGGAGCGAGTCTTGGATTTGTCTGCCGGATTTGATTCTCCCGATATCTTGGTAAGTTATTATAGGAATATCGCTTTCTCCAAGAAGAACGAGTTGCCCCAGAATTTGATGGATCATTATCAACGAGGGGCGGACGCCTTGTTCTTACCGATCGATTTGAGGTCTTCTATACTTCCCGTGTTTTTCAGTAATGAGGTGTATTATCAATTGGGAGATATGGATATGGCCCGTCACCGGGCGATCGAAGGAATCTTGTTCAGCCCTAAACAAAGAAGTGTACGGCAGATCAAGCGGCTGGTGGAGATTGATATGCGGCGAGGGGATATTGAGGAGGCTAGAAAATACCTGAACCTATTGGACGCGACGTTATTTTATCACTCATGGGCAAGGTCGAAGGAGGAACAGTTGAAGGGTGAGGAGACCTTGTCGATGGAGAAACGTTTGCCGAGGAAAAGTGATTGGGAGCGAGAGCACGACATACTAATGTCCATATCCGATTATCCGGGCGTACTGTCAAGTTTGGTGGCGGAATATCCGGAAAATAAACAGGCATTGGATTATTTGTTGTGCTATTATTTACTGAACGAGAATTTGAATAGTTTTAAGAATGCGTTCGATACTTATTATAAAGGAAAATTTGAGGTTGTACCCCGTTTGTATGAGGAGGCTTTGGTACAAGTCTTATCTAAAAGCTCGGACGAGGAGGTGGCCGGTTATCAGATACCTCAAGATGTTATCGAGAATTACCAAGATTACATCCATTGTAAATCGGGTAGAAAAGCAAAGGAGGAATTACGAGAACGTTATTCCTCCACCTATTGGTACTACTCTGACTATATTCATTGAATAATAGTGTAAGTGATCAGCGGTTCGCGAGGAAGGCTAAGGCTTTCTCCATGTCCTCCGGTGTATCTATACCGATCGTTTCTTGCTCTGTGATGCCGACCTTGATTTTATATCCGTTTTCCAACCAGCGTAATTGCTCAAGGCTTTCCGCCAGTTCTAAAGCGGATTGAGGTAATTGGGTGATTTCTTTCAGCACTTGCGCACGATAGGCATATAACCCGATATGCTTGTAAAAGGTATGACTCGGCAACCATTCCGTATATTTCTTGCCCCGGATATAAGGAATAATAGATCGACTGAAATACATAGCCTCGTTGTTTTTGTTGAGTACGACTTTCGGGGAATTGGGATTGAATAGGGTACTCTCGAAATCATCGTCCGAACGGAAAGGCTTTACCAATGTCGCTATTTGCGTGTTTGCGTCGGCGAAGCAGGTTTTGATCGTCTGGATTTGCTCGGGATGGATAAAAGGCTCGTCACCTTGGATATTGACAATCACATCATACCCTTCGCCTATTTTCTGATAAGCCTCGTAGCAACGATCCGTACCGCTACGATGTTGATCGGAGGTCATGACGACTTGGCCACCGAAGGCTTTAACCGCATTCTCTATCCGGATATCGTCGGTAGCTACGCAAACGGAGTCTAAGACATCCTTTACTTGCTCATATACACGTTGTATCATGGGCTTTCCGTTCATATCCGCTAATGGCTTCCCCGGAAAACGGGTAGAGGCGTATCTCGCCGGAATAATTCCTATAAACTTCATCATTCTATATCGTTTTGTTAACTGGTTACTACTTTTCCTTCGCTTAACTGGATCAACTTATCCCGTTCGCCTACGATCCATACGATATCTCCTTCCTCGAAAACCGTACTGGGAGGCGGATTCTTGATCGAGCTACTTCCACGTTCGATACCGATTACCAAACAAGCGGCTTTATCACGGATACCGGACTCTATGATGGAGCGGCCAATCAATCGGGAACCTTCCGAGATAATGATTTGCTCCATGTTCATCTCTTCCTTTCTTGTGTTCGATTGCTCGGCGTATGATTTCTTGTAGCGTTCCTCCAGATATTTCCTAAAGTGCTCCAGATCATCATCGGCGCCAACTACTACCAGTTTATCGAACGGGTAGAGCCGCTCGTCTCCTCCCGGTATATTGATTCGCTTCTCTCCCCGGATAATCGTTACGATATTTACGTTGCACTTTTGCCTGAAGTTTAATTCTTTCAGGCTTTTTCCCATACTGGGGGAATTCTGCTTCACCTCGAAATCCGCTAAATGGAGATCTCGTTCTAATAAGTGGTTCGCGAAACGCTGGTTGATCGGGGCTTTTCGCTCTTGTTCCACTTCCCTCGCTACAAGGTTACTGAAAAAATGCCGTTCCATCAGGATCGACTGCCTCTTTAGCCGTTTGGAGAATATCATTAATACGATAACGGCGGAAGCGACCGCTAGCATAATTCCTAGCGCAGCATTCAATAACCGTGCGACTGGAAGCATGACGAGACCGATACAGAGCAGGATTCTGAGGATCACGAGTGAGACTAGGGGACCCCGGTTATATTTATTATCGTTCCATAATTGCTGGAACTCCACGGAATGATTCTTTTTCATCATGATCGCCCGCAACATCGGGGAGATCAGAGCTAGGATTAAGATCAAGGAGATTAGATTTCCTTGGATGCCGGGCAAATGTTTGCAGATGAACGGAGTCACGATTTGTAGCCATAAAAAGATAAGTACTAGGCAGACGGCGGTATAAGTACCGACGATGCGGACCAAAGCTTTTAGTAACTTATTCCATGCGCTTTTTTGACGGATCGTATTGGAACCGGATGAATATCGCTCCAAGAACTGTTTCCAATTCTCCGGTATGATCCGCTCCGCCCATTTGTAGGTAGGTTCCGCTAGCCGGATCATATAAGGTGTGAAGAATGTCGTGATCACGGATACGGCGACAACGATCGGATACAGATATTGATCCGTCACGTTTAATGATAGTCCCAAACCTGCGATGATGAAGGCGAATTCTCCGATCTGCGCTAACGAGAAACCAGACTGGATGGCTATTTTTATCGGTTGTCCGGACAGTAATACTCCGAAGCTGGCGAAACAAATTTGTCCGGCCATGACTACGAGCGTGATAATGAAAATCGGGATTTTATACTCCCAGAGCATCTGAGGATCGATTAACATGCCTACAGACACGAAGAAAATCGCTCCAAATAAGTCTTTTACGGGTTTTACCAAATGCTCGATCCGTTCAGCGTCAATGGTCTCGGCCAAAATCGAACCCATGACAAAAGCTCCGAGAGCCGATGAGAATCCGGCTTTTGTGGCGATCATAACCATACCAAGGCATAGCCCGATGCTCACGATCAACAGAGTCTCCTCATTTAGGAAGCTTTTTGCCTTTTTCAGAAAAGAGGGGATCAAATAGATCCCGACGACGAAACAGAATAAAAGGAAAATGCCTAATTTGACTACGCTATCCAGCATCTCCATGCCTTCCACGTGTTTACTTACCGCTACGGTAGAAAGTAATACCATTAATAATACGGCGAATAGATCCTCTACTACCAAGATACCGAATACGACACCGGCGAATCGTTGGTTACGCAATCCCATGTCGTCGAATGCCTTGAAGATAATCGTCGTGGAAGACATCGATAACATACCTCCGAGGAAAAGACTGTTCATATGTCCCCAACCCAGTGATAAGCCCGTGATATATCCCGCTGTCATCATACCTATAACAACGGTTATGGCTCCAATGACGGCGGTTCCTCCCACCTTCATCAACTTCTTGAAACTGAAATCGAGCCCCAAAGCGAATAACAGGAAGATAACGCCTATATCAGCCCAGATACGGATACTTTCCACATCTGTAACTGTCGGTATTTGCTCGATGGAAGGCCCGGCGAGTATTCCGGCTACGATATACCCCAATACGACCGGTTGCTTTAACTTTTTGAATAACAGGGTAACCAACCCGGCGGATATGAGTATGACCGCAAGATCTGATATTAGCGCAGGTATCTGAGACATCGTTTATTGTTTTTTCGATTGCCAAAGTTAGGTATTTATTTTAATTTTGTGTCTCAAAACAGAAGCCAAAATGAAGAAGAAACATCCGATTGAAGCGCTTATAGAGCAAGGGGAACATCAACAACTTGATTTTAAGTTTGAGGTGAGCGACAGTAAGAAGATCGCCCGGACGTTGAGTGCGTTCGCGAATACAGATGGCGGGCGTCTGCTGATTGGAGTGAAGGATAACGGCGCTATTTCCGGTGTGAGAAGTGAGGAGGAATATTATATGATCGAGGCTGCTTCTAAAATGTATACGCATCCCGAGGTGCCGTTTACAGCTAAGCGCTGGGATGTCAACGGGAAGACCGTATTGGAGGTCTATATCGCCCCAAGCGATGAGAAACCGCATACGGCACCGGATAAAGACGATAAATACAAGGCCTATATCCGGGTTGCGGACGAGAATATATTAGCGAACGAAGTCCTCATGCAAGCATGGAAGAAGCAGAAAACCAAAGAAGGTACATTGCTGAAAATAAGTAAGCCCGTCGAGATCCTGTTTTCTTGGCTCGACGAGCATCCGTATATCAGCATAAAGCAGTTTTGCCATATCGCCCATATCAATTATTATGCGGCCCGTAACATCCTAAGTGATTTGATGGCTATGGGAGCGATGGAATATGTCGTGATCGATAAATGTATTGCCTATAAACGGATCGCATAGACTCGTTTATAGGTTGATTACATAGACTTGCGCGCTCTCGAATCTGACGACTTTGATAGGAGTCCCTTTCTCGATGAAGCCAGACTCCGATACGCCGTCATACAACTCTCCCTCGATAGATACCTTACCCGAAGGACGTAAAACGGTAGCGGCCGTGCCCTCTTTTCCGATCAGTTGTGTCAAATTGGGGCTGGATACCGCTTTTTCCAAATCAGCGTTTAATGCCATTTTCTTTAGCGGTCCTTTATGTCCTATTTTGTTGGATAACCATATCACTAGCGTGAATCCGATACCCAGACCTAATAGAACCGTTAAAGCGGCTCTGCCCGTATCCATTCCAGATACGTTTTGAAAATCAAAAACAGTATTGTTCAGTAAGCTCATTGTAAGTCCGCCGACCACGAGAATAATTCCACTTATCCCCGCTATGCCAAAGCCCGGGATCACGAATATCTCCAGCATTATTAATATAACGCCGAGAATGAATAACAGGATTTCCCAGTTTTCAGCCAACCCGTCCATATAGAGAGGAGCGAAGTAAAGGATAGCCGCTATTATCGCGGCAGCGGATGGAAAACCAAGCCCTGGGGTTTGCATCTCGAAATAAATACCACCGATGATAATGATGATTAATAAGCCCTGTATTACCGGACTCATAAAGAAACCTTTTACATTATCGAACCATGAGGGTTCATAACTTTTAATCTCATAGTCCTTACATCCGATATATTCTGTGATTACTTGACCCGGACTCTCGGCGATGCCATCGCAATAACCCCATTTGAGTGCTTCTTGAGAGGTAAGTGTCAATACTTTACCACTATCGATGAGGTTGGGGACGATCACTCTGTCATCGACCATCGCTTCGGCGATTAAAGGATCTCTTTTCCATTTATAGATCGTGTCGCCGTTTTGTATAAGCGTATCTTTCCCTTGCGCCTCAGCCGTCGAACGGATCATGGAACGCATATAAGATTGATATTTATCAGGTAGAGCCGCACCCGTTTGATTGACAACCGTTGCCGCTCCTATATTCGCCCCTTTCCGCATATAGATTTTCTTGCATGCTATGGAAATTAAAGCACCTGCTGAAGCTGCGTTATTATCGATAAATACATATACCGGTATGGGACTATATAAAATAGCCGTTCGCATAGAATCTGCAGATTCCAGTAATCCGCCGTATGTGTTCATATGCAATAAGATGGCATCGGCGTTCAATTGCTTGGCCTCTGATAATCCGTTATGGAGATAAATCCACGTGGTGTTATCGATCTCTTTTTTTATATCAATTGTATATATTAAGGACTTCTCTTTAGCCTCCGATTGAAGAGAGATTGCAAGTATTAATACTATAGCTGTTAACATTGTTAATAAACGTTTCATCTTGTTTGTATTATATTCGTTTTTAATATTTGGTTGAAAATTGTAACTGGCTTGTTGTAAATGTTGATTTTTGTAACTTGTGCAACTTGTAAATAATACTCATTTTCAGTAAGATTTACAACAAAAATATTAAGTTGCGATTTTTAATATTAATATTTATCAAAGAACTGTATATCTCCATTTTTAATTTATATATTTGTTGCATCCTTCAATGTTTGAGGGATAATACTTATACAGTATTAAACTTTATTTAACTAGTAACAATATGAATGCGTTGCAATTTCAGAAAAAATTATTGAGCATGCAAGAAAACATGATGAATTTTGCGCTTATGCTTACAGCGAATAGGGATGATGCCCAAGATCTGATGCAGGACACAACGCTGAAGGTTTTAGACAATCAAGAAAAATTTGTAGACAATATCAATTTTAAGGGCTGGGTCTTGACTGTGATGCGTAACATTTTCATTAACAATTATCACAAGATCGTTCGCACGCAAACTGTCGTAGATCAAGGTGTCGACTTATATAACTTGGATGTCGTGAACGATTCAGGTTTTGACTCTCCGGATGGCGCTTATCAAATTCAAGAGATCACGAAAGCGATCAACGGTTTGAACAATGAGTTGAAGGTTCCATTCTCTATGTTTTTGAGTGGCTATAAATACAATGAGATCGCTGATAAACTGGATGTTCCTCTGGGGACGGTTAAGAGCCGTATATTTTTCGCTCGACAAGAATTACAAAAAGTTTTAAAAGATTTTCGTCAAGGATAAAATTTACTTTATATAAAAGAAGCCGTCTTTAACAAAAGACGGCTTTCTTTTTATTCGGCCGGTTGGTATAAATATCTCTTGATGCTTCTTTTGGGTGTTTTCTCGAATTCTTCTTGATACAGCTTGAAACAGGTGATTTTACTGTAATTCGGCATCTCCTCGTTTACTTGGTCAATGTTGGTCTGCATCAACTTCTCGATTTCGGAATGTTGTATACCTGCCTTATCTACTTGCTCCCAATCGGGATAGATGAGGGCGACTAGTTTACCTCCTTGGGAGATGATGAGCGATTCCGCTACATATAGCATATTATTCAAGCGATCCTCGATCTCTTCCGGATAGATATTTTGTCCGCTGGGGCCTAGAATCATGGTTTTACTACGGCCGCGGATATATAAAAATCCATCTTTATCGAGGGTTCCCAGATCGCCGGTACGCATCCATCCGTCAGGCATCATAACGGCTTTTGTAGCCTCCGGATTCTTGTAATAACCGAGCATCACGTTCATACCCTTCACCAATATTTCTCCCACCTTGTTTTCCGGGTCCTCTGAATCGATGCGGACTTCCATACGGTCGACGATACGTCCTACGGAACCGGGCTTAAACTCATCCCATTGCGCATAGGAGACTAGCGGGCCACATTCGGTCATCCCGTAGCCTACGGTATATCGGAAATGGATGGAATGAAGGAACGTCTCCACTTCTTTATTGATAGCGGCTCCTCCGATAACGATCTCCCCGAAGTTCCCTCCGAAAGACGCCGTTAACTTGGCGGAAATGGTATCCAGCACTTTCTGGTCTATATAGGGGACTTTCAAGAGCAATTTAATCAAAGGCTTCTCCAGTTCGGGGAATACCTTGTTTTTGATGATTTTCTCGATAATCAGAGGTACGGCTAGGATCAGCGCCGGCTTGATTGTCGTAAAAGCTTCCGCTATGATTTTCGGGCTGGGGGTACGTGTGAGGAAGTGTACATGGCAGCCTTTATTCACGGAATTCAATACCTCGAATGCCAATCCGTACATATGGGCCATCGGAAGCATACATACGATATTATCTCCCGGATGGATGAACGGTAAATTGTCGTAAGCGAATTGCGTATTACTCCATAAGCTTCGATAGGGGATCATAACCCCTTTCGAGAAACTGGTGGTTCCGGAAGTATAATTAAGTACCGCTAATTCTTCCGGCTTTTCCACGTGATACCGAACATCGTTCGACGTGAATGAACGAGGGTACTTTTTACCGAAATATTCATTGATCCGGTCTCTTACTACCCGGACTTCTTTGCTTTTACTGTGAATGATCGAGAAGTTATCCAGCATCATGAACAGTTTCACGTCAGGCATCATGCGTTCATTCATATTCTCCCAGTTGCTGGAAGCGGCAAGGACTGCCTTTGCCTCGGAATGATTTACGATATGATGTATATTATCCGGTTTGAATTCATGTAGGATAGGCACGGCTACGGCTCCATAAGCCAAGATCCCGAAGAAACAGATCGCCCAGTTGGAGGAGTTCCGTCCAACTAAAGCCACCTTATCCCCCTTTTTAATGCCGGCATGCTCTAGGATAATATGAAATTTCTCGATTCGACGAGCTACATCTTTATAATGGAAGGTATGTCCATTATAATCGGAGAACGCCGGGAGATCCCAATGCTCCTTGATGCTATTCTCTATGAGTCCTAAAAAACGATTCTCCATACTAATTTATTTATCAAATAACCATATGACAGGGTGGAAAGTTGTCAAAAGCCAAAGATAGTGCCTTTTCTGTAAATTATGAGTTTCAGTCTGCCGGAAACTGAAATATTCTTTACCTTTGTCTCTCCAAATAGAAGAATATGATAGCACCTCTGGTAAAACGGATATGGATCTGGTGCAGGAATCTGTTGATCTTCCTGTTTGTATCCAGTATATTGGCGGTAGTGGTATATAAATTTGTACCCGTATATTATACGCCATTGATGTTTATTCGTATGTATGAGCAGCATCAGGATGGGAAGAAAATGAAACTCGATCATACGTGGGTTCCTATATCCAAGATCGCCCAGCCTTTGGTTCAAGCGGTCATAGCGTCGGAGGATAACCTGTTCATGGAGCATAATGGCTTTGATGTGGAACAAATCCAGAAGGCACGGGCCGAGGCCGAGAAAGGTAAAAGGGTGAGAGGTGCCAGCACGATTTCCCAGCAGACCGCTAAGAATGTATTTCTTTGGCCGGGGAAAAGTTATTTACGGAAAGGCATCGAGGTCTATTTTACCTTCTTGATCGAATGGATATGGGGAAAGGAACGTATTATGGAAGTCTATCTGAACTCGATAGAGATGGGGGAGGGCATCTATGGTGCGGAGGCGGTAGCGGAGGCTCATTTCGGTAAGCATGCCTACCAATTGACCAAAAGCGAGGCAGCCCTAATAGCGGCCACACTTCCAAACCCCCGGAAGTTTAATTCCGCTAAACCGTCACCTTATATGCTGAAACGACAAGCGAAAATAATTTCCTTAATGGGAAAACTGATAAAAGTAGAAATGGGATATGGTGCCGGGCAAGTTGATCCCGGTACCGGAAAGGTTAAAAAAAGAAAGAAATGGAGAGCTTCCGTTATCATGACTTGGGACGAATCGCTTATGCCGATGCGTTAGAATATCAGACAGCTGCTTTCGAGGTCTTATTGGATGCGAAGGCAACGGGAAAGAAAGAGGATAATCAATTATTCTTTTGTGAGCATTTACCGGTCTTGACGATCGGTAAAAGTGGCAAGGACTCTAATTTGCTTATCCCCGAGGAAACTTTACGGGAACGAGGGGTCTCGTTTTACCATATAAACAGAGGGGGGGATATAACGTATCATGGGCCGGGACAGATTACCGGTTATCCGGTATTTGATCTGGAATATTGGAATCTGGGATTGAAACAATACATCTATATGCTGGAAGAGACGATCATCCGTTTCCTGTCGCTTTACGACTTGAAAGGGGAACGTTTGGAAGGGGCGACGGGTGTATGGCTAGACCCTGAAGTACCGGGGCGTGCCCGTAAGATCTGTGCGATTGGCGTGAAAAGCAGCCGGTTCGTTACGATGCATGGCTTTGCTTTGAATATAAATACGGATCTGAGTTACTTTTCATTGATCAACCCTTGTGGCTTTACGGATAAAGGCGTTACCTCCTTGGCTATGGAGTTGGGGGCACCCCAAGACTTTGAGTTGGCAAAAAGTCAATTGAGATCGATTTTCATGGAAATCTTCGCTTGATATGGCAGTCATTCATTTCGCTCCTTTGCAAGGATATACGGATTCGGTTTATAGAGAGGCGCATACCCGAGTATTCGGGGGCGTAGATACCTATTATACTCCTTTTGTAAGGATAGAGAAAGGTGGTTTCCGGAATAAGGACTTGAAGGATATCGCTTGCGATAGAAATAGGCAGGTACATGTCGTACCGCAATTGATCGCTTCCACACCAGACGAGTTTCGGTCGATCGTGCGTTTATTCCAAGAGAATGGGTACCGGGAAGCGGATATTAATTTAGGATGCCCTTTCCCTATGCAGGTCCGTGCCCATAGAGGCTCGGGACTTTTGCGGTACAAGGAAGAGGCCGAGTCTTTATTACGTACGATTGAGGAGTTCCCGGATATTTCTTTTTCTGTGAAAATGCGTTTGGGGTGGGAGTGTGCGGACGAGTCATTCGTGCTTCTGTCCTTATTAAATAAGTTACCTTTGAAGCATATAACCTTGCATCCCCGGTTAGGGATACAGCAATATAAAGGAGCTATCGATTGGGATGGATTCTCCCGTTTTTATGAGGAATGTAAACTTCCTTTATATTATAATGGAGATTTAGTGGGGCTGGAAGATATCCGAGGTATAAAGGTGCGTTTTCCGGGGCTTGCCGGGCTTATGCTAGGACGAGGGTTATTGGCCTCTCCTTGGCTGGCCACTGAGTTTGTGTCCGGACAAGTCTTGACCGTGAATGAGAGGCGGGATAAACTAGTCATGTTCCATGAGTCGTTGATGGATGAATATGCTGCCCGGTTGGAAGGTGGCGAGCATCAGGTATTATCTAAAATGAAGACAATCTGGGATTATCTTTTGCCGGAGGCCGATAAAAGGCTTCGCAAGAAAGTATTGAAAAGTACTTCCCTTACTTCTTATCAGTCGGCAGTGAAAGATTTGTTGAGTCTTTGACTACGGGAGGGACATTCGTAGAGTCTTTGGGGATCAAGGGTAAAAGAGGTCTCTTTCTTCTTCTGAAAATCTCAGAGAAATTTGTAAAGTCTTTCCGGTACATGATTCCTACACCTTGTATGGTTAATGCTTGCTTCAGGCCGAAATACATATCTCTGGCATGGTTATAAGCCTTTAGCCGGATCTCACCGGAGGGGGTCAACTTATATTCTAGGTCGAACTCCCCGATAAAGGTGTTATTTTTGCCTGTAGTAACCGTATTTCTCATACCGAAATTACCATTGATCAATAAGCGGTTGTTTAGCAACTGGCTGGATAATATCATCTCGTATTCCGTGTCTTCCTTGAAACCGTCCTGTCCCGCTCGTATGTTTGTCCCTATTTGCACTTTATCCGTGAAACTACCTAACAGATTGGATAATTGCGCTGAGATAGCGGATGAAGCCACGGCGTTTAACTCGCTAGACTTGTAAGTCGTTTGGGCATACTCGGGTGTATAGAATTTATTTAACACCAACAAATAAACGATTTGCCGGGTCATCATATCCTCTGTGTCTATAAACGCTTTGACTTGACGCTCTAACTCCTCGTTAGAGTTCGGAAATTCTAAGTCGAAGGAAATAGACGGGCTGCGCAATGCGCCTTCAAGGTTTAAGACGCAATTGACGGGTATGTTTGTTCGAGAACTTTCTAGTAAGAGACTCTGATCCAAGTCTCCGATATTTGCGGTCAGATTGTAGATCGCATTGATATCCATATGGGCATTAAAGGGATCGCCACGGAAATTGATCGTGCTACCGTCTCTGATCTTAAAGTCTTTATGGATGATTTGCTGTAAGCTGAAATTATAGTTTCCTTGTACGATATTCACGTCGCCATACATACGAAGATCACTTCTTGTTCCATATTGTATTTGTAAACTTCCACTGGCGTTTCCTTTGATACGGTCTCCCGCTATCGGGTCCATGATTAGCTCTATATCGGCATCGGGTGTGATATCAAGGAGGAAGTTCATTCGTAGCTCGGCTCCCTCGTCTGTCTCGTGTACGATATTCAATGGGTGTGTGGACGTGGAATCTACGTTAGCTGCCAACTTGCTTTTATCGACGAACGTGATAAAATCATAGTCCGTAGCCGAGTTATTATTCATGAAGTCCAGATAAATAGCGGTCTTAGGTTCGCTTTTCATGTTAATATCAAAGTCTATCAACTTACCGTTGCCCTTGATTTGCGCCGTTCCGCTGGCGAATACCGTTCCATAGATCAGCGGATTCTTTTTCTGGTTGGCGTTATACATCAACATCTTATTACCCTGCACGTTTACGAGGAAGCTATAATCCCGGAAATGCAGATGATTGAACTTAAGGCTGACTTTTCCGGAGTTGCCGAATTGATCCTTGACCGTGATATTCCGTAAATTGACGGACGTAGAGTCAAGGTGGACGGAATCGGAGAAGGTATAATAAGTATCCAAGAAATCAACGCCGACTCCTCCATCCATGACATAGGCATCTCCCTCGACATTCAGCTCCTTAAAGGGGCCGTGCAAATGTATACTTCCGAATCCCCGGCCTTGCAAGTTCTTTACGACCGTATCGACAAAGGGTTGCAAGAAGGCCAGATTGATATCATTGGCATCGAAATACAAGGATAGCCCCGCATTGGGCCCGACTGGAAATACATAACCGTTCACATCCGTCCAAGTGCTGTCGTTCTTGTAGATACTTCCTAGCATAAGGATGCCTTTCTGTGCGTCGTCCCATTCGCTGAAAAGATTGAGACGACCTAAGGTGACTTGATTGAACGAGAAATTCTTTACTTCCAGATCCGTATTTAGCATGCGGCTATTGAACAAGTCGTTTACATAGAACTTACCGGTCGCCTCACCCCCGAATTGCAAGACTGGGATATTCAATACGTCGAAGACATAACTCAGCTCTATTTGCTTCAAGTCTACTAATAAAGTATCTGCCGGATCTTTCGAGATCGTCCCTTCCATAGATAAATACTGGGTCTCATGATCTACCCGGAAATGCTCGATACCGATCTTGCCCTCACGAATTGTTATATTCGCTGGATTGATGGTCCAGAGCGTGTCTTTAATAATGAGGGGGCTTTTATTCAACGTGACTTCCGTACGTAACTTGGCCGGCCCTTTCTCGCTTTCCTCCTCGACAAAAAGGGTAGAGGCGGAGATGTCGGCCTTAAATAACCGCTCTTTATTATTCGCCCACCCAATCATGGTATTCACCAGATTGTCTTTAGCGTCTGCCTTGAGATCAAGGTAATTACGCAGTCCCTTGTCGTTGTAATTAATCGTTTTTAATTGGAGGTTTACCTTATCGTTCGGATTGTCGCAAACCAAGTAGCCGGATTCGAACATGGATTTCCCGAGATTGAACTTCGGAAGCCACGCCTCGATACGGAACTTATTATAAATATTATTATAATGTCCCGTGATCCGTCCGGGTTGCACCATCGTGAACGGTAGTTTCAATGTCGTAGAAAGCGCTTCCGTATTCTCGATCGTTAATAGGAGGGCGAAGTTATTCTCCTTCACGATTTGTTTTTTCTGGGTCGTGTTGATCAAGGCTGGCACATATCCCTTGAACGTATTCATAAGGCTGGGGATTAGCGTGTTGAATGAGTAAGACCCGGTGACCTCTCCATTCAAGATATCGGACGTTATGGTTAATTGCCGGTCGAGACTATGCCCCGAGGCAACTACTTCGAATTTCTTAAGGAAGAAGCTGCTGGGAGTGGTCTCGAAAGAAAGACTGTCCAACGTGATGCTACCTTCCAGATTATCGATATTATCTCCGGTGAAATCCGCGTTTAAAGCCAAGGAGATATTCGGCGCCTCATATTTGTCCGTCAGGTTCAATCGGTCCGGCCGGAAATGATCGAGGCGGGCGGTGAAATTAAACAAGGAGTTTTGCCCTTGGTGCTGGAAGATACCTTGGGCGTATAACTCGCCATTGGGATCGTTTACATGGATAGTCCCATCGAAACTACTCTTCTTGAAATTACCGGAAAGATTTATATCCTTGTATTTATAAGCTTTATAATCGAACTCCTTGACTTGTGCTTGGATATTTCCGGAGAAATTTCCGCCAACAGGTCTACGGGTATCGATATTGATGTCGAAGCGAGCCTCCCCGAAAGGATTATTCTCGCCAAATAACTCATGGAGCCGCAAGTTGCTGGAGGCGATGCGTCCCCGTAGGTAAGCGGCTATATTCTTATCCTTGTTGCTACCAAATATCAAGTCTGTCTGTATGGAGCCGATGGAAGACGATAATTTTCCGAAAGCGACTAGGTTATCAAAAAAGCCTGATATCTCGCCCGTGAAATTGATCGTCCCCAATTTGACGACCGGGGCCGGGAGACTCTTCGGACGCTCATTGAAGTTATTGGCCAAACTGGAGATGCCGTCTGTCGTGATATACATCTTATTCACCTTCCCTAAAAGATACGTTTCCTCGGGATGGGTGATGTTCTTTAATTCCATCTGGCCGATAAACAGCATCTTATCGCTATACTTCAAGGTGAGGCGCTTCAAGTTAAAATTATTGATGTAGCCGTTTGCCTCGGCCGATAACTCGATCGTGTCGGCGAAGTTCTTGAACGCCGGGACGAAAGGGGATAAGTCCTTCAGGCAGATTTGCGAAGGCGTTATATTCAAATCGATCGGAGCGTTGTTCAAGAGAGCGGGAAGGCTATCGATCTCGCTTAAATCGATCCGGGCACGCCCGATCTTCAAGTCTGTCTGCGGCAAGCGTACCTCGAAGTCCTGCACGAAAGCGCTATCCCGGTTCCCGACCACGTTCAGCGATAACTTATTCAAGGAGAAACCGGACGCCTCATCGAAACTCATCTTCTTGATATGGGCGTTCACGCTGTCCTTGTTAAAAGCCTTGAGGGATATCTTGGCACTCAGGTTCTTGATATCGATATGCTTGGCGTTGAACTTTCCCGGGGTCTCTTTCTCGCTATCCACGTTATAGCTGAAATTACCTCTTCGGATCATGATGGAGTTGAAACGGAGATCGATATTCTTCTCTTTCTTTATCGAATCCTTACTGGCGAAAGCGTCGATCACGAATTGTAGGTTCAAAGGGCTTTCAGGCGTATGTTTTCGTAGGTTGAAGGAGAAACCGAACAAACGTACCGTCGTGAAGACGAACTTCCCTTCCAGTAACGGCATGATCTCGAATCCCGCCGCCACATGGTTCGCCTCGAACATGACTTTCCCGTCTTGGTCTTCCAGATAAAGCCCTTCCAGTACCAGACGATTGAACCATTCGATATCCACGTTACCTATCTTTACGGGCACACCGAGATGGCTGGATAACTGGGTCGTGGCTACTTCCGAGACTTGGGTTTGAATGTAAGGGATTCTCAGCAAGATGCCCGGCAGCGCATAGAATATCCAGAATAACGTAAGTAGGGTAATGATTATGTATTTAAGTCCTCTGATATCTTTTCTATTTATTTAGCGCAAATCTACAACAATATCGCGATAGATTTCGTTAATTCGCGGAAAAAAAGACGAAGATATGAGTATAACAATATTAGGAATCGAGTCTTCTTGCGATGACACTTCCTCTTCGGTGATCCGTGACGGCGTGATGCTGTCCAACGTAATAGCCAGTCAAGCCGTTCATGAGGCCTATGGCGGGGTTGTCCCCGAGTTGGCTTCCCGTGCCCATCAGCAGAATATCATTCCGGTAGTAGCCGAGGCCATCAAGCGTGCCGGCATCGATAAGTCCGAGTTGAGTGCCGTGGCGTTTACTCGTGGGCCGGGTTTGATGGGTTCTTTATTGGTCGGGACCTCGTTCGCCAAGGGGTTGGCCGCTTCCTTGGATATCCCGATGATCGAGGTCAATCATTTACAGGCTCACGTGTTGGCTCATTTTATCAAGGAGACTCCGGACGATGACCATGCTCCCTCGTTTCCTTTCCTTTGCTTGTTGGTTTCGGGCGGTAACTCGCAAATCATAAAGGTGAACGCTTATAATGATATGGAGGTGATCGGCCAGACGATCGACGACGCTGCGGGAGAGGCTTTCGACAAATGCGCCAAGGTGATGGGACTGGGTTATCCCGGTGGCCCAGTCGTGAATCGTTTGGCGAACGAGGGTAATCCGAATGCCTTTACGTTCAGCAAGCCGCATATCCCCGGATATGATTATAGCTTCAGTGGCCTGAAGACCTCCTTTTTATATACCTTGCGTGATCATTTGAAAGATGATCCGGATTTTATTGAGAAGAACAAGCGAGACCTATGCGCTTCCTTGCAAGCTACGGTAATCGATATCTTGATGAGTAAATTGCGTAAGGCGGCGAAGGATTTGCATATAAAGGAAGTAGCTGTCGCCGGAGGTGTATCGGCCAATTCCGGTTTGCGTGAGGCATTCTTGGATCACGCCAAACGTTATGGCTGGAAAGTGCATATCCCGAAGTTCTCGTTCACCACGGATAACGCCGCTATGGTAGCTATCACGGGATATTATAAGTATATGGATAAGGAGTTCTGTCCGATGGATGCCGCTCCTTTTTCTAGGGTTGTCTTATAGGAAAATAGTTTTACTATAGAGAAACAAAAGTTTCTTCCTAATGAAACTATTGTTTTCCCATAATGAAACTCCTAGTATCATTATAACAATGGAAGTAGATGATTTACCAATAGAGTTAGAAGTAGCGGACGCACTCAAATCAGGACACCTGATGATGGGTACGGCAGAGAGTTGTACAGGCGGAAAGATTGCCAGCATGATAACCTCCATGGCGGGCAGCTCGGAATACTTCACCGGGGGCGTGGTAGCCTATTGCAACGAGGTGAAGCATCATGTGCTCGGTGTCTCCGAGGCGGACTTGAACACTTTCGGGGCCGTAAGCCAGCCGGTCGTGGAGCAGATGGCCCGTGGAACTATGCGGGTATTGGAATGTGATTGTGCCGTCGCTACCTCCGGGATCGCCGGGCCGGGAGGCGGGACTCCCTCGAAACCGGTGGGAACGGTATGGATTGCCGCCGCTTATAAGGAGAGGATTCTCTCCGAGTGCTATCATTTCGGGGAGAATCCTCGTATGGAGAACATTCGCTTGTCGGCAGAGGCGGCGTTGCGTATGTTGCTCGGATTGATTCGTGAGTAAAGGGATTATCGCTTAATGGGCGATCTCGTCCACGATTTGTTTATAGCCTTCCTCGTTCGGGTGTAATCCGTCTGAGAATAAGGATTCGTTTATCTTGCCGTCTTCTTGAAGCAACTTCGTACCCGGGTTCTTGAACGTGTACCATCCGGTCTCGGCTATTTGACGGATACGGAGATTGAGGTTCCTTACCCGTTCTTCTTGGTTACGGCGGGGCAAGATGCCGATTACCTTGATCTTGGCCTCCGGCTGCCGTTGCCTGATGGCGGAAAGCAAGAAACGAATGCCTTCCACGATCTCATTGTCATTGTTGATTCCGATGTTATTCGTGCCGATCATCAATACTACTTCCTCAGCCTTGTATCCATCCAATTCACCATGATAGACTCTCCAAAGTACGTTCTCGATACGGTCGAAACCATATCCGAGATTGTGGAACCCAGCTGGACGCATGATTTTCTCCCATGTTTCCAGACCTCGCACGGACGGTCCTTTGGGCTCTCCTCCCCAGAAATGCGTGATGGAATTACCTAGGATCACCCGTCGAGGCGGGTTGCTTTGATTCAGCGAGAGAATATCCCGGTGACGTTTTTGCCATTCGTAATTATTGGGTTCCCGGCGCTGGGTGACAGGCTTTGTAGTAGAGAGGTCTCCTTCGGGGATGCGTAATATTTCCCGTACTTTCCGCTCTACGGCATTCGCCTGTGTTTCCATGCCCCAGTCGGAAGGATGGACGTAATCTACCCAAGCGTCCGGGTGCGGTCCCAGCTCTTCTCGTGTAAGGTAGTAGATATCCTTTATCCCTTGTGCCTGCAATTCCTCGAATGCTTTTTTAGCTCCTTCGTTCATGCGTGTATAATCTTGTAACTTCGTATCGTCGGCGGGTGCGTTGCTATATCCGGCATGCTCCACTAATAAGATCGGAGAGGAGTGGGTGGCACGTATTTGCTTGACTGCGTCCGATACGAGTTGCGTGATCTCATCTTTGCTCTTTGGCGTGAGGTTGGGCAGGCAGTCAAGGATATAAAGGCGTGCGTCTATCTCACAAATAAAATCCAATACCTCTTTCTCTAAACGTCCGTTACCGGAGAAGCCTAGGTTGATAAGCGGATATCCCAGAGAACGCTGCAAGATCGTGCCCCAAGTCATGCCCGGGCGAGAGGCGCATGCGCCTTGGGCGATCGAGGTTCCGTATAAAAGAATCGGTTTCTCGGGCGATACGGGGATAAACGTAAGCTCATCGTTTTCGGGCACGCCGATTTCCAACCACTTTATCGTATTATAAGGAGGCAGATAGAGGCGGAACTCATAGCCCCTGTCATGATACAGATCTTTGCCTATGTTCGTATAATGATATTGAAGCGTATCTCCGGAAGGATAACCGCCGAAATAAAATCTCCATTGGCCATCGCTATCGATACTATATAGATCTACACCGGATACGCCTGTCGTGGGCATATGTGGCATATTCAGCGGTCCGCTTACTTGATAGCGTACTTTTAGTTCAGGGGCGTTGCTGAAAAAATGAATTGCCAAACCGGCGGAGTTGCGGGATAAATCCCAGACGGGTTTACGTACCTTGCCTTCGGCTCTTTGGGGAAGCCGAACGTAACGGTCTCCAATCTCTTCGGTCCATCCTTGGTTTTGTATGACAGGGAATCCACATTCGAGCGGGTTGAGCCATTTCCATTGTGCGTGGGCGGAGAGAACCGTGAAACATACGAGCGTTAAGAGGATTTTGTGAAGTCTCATCATTTCGGTATTATTTGTTTTTTGTTATGAATATGACAAAGATAATATATATTTGTATTCATAAACAAACTTAAATCAATAAACCATGAGTAAAAACATTCTATTTGCTTTTCTCTTTTTAATGGGCGCTATCCCGTCGATCGCCCAGAAGAATTATCAAGTCCAGTCTCCGAACCGGGATATAAAGGTGGAGGTTACGGTAGCCGATAAAGTCACTTTCGCTATCGTACAGGATCATTCGGAGGTGATGAATTCTGCCGTATCTATGACTTTACAAGGAGGTGAGGTACTTGGCGCTAACCCGAAAGTCTTGAAAGTGACGAAGACCTCGGTAGACAAGGAAATACCCTCTCCGTTCTATAAGAAGGACGTAGTAAAGGATATCTATAATGAGATGCAAATCTCGTTCCGGGGAAACTACGGGCTGGTTTTTAGGGTGTATAACGATGGAGTCGCTTACCGTTTCACGACGAAAAGAAAGGAACCGATCGTTATCGCCGACGAGGAGGCCGTCTATAACTTCCCCTCGGATTATAAGACATTCACCGCTTACGTGAATAGTACGAAGCCGACGTTCGAGGAGCAATTCTTCAACTCCTTCGAGCAGCCCTACGTAAACGAGACGATCTCTAGCCTAAATGATAAACGCCTGAAGATCCTGCCTCTTTTGGTGGATCTGGGAGACGGTCGCAAGGTCTGTATCACGGAAGCCGATCTAGAGGATTTTCCCGGGATGTTCTTGAATAACGAGACGGGAAAACCTTCCTTGAAAGCGGTTCATGCGCCTTATCCGAAAGTGAAGGAGCAAGGCGGCCATAATCAGTTACAGATGTTGGTGAAAGAGCGTGAGAACTATATCGCCAAAACATCCGGGACCCGTTCTTTCCCTTGGCGTGCGTTTATAATCTCCCGGAATGATAAGGAGTTGGCCGATTGCGATATGGTCTACCGCCTGGCTTCTCCCTCCCGGGTAAACGATATCTCTTGGATCAAGCCGGGTAAGGTGGCTTGGGATTGGTGGAACGACTGGAATCTATACGGCGTGGATTTCCGTGCCGGAATCAATAATCCCACCTATAAATATTATATCGACTTCGCCGCCGAGCATGGCATCGAGTACGTAATCTTGGATGAGGGCTGGGCCGTGAACCTGCAAGCGGACATGATGCAAGTAATACCGGAGATCGACCTTCAAGAATTGGTGGATTACGGTAAGTCCAAGAATGTCGGAATTATCCTTTGGGCGGGTTATTGGGCTTTCGCTCGTGATATGGAGAATGTCGTGAGGCATTATTCGGATATGGGCGTGAAAGGCTTCAAGGTGGATTTCTTGGATCGTGACGATCAGGAAATGGTGAACTTTATTTATGAGGCCTCCGAGGTATGCGCGAAATATAAGATGCTAGTGGATTTCCATGGCGTATTCAAGCCGACAGGTCTTCAACGGACCTATCCGAACGTATTGAACTATGAGGGTGTGAATGGCTTGGAGCAACTGAAATGGTCTCCCGAGTCTTACGATATGGTGACGTACGATGTCACGATCCCATTCATCCGTATGATCGCTGGCCCGATGGATTATACGCAAGGCGCTATGCGTAACGCCGTTAAAGGTAATTATCGCCCGGTAAACTCGGAGCCGATGAGCCAAGGAACCCGTTGCCGCCAGTTGGCTACTTACGTGATCTTCGAGTCTCCTTTCAATATGTTGTGCGATGCCCCGTCTAATTACAGGAGGGAAAAGGAATGTACGGAGTTTATCTCTAACATTCCCACTATCTGGGATGAGACGGTCTCATTGGATGGAAAGGTCTCCGAGTATGTAGCGATCGCCCGCCGTCATGGTAATGATTGGTATATCGGGGCGTTGACCAACTGGACGCCGAGGGAGCTGGATTTAGACTTGTCTTTCTTGGGCGAAGGTGATTATACTTTGGAATTATTCAAGGATGGCATAAATGCCGATCGTGCTGCCCGTGATTATAAGAAAGAGGTAATCCCAGTCCCGACAGATCGCAAATTAAAGATCCGTATGGCTCCCGGTGGAGGCTATGCGGCTCGTATCCAGAAACGATAATTCTTTTTTCGTCTAAAGCGACCCTGCCACTCGTCGAATAAACGCTTGCGTTCATAGGCGCAGGCGTTAGATTCGCTTACTTTTATAAAAAACGTATTATGAAACTCACGAGGCAAGATTATATATTGGCGGGAGGACAGGCTTTATTGTGGATCACCTTATGGCTGATTCCTCCTGCGATCGATTTTTTCATACGCTTTAATCCGAGTTCGGCTTTCGAGGTGTGGAAGATTAATACGGGGTTCATTACTCCGTTGGCTATTGTTTTCACCGCTAATTTCTATGTATTGGTTCCCTATTTGCTTTATCGGGATCGGAAGATGCTCTTTGGGTTGATGAATTTGCTATTGATCACGGGGGCTAACCTATGGATATTTTCTCCTAAGGCGGATTTCCCGGACGAATGGCGTTCGGGAATGTATATGGTCGCTTTCGGAGCGTTCTTCTTACATTTGCTAGTGGTTGGATGTGCCGTGGGATTCCGTTATATCGTACGCTGGGGCGATATGCAGATGCGTTTGAAAGAGGAACGGCAGAAAAACGCCGAGGCGGAACTGGCTTGGCTGAAGAACCAGTTGAATCCGCATTTTCTCTTTAATACCTTGAATAATATATCCAGCTTGGTCCAGATAGACCAAGATACGGCGCAAGAAAGTATCGGGCAATTGAGCGATTTGCTGCGGTATACGCTCTATGAGTCGAACCATGAGCTGGTACCGGTGGAAGGCGAGATCGAGTTCATGAATAATTACATCGAGCTGATGAGGTTGCGCTGCAATGAACTGGCTACCGTGGAAGTGGATTTGCAAGTTCCGCCTAAACCGATGAGGATCGTGCCGCTTTTGTTCATCTCTTTAATAGAGAACGCATTCAAGCATGGCGTGAATAGCCGTAAGTCGTCGTTCGTACGTATTCGTTTCAAGGCGGAAGGAGATGACCTTGTTTTTACCTGCGAGAATAGCGACCATCCGAAACCGGATGTGAACCGTAGCGGATCGGGGATCGGGTTGGAAAACCTGAGGCGTAGGCTGGATCTGGCTTATCCCGGTCGTTACCGATATGATCAAGCGCTCCGGGAAAATAGTTACTTTGTTCAAATAACACTTCGAGACTGCTTATGAAAACACTGACTTGCATGATCGTAGACGATGAGCCCTTGGCGGTGAAGATGCTGGAGGACTTCGTAAGCCGTACGCCTTATCTGAGGCTGGCGGCTTCCTTCAATGATCCGGTGCTGGCACTCTCCACGTTGCGTGAGTCTTCGGTGGACGTGCTTTTCTTGGATATTCAGATGCCGGATCTGGACGGGCTGAACCTCTCCCGCATGGTGCCCCCCGGTACGAGGGTGATCTTCACGACCGCCTTTAAGGAGTATGCCTTTGATAGCTATGAGGTGAATGCCCTCGATTTCCTGCTGAAGCCCATCCGATACCATAAGTTTCTCGGAGCTGCGGAGAAGGCCCGCCAATGGTTTGAGATGAGTAGCGTGAAGGAGGAGAGAGGCAGCCTTTTCGTGCGGGTGGATAGCCAGTTGCGGCAGGTGGAAATCTCCCGGATATTATACGTGACGGGCTTGAAGGATTACGTGATGATCTATCTGGAAGGGGAGGCCCGTCCGCTTATCACCCACGTGACGATGAAGGCCATGGAAGAGATGCTGTCTACCGGTCGCTTTATGCGGGTACATCGTTCTTATATCGTGGCGTTGGATAAGATCCGTTCCGTCGACCGGAATAATTGCGTTTATATCGGGAAGGAGATCATCCACGTGACGGATGCCTACAAAGAGGCGTTCAACGCTTATCTGAAAGCTGCTCAACCTTCTTGAACTTGGATGCCCATTCAAAGCTCCTTACGATGGGCATTCTAACGACCTTACAATGCCCATTGTAGGAACCTTATAATGGGCATTCTAAACTTTATGTGTATATTCGTGCCTTAATTAAGAGAAAACGATATGAAGAATAGCATTCCTTTAGGGTTTATCCGGATCTTTATCCTGCTTATATGTCTGACCTCGTGCGGTAGCAAAAAACAACAAAAAGTAGCTTTGCCCGCCGATTTCAAGGGACCGAAGGAGTTGGCTCGCTTATATGGGGTACGTATCACTCCGGAAGATAATATATTCTTGTACAACGAGGGGGCCCGTTGGTTGGGTGTACGTCATAAATTGGGAGGGAGCACGAAACGGGGCGTGGATTGCTCCGGTTTCGTATCGATCGTTTATCGGGAGGTATACGGAAAGCAGCTGGCTCGTTCCTCGGCGGATATGCTGAAGTATAATTGCAAGAAAGTGAGTCGTGCCAAATTGCAGGAAGGAGATCTGGTATTTTTCAAGACGGGTCGTGGCGGGAAACGTGGCGTTCCGAATCACGTGGGGATTTACTTGAAAAATGGGCGCTTCATCCATACCAGTACTTCTAGCGGCGTGATGGTAAGTAACCTTAGCGAACCTTATTATACAAGAACTTGGTTAACGGGTGGTCGGGTAAAATAAAATTACTAAATTCGCGTCTTAGAAAAACTATTAAACATAAATAGAATATGTTGACAATCAAATTAATCACTGAAAACACGGATGCCGTAATCCGTGGACTGGAAAAGAAACATTTTAAGGGTGCGAAAGAAAGCATCGATAAAGTGTTGGAATTGAATGATAAAAGACGTATCGCACAAAATCAATTAGATAAGAACCTAGCGGAGGTAAACGCAACCTCTAAGTCGATCGGACAATTAATGAAAGAGGGCAAGAAGGAAGAGGCGGAGGCCGCTAAGAAACATGTTTCCGAGATCAAGGAGGTGAGCAAGGCTTTGCAGGTTGAGATGGATCAGGCTGCCGAGGAGCTGCAGAACTTACTTTATACGATCCCGAACGTACCTTACGATGAGGTGCCCGAGGGTACCTCCGCCGAGGACAATGTGGTAGAGAAAATGGGAGGTATGGAAACGGAACTTCCGAAGAACGCTCTTCCGCACTGGGAATTGGCGAAGAAATATGATTTGATTGATTTCGATCTGGGTGTTAAGATCACGGGAGCTGGTTTCCCGGTCTATAAAGGACAGGGCGCTCGTTTGCAACGTGCGTTGATCAACTTCTTCTTGGATGAGGCCCGTGACGCCGGTTACTTGGAGATCATGCCGCCTACGGTGGTGAACTCGGCTTCCGGTTATGGTACGGGACAGCTTCCGGATAAGGAGGGACAGATGTATCATTGCGAGGTAGACGACCTCTATTTGATCCCGACAGCGGAGGTGCCCGTGACAAATATTTATCGGGATGTCATTCTGGATGAGAAGCAGTTACCGATCAAGAATTGCGCTTATACACAATGCTTCCGTCGTGAGGCCGGATCTTATGGCAAGGATGTACGTGGTTTGAATCGTTTGCACGAATTTTCTAAGGTGGAGTTGGTTCGGATCGATAAACCGGAGCACTCTAAGCAATCTCACCAAGAGATGTTGAATCATGTGGAGGGATTACTTCAGAAGTTGGAGTTGCCGTATCGCATCCTTCGTCTTTGTGGGGGTGATATGAGTTTCACGGCTGCCCTTTGCTTTGACTTCGAGGTGTATTCCGAGGCACAACAACGCTGGTTGGAAGTTAGCTCCGTGTCCAACTTCGATACGTATCAAGCCAACCGCTTGAAATGCCGCTATCGTGACGAGAATAAGAAAACGCAACTTTGCCATACCTTGAATGGTAGTGCCTTGGCTTTACCTCGCATCGTAGCCGCCTTATTGGAAAACAACCAAACCCCCGAGGGCATCCGCATCCCGAAAGCGTTGATCCCTTACACTGGGTTTGATATGATTAAATAAGCATCAAATCATTTGATGAACACATCGGTAAACGTATTAATGATTAATGCGCAGGGTATTATGCTTTCGGTGTTAGGACGGGATTATTTTCTGTCATATAATCGTGTTCCATGGTTGAAAGAAGCACGTATTAGTAATGTGTTAAATGTTCGGATGGCTGGGCGTAATGCGATAGAATGGCCGGAGTTAGATGTTGATTTGGAGATCGAAAGTTTGAAACATCCAGAACGTTATCCTCTTATTATGAAACGTTCAACATTGGACTTCGTATAATCTCTTTTTTATAAAATATCCCAGCATTGTCCTTATTGTGGATATGCTGGGATATTTTTTTTGAATGAATTAGATGAATAAGTTTACGTTCGCGTCTTCCGCACGTTCCAGATAGGTGGCTACGCCTCCTAGGACAACGTTATCCATCAGTTCTTCTTTTTTGACGCCCATTACGTCCATGCTCATCGTGCAGGCGATCATCTCGATACCATTCTCTACGGCTTGTGCCATAAGGCTTTCCAAGCTGTCGATCCGTTTCTTCTTCATGATAAGGCGCATCATCCAACTGCCGGCTCCACCCATATTCATTTTAGATAGTTTCAGCTTTTCGCTATTTGCCGGAAGCATCCAGCCAAACATCTTGCCGAAGATATCTTTAGATACGGCAGGTTTTTCCCGTTTCTTAATCACGTTAAGCCCCCAGAAAGTAAAGAACATAGTCACCTTCTTTCCGGTGGAGGCAGCCCCGTTTGCTATGACGAATGAGGCCAACGCCTTATCGAGGTCATCGCTGAAAACGATCAATGTCTTGTTGTCGGCACTATTACCACCTGTCGCTATTTTGCATTCAGCTTTTTTTTTTCGTACCGTGGCGGCGATCGTGCCTCCCTTATTTTCCAGAGAGACTAACTCTGCCCCGGTTATCTTGCACCATGAAGAGACATCTTTTCCGAAAGCCTGATCTGTTGCGGTGATTTCCAATGACTCATCTTCCCGCAAGTTCTCATAGTTCTTTTTCAACTGCATGATTGGTCCCGGACACATTAATCCGCAAGCGTCTACCTTAATCGCCGTAGCTGCCGGAGTCGATTTGCAAGAGCTACTTTTACCAGATGCCTTATCAGAAACAGCTTCGGACGAACAAGGTGCGCAGGCCGGCTCATTCTTGATCTTTGCTGTCGCTACACTCCAAGTCTTGTAACCACCGGATAGGTTTCGGACATTCGTGAAGCCATTTTGAGTCAGGATGCGATAAGCCAAATAGCCCCTTAATCCAACGGCGCAAGTCACTACGATCAGTTTATCCTTGGGCAGTTCCGCCAAATGTTCTCTTAACTCATCAACCGGGATATTGATGAAGCCGGGGATTGTCCCTAAGCTGTACTCGTCACGGGTACGGACATCGATACGTACGGTATCTGGCGATAAGTTCTGGATCTCTCTCCACTGGATCGCTTTCGCTTTTCCCGTAAGTAGGTTCTCCGCTACGAACCCGGCCATATTTACGGGATCTTTAGCGGCTGAATAAGGAGGAGCATACGCATGTTCCAACTCCGTCAGGTCATAGACCGTACCTTTCCGCTGGATCACTTGCGCTAACATCTCGATCCGTTTGTCTACGCCTCCGAAACCTACGACTTGCGCCCCTAACAGTCGTCCGTCTTCCGGCGCAAACAATATCTTGATCGATAAAGGCACGGCTCCCGGGTAATATCCCGCATGCGAGGCTCCATGCGTATAGGAGGATTGATAAGCGATTCCTTCCCGTTTCAACAGCTTAGCGTTAGCTCCCGCCGTGGCGACCGTCAAGTCGAATACCTTGGCGATAGAGGTTCCCATCGTCCCGTCATAAGTTTCCTTATTGCCGGATACGATATTATCGGCTACGATACGTCCTTGCTTATTCGCTGGACCCGCCAATGGGATCAAGGCTGGTTTGCCTGTCACGAGGTGGCGTACTTCCACGGCATCTCCCAACGCATAAATATCCGGGTTCGAGGTCTGCATATATTCATTGACAGCGATACCGCCGAGTGCTCCGATCGTAAGTCCCGCTTCCTTGGCCAATCGGGTTTCCGGACGGACACCGATACTCAATAAAACCATATCCGCCGGGATCTGCTTCCCACTTTTCAAATGAACGGTCACGCCTCTGGAAGTCTCCTCGAAACGAGATACGCCATCTTCCAGCATCAAGCCTACCTGCTTGCCGATCAATTGCTGATGTACGATAGCGGCCATGGAATAGTCGAGGGGTGCCATCACTTGGTTAGCCATTTCCACGACGGTGACATGGACACCCAGCTCATGCAAATTCTCCGCCATCTCCAAGCCGATGAAACCACCCCCTACAACAACGGCGGTACGGGGCTTTTCCGTGTTCACGTAATTCTTGATCGTGTCCGTATCCGGCACGTTACGTAACGTGAATATCTTTTTACTCTCGATTCCTTCGATGCGTGGACGCAAAGGCTCCGCACCGGGAGAGAGCACTAGTTTATCGTAAGTCTCCGTGTAGGTTTCTCCTGTGCCGAGTTTCTTCACCTCCACTTGCTTGGATTCGGGAAGGATTCGGGTCACTTCCTGCTCCGTACGGATATCGATGCGGAATCGATCCGTGAAGCCTTTCACGGTTTGTACGAATAATTTATTCCGGTCGTTGATCGTGTCTCCTATATAATAAGGTAATCCACAGTTTGCATAAGAAACATATTTTCCACGTTCGAAAAGGATGATTTCCGCTTTCTCGTCCATTCTACGCAGCCGGGCTGCTACGGTAGCTCCACCGGCTACACCTCCAATAATCAAGTACTTCATATCTATTTTTATTTAATTTGTATTATACATATTTGTTAGTAGACAATAATTAGTTAAAAAAAGGGATTCATCCCTTTTGTATGTATTCTTTGAGTTGATTGAACAGGCTATCCATATTTAGCTCGGCCTGCATCATCTGTTGTATTTTCTCTTTCCCTTTTGGGGTGAGCGAGAAAAACATTTGCCGCTTATCCTCTTTATTGATGTTCCTGCGGATAAACCCCTTGTTCTCGACAGAGGTGATCACCTTTGAGACCCGGGAGTTTGAAAGACCGATATAATCGCAAATCATTCCTGCCGACTTTGCCTCATTATCCTTTAAGCAACAAAGCAACATGGCCTCGTTGATGGTGATAGCATGTACTTCCGAGAAATTTTTCTCGAACTGGTACAGTATCTTATAGATATCCTTTATGGCGCAAATTGGTTCCATATTTCTTTATAACTTGTTTGATGATGCAAAGATATAACTATTTTCTAATAAAAATACTTTCTAGTGGAAAATAATTAAGACTATTGTATATTACCCTATAGTAGAGACAGGGCGTGCCCCGTCTCATCACCGTCTGAATAGTATCTTTAAGTTACCATTTAGCTGGGATGAGACGGGGCACGCCCCGTCTTTACTACTAGGTATTTCTTTTAATCTCTGTTGGAGAAATATTTCATGAATTGTGAACGCTCATACATCGCCGGGTTCGGGATATTGGCGTAATTCAATTTGCCTTGGAATTGGGAAAGGGATTGGTAATGTGCCTGATGCATCCACTCTTCCACGCAAGTCAATACTTGGGAGATGATTTCCGCTCCATGTGTATAGACAGCGCTACACATCTGTACGGCGGAAGCGCCGGCCAATAGACATTTAACGACATCTTCCCAATCATGCACACCGGTAGAGGAAGCGATACTGATTCCCGGGATCTTTCCGGATACGATAGCCGTCCAGCGAATCGTGTCACTCAAATCGGAATGATTGCTAAATACATTACCCGAAACGATCTGCATATTATTAATGTCGATATCCGGCTGGTAGAAACGATTGAATAGCACGACACCATCAGCACCGTTTACTTTCAACAAATTAACCAGCGAAGGAATATTGCTGTAATTCTTTCCGATCTTCATGATAACCGGAATCGATACGGTCTCTTTTACCTTGCGGATGATACTGACATACGTATCCCGGATACTCTCGAAATCTTCGGTCAGTTCGGTTTCCATGAAGAACACGTTCAATTCCAAAGCGTCCGCTCCCGCTAACTCAATTTGGCGGGCAAAGTCGATCCAAGCGTCCGCCTTATAGCAATTGATGCTGGCGATAATGGGGATCGTACATAATTCCTTGCTCTTCTTGATCAGTTCCAGATAATCATTTACTTGATTCGCTTTTACATAACCACGGATATAATCCGCCGCTTCGGGGTAATCGGAGTCTTGCATCAAAGCCTCGCTCTGCATCTCGATCTGCTCTTCGAAAAGAGATTTCAATACGATCGCTCCAGCACCTGCTTTCTCAAAATCCCTGTTACGTTCCGCCTTATTGGTGAGTCCGGAGCTCCCTACGATAATCGGATTGCGAAGTGTTAACCCCGCATATTGGGTTTTAATGTCAATCATGTTGCCTATATTTAGATTTAATAATTACTTTAATATTCCCGTTCGCCAAAGATACTGGTACCCACCCGTATCAAGGTGCTTCCTTCTTGGATAGCGATCGGGTAATCATGGCTCATCCCCATGGATATCTCCTTGAAATCGACATTATCTTTACAGAGCGTCTCTTTCAGTTCGATAAATAAATCATGGATCTTGCGGAATTCTTCCCGTATCAACCCCGTATCATCGGTATTGGTAGCCATGCCCATCAATCCGCAAATACGAATATGCTGGAATTCGGCCAAGGACTCGTCACGCAACAACTCCTTGCATTCCTCAGGACTGAGTCCGTGCTTGGATTCCTCTTGCGCCACATGGATCTCCAATAATACCCGGATCGTGCGGTCGTATTTTTTCGCTTGTTTATTCACCTCAGCCAAAAGCTTCAAGGAGTCTATGCTATGGATCAAATGAATAAAAGGAGCGATATCTTTTACCTTATTGCTTTGTAACGGGCCGATAAAATGCCATTCGATATCCTCAGGTAGTACTTTTTGCTTGGTGCTCAGTTCCTGTGCCCTGCTTTCGCCAAACACCCGCTGTCCGGCGTTGTAAGCCTCCCATAGAGCCTCCACCGGGTGAAACTTAGAGACGGCAACCAACGTCACCCCTTGCGGGAGCGACGTTTTCAGTTGTACTATGTTTTGAGCGATACTCATGTTTTTATCCTCTTTGTTCAGCTTGTTGTTTTTGCTCCGCTATCAGTTCCTCGCCACTTTTCTTCTCGCCGGGAATACTGTTCGCATCGAATGGGAATACATCCATCAACTGGGTTTCCGTTACCGAGGCGATGGTATAATCCGCCAATGTACCCTTCATTCCATCTTCCAATACGGCGATGGCCTCTTTCAGCGTAGTGGCTTGGGCAAGCATTTGTGCGGCGGTTTTCTTTTCCGCTCCGCTCTTCTCGTCCAACGTGATAAAATAAACCTTGATCTTATAGAACCGATCACCATTCTCGTTGAAGAATAATTCGGATAAACGAGCTCGTTTGATGTCTGTTACCGTGAATTCACCCGTGATGAAGGGGCGGATCTCCTCGATGATGCGAGCTTCCGCTTCCGTAAAAGACAGGGCGTCTACCAAGTAAGGCTCGGTTACTTTTTTCTGCATGCCATTTTCCAGCATTTTCTCGTAAGAGACCTTACATTCAAACCAATTGTGCATATGCTTTACTTTTTAATTTAGTCTGTACTCTGTTTAAAACAACGTACAAATATAGTGGCTATTCGTCAATAAAACAACTTGCCGCAAAAGATATAATTTGTCAGGATGTCTAATTTCGCGTGTTTGTTTTCAGTTGGAATTTAAAATAGAGAGATATGGATGAGAAAGATTTGGTGGAAGGGATGCGAGAGTATATAAGTCTGTTACAAAAGGAAGGACGGTATTCCTCGGCGAAAAGTTATCAAGACGCGATGAACTCTTTTATACGGTATAGCGGGACGGATCGTATCCCATATACATATATAAATAAGGATACTCTTCGCCGGTACGAGGCTTATTTGTTGGAGAAAGGCTGCATGCGTAATACGGTCTCCACGTATATCCGCCGTTTGCGTTGTATCTATAACAAGGCGGTGGAGAATGGCGAGGCGGCGTTTATCCCCTCTTTATTCAAGGGGGTTTTTACGGGTGTGGAAAGCCAGCGCAAGAAATCCTTGCCTCTGGGAGATTTGAATCGCTTGATGACTGTCCCGGTAAAAGGAGAGAAGTTGAGGAAGACACAGCTGACGCTTTGCTTGATGTTTCAATATGGGGGGATGTCGTTCGTTGATTTCGCCCATTTGAATAGGGGTAATATCAAGAACGGCATATTGGATTACAATCGCCAGAAGACCGGGACCTCTATGCGGTTGGAGGTCTTGGATACGGCGGAGGCTATGTATAAGGAGCTGGCAGGTGAGAGGGGTGGAGGCTCCGGCTATTTATTTCCCTTTTTAAGTGGGACGAAGAACGGCCATGAGGAATATCTCGAATACAATGCGGCCTTGTCCCGGTTTAACCGGAACTTGAAGACGTTGAAGGAGGTTGCGGGAATAGCCTCGGATGTGACTTCTTACACGATCCGTCATTCCTTCGCCATGGCATTGAAGGAACAAAATGTCCCCATTGAGATGATCAGCGAGTTATTGGGGCATAAGTCCATCAAGACAACCCAGATTTATCTAAGAAGTTTCTCGTTGGAGAAGATGACGGTGGTAAATAAGTCTTGCTTTGAGAATGTATATAATTATATGCCAGAGGTGGGTTGAGGCTACTTGGGGAGTAGCGTTCATTTCACGGTGCAAATGTAGCAAAAAATAGCAAATAACAAGCAATCATTAGTTTTAGTTTGTGCTCCGACCTTGATTCTCCTTAAATCTTCGTTCTTATTCCTAGTGTATAGACATGGCAATAGAGACGAAATGATCTCGTATTTCCTACATCATCACGTCCCTTCTAAAAATCGAACATACATTCTTGTAGAGACGGGGCGTGCCCCGTCTCATCCCCTCCAAATGGTAACTTAAAGATACTATCACCCGGTGGGAGACGGGGCACGCCCCGTCTCTACAACCGGGTGATAAGCGTTCTCGCACCTTTTAGGCTACTCCCCAAGTAGCCTAAGATTTCAAGAGATGGTAATTTTCAGTAATGCCATATTTAAAAATATAAAACGCTGTTTATCAAGATGATATAAAAGATTCTTGGTAGGGCTCTGAATTGCCGTGGGGTCTGTTTTCGGGCCACGGGATAACCACTAGAAAAGATAATCATAGAGATGGATATATTGACAGGCAAGTGCTCGGATAGGTTCATGGCGCATGTTCTGAAGCGACGTGACCAGGAGGCCGTCCGCTGGTACGTGCTCACGCTCCCTACCGCCGGTGGCGGGCGTGACAGGATCAGCCCCTCGAAGGGGCTGGACGCTGAGCTTTCCCGCCGTGAGCGTCGTGGTGAGGCGTTGTTCGAGTATTTCTCCCCCTCGTATGTCGAGGCGAGGAAGGTGGGCGGTAAGATGGTCAACACGAAACGGCCCCTGCTGTACAACTACGTGTTCGTCCACGCCTCGGAGGACGAGATCTTCCGCCTGAAGCGTACGCTTCCCCTGTATAATTTCCTCCCCCGGGTTTCCTCCGGCGGGCGGTCTTATTTCCCGTACCTCTCGGATCGTGAGATGGATACCTTGCGTTGGGTCGCAGCTTCTTACTCCAACGAGCTTCCCGTATACGTGCCAGATAGCGGCCGCTTGTTGAAAGGCGACCGTGTGCGTATCACCTCCGGCCCTTTTACCGACATGGAGGCGGAGGTGGTGGTGCAGCCGGGCGGTGGGCATAAGGACGTGATGGTGCGTATCCTCGACTGTCTGTGGGTCCCCTTGTTCGAGGTGAGAGCTGGGGAGTACGAGTTGATCGAGCTGAATACCAAGGGTAAGCACGTCTATACCCATTTGGACAACGACCGTCTGTCGGAGGGCTTGCACGATGCCTTGGGCCGTTACCACGCCTCCGGCGTGGTAGTGGATGAGGATGCCCGTCTGGCCCGTGAGGTCCTGCGTGGCTACGCCTCTCTCCGTGGTGAGACCGACGTGATCCGTTGCAAGCTTTACTCTTTGCTCCTTCCTGCCTATCTGCTTTTGGGCGAGTCGGATGAGTTCGATCGTTTGCGCTCCACGATGCGCAGCATGCTCCCGGTGATAAAAGCGGGGCAATCCCGTGCCTTGCTGCTGGTCACGCTGTACGGCTGTACGGACAGCAGCCTCTACCAGCGCATGGCGCACGAGCTGGTTGACCCTTGGATGGAGGAGCCCTCGCCCAAGAAGAGTAAGACCGTGTTGATACGTCGTTTACGTGATTACGACCGGTGGCTGAAACATAATGAATAGTGAATAAGGAATAATGAATTAAATAATTCAAGATTCAAGATTCAGAAATCAAGATTCAAAAAGAAATGTCTTCTCTTCCTTCGGGTATCCGGTTAATGAACTTGTTGCGTGAGCATTTGACAGAGATCATGGATCGTGAGCGTGTGAACCGAAACTCAATACACCTGTATTGCACGGGTCCCTACTGGGTAGCGTTCGAGCGTTCCGCCTACCAACTGCATCGTGCGTTCTCGGATAGCGAGACCACGCCGCTGCGCCTGTTCGCCTACCCGTTCCCGATCGTGATGGTGTCCGTTACGGATCGCTCGCTAAGCTCGTATGCCCGCAAGCATATATTGAGAAGAGACGATAAGGATTACAAGCAATTGACCGTACCCGTACTTTCCCTTGCGGACTACCATGAGTGGCACGCCGGCGAGGTGGAGGGGGTACCTTTATTGAGTGAAAAAGTATGAGTATGACGCAAATACCGTTATTGTTATTACTGTGCGGATTCTTGGCCTCCGTGTTTTTGGGCATGGCCATCATCCCGAGGATCCTGGTGATCTCGCACAAGAAACGCCTGTATGATATCCCGGACACCCGTAAGGTGCATACGACCCCTGTCCCCCGTTTGGGCGGGTTGTCGTTCTTTCCGGTTATCTTGATGTCGATGGCCTTGGTGATGGGCTTTCGCCTTTACCTGTGGCCCTCGGATCTGTCGGGTCTCTCGCTTGACATGCTCCACGAGTATCTTTTCTTGTTTGTGGGCATGACGTTGCTTTACTTGGTGGGTGTCTGCGACGACTTGGTCGGGGTGGGCTATCGCTATAAGTTCGTCGTGCAGGTCGTGTCGGCCTTTCTGTTGGTGTTGTCCGGCAACTGGCTCGACTCGTTGGGTGGCCTGTTCGGGATTTATTCAGTCCCGGCCTTGCTGGGCGTTCCGATCACGGTCTTCGCCGTGGTCTACGTGACGAACGCCATCAACCTGATTGACGGGATTGACGGCTTATCGTCCGGCCTTTGCTGCATCGCCCTGTCGGTCTTGAGCGTGATCTTTTTCATCCAAGGGCAATACATTTACACCCTGCTGGCGGTCTGCACGCTTGGAGTCTTGATGCCCTTCTGGTGTTACAACGTCTTCGGCAACGCAAACCGTGGTCATAAGCTTTTCATGGGCGACGCTGGCAGCTTGACGCTGGGCTACGTGATCAGCTTCCTGATCATCCACTTGTGCGTGTCGAACGGCTCGTTCCCGGATCGGTCGAATCCCTATCTGGTGATCGCCTTCTCCACGGTGTTGGTACCGTTGTTGGACGTTATCCGTGTAGTCCTGCACCGTCTTCGTGAGCACAAGAACCCTTTTTTACCGGATAAGAACCATTTCCATCATAAGCTGTTGCGCACGGGCATGCGAGTTCGCATGGTGATGGTGACGATCCTGTGCGTATCGGTCTTCTTCATAGCGTTGAACTTGCTGTTGGCCAAGCGTATGAATATTACATACCTCTTGTTCTTGAACCTCTTCCTGTGGTCTCTTCTCCATCTGTCAATCAACAGGCTTATCTCCCGGAATCGGGAGCGGAGAGAGAGGGAGGAAGCGTCTGGTAAGAAATTCTGACAGCTCTTTGCCTGTTTTCTTGTAAGGATGACAAATAAAGCTTATATTTGGCTCATTAAAGCATCGCTTATGAAGACAAAGACCGAATATATACGATTGCTGCGTCAGTATATGACGGAGAATGCCTCCAAATACGGCATTTCCCGTATGGGGATATTTGGCTCTGTCGCCCGTGGCGAGAACACGGAGCAGAGTGATATCGATGTTTACGTGGAGGGAAATCTCCATGGTTTCTTTGCGTTGTCTGGAATAAAGGCTGATTTAGAAGAGCTCTTGGGATGTCCAGTTGACATTGTCCGTCTGCGGGAAAGAATGGATACCTTTTTTAAGGATCGCATATTAAGTGAAGGAATCTATGTTTGAACGACTAATAGCTTATCATATACTCGAATTGCTGAAAAAATCGTTGGAGGAAATCATCCAGCGAAGCGAGAGGATACGGTTTGCGGATGACTTCCTCTCCTCGAATGAGGGAGTGATCTTGCTGGACAGCATTTGCATGAAATTATCGGCTGTCGGCGAGAGCGTAAAGAATTTGGATAAGATAACTAAGCGAGAGTTTCTCTCTAATTACCCTGAGATACCTTGGAAGAATGTGATGGGAGTCAGGGATGTTATCGTACATCATTACTTCGAGGTGGATGCGGAAGAAATTTTTCGTATCTGTAAAGAGGATGTTCCACCTCTTTTGGATACGATTAATAGGATGCTTCTCGATCTTCATCAGTAAATTATAGTTCCCTATACTCCTCCCTTGCGTCAAAGCAGGGGCAAGCCTTACGGATATAGGGGCTAAGTTGGTAATGTCCTAGGATGCGTGCCTCCGGGTAATCCCTTCGTAATTGCCGTAGCAGATCCATCAAGGTACAGCGCTGGGCGTAGGTCCGGGTATCGGCTGGACGGCCTTGTTCGTCGAGTCCTCCCTCGTAACATATACCGATACTTTTGTCGTTCCATCCGGCTGCGTGCGCCCCGATCTGGTTGACCGGTTGGCAACGATGTAGCTCCCCGTCCCGTGTGATATAGAAATGATAGCCGATATCGGCGAATCCCCGTGCCTTGTGCGATGAACGGAGCGCCTCCACAGGAAAATCCCTGTCATATCGTGTGGCCGAGCAATGAATTACAAGGAGTCTGACCTCCCTGTAATTCTGGTAGAAACAATAAGCCTTACCCATGATAATTGAAAATTAGAGAATACAGGATTGGATGCCAAGTGCCCCTGCGATGGCGGTAGCTACGGCGATGATCACTTTGATAATAGTACTCCATACGGACTTTTTCATGATAATTAATAATTAATAGTGAATAATGAATTGAATAATGATATCCCGGCTGATATAAGAGGAAAGCTTCGCTTTCCTTCGGACGGCCTCAGCGGACGGGCGTCAAGCGAAGAGACCGTAGCGAGCGTGAGGAGCATCCCTGTCTGAGCGAAGCGAGTTGGGATGCGACAGCGAGCGTAGGTCTCGAAGTAGCCCGTCAGCGTCAGCCTTGACCTTTTGGTTACTTTTGGGTCAAGCCAAAAGTGACACGTTAGATCTCATCAGGCGACTCCGAATCCCCACCCCCAGCAGCCGACTTCTTCGAGATATCCACGGTAGTCTCCCCAGCCTTCTCCGCACGGAGTACCGCTTGCTGAGCCTTGCGGGTAGCCACGGGCTGGAACTCCAGCCCGGCGAAGACATTCTTCAAGTCCTCGCCCGGTATATACTGGATACTAACCCCGGTGATGTTTGTAGATGTGAATTTCTCAAGACTCTCCGCACCCTCGTTGAGGATATGGAGCCGGAATTTACCCAGTTCGCCGAAATCCACCTGTTTCCCCTCTTGGAGGGCATCGAGCAGGTTCTCGACAGTGGAGATCAATACCGCCACCACATCCGCCCGGCTGACGGTGGTTTGCATGGATACCCGGCGGCTCAGCTGCTTGAGCGATAGCTCACCATTGATCTGTGCCGTGGCGTACGCTTTCGCCGGCTCGTCTTTCTTGATAGGATTGGTCCGAAGGGACACGCTGTAATTTAAAGCCATAGATTTGATAATTAAAAATTGATAATTGAAAATTGAAAATGAAATCGATTTGTTTTCGATAACGAATGTACGACATTCGGTTTCCTCTGAAATGAATACCGCTGACAGCGGATGAATAAGGGAGATAAAAGAGGAGATATGCTGAAAAATAAACATCCGTATAGTTGTTCGTGTCGTATGTTTTAAGTATCTTTATACCAATAAGATAAATCTTAAAAATGCGAACGATATGCGAACAGGATATACACAAATCGACGAGTGGCCCGTGCGGCCCTATTCCAAGCGGGAGCTGGCCATGGCCTACGCCCCCGAGATCAGCCCCGTCTCGGCCCTGAACCGGCTGGCGGAATGGATGCGGTATAACGATCGTCTGACCCGGGAGCTTGGTGATACGGGCTACCGCCCGAGGCAACGGGTCTTCACCTCCCTCCAAGTGGAGCTGATCTTCCGTTACTTGGGTCGTCCTTGAGAGGAGATACCGCCACCCGTCGGTATAGGCGAGCGGCGGTGCCGGTACTGGCATCAGACAACGCCAGTACTGGCGTAGGGCTGCGACGGTAGTGCTTACGGGCGATGACAGTAGTGGCATTTCCTTCATTCCTTCATTCCTTCGGGCGTCTCTCACGCACACACACGTGCGAGGAGAAAGCGTACTCGCCCCGTGCGGTCTTGATCAGTGTTCCCTTCTCCAGCATCCGTTTGAGGGAGGAGTCGAGTGTTTTCTCGGGTATGCCGTTCTTCGCTGCCTCCTCCACGGCCTGCCGACGGCAGAACATCATTGGGAGGGCATTGAATAAAGCCTGTTCAGGAGAGGTCTGGACAGGGACGGCCTCGGAGGTAGGCAGGAAGCCCAGCACATAGCTCGAATGGCGGTAAAGAGGCTCAATGAGCATGAGTACGGCTTGGAAATCCTCGTCGGTGACCCGTAGGTCCAGCTTGGGGACGATACCATCCTTGATATTCTCGATGGGGATCTCCGGGGCGGGGGAGAGACCGGGGGAATTGAAAATGGAAAATTGAGAATTGAAAATTTTTTGTTGGGGAGGGAGGAATTTCTCCAAGGCTCTCAACAGGGCTACTATACTCAGGATCCGGCAGGTATTGATGGCGATACGGGCCACGGCGCTTCGCATGGAACCTCCATAGGCGTAACCGGCGTGGGAGAATAACTGGGCGAACCGTTGGTTGAACAGCTCTTTCTGTTTCTCGGATAGTCTTAGCTGGATCGTTTGGACCGATCCGTTGATCAGGTCCAGTACCTGTTTCCATTGTGTTCCCCATGTGGCGAAGCGTAGGCCGTAATCCTCGCCTTCCGAATCGAATTGGTCCATCCACTCATCGATAGGTGGCATGAAATAGAATAACTGGCGAGAGAACAGGCCGTTCTCCGCCGAGGGGATCAGCGGCTTTACTTGCGCCGGGGTTCCACTTAGCAATACGCTGAGATAAGACTCATCGCATTCCCGGTACTCATGATTGGTACGCCGGTTGAAGGCCAGTCGCTCATGGTCGTGGCATTTACGCAAGGTATCGCTCCAATGGCCGTGATCCGCTCCGATGGCGGTACTCACGGTATCAGCCTCGGTCTCGCAGATCAGCCCCACGCCGTCGGCCTCTATGAGGTTCTCTAAGATACCGGTACCCGAGTTATCGCCGGCTATGAGGAACATCTTGAGGGGCGGTTGTTCCGGCTCGGGCGTCTCGGAGCGTTTCTTGCCGAGTGAGTCCCATCGGTTCTTTTCCTCCCGATAATTCTTTAGGCTGTCTTTGTAGCGGGCCATCATCTCCTCGTGAATAGGTTCAGCTAGGCGCCTGACCCATGTCAAGGCTCCTTTTCCGGAGGCGGGAGGCGCTACGATGAAGGTTTGTAGGCATGGGTACATGTATTTTTGTCCGTATAATACCCGTACCCGCTTGTTCAAGGTGCCCCCGAGTACGGTGAATACTCCCAGCAGGAGTATGTCACGCTGGGCGATGGAGTTCCCGCAATCGATCATCTGCTTGATGAACGGGGGCCACGGATAATCCGGGAAAGCGGGTGGCAAGTCCTCACGTGCGTACGTATGTGCGTGTGTGGGTGTGAGAGGGGCTTGAAGGTTTGAAGGATTCTTGTTCTCCCTCAGGTATTGGCGGAAGGTGTCGGCCAGTTGCTTGTCCGTTTTTACGCCGGCAATCTCGGCCCAGTGGAAGACGGAGCCTAATCCGTTGCGCCCGTTTCCCGCTTTGAGGGCGTGGTCGTATAGCTTGTCCGCTTCTTCGTAGAGGTATTTCTCGGACAGGCGGCAGATGCGATGAAAGAACGTCCTTCCCGTTTCCCCGCAATCGTTGGCGGTGGCGAAGGCGATCGGCATATACTCTTGGTAAGTGGGAGCGATGTTCGCCCCTTGGTGTTCGATGGCGGCGACAAGCCGCTCTAAATCTGATAATGGGTTCATTTGATTTATAAGTTATAATTTATGATTTAAACTGTCAACTGTCATTTGTCAACTATCAACTCTCCCGCAGCTTAGCGGAGGGATCATGGCAGAGGAAACACGCCCGTGAGAGATCGGCGTTTGAGGCATCCGCATTCAATCCGTATTTCCATTTCAGGTATTCCCATGCCGATAGCCGTGCCTTATCAAAAGATTCCTCTATGGAAGCCTTGGGTGAGAGCCGGTAGGGGACGAGCAGTTTCACACCTGTGGTGCTTGGGCTGACGAAAGCTAGGTCCGGTCTCAGTTTATTATCGGCGAACAAGGTGTCTCGCCAGTGGAGGGTTTCCTCCGGCGAGGGGAGATGGTCGATATCGATGACAAACTCTCCGGAAAGGAATAACAGGCGGTCTTCCTTGCGATAGGAGAAGACCCCGGCCGGTGTGACGTATGGCAGTAAGTTTTGCTTCAGTTTGCGGAACCGTTTCTCGTCGCTCAAAGCGTCCTGTACGCTGAGCGTTCGTTCTTTCAGCCACTCGTTGGAGGTGATATAGGTATGCAACTGTTTGACACTGGTCACGCCGCTCGGCACTTGATTGGAGATGGGGGCGTTGAAAAAGGACATGATACATTCTTTCATTAACTCGTTTGATTTAAAGTTTAGGCTGGTAAAGGAAAGGTAAAAGAGTGAGAAAAAACGGTCCGGTAAGTTATTTGCACCTATCGGTAAGTTATTTGCGCATAAAAGTAATTCGGTGACAGGAAAAAGAAGAAGATATGAGTGAAGAGAAAGCGAGCCCGTGTGTGCTGCACATCCATGGCGAGAACATACAGGTGCTGCCCAACGCCATGTTTGCCATTCAATATATTTGCTTGGACCCGGGAGAAAAGCCGGAGGTCGTTTCGGAAAAGGACGTGAGGCCGGATCCGGAGCCGTGTGATTTATTAGCCTCCTATATCCAAGACGAGGAGGTACGTCACGACTTCGTAAAGCGAATCGCCCAATGCCCGGATGTGGCCACCCTCTGCCAAACGGTGCTGACCGACCTTTTCAACGAGGTCTTTTGCGACTGCGTGGAACCGGCCAAACTTATCAAGAGCAAGGAATTCATCAACGCCATCATCCCCCTGCTCCCCTTCAAGCAAGGCAAGAGCTTGCGCAATATCCGGCGGGCGATCGTGAAGTATGTGCTGGGGGAAGGGTAGGTGTTTTGATTTATGAATGATTGCATAATTGGATATTTATTTGTTTCTTTGTCAATATTCTATTTTCTTATGAAGTCGAGACAAGAGATCCTAGCGTTATTAAGAGACTTCAAGGTTCGTAAAGGCAAAAAGTACGGAATCTTGAAGATGGGTATCTTTGGCTCTGTAGCTCGTGATCAACAGACGGAAAGCAGTGATGTGGACATTTATTACGAGGGTGAGGCGCAAGGGCTTTTCTCTCTCTCCCATTTGAAAAATGAATTGGAAGAACTGTTGGGAAGCCCGGTGGATATCATCCGTCTTAGAGACCGGATGAATCAGTTGCTTCGTAAACGCATCGAGAGGGAGGGGATCTATGTTTGATAGAGAGTTGGCCTTGGATACCTTATCGCAGATAAAGGATACTCTTTCAATGATAATGGCAAGAACTTCGCATATTCATACGGTTGATGATTTTTATATGAATGAGTCCGGTATGATTCTATTGGATAGTGTTTGTATGAAACTTGTCGCTGTAGGTGAGGCAATCAAAAATCTAGACAAAATAACGAATAAGGAATTACTTCTTAAATATCCGGCTGTAAACTGGAAGGATATTAAAGGGATGAGAGATATCATTGTCCATCATTATTTTGATATTGACGCAAGCGTGATACTTTATAGTCTTCAAAAGGAGGTTCCGGATTTGTACTCCACTATTTGTGTTATGCTGAGGGATTTGTCTCGGTGACTTATCACGATAAATATAGTTTAAACTCATTTTAAATCAAGACACTCGTTTTTTGCCCTACTGGTTTACCGGCGGGATGGGAGTGGTTTGTGTACTTGTCTTTATTCCTAGTAAATCAGAGAATAATAAGCGGATAGCGAAGAATACGCTGTTCCTCTACGTGCGTATGCTCTTTATCATGGAGAGCAATTTTTGTATTAAACACAATTCTTTGTAGCAATGGTAACAGACTCACGAACTTCGAAAAGTATAAAAAATAGTTTGGTAGCCTTGGCTTTTTATTTTATTAATCTGGTTCTTCAATTTTTCTCCCGTAAGGTATTCTTGGATTATCTTGGGGCAGAGATCTTGGGACTGAATACTACGGCTACCAATTTGCTTCAGTTCTTGAACCTTGCGGAATTAGGAATAGGATCAGCCATTGCTTGTACATTATATAAGCCTTTATTAGAGAAGGATACGGTTGCTATCAATGAGATTGTTTCCTTGCAAGGCTGGTTGTATCGGCGTATCGCATGGATCGTGATAGTGGGAAGTCTCGTGTTGATGGCGTTTTTCCCTTGGATCTTCGCTAAGATGCCGTTACCCTTATGGTATGCGTATGCTTCTTTTGGGGTATTGTTGGTTAGTGCGTTACTGAGTTATTTTGTTAATTACAAGCAGATTGTTCTTTCCGCGGATCAGAAAGAGTATAAGATCCAGTATAGCTATAAGGCCTCTATGTTGGTTAAGTTGCTTTGCCAGATAGTAGCGATTCGGTTCTTGGATCATGGATATGTTTGGTGGCTGGTATTGGAGGTGGTGTTTGCGGTAGTAGCCTCGATTGCTTTGAATCGGGTGATCGACCGTACTTATCCTCATTTAAAGACAAATTTGCTTATGGGCAGAGAGCTGGCAAGGAAATATCCGGATATACTAACGAAAATTAAGCAACTTTTTTTTCATAAGATCGGAGGCTTTGCGTTGACACAAACAAGTCCCATTATTATATATGCTTATACGACTTTAACGGTAGTTGCTTTTTACGGTAATTATATGTTGGTGATCCTCGGGATTCAGACACTGATGATCGCTATTTTTAATAGTATGAATGCGGGGGTTGGGAATTTGGTAGCGGAGGGAGATCGAAAACGGATTCTGTCGGTGTTTGAGGAACTGTTCTCCGTGAGATTTTTGTTTACCTGCGTGATGTGTTTTGGGGTATTTATGCTTACTCCCTCATTTATAACCTTGTGGATCGGGAAAGAATATGTGCTAGACTCCATGACGTTGTTATTGATGACTGCCATCTTGTTTATCAACTTGAGCCGCACGACCGTGGATGCTTATATTAACGCTTATGGTCTGTTCGGTGATATTTGGGCACCGGTAACGGAAGCTTCTATTAACATCGGGATGTCTGTCCTGCTGGGATATTTCTTTGGATTACATGGTGTGTTGTTGGGCGTGTTGATAAGCCTATTGATCGTCGTTTTTTGCTGGAAACCTTGGTTCTTGTTTTGTAAGGGATTGAGATTGCCTTTGCGGATTTATGTGGTTATGTATGTTAAGCATCTAATCGCAAGTATGGTATGTTCGTTTTTTGTTTATTATATTTCTGATTATATACCTTTTCGTCCGGAGGATAGATTCTTTTCGTTCTTCTTTTATGGGATAACTGTCATGCTTATTTTCATGCTGAGTATTGTGTCTATCTTGTATCATATAGGACAAGGATTGCGCCATTTTGCACGAAGGATAGTGAGTATTATTATATAAGTATATGTAAATTGTAGTTTGATTGTATGTTATTATATATTACGTTATCATTTCTTTTGACTTTTTTTTCATTTTTGGAGATTTTTCTAGTCAAAAAACGTTGTACGTATTGGCTGTATATTTTCTCGTTTTTTTTGTTTTGCTTGTCGTTCCTTCGTTGGAGAGTAGGAACAGATTGGGATAGTTATTATGAGATCTATTTGCATCCGGAATTATACGCTAACATGGAGACGGGTTTCATGATGATTAATAGTATCGGTAAAAATTATTTTGAAAGCTATACGGTAACTTTATTTATTCAGGGGATCTTGCTGTTTACTTTTCAAACTGCTGCGATCAAGCGGCTGTCTCCTTTTCCTATGACTACTCTTATGCTTTTATGGGGATCAAACTTTTGTGGTATATTTTTTGTACGCCAATCTGTATCTACGGCCATATTACTTTTTTCCATTGTAATGATACGTGACAGACGTTTGTTGGCATTTTTAGTGCTGGTGTTTTTAGCCGGTCTTATTCATCGCTCCGCTTTTGCGTTTTTGCCGGCTTATTGGATTTATCAGTTCCATTTTTCAAATAGACGAGCTGTACTTGCGATAGTTTGTGGCATATTGATAGGTTCAATAATTGACTTTTCGGATTATTTTAGTTCTATAGGTTCTTTCTTGGGTGGAATGTATGAAGCTAAGATTGAGGGATATATGAGCAGAGGTGCTGATATGAGTTTTAATGCCGGACAGACTGCCGCGCAATTGTATATGCGTTCCATGCTAGGGCGTTTGCTCTTATTACTTTTGTTTGTCTTGTTTATAAAAAAGAAACATAAAATAACAATTGGGGGGGGATGCTCAACCTATTTACCTTCGCTGTCGTTTTATTACCGGTTTTCAGTAGTGTAACGAATACGTTTAGTCGTATGTTGACTCCTTATATGTATTGTCAATCATTGCTGCTGACCCTCGTGATTTTTTCCTTGAGTTCAGATGTTAGGAAGTTTTGGTGTTTCGCCTTATTTATAGCAATGATGGCAGTTCAGTTATATATGAAATTGTTTGTGGATTATGGCGGTGAAGCCTACTTGCCTTTTGGCACAATATTATAAATTAGTATGAGAAGGATTCTTTTTATAGCCACGTGTGATATGGGTAAACGAACAGGTGGAGGTTTAGCAAATTTAGCTTATTATAATGCGTTTAAGCATCTGTTTCCTTGTGTCGTGGATTTGGCAATGGCAGAGGAGAATTGCATAGGTATGTATGCGGATGCAATTCATGTTCCTCGGAGGGGATTTGTGAAGAAAATAATAGGGATAGTGCATGGTGAGTTTCATCGTAATTTAGCCTTCTTTAGGCACTATGTAAGGGCGGTAGCTGGAAAATATAGCTGTTGCGTGATAAATGGTGGCGTATATGCCGGTGATATGATCAACCTTTTTCATGAGCAAGGGATTAAGGTGATCGTGATTCATCATAATTTCGAGCGCGAATACCATTTGGGAAATAGGTCTTGGAAGACTTTATGGGGCTTGAATGCCACATTGCTGAATCGTATTGAGCGAAATGCCTTTTTAAAGAGCGACCTTAATTGTTACATAACCGCAGAAGATAAGCGTTTGTTTCATAAATATTATGGGGATTGCCGTGGCAGGGAATATATTTTGGGCGTATTTGAACCTTCATCTGTCAGCTTGTTACCTATGAGAGGAGAGGGAGATTCCGTTGTCCGGCATATCATCGTTTCTGGAAGCATGAACTCTACGCAGACGATAACCGGTATTATGGATTTCAAGGAACGTTATTATTCTATTCTAGAAGAAAACTATAAAGATTGGAATGTGATTTTTGCGGGAAGAAATCCCGGGGAAGAAATTGTTGGCTTTTGTGATGAACATTCGGATCGCTTAAGTTTGATACCCAATCCTCCTGTCATGGATGAGGTAATAGATAGGGGGTCTATCTTTTTATGTCCTACGAATGTGGGTGGGGGTTTAAAATTACGTCTGATGGATGCCTTAAGGCGAGGTATGCCTGTACTTACGCATGAGGTGTCAGCCCGCGGGTATGATGTTTTCTTTGGTTATCCCTTTTTTCAAGTTTATCATGATGAGGATAGTTTTAAGAAAGGACTCGAAACGCTTGTTGTTTTTATGCGAGATAATGAGAATTGGCAATCAGACATATTGCGTATTTATGTTTCTCATTTCGGGTTCGACTCTGGATGTGATCGGGTCTTTGAGGCTATTTCTTTGTTGTCATTATGATTTATCTTCTTTTTATAGTTGTAAATTGTGGTTACCTGTCATTATTGAGTAAGTGCAGGAAGCTAAGTCTTGGACAAACGTTATTGTTTGGTTTACCGATGTTAATGATGTGGAGTCTTTTAATCGGCGGACAGTATAACGTAGGAACTGATTATTTTTCTTATATGGAAATGTTTGTTCCCGGGGCAAATTTGGCTTATGTGAATGAAAGTAGAGGCGAATATGCCTTTTCTTGGTTTGTTGAAACGTGTCAGCACTTAGGAGTATATGGACAGGGTATCTTTTTTGTTATAGCTGCTGTCTGGTCTGTGATATATTTATATATTGCTTATTCTCTTGTCGGCAGCAAATACATCTACCTGTTTTTGTTTGTATTTATTGTCTTTACCGGAGCTTTTAACAATCAAATGAATGGAATAAGACAGTATTTTGCCATGTATTTATTGTGGTTGGCCATTATCCTTATAAGGAAAAAACGTTATGTAGTATCTATAGCCTTGTTTGTTGTCATTCCCTTTTTTCACCAAAGTTCACTCGTTGTCATGGTGATTTTTCCAGTCCTTTATTATTGGGTAAGTGAATGGCGGAAGAGTACGTGGCTTTATGGTATATTAGTGACAGGTATGATTTGTAGCTTATTGATATCGGATGATGTTATAGCATTCTTCTTGCCTTATTTTGATCAGTATAGCGGGTATTTTGGGTCAGAAAAAATGGATAGTCAGAAGTCTTTGTTAATACTTACAAAATATGTATGTATGCCTTTGTTCTTATATGCTATATATATATATCCTAGAATGGATCTTACTAATTATCAAAGAAAATTATTCGTTTTTGGATTATGTGGGTATGCTTTCAAACTCTCTGTAGTATCAATGTCTCTAGTGTCTCGTTTGGGACTTTATTTTGAGTTGTTTTCTTGTATACCTCTTGTGTATTTGCTGATTTATTTAAAGATGAATAGCCGAAAATTAGTATATATTCTTGTGCTAATTTATTTGTTGTTGCCATATAGTCTAAAAGTTATAATGGGCAATACTGGAGAATATTCCTATAATTTCTTTCTTTCCCTAAATTGATATAGTTTAAAGACTTCTTATTTTATTGATAGATATATAATAATTAGATTATTATGTTAAAATAATTACACGTATGAATGTTATAAAGATTGCCGTAATTGGCTTGGGTTATGTCGGTTTACCTTTAGCTCGACTTTTCTCAACGAAGTATCCCACAATTGGTTTTGACATGAATCAAAGCCGTGTAGATACATTGATGATAGGTCATGATGCTACGTTGGAAGTAGCGGATGAATTGTTGCAGGATGCTATCTGTAACCATGGTTTTAAGTGTACTACTTCGTTGGAGGATATTAAGGATTGTAACTTCTATGTAGTGGCTGTACCTACTCCGGTGGACGAGAATAATCGTCCGGATCTTTGCCCGTTATGGGATGCGAGTGAAACGGTGGGGAAGGTGATATCCAAAGGTGATATCGTGGTGTATGAATCAACGGTATATCCGGGTGTCACGGAAGAGGAATGTCTTCCGGTTGTAGAAAGAATATCGGGTTTGAAGTTTAATACGGATTTCTTTGCCGGTTATTCACCGGAACGAATCAATCCGGGGGACAAGGAGCATACGGTAGAGAAAATCAAGAAAGTAACCTCAGGTTCTACGCCGGAAATAGCTGATATCGTAGATGAGGTTTATAATTCGGTATTAGTGAATGGTACACATAAAGCTCCATCTATCAAGGTCGCAGAAGCATCGAAGATAATTGAAAACTCACAACGTGACGTAAACATCGCTTTTATGAATGAGTTAGCTAAGATTTTCAATGCAATGGGTATCGATACGAATGACGTGATTGAGGCGGCCGGTTCCAAATGGAATTTTATTAAGTTGAAACCGGGTTTGGTGGGTGGTCACTGTATCTCGGTGGATCCATATTATTTGATTCAAAAAGCACAGGTATATGGGGTACTACCTCGTCTGATGTTTTCTGCTCGTCGCTTGAATGATGGCATGGGTGCCTATGTGGCAGAGCAGACTATTAAATGTATGAATAAAAAAGGGGTAATAGTGAAAAATGCTAAGATCCTTATTCTAGGAATCACTTTCAAGGAAAATTGCCCTGATATTCGTAATACGAAGATCGTGGATATTTATCATACATTTAAAGAATACACGGAAAATATTACCATTTATGATCCATGGGCAAATCCTAGAGCTGTAGAACATGAGTATGGTATAAAGATTGTTAGTAGCCTTGCAGAGAAAGAGAAGTTTGATGCCGTCATTTTAGGTGTTGCCCATGCGGAATTTTTGAGTCTTAATGTGAAAAGTCTTATTAAGGATGGAGGCGTGATCTATGATGTCAAGGGGGTTTTTAAAAGAGAAATCATAGATGGTCGGTTATAATATATCAGAATGAAAGTTTTACAGATCTGTAATGACTTTGCGGGGAGTAAGGTTCATGTTAGCTTGGTGAGAAAATTGGATGAAAAGGGAGTGGAACAAGTGGTCTATTGTCCTGTCCGAGATCAGAAGCTAATAGGTGTTAACCGATTTGAAGGAACTCATGTCGAATTTATTTATAGTTATATTATCAAGTCGTGGTATAAGTTTCTTTATCATTATAAGCGAAGAGTTTTGTATAAGGACATGAAAGCAAGGGTCGATTTAAGTGAATTTGACTTGATTCATGCTGCTACGTTGTTTTCTGATGGCGGATTAGCTTATAAGGCTTATAGGGAATACGGCATCCCTTACATAGTTGCCGTTCGGAACACGGACATAAATACTTTTTCAAAAACCCAGCCCCAAACATGGAACGCCGGTCGTGAAATTTTACTACATGCAAAGAATATAATTTTCTTATCGAAAGCCCTTAAGAAAGAATTTGAGCAACTTTATTTTACACGATCTATTCTAGAATGTATTAGGTATAAATTTGTTTTTCAGCCCAATGGTATTGATGATTATTGGCTTTCACACCTTGATACGACCATAAGATCAGGAAGGGGAGTGCTTTATGTTGGGGATTTTTCTAGGAATAAGAATGTGAGTCGTTTGATTGAGGCTATACGTCGGGTTCGTTTTAATCCTGCTTTTAAAGATGTTTACCTGACTATTATTGGAGGAGGTGAAGATCATAGAAATAAGACTCTCAATGTGATAAATCGGAATAGTGATTTTGTTCGGAATTTAGGTAGGATTCATGATAAATCGATAATACGATCTATAATGAGGCATCATGCGTTATTTGCGATGCCAAGTATTTATGAAACATTCGGATTGGTTTATATAGAGGCATTATCGCAGAATCTCCCGATAATATATGGTAAAGGTCAAGGTGTTGACCAATTATTCTCGGAAAAAGAATCTCCTGTAGGCATAGGAGTTAACGCTAAATCGATAGAGGAAATAGAGCAGGCTATTTACACGATATTGAATAATCAGAGCATATATTCCAATAAGCAAGTTGATTTTACCCTGTTTGATTGGAATTGGATTGCGGAGAAATATATTAATGGTTATAAGAGTATTGTTCAGTAAGGATATGATGGGGCATTCATGTTCCTGTTGAAAAATATCTTCTATTTAATCAAAAAAAAGATAAAAGAATGAAAATACTATCTATCTTATCGGATCATGGGTTTATTGGTTTTGACAGAATGAAAGTGCTCTTGCCCGATGGTTGTAAAATCGAAATGCCAACACAGTCGCCTTTTATAAAATATTTGTGTAGATTTCGTTCCCTCGTTCGTCTATTCCGATTAGAGCCACGGTGCGCAACGTTTCTTACGGAAGATATTTTAATACTCGCTTTCCTTCGGAAGTTGTGGTTTATATCGCTAAGTAAAGCAAATATTGTGAGTGTGGAAAATCTCAGAATAGGATTTAGTGAAGTGCTAACATTTTGTTCTATGAGGTCTTATGGAATGAATGTCGTATATTATGGTGATTATGGTCAAAATGTGAATGGTGAAGAAATTCATATCTATAAATTAGATGAATCTTTGCATAGTGAAATATGCTATACATTTCCCGCAGGATCAGTAAAACATATACATAATATATTATACGATAAATATCGTGAACGCTTTTTTATTTTCACAGGGGATTTTGGTGATGACGTGGGGATTTACATAGCTAATAGTGATTTTTCTAAGGTCACTCCTTATTTAGTAGGTCAACAGTCATACCGAGCTGTGATTGGGAAGGTATTGGAAAATGGATTGCTTTACGCCACAGATGCGGTGATGGAGGATAACTATTTATATTATGTGCCTTTTTCTGATAGCATACCCCGGAAACTATTATCTCTTGGTGGGTCTGTGATTTATGGATTGATCTTGAAAGAAGGTTTGGTCTTCTCGACGACAGTAGAACCCAGACCTTCTGTTTCTTCTAAGATTATCTCTTTAATTGATAATAGGAGAGGCAAGGGTATAAAATCTAATCTTATCGATGTGTTTTATGTATCTGATGATTTGGCTTGTCAGAAACTAAAATCATATAAAAAAGATTTTTTGCCTATGAGGTTGTTTCAATATGGGTGTGTTACATTTCCTGTACTTTTTGATGAGCATATGGAAATTTCATCGCTTCCTGTTAATCCTGTTTCTGTTGATGATTATGATGGTATAGTTGATCATTTAGAATTATCAAATACTTATGGATTAAAGATACATTAGCGATTGATTCCTCCGTGGAGAAGGGCAAAGGGCTTTTTAAACAGATGATAGAGGACAAACGGGCTATGCGTGCTTATATTCGTGAGCATGGAACTTTAAATGGTTTTAATCAGAAATCTATCAATTTTGTGAAACCTATATGAGATAGTAGAAATAGAAAATCAAGAAGAATATTTGTAACCTTACTAAAAGTAAGTATCTTTATTCTAAGATTTATTTTAAATGCAAATGCGTAAGGACGATATATTAATTTCTCTTAGGGCTTTGATAAAGCAAGTGATGCCGGCAGGGACAAAGGTCTTTTTGTTCGGTTCGCAAGCCCGTGGAGATGTGCATGATGAATCGGATTGGGATATTCTGATATTATTAGATAAGGAAAAGATCACTTCCGCTGATTTTGACACTTATGCGTATCCTTTAGTGGATCTGGGATGGCAATTCAGTGAATATTTTAGCACGAAGTTGTACACTTTCACGGAATGGATGAAGCGTAAGGGGACTCCCTTTTTCAAGAATGTGGAATTAGATGCTATTGAGCTTGAGTTGAGGTAAAGTGGAGATTATGATGACTGGATTGTGATTGATGCCAATGAGATTCTTCCTTTGATGGATTCTGTTGAGGATTATTTAAATACATTACTTTTATTGATCGATAAATAGGCTGAAAAAATACTTTTTCCAGTCTTGAGCGTGAATCTAACGCATATCATTTACATTAGATATGCTTGGAATGCGTATGTCAAAACCTGACTATTAAGGATTCCTACCGGTCTGAATACTGAAAGGCCGAATACTTTTTGATACATTATCTTTTTAACACATATTTCTTATGAAAGCATGTTTCATGGGTTTGGGCTATATTGGCCTGCCCACGGCTATTATTGCCGCAAAGCACGGGGTGGATATCGCCGGCGTGGATATTAACGCCCAGGTGGTGGAGGTTACCAACCAAGGGAAATTGCATATCATCGAGCCGGGTATGGAGGAGATGTTGCGGGAGGTACTGGCCTCCGGACATTTCAAGGCGTACACCGAGCCTCGGGTGAGCGACGCTTATTTCATGGTGGTACCCACTCCTTTCAAGGGGGATCATGAGCCGGACGTATCGTTCGTTGAGTCGGCTACCCGTATGGTGCTTCCTTTGTTGAAGGAGGGGGATTTGTACGTGATCGAGTCTACCTCGCCGGTGGGGACGACCGAGCTGATGGCTAGTTTGATTTTCTCGGAACGGCCGGAGCTGGAGGGCAAGATCTATATCGCTTATTGTCCGGAGCGGGTGCTTCCGGGTAACGTGATCTATGAGTTGGTGCATAACGATCGGGTCATCGGCGGTATGGACGAGGCCTCTACCCGTAAGGCGATGGAGTTCTACGGCCAGTTCGTGAAGGGTACGCTTCACCCAACGAATAGCAAGACGGCCGAGATGTGTAAATTGACCGAGAACTCAAGCCGGGACGTACAGATCGCTTTCGCCAATGAGCTGTCGTTTATTTGCGATAAAGCGGGAATCAATGTGTGGGAGCTGATCGATTTGGCGAACAGGCATCCCCGTGTGAATATCTTACGGCCGGGTTGTGGTGTTGGCGGTCATTGCATAGCGGTGGACCCTTATTTCATCACGGCGGAGTTTCCGATGGAGAGCCGTATGATCTCGACGGCCCGTGAGACGAATAATTACAAGGCTTTCTGGTGCGCTGAGAAAGTGAGGAACGCCATGCTACGGTTTGAGCTGAAGCATGGGCGTAAGCCGGCGGTGGCAATGATGGGCTTGGCTTTCAAGCCTGATATCGATGACTTGCGCGAGTCTCCGGCCAAGGGAATAACGACGAAGGTGTTGCAATCGTGCAACAACGCTGATATCATGGTGGTGGAGCCGAACGTTTCGGAGCATAAGCTGTTTAAGTTGACCCCTTATAAGGAGGCATACGAGAAGGCGGATATAGTGGTTTTCTTGGTGAATCATAGGGAGTTTGCGGGGTTGAATTATCGGGATGACGTGGAGGTGCTGGACTTTTGCGGGACATTCAAGAAATAATCGTTCGCTAAATAGAAGAATACGCTGTAATGAGGAAAATAATGTTAGTCTTCGGGACCCGTCCCGAGGCGATCAAGATGGCTCCGCTGGTGAAGGAGTTCCAGAAACATCCGGAGTCGTTCGAGACCATCGTGTGCGTTACCGGACAGCATCGGGAGATGTTGGATCAAGTGTTAAAATTGTTCGAGATCACGCCGGATTATGATTTGAATATCATGAGGCAGGGTCAGGACTTATATGACGTGACCGCCCGTGTCCTTACCGGTATGCGTGACGTGTTGCGTGAGGCGACACCCGATGTCGTGCTGGTGCATGGGGATACCACCACGAGCACGGCGGCCGCCTTGGCCGCTTTCTACCAACAGATACCTGTAGGTCATATAGAGGCCGGCCTTCGTACCCACAATATCTATAGCCCGTGGCCGGAGGAGATGAACCGGCAGATTACGGGGCGTATCGCCACGTATAATTTCGCACCCACGCGGTTGAGCAAGCAAAACTTGATGCGAGAGGACGTGAATCCGGACTCAATCTTGGTTACCGGCAATACGGTGATAGACGCCTTACGGCAAGTGGTGACTAAGATAAAGACGGACGCTGAGCTGGACAAGGAGCTGGAAGGCGTGCTTTTACGTTCGGGGTATGACGTGAACCGTCTGGCCGGAGGCAAGAGACTGGTGTTGATCACGGGTCATCGCCGGGAGAACTTCGGTGATGGATTCATCCAGATGTGTACGGCTATCAAGGACTTGACCCGGAAGTATCCGGAGGTGGATTTTGTCTATCCTATGCACTTGAATCCCAATGTGCGCAAACCGATTCACGAGGTATTCGGCGGGGATTTATCTGATCTGGGTAATATGTTCTTCATTGAGCCATTGGAATATCTGTCGTTTGTCTATCTGATGGAGAAATCAACGATAGTGCTGACCGATAGCGGCGGTATCCAAGAGGAGGCTCCCGGCTTGGGCAAGCCCGTGTTGGTGATGCGTGATACGACCGAGCGTCCGGAGGCTCTCGCGGCAGGTACGGTGAAACTGGTCGGAACGGACTATGACAAGATCGTGAGCGAGGTCTCGGCGTTGCTTGATGATACGGCTTATTACGATGCGATGAGCAAGGCGGTCAATCCCTATGGCGATGGATTGGCTTGCGGAAGGATCGTGGAATTTTTGAACCGGAAGGAATGAGGGTCTTGATCGTTTCTCCCTCTTATCTTCCGGAGATCGGTGCGGCACCCTCACGCATTACGAACATGGCGGAGGGACTGTCCGGCTTAGGGATAAAGGTGGATGTGTTGACTTGCTTACCCAATTATCCCAAGGGACGTATCTTTGATGGATATAGGGGGGCTTTTTCCAAGACAGAGGATGTAAACGGGATAATGGTCTTCAGGTACTGGACGTATGCCTCGATCTCGAGGAGACCGTTGGTCCGTCTTGCCAGTATGTGCACTTTCGCCACGACCCTTTGGTGTTTCGCTCTCAAGCGTAAGCGTATAAAATCTTATGATAAGGTGATCATCCAGACCCCTCCTGTTTTGGCGGCGGCCTCGGCCATGTTGCTTTTTCGTTGCTGCTACCAGAAAAAGGTGGTGCTGAACGTCTCAGACCTTTGGCCATTGTCGGCCGTGGAGCTGGGGGCCATGAAAGAGGGGGGCGTTTATCATGGGGTGATGGGGCGTATCGAACGGTTCCTTTATCGTAAGGCCACGGCCTGTCAAGGGCAGAGTAAGGAGATCGTGGATTATATAAAACGGTATGAGCCGGGCAAGGCCTCGTTCTTGTATCGGAATTTGCAGCATCGTTTTGTTTTACCGAATCAACCCCCTTCTTCTCGAAAGCCTTTCAGGATCGTCTATGCCGGTTTGCTGGGCGTGGCGCAGAATATATTGGAGTTGATAGAGCGTATCGATTTTAAAGGGATGGGAGCGGAGCTTCATTTATTTGGAGGGGGCAATCAAGCCTTGGAGATAGAGGATTATGTGAGGACACATGATAAAGGGGTCTTTTATCATGGCTCTTTGCCCAAGGAACGGATGCGTGAGGAGCTTACACGTTACCATGCCTCCATTATCCCCTTGACGGTTCGTATAAGGGGGGCGGTACCTTCTAAATTATTTGATTTGCTGCCGTTAGGCGTTCCTATCTTGTTTTGTGGAGGCGGCGAGGGCGAGGAGATTGTAAAGGAGAATCAGTTGGGCCTTGTCTCGGCCCCCGGAGATTATGAGCGACTTTCTAAAAATATACGGGCCATGAGCCACTTGCCGGATGAGGAGTATCGACAGCTAAAAGCGAACTGCTTAAGATTATCCCAGACAACTTTCTGTTTTGAAAGGCAACTGGAGGCGTACAAACGTTTTTTATCGGCTTTCTAATTTCAGGATGAAATCCCTTAAACATTTTGCGGGGATGCCCTGTTATAGATATAGTAGTGTGTTTTTCATGGTATTAGATTTTTAGATTAGTAATTAGGTTGTTCATTCAGTTCGGGAGAATAGGATGTTGGTTTCTAAATATGAGAGCCGGAAAGGTGAGAATGATTTCTCTCGTTTCCGGCTATTCTTTTTTATTTAAAACTCGTCATTGGCGTAAAGACTCAATAGGTTTTTCAGCTCATAATCGAATATCTCGTCATCCTTGAAGAAGCGTTTCAATTCGATCTCGGCTGTCTCCGGTGAGTCTGATGCGTGTACGATATTCTCTTGTACGCTCATACTATAATCTCCCCGTATCGTACCGGGAGCGGCGTTTCTACCATTGGTAGCGCCGGCCAAGGTTCTTACTACATGTATGGCATCTACCCCTTCCCAGCAACATACAATTACCGGGCATACACTCATCGCGTCCTTGATCCGTTGGAAGAAAGGCTTTTCTTTTAGGTGGGCGTAATGCTCACTCAAGATCTCGTCAGTCAGCCAAACCATCTTCATGCCGGCCAGACGGAGTCCCTTCTTTTCGAAACGGGTTACGATTTCACCGATCAGCCCTCGCTGAACGGTACAAGGCTTTAAAATAACCAATGTTTTTTCCATAAGATTTATATTAAAAGATTAAACAAATGTTTGATGTCTTGAATACATGTTAACCTTGCGGCGTTTTATGAATGATAGAGGAATAAAGGATGAAATGTTTTTTAGGATATTTCAAGTATATTTCTATCTTATTCCTCCGCAAGTTAATGGGAATAAACAAATAAACGAGCGATAAGTCTGCTAAACTAAACTAATTTAACATACGTTAATTATTGCTCGAGTTGTTAATCCTTCTGTATTCTTTTCCATTTCCGTGGAATTTCCGGATGAGTCTTGAGAAATTCCCTCAAGGTTTGCCGGTTTACTCCCAGTTTCTTGCTGATATATACTTTAGTCTTATGTTCTTTAATATACTGCAAGATCATCTCTTCCTTACCTTTTAGCTTACAGGTTTCCGGTCGCTCTCCTTTCGGACGGCCCAGTTTGGCACCTTGCACTTTTTTCCGAGCCAACGCTTCTTTCGTTCGTTGCGAAATCAGGTTGCGTTCAATTTCGGCGCTTAGGCTAAATGCGAATGCCAAGATTTTACTGTTAATGTTATTTCCGAGTTCGTAACCTTCCTTTACCGTAAATACAATGATGTCTCTTTCCATACATTGATGAAGGAAGCTCATAACTTGCATAAGATTACGTCCGAGACGTGACAGTTCCGTCGTGATCAGGATGTCGCCTTTACGTATTTGCTTTAATAATTTACCAAGTTGGCGATCGGCGATTACTTTTGTCCCGCTGATCGTCTCATCTACCCACCTGTCGATTCTCATGTTCCTCGATTTTGTGAATTTCTCAATCTCGAATCGCTGGTTTTCAGTAGTTTGTTTGTCTGTACTGACTCTTACATAACCGTATACCATATGTCCTATATTTAATTAAACAACAACCAAGATACTGGAAACGGATTGATTGATAGTGCGTTTTAGTAAAAACAAACTTTTTTATGGGTGTGTTAAAGAAGTTGAGTGGGCTTGAACTCCATACAAATTGTAATAAAAAGGGTTAATGGATATCCGTATAGAAAATTTAAGTTACTTTTGCTTTCGAAAAATAAGATGGAGTCTTAGAATGATCATGGGTATGAAAAAGTTATTGTCTTTACCTCCAAATTTGGTAGATTGTTTCCATGCGGTAGAGCATGTAAGTACAGAGGAATGGTTTTGCACCTCGGATCCGGTAGGCGCCCGCTTAGGGTCCGGGGGAGGAACGACTTGGTTGTTGGAGGCCTCCCGGCAAAAAGAGGCTCCGGATGTACCGACGGAAGAGTGGTTGGGACAGGAGAAGCGTATCTTGTTGCATGCCGGAGGGCAAAGCCGCCGTTTGCCCGGATATGCGCCATCCGGGAAAATATTGACTCCGATCCCTGTGTTTCGCTGGGCAAGAGGGCAGAGGTTATCCCAGAACTTATTGTCCTTGCAATTACCTCTTTATGAACGGATCATGAAAAAGGCACCGGAATCGCTTCATACCTTGATCGCTAGCGGTGACGTATATATCCGTGCTAACCAGCCTTTGCAGGAGATTCCTGAGGTAGATGTGGTTTGTTACGGTTTATGGGTCGAGCCTTCGTTGGCCAAGAATCACGGGGTTTTTGTATCGAGCCGTAAGTCTCCGGACACTCTGGACTTCATGCTACAGAAGCCTTCGTTGGAAACTTTGGGGGAATTGGCGGGTAGTCATTTATTCTTGATGGATATCGGTATCTGGCTGCTAAGCGACAAGGCGGTGCGGTTATTAATGAAACATTCCTATACCGAGGATGGCAAGGCGATGAAGGCGTATGATTTATATGCTGAGTTCGGGTTGGCCTTGGGGAAGAATCCACGTATCACGGACTCGGAGTTGAATCAGCTTTCAGTAGCGATTCTGCCGCTTCCGGGTGGAGAGTTCTATCATTATGGAACTAGCCGTGAGTTGATTTCCTCTACATTGGCGGTACAGAACTTAGTTAGGGATCAACGTGCGATCATGCAGCGTAAGGTGAAACCACATCCCGCCATGTTTGTGCAGAATGCGGTGTTACACCAGAAATTGACCGCTGAGAATTCGGAATTATGGATAGAGAATAGTTATATCGGTGAGAATTGGACGTTACGTGGCCAGCAAATTATAACGGGTGTTCCGGAGAATAATTGGAACTTATCTCTTCCGGAAGGTGTCTGTGTAGATGTTGTCCCGGTAGGGGAAGCTAATTGGGCGGCAAGGCCCTATGGTTTTAATGACTTGTTTAAAGGGGCCTTGTCTGATGTGTCTACCTTGTTTATGGGGAAACCTATCTTGACTTGGGCGATGGAGCGAGGGATCACCTTGGGAGGGAATGAGGATATACAAAACGCACCTTTGTTCCCTATTTGCCAAACCGTGGATGAGCTGGGAAAAGTGCTGCGCTGGATGATTACGGAGCCGGATAGAGAAGAGGGAAAGTTTATTTGGCTTTCCGCCCGAAAATTATCGGCGAATGATTTGTCCGATCAAGCGAATTTACGCCGTTTAGTAGCTCAGCGAGAAGTTTTCCGTAAAAAAGACTGGTCATTATTGGCCGCTAATCATGAGAAAAGTGTATTCTATCAATTGGATCTTTCGGATGCGGCGGAAAGCTTCGCCAAAGACAAGATTGTCTTACCGAAAGCTCTTTCCGAGGATAATCCGTTGATGAAAAGGATACATAATCATATGTTCCGCTCTCAGGTGATGAAGATCTTGGGGGAAACGTATAAGGAGGAGGAGCAAAAGGCTTTCGCTTTGTTGCGGGAGGGGCTGGTCGGTTCCGTCCTCGGAAGTAAGCAGCAGCCGTGTTTGAATGTCTATCGGGACCAGATCGTATGGGGACGTAGTCCGGTACGTATCGATTTGGCAGGTGGGTGGACAGATACGCCGCCCTATTGCTTATATGCGGGTGGAAACGTGGTGAACGTGGCGATCGAGTTAAACGGGCAACCACCGCTACAAGTCTATATCAAGCCTTCCGATACCCATAAGATTATCCTTCGCTCGATCGATCTGGGAGCGATGGAGGTTATCTCTTCATGGGACGAGCTTCGTGATTATAATAAGGTAGGATCGCCGTTTTCCATCCCGAAAGCGGCTTTGGCCTTGGCGGGATTTGTCCCGGAATTCTCGGCGGAGGCTTATGCTTCTTTGGATGTCCAGTTGGAAGCTTTTGGTAGCGGGCTGGAGATTACCTTGTTGGCGGCGATACCGGCGGGTTCCGGTTTAGGCACTAGCTCGATCCTCGCGGCTACCGTGCTGGGCGCTATCTCTGATTTTTGTGGCTTGGCTTGGGATAAGAATGAGATCGGAAACCGCACCTTGATTTTAGAACAATTGCTGACTACCGGCGGGGGATGGCAAGATCAATACGGTGGCGTATTGCACGGTTTGAAACTCTTGCAAACGAACGAGGGTTTTAATCAGAATCCTTTGGTACGTTGGCTGCCGGAATACTTGTTTACTGATCCGGAATACCGGCCTTGTCATCTTCTTTATTATACGGGAATTACTCGTACGGCAAAAGATATTTTATCGGAAATCGTACGAGGTATGTTCTTGAATAGCGAGGCGCATTTAGGTCTTTTGTCCGAGATGAAAGCTCATGCGCTTGATATGTACGAGGCGATCCAATGCGGAGACTTCGTGACTTATGGTAAATGGGTCGGAAAGACTTGGGAGCAAAATAAGGCACTCGATTCCGGAACGAATCCGGCGGCGGTGGAAGCTATTATCTCCAAGATACAGGCTTATGCCTTGGGATATAAACTTCCGGGAGCAGGCGGTGGTGGTTACTTATATATCGTAGCGAAAGACCCGGGTGCGGCCCTGCAAATCCGAAAGATATTGACTCTTTCTCCACCCAATTCGAACGCCCGGTTCGTGGAGATGAGCTTATCGAATAAGGGGCTTCAGATTAGTCGTTCTTGAAAGTACGATTGGCTTTTTAGACCATTTGTTGCTAATTGGAATATATTGCATGTGTTTTGGAACATTTATATAAATGATCCTGTTGTACTTTTGCGGAGTTTAATGAGGTGTCAGATCTGATGGGGAAGAGAATTGTTTTTATATGGCTTTTATTGGCGTTCGCTTGGGTAGCGAAGAGCCAGAACTACATGATAAAAGGAATCGTGACTGATTCTATTACGGGAGAACCTTTGCCTTATGTGGCTGTGATTTTGAAGGGAACTACGATAGGTGCTACGACAGATCTGGATGGGGCTTTTACGCTCTCCTCTTCATCTAAGGTACGTACTTTACAGGTCTCTTATCTGGGTTATACGGAGAAAGAATTGAAATTCGTTCCGGGTAAAGCGGAACATTTGAAGATTCAGTTAGCTCCGACAAGTATTAATTTGTCGGAGGTGATTATCAAGCCGGGAAAGGAAAGATATCGGAAGAAGGATAATCCTGCGGTTACCTTTATCAAAAACGCTATCGCACGTCGGGAGAGCAACGATCCTCGTAATCATGATTATTTTCGGTATGATCAATACGAGAAGATGGTCTTCGCTATGAACGATTACCAACCGAAACCGAAAAAAGATGGAAAGGCGGGAAAGTTTGACTTCTTGACTGAGTTTATCGATACGTTGGAGGTGGGAAAGACGATCTTGCCGGTATCCGAACGTGAGAAAATCCAGACCGTTTATTATCGTAAAGACCCGAAGACGGAAAAGAGGGTCGTTCTGGCTACGAAAGCGGCTGGTGTGGATGAGGTCTTCTCACGAGACGGTATGCAACAGTTCTTGAATGAGGTATTCCGGGAAGTGAATATCTTCCAGAATGATATTCCTTTGTTCTTGAACCGTTTCGTTAGTCCTATGTCTACGATGGGGCCTAACTTCTATAAATATTATTTGCTAGACACGGTGGAGGTCGCCGGACAGAAGTGCGTGGATTTGGGTTTCGCTCCGTTTACTCCGGAGACGTTCGGTTTTACGGGACATCTTTTTATCACGTTGGATTCTACTTATTTCGTGCAGAAGGTTAAGTTGAATGTCCCGAAGAAGATCAACTTGAATTTTGTCGGTGGAATGACGATCGAGCAGACTTTCGACCGTGCCCCGGATGGGACTCGTATCATTACGAAAGATGATATCAACGTGGACTTCAAATTGACGGAGAAATCGAAAGGAATGTATGCCCGCCGTTTGAATATCTATTCGAATCAAGCGTTTGAGGGACCAGATGATCCTAAAGTTTTTGAGGAGAGCGCACCTATTATTATACCGATGGAAGCTTATCGCCGTTCGGCGGATTTCTGGGAGGAGAATCGTCCTACTGAGGCGGGAACTCGCAAGCAGAATAACGTGGAGTTGCTAATGGCGAAACTTCGTTCCGTTCCTATTTTCTATGTGACGGAGAAGGTTGTTTCGATCCTTACCTCCGGTTATATCGCGACGAATAAGATTCCGGAGAAGAGCAAGTTCGAGTTTGGTCCGATGAACACCTATATCAGTGGTAACGCGATTGAGGGGGCCCGCTTCCGTGTCGGTGGAACCACGACAACGGCGTTCAGTAAACGTCTTTTCTTGGATGGTTATTTGGCTTATGGATCGAAAGACCGCAAGTTGAAATATGATGGTATCGTAGAATATTCTTTTATCGATAAGAAGGATTATCGGAAAGAATTTCCCGTGCATTCTATTCGCTTCGAGTACCTATATGATATCAACCAGTTAGGTCAGCAGTATATGTATACCAACAAGGATAATATGTTCTTAGCCTTGAAGCGGCAGAAGGATACACGTGCCACCTATTTAAGGAATATGGAACTGACGTATTACCGTGAGCATTATAACGGCTGGGCTTATGGGGCGGTACTTCGGAATTTTAAGGAATACTCAACCGGTTACGCCGCGTTTGACCGTATCGGTCCGGATGGCCAGATCACGGCTACCGATTCCTACCGGATGTCGGAAGTGGAGTTTAAGTTCCGTTTTGCCCCGAATGAGAAATTCTACCAGACTCGTAATTACCGTTATCCGATTACGCTTGACGCACCGGTATTCACCTTGAACCATACGATGGCTTTCCAAGATGTATTAGGTTGTTCGTATGATTATCAGAAGACGGAGCTTGGTATCCAGAAACGCTTTTGGTTCTCTGCTTTCGGTTATGTGGATATTCTCGCTAAAGCAGGTAAAGTTTGGACAAAGGCCCCTTATCCTTTGTTGATCTTGCCAAACGCAAACTTGTCGTATTTGGTGCAACCGGAATCTTATACGAATATGAACGCGATGGAGTTCATCAACGATGAGTACGCTTCGTGGGATATTACTTATTTCATGAACGGAGCCTTATTGAACCGTATTCCGCTTATCAAGAAGTTAAAATGGAGAGAGGTCTTTTCTTTCCGGGGTATGTTCGGTCACTTGACGGATAAGAATAATCCGTATATCGGTGAGCAAAATGAGGGCTTGTTCTTATTCCCGCAGGGCTCTTACCTGATGGACCCGTCTACTCCTTATATGGAGGCGGGTGTCGGTATCGAGAATATCTTTAAGTTCTTGCGTTTGGATTATGTATGGCGTCTGACCTATAAGGATCATCCGGGCATCCAGACAAAGGGTATACGTTTTATGATGAAGCTATCCTTCTAGGGCAAGTGTTATTTCCAGTCGCTGAACTCAAAACTTAATTGTTCCCAACGGTCTTTCGTATGAGGCTCCTCTTTTACGGGATTGGATACGGATAGGCCGATCAGTCGGATGGGATGCTCGGTATATTCCACTTCTTTCAGTAATTCCTTGGCCAAGGGAAGGATCTTATCTAAGGTTGTTAACTCTTCCGGACGGCTGAGGCTTCTCGTGATTTGGTTGAAATCGTGGAACTTGACCTTTAAGGTCAGTGTGTTTCCCTTGAATCCGGAACGTTCCAGCCTGCCGATAAGTTCGGTCGCTACGTGATAAAGCTCGATGATAACAGAGGATTTGCGGGAGATATCTTTTTCTAGCGTATGCTCGCAACCTACCGACTTCCGGATTCGTACCGCTTCTACGGGACGGTTGTCTATACCTCTGGCAAACTCATAATAAAGTATTCCCGCCTTTCCGAACTGGCGGGTAAGCATCTCCCCCGAACATTCCCGTAATTGCAGCCCGTTGTGGATACCGAGTGTATGCATTTTCCGGGCTGTTACGGGGCCTACTCCCCAAAAGGACTCAATGGGAAGACGTGCTATGAAATCGAGGGCTTGGCTTGGATGGATGGTGCATAATCCATTGGGCTTCCGATAATCCGAGGCTATTTTCGCTAGAAATTTGTTGTAGGAGACTCCCGCTGACGCTATCAGGTTCAAATTATCCCAGATCCGTTTCTTGATCTCCTTGGCGATATCTACAGCGAGAGAGATGCCTCGTTTATTATCAGTGACATCCAAAAAGGCTTCATCCAAGGAAAGCGGTTCTATGATATCCGTATAATCATGGAAGATCTCGTGGATCTGGCGTGAGACGGATTTATATACGTCCATCCTTCCATGTACGAATATCAGGTCTGGGCATAAACGTTTGGCTTTTTGAGACGCCATGGCGGAACGTACCCCATATTTCCGGGCTTCGTAGCTAGCGGCAGCTACTACGCCTCGCTGCTCCGCATGCCCGACCGCTAGGGGCTTTCCTCGCAACTCCGGATTGTCTCGTTGTTCCACCGAGGCATAAAAGGCATCCATATCGATATGTATGATCTTTCTCAAGATAGCTCTTTTATTACTGGTATTTACGATAACCCTTCGTCTGTTTATGAAGCCGATAACCGCATTATAAGATCTCTACGGAGTTAATGACGATATTCTCGGCCGGACGATCTTGCTTGTTGGTCTTGGAGGACTGTATGGCGTCTACGACATCCATGCCTTCTACCACTTCGCCGTAAACCGTGTATTGATTGTCGAGGAACGGTACGCCACCTTCGTTCTTGTAAGCCTCACGGAGTTCCGGGTTTAACTTTACCTCGTCTTTCCGCTTCTCGGCCTCCAGCTCGGTCTTGCCAATCAAGGTATCACGAAGGATCGCCAGTTCTTCCTTGTTACCACTGCGATAGAATTCCATGATCTTAGGCTTGTTCTCGTTTTGCAGGCGGGCGAATATCTCTTGTTTCAGACGGCCTTCCAATTGCTTTTCCATCTGGTTCAACTCTTGTTCCGAATACTTTTTCCCCGTTACGATATAGAATTGGGAGGCGGAAGAGGCCTTTTCCGGGTTCACCTCGTCTCCGGTACGTGCGGCGCAAAGGGCTCCTTTCTTGTGGAAATATTTCGGGTAACGGAATTCGGCGGGAACGGTATAGCCCAGATCGCCCGCTCCCAGTTGCTTGTTCATCGGGGCATCCTTGGAAGTCACGTCACCTCCTTGTATCATGAAATCCTTGATCACACGGTGGAACAGCAAGCCGTTATATTGCCCTTCTTGTACCAACTTGATAAAGTTATCACGATGTAATGGCGTGTCGTTATATAATTTCAGCTTTATATCTCCTTTGTTGGTGTGCATAAGCACCCTTGTCTCAGTTGCTTGATTTTCCATTTTATACTTATTTTTCTATGAGTTTCATTGACTTGATCTTTATGTTCTTCGTGGGTCTGTCATCGGCGTTCGTCTCGACGAACTGTATCTTATCCACGACTTTCATACCCTGTATAACCTCTCCGAATACCGTATAGTTGCCGTCCAGATGAGGCGTTCCGCCTTCCAGCATATAGGCTTCTTTTTGCTCCGGAGTAAACTCGATGCCTTTCTCCTTGGTCATCTTATCTAGCTCCATCTCCGTAAAGAACTTTCCGGTCACGATATAGAATTGAGTCGCAGATGAGGCCTTCTCAGGATTTTCCTCATCCGGGGTACGTGCGGCACAGAGCATTCCCCGCTTATGAAAATATTTCGGATACACGAACTCTGCGGGGATGGTGTAATCTAGATCTCCGTCGCCCAGATGCGCATCCAAAGGAGCGTCTTTCGAGTTGATATCGCCTCCTTGTATCATGAATTGCTTGATAACCCGATGGAACAATAATCCATCGTAACGGTGTTCTTTTACGTTCTTGATAAAATTATCCCTGTGCAACGGCGTGTCGTTGAACAGTTTCACCTTGATCTTACCCATATCCGTATCAATCAGCACCAATGTCTCAGTCTCTTGCGCATGCAGCGGGCATAGCGAAAGCATAAATACCGAAACAAACAACATCGTAAGAATCCGTCTCATATTTATTTCTATTAGTTTTAGATGGACAAAAATAAGAATAAATATCGATATCTATGATCAAAGGAATAGGTCTAAACATGATTTCTTTGGTAGGAAACCGTAATAGCGTTACAAACATCTGTAATATATGCACATCGTTTTATGTTGAATCTAGGTAATTTTGTCATAGAAATAAAACTCTAAATTCAATATACTATGAGAGCAAGTATCTTAGCTATTTTAATTTTAGGGGGGATTGTCTTAAACATAAAGGCTCAGTTTTCTTATAATGAAAAGGCTCAAGCCATCCCTTCTGCATCACAACCTTTCGGCAAAGAGGCTTTTGAGCCAACCGGGCATACGGTTATACGCTGGTTGGGGAACGCTGGCTTTCTGATTAATAGCCGTGGTACGTGTTTGATGGTCGATCCTATGTTGAGGGGATTTGATATGCCTTTGTTAATAAATATGCCGATCGCCCCTAAAGATGTTCCCCATTTGGATGCGGTATTGATTACTCATTGCGACAATGATCATTACAGTGTTCCTACTTGTACGGAAATGTCTTCTGTATGCCGGGAATATCATTCTACATTCTACGTGGATTCTTTGATGGAAACACAGGGTTTGAACTCTTTCGGACATCGTATCGGGGAGACTTTTAATGTCGGTCCGATTTCTATCAAGTTAACCCCGGCTTACCATACGTGGCAAAATGAGTATCCGGGATATACGCATGAATTTAAGGTTGAAGATTATTGTGGTTTCCTCATGAAAACACCGGATGGCTTAATTTGGGCACCGGGAGATTCCCGCTTTCTTCCTGAGTTCTTGGAATTACCTGCCCCGGACGTGATTTTCTTTGATTTCTCGGATGATTCATGGCATATAGGATTGGAGGGAGCCATAAAGATCGCAAATGCTTATCCTAAAGCGCAGCTTCTCCTGTCTCATTGGGGAACGGTGGATGCTCCCAATATGAAACCATTTAATGCTGACCCTAAAATGCTAGAAGGGCGTATCCGTAATCCGGAACGTGTTCATGTCTTAGCCCCGGGAGAAGCTTTTGACCTTGTAGCTCTCAGCTCTAGCAAGGGTGAACAATGTGCCGAAACCTTGATTTTCCCTGCCGACGCAAAGGCTTCGTCGGAGTATAATACGGGGGATGTCTATGTCTCCTTGTTGAAGGAGTCTGGTAATACGATGATCGCACATTTTATATTCAAACCTTACAGTCGTAATTTCTGGCATTACCATCCGGATGCCGAGCAAACCTTGTTAGTACTTGATGGAGAAGGATATTATCAAGAGGAAGGAGGAGAGAAACGTGTGATCCGGAAGGGTGATGTGATCGTGACACCTCCTAATGTACGCCATTGGAATGGGGCGACACCGGGTAGCTCTATCGTATGTATGACCGTTACGGAACATGCGATCGATAATCATGCCGTACAACTTCGGGCTGTGACGGATAAGGAGTATAATTGACAGGTTCGGATGACAGGCTGGTGGAAACCTATTAATTGGCCGCTCTATATTCATTAGGCGTACAGCCTGCCATTTTTTTAAACCATCGACTGAAGTGCTGCGGATAAGGAAATCCTAACTCGCAGGAGATCTCGCTGATTGTCTTTTTAGTATTGTACACTCGTTCCTTGGCAATCTCCAGTGTTTTTTGCTGGATGTGTTTCAATGCCGATAAGCCAGTTTCCTTTTTCAGCAAATCGCTCAAATAGTTAGGGGACAAACAGAGTTTCTCCGCGCAATAGGGTACGGACGGTATCCCATATAGGGCTGGTTTTCCTGAATTGAAGTATTCGTTTAATAATGCCTCGAATCGGGCAAATGTGTCTTGGTTCGTATTCTCACGTGTGATGAACTGGCGGTCATAGAAACGTGTGCAATAATCCAAGAATAGCTTTATATTATCTGTTATCAATGATTTACTGTGCTTATCAATAGGGTATTGCAGTTCTTCCTTTATCCTTTCCATGCATTCGATCACCGTTTTGCGCTCTTGTCCCGAAAGGTGAAGGGCCTCATTCGCATAGTAAGAGAAGTAGGAGTAGTCCCTCATGATATGGGCCAATGGCGTTCCTCGTAAAAGCTCGGGGTGGAATACCAATACCCATCCTTCCGGTTGGTGTAATAATCCATCGTCTTCCGAACCCAATACTTGGCCCGGGGCAAGAAAGAGCATCGCTCCCTTTTGATAGTCGTATATACTTCGTCCATATTTCAGTTGCCCGCAGTCCGTGTCTTTCAGCAATATAGCATAAAGGTTATATAGCTTTCTGCAAAAGCGCAGGGGCTTTGCTTCACGTCCGTCGATAACGCTGACTAATGGATGTCTGGTTTCTATGCCGAAATAATCGTTGTATTGTTGTACTGTGTTGATATTCATTATCTCATTCATGGCTTAATCTCTTTAGTTTTCGCAAATGTACTTCTTTTCCTATGTTTTTGTCTTCCGAGCGATGAAATTGGTATATCTATCCGTATTTTTGGTACATGTCCGGATGTCGGAACATGGTATTTTTGCGACAAATAGATTATTTATTAAAAGATCATAAGTTATGAGAAAGTACAATGGAATAAATCGTCGGGGATTTTTAAGGTCGGCGATGCTGTCGGGAGCCGCTATGTGTGTTTCTTCTATATCCAATGAAATGGTAGCTAATGAGAGCCGGGATAAGCAAGAGCCCTTGGCTTTAGGTAGTAAGGTCGCGGCTGGAATTAGCGCAAAACGAACCTTGGGAAGCGGTACGGCTTCCATGGTCGTATCGGCTATTGGCTTCGGTTGTATGGGATTGAATTATCATCGCAGCCAGCATCCCGGCAAGAAGCAAGTAATCGCTTTGGTACATGAGGCCATCGATCGTGGCGTTACTTTGTTCGACACGGCAGAGAGCTATGGTTATCAAACGAATGAACGATTAGTTGGCGAAGCGTTGAAAGGTTATTCGGACCGGGTATTTGTAACTACTAAATTTGGGCATAAGTTTGTGGATGGCGTACAAATCAAGACCGAGGAAGATAGTTCTCCCAACAATATACGTAAGGTATGTGAGAATTCGCTTCGCAACCTTGGAGTAGAAACTCTCGGTATGTTTTACCAGCATCGTGCGGACCCGAACACTCCGATTGAGGTCGTCGCTGAGACTGTGAACGAATTGATCAGAGAAGGCAAGGTATTACATTTCGGGCTTTGTGAGGTGAATGCCGATACCATCCGCCGTGCCCATAGGATCTGCCCTGTTACGGCTATACAGAGTGAATACCATTTGATGCATCGTGCCGTGGAGGATAGCATATTGCCGTTGTGTGAGGAACTGGGTATTGGCTTTGTTCCTTATAGTCCGATAAATCGAGGCTTTTTGGGAGGCTTGATTAACGAGTATACTCGGTTTGATCCGGAAAACGACAATCGTCAAGATTTACCTCGTTTCCAACCGGAAGCTATCCGTGCCAATATGCGGATCGTGGAAGTGCTGAATGCTTTTGGGAGGACACGGGGGATCACGCCCGCGCAAGTTGCCTTGGCATGGTTAATGAATAAGAAACCTTGGATTGTAGCTATACCGGGGACTACGAAGCTGTCTCATCTGGAGGAGAATTTACGTGCTGCGGATATCATTTTCACCGCCGGTGAGATGAGGGAATTGGAGGATGCGGTTTCCGCTATCCCTGTAGTGGGAAGCCGTTATAACGCGTTACAAGAATCAAAAGTACAGAAATAGATTTAGCTATCGGAAATATGAGACCTGTTTTTATACTTAGTATCATTCTTTTGCTTGTTGGATGTAAACAGCGAGATGAGCGTGTCCTGATGGTGGATGAGCAAGGCAGCTTCGCTATTGGAGGTACGGTCTTGGTTGACTCATTAGGGCATACTTATCATGGCGACCATGCGTACGTATTTTATCAAAAGCCGGTCGGAGCGAGGAAATACCCATTGGTATTCGCCCATGGTGTAGGGCAGTTTTCTAAGACATGGGAAACCACACCCGACGGGCGTGAGGGCTTCCAGAATATTTTCTTACGTTGCGGGTTTAGTGTCTATCTTGTCGATCAGCCTCGTAGAGGGAACGCCGGTAGAGGTACGGAGAGCGTGACAATTTCCCCGGCGTTTGACGAGGAGGTTTGGTTTAACCGTTTTCGTGTAGGTATCTGGCCGGATTATTTTGAAGGAGTACAGTTTAAGCGGGATAAGGAAACCTTGGACCAATATTTTCGTCAAATGACGCCGACTATTGGCACGACGGATTTTGAGGTCTATTCGGATGCCTACGCCGCTTTGTTCGACAAGATAGGCCCGGGCGTATTTATTACCCATTCGCAAGGCGGGCCCGTTGGATGGAATACATTGCTTAAGACGAGAAACATTAAGGCTATCGCGTCATACGAACCGGGTGGAGCGGTTCCTTTTCCGGAAGGGCAATTGCCGGAGGAGGCTAAGTTTATTACGCTTTCCAAGAAAATGGAAGGCATTGAAGTACCTATGTCCGTATTCATGGAATATACCAAGGTCCCTATCGTCATTTATTATGGAGATAATTTACCCGAGACTGATGAGCGTCCGGAGTTATATGAATGGACACGCCGTTTGTACTTGATGAAGATATGGGCAAAAATGCTGAATGATCTGGGTGGGGATGTCACCGTTATTCATTTACCGGAGGTAGGATTACATGGCAATACCCATTTCCCTATGTCGGATTTAAATAATATAGAGGTTGCGGATTTGCTTTCTGAATGGTTACATACAAAAGCTTTGGACTAGGTCTTTTGGGTAATGGAAATATATATAGTATCGTTTTCATTAGGAGGTATTGATCTTTTCACAGAGGTGAAAAGATCGTATCACCCCCGTGAAAAGATCGTTTCACAGAGGTGAAAAGATCGCTTCACAAGGGTGATACGATAAAAATCTTAGGCCACGGCTGTTACTTCCTGCTGAGGAATCAGCCATAAGAACCTTATAATCAGAATAATTTGCTTGGATACTCGCCTGCGTCTACCAAGGCTTGGATCTTATCCACAACGCCTTGACGATCCGCCGCGTAAGTTACGCCGAACCATTTGGAGGTTGTATCCAATACTTTCACACGGGCTGTTCCTTCCGTGATCAGTTTATTTACCATCAACGGGATGAAATACTCACTCTTTAAATTACCCATGTTCGCTTTCAAGAACTCCTTGAAATATTCCTCGGAATACTCGAAATAATCGGGAGTGAAGCCCCACATATTCATGGAGACCGGCGTGTTTTCTTCCAATACGACCTTCTTTCCGTTCTCGTCTACAAACTGGATATCTCCGTCGATACGTTCGATAGCGGTACGCTCCACGACGCCTGTCAGATAACCTTCCTCGTTCGTGGCGCAAACACCACGTGCCACGGAACCGCTCTCGCTCAACGTATTACCTACACGGTAGCCTACCATGCAATAATCATTCTTCTTGCCATCCATCTCAGACAATTGCTTGCCTAATACGGCGAAGCTGTCACGTCCGTAGAAATCATCGGCGTTGATTACGGCGAAAGGCTCATTGATAACCTTCTTGCCCATCAATACGGCATGGTTGGTTCCCCACGGTTTCTCACGTCCCTCCGGGCAAGTGAAGCCCTCCGGAAGATCGTTCAAGTCTTGGAATACGACTTCAACCGGGATATGGTTCTCATATTTGGAGATGATTTTCTCACGGAAGTCTTTCTCGAAAGATTTGCGGATAACGAATACAAGTTTACCGAACCCGCCACGAATAGCATCGAAAATAGAATAGTCCATGATGGTCTCGCCATTGGGACCTAGGCCGTCCAATTGTTTTAATCCCCCATAACGACTACCCATTCCGGCTGCCAATACAAATAATGTAGGTTTCATAATGCGTTTCTTTAATGTGTTTTTTAATTCTTCGGGCAAAGTTAATAATTATAGAAACATTGCCATGTTATTGTCCGTCTTTTTATAAAACTTCTAATACGACGATCGACATGGGAGGAAGGCTGACGCTTAACTTTCCCTTTTCCACCTTGGCTCCCTTGAAAACTTCCGGCTTGACCTTCTCCGGCGAATCGAATGTGTTATAGTCGTTTATGGAGGACGCTGTCAGGATACGCCCGTTCACGCTCTTTATCGTTACGTTTTGCAGGTCGATATGGATGTTCTCGCTTTGCCGGGGATCTACGTTCGCCAACGAGATATGGATTTTACCCTGCGAGTCCCGGGATGCGGAGGCGCTTACGACCGGCACTTCCCGGTTGTCTCTTACTTTCTCCTTGTCGCAGATTAAGTCCATCGGCAAAAAGGTAGCGTCTTGATGAACCTTGTACATCTCGAACACATGGTAAGTAGGCGTAAGCACCATGTCCTTGCCTTTCGTGAGGATCATGGATTGCAATACATTGACAATCTGTGCGATATTGGCCATTTTTACCCGATCCGTATATTTGTGGAAGACATGTAGGGTAAGAGCGGCCACGAAAGCGTCGCGCATCGTGTTTTGCTGGAACAGATGGCCGGGGATCGTACCGGGTTCCACATCCCACCAAGTGCCCCATTCGTCTACCATGAGGGCTATATTTTTCTTCGGGTCGTATTTATCCATGATAGCGATATGCTTTTTAACGACATCCTCTATCTCAAGGCATTTTCCTAAGGTCCAGTAATAATCCTCCGTGTTGAAATCGGTAGCGGAGCCTTTATTGTTCCAATCTCCTACTGTATAATAATGTAAAGAGATACCATCCATGCGTCCGCCGATTTGTTTCATCAGCGTCTCGGTCCAGTTGTAATCATAATCGCTGGCACCGCTGGCGATCTTGAACAAGACATTGCTATCATAGTTACGGCAATACGTAGAGTAACGACGGTAAAGGTCGGAATAATATTCCGGTCTCATACTGCCCCCGCATCCCCAACTCTCGTTCCCAACGCCGAAAAACTTGACTTTCCATGCCTTATCCCGGCCATTTTTCCGGCGTAGGTTGGCCATAGGGCTGTCTCCTTCCGAGGTCATGTATTCCATCCATTTAGCCATTTCCTCAACCGTACCGCTTCCCACGTTTCCGCTGATGTAAGGCTCACAACCTAATAACTCACATAGATTCAAGAACTCATGGGTTCCAAAACTATTATCCTCAATCGTCCCTCCCCAGTTATTATTCACCATTTTCGGGCGATTTTCCTTGGGGCCGATTCCATCCATCCAATGATATTCGTCGGCGAAGCAACCGCCCGGCCAACGTAAGTTCGGGATCTGTAGTTTCTTCAACGCGTTTAAGACATCCGTACGGTATCCTTGGGTATTAGGGATGTCGGACTCTGGTCCCACCCATAAGCCACCGTAGATACAACTCCCTAGATGTTCGGCGAATTGCCCGTAAATATGTTTACTGATCTGTTGGTTACCTTGCTCCAGATAAATACGGATATTCGCGTCTCGTTGAGCGAATAAAGGAAGGGCGATAAATGCCCAAACGCTGATTATTAGTTTCTTCATGATATAAATGATTTATTGGCAAAGATACACTTATTCTTGAATATATAAATCCTTTTATCGTTCGAAAAACACGTACGTGTTTTCGGAAAAAGTCGTACATGTTTTAAAAGAAACACGTACATGTTTTTCTTTTGCGTATTTATCGTATCTTTGTAAGGTTTTAAGGCAAAAGACTAAACAAAATGAGAAAGAGAAAAATGTTTCCGTTTTTAGCGGCTGGGATAGTCGCTTTAGCGAGTTGTAACACTCCTCAGAAAGAGGTAGTGAAGATCGCTGCTATTAATCCTGCGAATATGGATACCACGGTTGCCGCAGGTACGGATTTTTATGAATACGCTTGTGGTGGATGGATTAAGAATAATCCTTTGAAACCGGAATACGCTCGTTTCGGAACTTTCGACCAATTACTAGAGAATAACCAAGAGCAGCTCCGGGTATTGATCGAGGAACTTAGCGCTACGCCCCATGAGGCGGGTAGTGTCGCCGGGAAGATCGGCGCTTTGTATGCGATGGGATTGGATAGCACGAAGTTGAATGCCGATGGAGTGGCTCCTATCAAAGAGGAACTGGCCGCTATCAATGCGCTGGCGACGAAATCGGATGTCTCTAAGATGGTGGCTACGCTTCATAAGGAAGGCATGGCTCCGTTCTTCGCTTTGTTCGTGGACGCTGACGAGAAGAATAGTGCCATGAATATCGTCCAGCTGTATCAGGCTGGTATCGGAATGGGCGATCGGGATTATTATTTGTTGGAAGATGAAGGTTCCGCTAAGATGCGTGACGCTTACAGGGCTTATATAAATAAGTTATTTACGTTGGCCGGCTCAAGCCCGGAACAGGCGGATGCGGCGGTGGATGCCGTGATGAAAATAGAGAAGGCTATCGCTGAGATCTCTTATGGCCGTGAGGATTTGCGTGACTCCCAGAAAAACTATAATAAATTGGCTTACGAGGATTTCAAGCAAATAGAATCCCCGTTGGATTGGGATGTATATTTTGAATCCATGGGATTAGCTGGGCTGAAAGAGTTGGATGCGAAGCAAATCAACTTCTATAAGGATATGAATAAGGCTTTGCAGAATACGACGGTCGATGAGCAAAAATATTATTTGGCGTTTAATTTATTGAGCGCGGCGGCTCCGTACCTAAGTGATGATTTTGTAGACGCTGATTTTGAGTTCTATGGAAAGGTAATGTCCGGAAAGCAGGAACAACAACCTCGTTGGAAGCGTTCGTTGAATACGGTAAACGGTGCGTTGGGCGAGGCTGTCGGCGAGATGTATGTAGAGAAATACTTCCCGGCTTCTTCTAAGGAAAAGATGTTGACGCTAGTGGGGAATTTGCAGACTGCTTTGAGCGAGCGGATCAATGGCTTGGAATGGATGAGCGATACGACTAAGGCGAAAGCGCAAGAGAAATTGGCCGCTTTTACGGTGAAAATAGGTTATCCGGACAAATGGCGTGATTATAGTGGCTTGGAGATCAAGGACGATTCTTATTGGGCGAATGTCCGCCGTTCTAACATCTTCGATATGGCCTATCAATTGGCGGACGTGGATAAGCCGGTCGATAAGTCTCGTTGGCATATGAATCCGCAGACCGTGAACGCTTATTACAATCCGACTACGAATGAGATCTGTTTCCCGGCTGCGATCCTTCAGCCTCCATTCTTTAATCCGGATGCCGATGATGCGGTGAACTATGGCGCTATTGGCGTGGTAATCGGCCATGAGATGACGCATGGATTCGATGATCAGGGACGTAACTACGATAAGGATGGTAATTTGATCGATTGGTGGACTGCCGAGGATGCTGTTCGTTTCAAGGAGCGTGCTGATAAATTGGTTGATCAATATGACCAGATTATCGTAATAGATACGCTTCATGCCAACGGACGTTTTACGTTGGGTGAGAATATCGCCGACCACGGAGGTTTGTTGGTCGCTCACCAAGCTTATTTGAATAGCTTGAAGGGCAAAGAGACTCCGGCCCCGATCGATGGCTTCACGAATGAGCAACGTTTCTTCTTGGGGTATGCGACGTTGTGGGGACAAAATATCCGTCCCGAGGAGATCCGTCGTCGTACCAAGATCGACCCGCATTCATTGGGAAAATGGCGTGTGAACGCTGCCTTGCGTAATATCGCCCCGTTCTATGCCGCTTTTGACATTAAAGAGGGCGATCCGATGTTTATGGCTCCGGCTGATCGGGTGGTTATCTGGTAACCCAAATACAGAGTTTATATAAGTGAGGGAAGTATGTCACGTCAAAAAGGCATACTTCCCTTTTTTCGTTTATCCCGATTTGGCGGTCTGATGCACTTTTCTTATTTTTGTTTGATTAAGAACGTTATACATGAAAATTTTATACCATGCGAAACTATATATCAATCGCCTTACTTCTCTTGGCATCTTCTGTTTTTGCGTATGATCCTCCCACGATGGGATGGAGCTCATGGAATACCTATCGAGTGAATATCAGTGATAAACTGATAATGAAACAAGCTGATGCGATGTCGCGGAATGGCTTGAAAGAGGTTGGATATAAATATATCAATATTGATGACGGGTATTTTGGGGGACGGGATGCGAGCGGGGAGTTAATCACTCATCCGGTCCGTTTTCCGAATGGCTTGAGGCAGACGGTAGATCATATCCATGCGTTAGGGTTTAAGGCGGGTATTTATTCCGATGCGGGCCGGAATACTTGCGGCTCCTTTTGGGATAAGGATTCTTTAGGGATTAATGTCGGCTTTTATGGGCACGATCGTCAGGACGCAGACTACTTCTTTAAGGAAATAGGATTCGATTTTATTAAGATCGACTTTTGTGGCGGCGATGCCAAACAGAATTTCGATCAATTAGGTCTGGATGAGCAAGAGCGATACACGGCGATCCATAATGCGATACTAGCTACCAGCCGTAAAGATGTGCGTATGAATGTATGTCGTTGGGATTTTCCCGGTACGTGGGTGCATGACGTTGCCTTCTCATGGCGTATCTCGCAAGATATAAATCCTAGCTGGGAGTCCGTGAAGAATATTATCCGGCAGAATCTATATTTGTCCGCTTATGCGAGCGAAGGAAAATATAATGATATGGATATGCTTGAGATCGGCCGTGGAATGAGTGAGGAAGAAGATAAAACTCATTTTGGAATGTGGTGTATCATGAGCTCCCCTTTATTGATCGGCTGTGATCTGACTACCATCTCTGAGAAATCTTTGCGGCTATTGAAAAACGAGGAACTGATAGCGTTAAATCAAGACGTACTAGGCTTGCAAGCTTATGTCGTTAAGCAAATGGATGGAGTGTATATCTTGACAAAGGATCTGGAAGAAGTGAATGGGAATACATGCGCTGTTGCCGTCTATAACTCTACGGATGAGGAACGGACTATTCATCTGGATTTTGCCGATTTCTATTTGCGGGGCGACGTGAGTGTACGGGACTTATTTGAAAGGAGAGATCTTGGAAAGTACAAGGATCGGGATTTTTCCGTAACCATACCTGCGCATGGGACACGTATTTTCCGTCTGGATGGATCGGAAAGGGGAGAACGGACGGTTTATGAGGCGGAATGTGCTTGGTTGCAAGACTATCAAGAAATAAAAAATCACAAAGCGTTTGGAACGGCGATTTATGAGGATGACGGGAATTGCTCTGGAGGTGCGAAGGTTACGGGATTAGGTAATCGTGATAGCAATTATCTGGAATGGCATAATGTATACAGTCGTGAGGGAGGTTTATACTTGATGTCCGTGGATTATCAGTGTGCGGAGAATCGAGAATTAATTTGTCAAGTTAATGGAGTTGTCGTAAAAAATGTAGAGGCTCATCCTGCGCATGAGGTCGCTAGCGAGCAAATAGAGATCCGTTTGAAACCCGGGATGAATCGCATACGCTTATCGAATGGAAACTCATGGATGCCCGATATTGATCGTATGGTTTTACAAAAGAAGTGATTGCCGGCTACGTGCTTGAGGGAATTTTCATTCTTCTATATTCTTGAGGTGTCATTCCCGTATGCTGCCTGAAATATTTGTTGAAAAAAGACAGGTTGTTAAAGCCTAAAGAGAAAGCGATCTCTTTTACGGTTAAGTCTGTTGATCTTAATTGTGCCTTGGCATCCATCGTGATAATGGAGGAGATGATTTCCAAGGGAGTAAGTCCGATCGCTTTCTTAATAGTCGTGCAGAAATGAGGTAACGACAAATTTAATTGAGCGGCGTAAAAAGAAACGCTGTGCTCGGTGGTATAATGCTCTACGACAAGTTGGATAAACTTACGGTAAATCTCATTGGTGCGCGTACGGATTCCATTTGTCCAATGGCTATGATTTTTATATAACTCAGCCGTTCCTTGCATGAATATCGTGAGATAAGCGATGACTAGGTTTTTATTTACCATAGAATAAGACGGGGATAAGGATTGCGCACGTATCAATAAACGGTATCCGTCAATATATAATTGAGCTACAGATTCTTCCAGCGGCATGATCGGATGTTCCGTGATAACGGGAAGAAAGCTCATGGTTGATTTAATAAAATTGATGTTTGTCATAAACTCCGAAGAGAATCCGGCGAAATAGAAACGTGCGTCGTCCGATATTTCATGGAACTGGATAAAATTGCTGGGCACTAAGGTCACGAAATCATATTTGTTAATCGTATACTTCGCTAGATTGATAGAAGCCTGCACGGAACCTTCTACACAAAGGAGAAACAAACCTGCCTTTATCTTATGAGGCAGCTTGCTGTATTTGTTTAGCGTCTCTTTTGTGATACGATCTCCGACGATAAAATCGTTCGTGATATCGAATGTGAGCATTTCCTTTTCCATATCTAATCGGTAATTCGTCTCAAATATAGGAATTAATAAATACTTATTATTCAAGATAATAAAAATAGAACATAGAAACGAAAGAATGGATATTGATTCCCTAAAATTTAAGGGCGAACTTTACAAATGACTACTAATCGTAGGAAAGAGGAAACAAAAAGAATATAGTTCGTTTACTAGAAAAGTATTTTGATTATGGAAAAAGGAAGAATTGGACTAAACGCAGGAAAAGTGTGGCATGCGCTAAACGAGGTAAATGAAATATCTACGCAAGAGTTAAGCCGTAAATTGTCTTTAAGTATTGAGGACCTAGCCTTGGCTATTGGCTGGTTGGCTAGAGAAAACAATATTTATATCACGAGAAAGAATGGTTTGTTGTATGTCAGCAATGGCATCAAATCCAATATGTACTATTAGAAGGAAACAAAAAAAGGCTATCCATCACGGACAGCCAATCTTCATTGTTAACCTTAAATCTAATACCATGAAAAACACAGTGCAAATATATAGGTTTTATGTTATGTAGCATAACGAATAGTTTGGAAATCTCATTTACTTAACGTGATTTAACAAAATCATGTTCTAAAACATATCTTTTGAGACATAATTCATAAACACAAGCGTTACTTTTATTTATTACCACCTTTACTTGACTTTTAAATCAAGTAAAGGATGGTAATTTAAGTAATGCCTTATTCGGCTAGTAGAATGATATGTTTCGTTAAGTCATTAAACTTGATAAAATAGGTACCGGCGGAAACCTTTACATTATCACCTCCGTCAAATTTGGCGAATTGTCCTTGTTTATCGTTCCATAAACTATTGCTGCCACCGAAGCTTACGGCCCAGTCATGATCCGCACGTAATTTCAAACCGCCATCGGACGGAATCTCTATTTTCTCGCCGATCCAGATGTGCTTGTCGTAACTAGCCTGTTGTAAATCTAGATCACCACCCCAATCATTGAAGTCTCCAATCAGGGAGATTTGTTTGTATTCGGTTGTCGCTCCGGTATAAGGTTCGATGCTGTATTTGTTACCAGCCAAGTCTAACGTGATCGTATAATAGCCATCCTGCGTGAAGCCTTCGATATTACCGCTACCGCCGTCATTGCTTAATGCTCCGTCGCTGTCGTAACCCCATTGAATGCCCCAATCACCCGGGGTTTGAATGATCTTGAATGCGCTACCGGCTTTTACGAAGCCCGTGTAAGTGAATAACATATTATTAACATCGTCGTCGGCGAATATACGCATCGATGGGTCGTTATTGTTCCATCCGTTGTCGAATATGTCGCCCACGAAATAAACTTGGGTACGGGCGCCACTATATGGAGTGATCACCATGTTTACCGTGTTCGAATAAAGTTCGGGAACACTGTCGTTAATAAATGCTTTAAGACGGAAGTCCACATTATAAGCTACGGTAGGATTAACCATTCCCAAATTGTTCATGGCATCATTCAGCTCGAATGTCTTGATCAAGACTTTTTCGCCGGAACCGGTAGTCGGCAGCGACTCGAATTTCTCGAATTCAGTTCCTCCTTCACAGACTTGTACGGTATACGTTACACCTGCCGCAAAACCGTAATCCGGTTGTTCACAGGTAAAAATATCGATGATACTACTGGCATTTTCCGGCATTAAAGTATATGAACTGTTATTCGGAGCATTGAGGGTAAAAGATATATTATTACCTTCTGAGTCCTTTAGGTCATTGATAACCGGATCTTTATCGTCCGTGCAGGCAGAAAAAGCACAGATGCCCGCAAACACGATGGATAATATATTGACTTTATTCATAATTGTTACTTATTAATAGGTTTTACGATTAATAACCCGGATTTTGTTTCAAGTTACTGTTTGCCACGAGTTGGGTCGAAGGAATCGGTAACAATGAGAAGTGACTGGAGATTGAAGTACCTCCCGCTGTCTCGCCTTTCCAATCCCAAGTATAATTGGAGGTGAACTTATTGTAGCGGATCAAATCCGTACGGCGTTGCGCCTCAAAATAGAACTCACGGGCCTTCTCATCAAGCACAAAATCCAAAGTAAGATCGGTTGCCGTAATTTCCGTGGCTTTCGCTCTTTTCCGTAGCTGGTTAATAGCGCTTAAAGCGGCTTGTTTATCGCCTCCTGCCCGTAATGTGGCTTCGGCGAAGGTCAGATTAGCCTCGGCTAAACGGAACAATGGGAAATCCATATCCGGGAACTGCTGATTCGGATCGTGACCGATTTGTCCGGATTTCGTGATATTCTTGAATTTAGTTACAGAATAACCTTCTGTAAACTCGGTCGGCTTATTGATCTCGAATGTACGGTCTGTAGTCCAGAAAGAGGCACGTGTATCAGCTGTTTTCGATAAGTCTCCATCAGAAGCGAACTTTTTCACCAATGCCATGCGGGCACGGTTACCACCCCATGCTTCTTTAGTCCCGAAATCATCCAGTGCGTTCATGTCACCACTGATAAAGCTGGCGATAAAGAACAATCCGGACCAAGAGCGAGTCTGTACGCCATCATAACAAATCGGCAGGATCATCTCGGGAGAGGTGTTGTTATCTGCAAGGAAATTATCTCCATAATTAGGAGCCAGAGAGAAACCGGCGTCCATGACTTTCTTTGCGTATTCAGCGGCGGTAGACCATTGAGGGATACCTGTATATACTTCTGCGTTCAGATATAAGCGGGAAAGTAGCATCCATACGGCGGCTTGATCGGCACGTCCATATACATTTGCACGGGGAGCCTTCATTTGTGGCTCGATTTCTTTCAACTCTTTCTCTATATAGGTATAGAGATTCGCCCGGGTAATCCGTTCGGGAACATAGGTACCGATACCCGTGTTCTCATCAACGAACGGGACATTGCCATATAAATCAATCAAATAATAATAATCCAAGGCACGGATAAAACGAACTTCAGCACGCTGTGTAAGACTTTCCTCGTCATCCTTGCCCTCTGTCTGTATTAAGAAGTTATTACACTGAGCGATTTGGATGTACAGACGGTTGAACATATTCAATACCACACCGTTCGAGGCGGTAAACTTAGCGAAGTTCAAGGGATATACATCCACGTCGCCAGACCAAGCGCAAATCGCCTCGTCCGTAGGAAGCTCATTCAGGTTGAATAGCATACGCATCAAACCCGACGCTCCCTCATCCGTGTCGGCGATATCTCCTTGTCCGTCGGGGCCTTTATTTCCTGTGATGGCTAATCCCGCATAGATCTTGGCGAAATTGGCGTTCTGATCGAACTCTACGTTTAGGTTCGGATCGATAGGCGTAACATCGAGATCACCTAGGCAAGAGATGAAGTTTACGCTGAAAACCAGCGATAAAGCCGGTATTATATATTTAAAGAATTTCGTATTCATATAGATATCCTGATTTAAAATTAGAAGTTAAGACTTACACCGAGTATACCTACCAATGGGCGAGGATATACGTTCTTATCGATACCGAAGGTCTTATCAGCTGCGTTCGCTACCTCCGGATCCAATCCTTTATATTTCGTGATAACAAAAGGATTCTGTACGGTTCCGTAGATACGTCCGCCCAATACGCCGAATAATTTGTTGAAAGAGTAACCCAACGTGATATTATCGCAGCGTAAGAAGGATGCGTTTTGTACATAATAATCGGACAATACGTTCATGTTCTGGAAATTCGTATCGAAAGCGGATAGCGGACGGTTGGATAGATAGCCTTTATTGTTAATACTACCTTCACTTAATGCCGCATTGGATGAGGCTACATTATTATATACATAGTTCCCGAGGTTGGAACGAAGTGAGAAACTGAAATCCCATGCTTTCCATACCAATTTAGAAGTAAAGCCCATCGTTACATCGGCCGCCGGTTTATGGCAGAAATAACGGTCCTCGTCATTGATCACGCCATCTCCGTTGCGGTCCACGTATAATCCTTCGATCGGATTTCCCTGTTGATCATATACCTGCTCGTATACATAGAATGAGTTCGCCGGGTGATTCACGCCTTGTGCCTGTATCATGGTCCCGGTACCACCTTCTACGGTTCCTGTCAATACGATGGATGAGGCGTCATCCTGTGCGGTTAGCTTCGTAATCTCGTTGTTGTTCCAAGCGACATTAAAGCCTAGGTCCCATTTCCAATCAGAGGTTGAGATCGCTTTAGCGTTGATGGAGAACTCAACACCTTGATTTCTCAAAGAACCGATATTGCTGACGATACGGTTCTTGAAGTTTGTTCCGGCAGGTACGTCGATCACATTGATCAAGTCCTTAGTTTCCCTGTAATAATAATCCAAGGATGAAGTGATACGGTTATCTAAGAATCCGAAGTCGAATCCGGCGTTCCAAGTAGTAGTCTCCTCCCATTTCAAGTTCGGGTTGTAACCGTCGGGACGGGCGATAGGAACAAATTGGTCGCCAAATTGATAGTAGGCTCCGTCTTGTCCTGCGAAATAAGTCGCCATATACGGGTAGTCTCCTTGCGAGATATCCTGTTGACCAGTAATACCATAACCCAAGCGTAGTTTTAAATCCGATACAGCGTCCACGTCTTTCATAAAGCCCTCTTCCTTGATCTTCCATCCTAAAGCCACGGAAGGGAACAATCCCCAACGGTTGTCTTTAGAGAAGCGGGAAGTGCCATCGTTACGTAAGGTAGCGGTGATAAGATAGCGATTCATGAATGAATAATTGACACGTCCGAAGAAAGAGATCAAATAACTTTCTGTCTTGAAAATATAAGAAGTCGGGTTATCTCCGTTCAAGTTATTGTATGCGTTCTCTGTGGAACGATGGAAATGTTGCCAAGAGTAACCAGCCATGATATCAAAATGATGCTTTTCATTGAAATCCTTAGCGTATTGCAAATAAAAATCCAATAGGTGATTGTATTTGTCGATTGTCTCATAACCTGTTTTGCCGTTATCCACGTAACCTAATGGAGATTCTTTCGGATAGTAAATGTCTTGCGTACCGGTAGCCATATCCATACCTAAATTCAAGTTTGCACGTAATTCGGGAAGGAAATGGAATTTATAATCAACTTGGATATTACCGACCAAGTTTTTAGAATTAGCCTCTTCTTTTTTCTGTTGAAGCATCGCTACCGGGTTTTTTGTAGCGATTGAGATAAATTCACCGGCATTTTCCCAAGCGAAATAACCTCCGTATTTACTGTTGCCGTTCATGACTGGTTGAGTCGGGTCGAATGCGATTGCCGCTCCGATAGCTCCCGTATCGGCGAAACGATTATTTGAGATCATTCCCTTGGCGTTGAAGTTAATATTTAAATGATCTTCGAAGAAACTGGGAGCTAGGTTTACAGATCCAGTATAACGTTCGAACTTAGAGGTTTTCAATATACCATTTTGGTTTGTATATCCGACGGATACACGATAAGGCATATTATTCAAGCCTCCGGACACCGTGATATTATGATCGGTTCCCACTGCTGTACGGAAGATCTCTTTCTGCCAATCCGTATTTTCTTTTCCTAATAACTTAACGGCGCTTGATTCCGCCCCAAAACGATCCGTTACGAAATTACGATATTCGTCAGCTCCCATAACATCGATTGATTTGGTCTTCGTGCTGATAGAAACGTTTCCATCGTACGTAACCCGTGGGCGGGAGCCTTTCTCACCTTTCTTAGTGGTGATAAGAATCACACCGTTAGAGGCACGCGAACCATAGATCGCTGTGGCGGATGCATCTTTTAATACGGTGAATGTTGCGATATCGTTCGGGTTGATCGTACTCAACGGGTTGGATACCCCTTTGATACCGTCATTGTCGATCGGAAGTCCATCGATAACGATCAGCGGGTTGTTGCTGGCCGATAAGGAAGAACCACCACGGATGCGGATACTGGCTCCCGAACCCGGAGCTCCACCGTCAGTCGTGATATTTACACCGGCGATTTTACCGTTGATCATATCGGTTGCGGTAGTGGTCAAACCCCGGTTCATCTTATCTGGCTTAATGGCCGTCACGGAACCGGTAGCGTCATCTTTCTTCACCGTACCATAACCGATTACGACAATCTCGTCCAATACTTCCGTATCTTCTTGTAATACGACAATTAAATTACTTTGTCCTTGGTTGATAATGTCTTGTGATTTGTAGCCTATGTAAGAAATACCGATCGTACTTCCTTTAGGCGCCGAGAGCATAAAGTTACCGTCGAAATCGGTAACAGTTCCATTCGTAGTTCCTTTTTCAAGGATACTAGCCCCGATGATGGGTTCACCTTTCGCGTCTTTCACGTTGCCTTTGATCGTGACGTCTTGTGCGAAAACATTGCAGGAGAGAAACAATCCTATCAAGATAGATAAGATTACTCTTGCGTCGCAAGAATACATTTTTTGTTTCATGCATTAGACAGTTTAAGATTAATACTCTATTATATTTATTGAATTTTAGCCATAGTATATGAATGCAAATGTATGTTTATCAAACCTCTCATGTTGTTAAAATGTTTGTCGATACCCCTATAAATTTACGCAAACGTTCTCGCAAACGTTTGCATTGTATGACCTAAATACATATCTTTGATTTTATAAAAAAGAGAACCATGAAAAAGCGTCAAATCACGATAAAGGATATAGCGAAAGCCTTGCATATTTCCCCGTCAACAGTCTCTCGTTCCTTGGCTGATCATCCGGATATCAGTCAAGAAACCAAGAATATAGTGAATGCTTACGCTCGTGAACATAAATATAAGCCCAATGCCTTAGCCTTGAGTTTACGGACAAATAATACGAAAACAATCGGTGTTATTTTACCGCAGATCGTACATTATTTCTTTTCTTCTGTTTTATCCGGTATAGAAGATGAGGCGGAAAAGGGAGGGTATCGTGTTATTATTTGTCAAAGTAATGAGAATTATGAGAAAGAAGTAAAAGGTGCGCAAGCTTTATTGGAAGCACGTGTTTGCGGTGTCTTGGCTTCTGTCGCTAAAACGACGACGATCTACAATCATTTCCAAGAACTAATCGATAGCGATATACCCATGGTGTTTTTCGATCGTATATGCACGGGGATCTTGACAGACCGGGTGGTCGTTGATGATTATGCCGGGGTTTGCTCCGCTGTTGAATACTTGATTCGTAGCGGTTGCCGGCGAATCGCCTTTTTCGGATCTCCTTCTCATTTAGCGATCTCTAATAATCGTAGGATGGGGTATGAGGATGCTTTGCGTAAAAATGGATTACCGGTAGATAAAGAGTTAATCAAGATTTGTGATAATTATACCGAGGCGCTTCGGTTGACCCCGGAATTATTGTCGTTGCCCAATCGTCCGGATGCGTTCTTCGCCGTAAATGATGAGACCGCTATTGGGGTGCTGAATGTTGTAAAGGCCAAGGGATTGAGGATACCCGATGAGGTTTCGATTTGTGGGTTTACGAATAATAGCTTAGCGGAAGTTAGCGATCCCCTGCTGACCTCCGTGGATCAACATGGTTATGAGTTGGGAGCTATCGCTATGCGTTTGCTGATAGAACGTTTGAATGGCGTGCGTGACGGGGATCGTATCGTGAGCAAGATTATCAAGACAAATCTGGTGGTGAGACAGTCTACCCGTTAAAAAAGTGGCTTCCGAAAACGTTTGCTTTACTTCTTTGCATGAATTTGAATAGGGACGACGTCCTGTTTCGGAATAATTCCGTATGTTTGTCACCAAACAAATAAATACCTTAAAAACATAATTCTCATGAAAACAAAACCATTTTTGAGTTTTTGGCAAATTTGGAATCTAACTTTCGGTTTCTTGGGCATTCAATTCGGTTTCGCCCTTCAGAACGCAAATTCAAGTAGAATACTTCAAACCTATGGAGCGGATGTAGAGCAACTATCCTTATTTTGGTTAGCGGCTCCGCTGACAGGTATGATCATACAACCTATCATTGGTCATTATTCCGACCAAACATGGTGCCGTTTAGGACGTCGGCGTCCGTTTTTTCTGGTAGGAGCTATCTTTACGACGATTGCCTTGATATTGATGCCGAATGCGGGATTGTTCTTGTCACCCGGTACAGAGACGGCTATTTTATCTCCCGTATTGATTGGTGCGGGTATGTTGATGATCATGGATGCTTCCATCAATGTAACGATGGAGCCTTTCCGTGCCTTGGTAGGGGATATGCTACCCGATGAGCAGCATACGACTGGCTTCTCGATCCAGACTTTCTTGATCGGCATCGGTGCTGTCGTTGGTTCCTTGTTGCCGAGTATTATGAATAAGGTGTTTGGTTTATCTAATACGGCGGTTGCTGGTGAGGTTGCCGATAATGTTAAATTCGCCTTTTATGCCGGTGCGGCGATTTTATTAGCGAGCGTATTATGGACAATTTTTAAGACAAAGGAATATTCCCCAGAAGAGATGGCTGAGTTTCGGCTTTCCGGTGGTGAGGTCATTGAAAAAAGGCGGGATAGCAATGGTTTTATGGAGATCATGCATGATATCTTTCATATGCCTAAAATAATGTTACAGTTAGGTTTATGCCAGTTTTTCGCTTGGTTTGCCTTGTATTCCATGTGGGTTTATTCTACGCCTGCTATCGCTGAACATGTATATGGGGCAACAGATCCTGCTTCCGCCGAATATGCGATGGCTGGCGATAAGGTAGGTGAGTTATTCAGTATCTATAATTTTGTGGCGATGTTATTCGCTTTATTATTGATCCCGATTGCCCGTCATTTAGGTCGGAAAATGACTCATGCCCTCTGTTTATGCCTAGGAGGGGCAGGGTTGGTTTCTCTCTATTTGTTGAATAACACAGGAATGATGGTCTTTTCTATGATTGGCATCGGTATAGCGTGGGCAAGTATATTGGCGATGCCTTATGCTATTCTTTCCGATAGTCTTCCCGCTGATAAGATGGGTACTTATATGGGTATATTTAATTTCTTTATAACGATACCTCAGATCACGAATGGAATCATTCATGGATGGATTGTACGTAATGTTTATCATGGGCATGCCGTGTTCGCTTTGTTAACGGGAGGTGTTTTCTTGTTTTTCGCCGCCGCCGCAGTTAGTCTTGTCAAAGAGAAAAAGTTCAGTAGAAAAGTGTAAGGTATATAAGTCCGGTTTCCTGTTGTCAAGCGTAAAAACGCTATACCCAAGTCAAACAGCAAGTTATTATAATGTAGGTAGAAAAACGTATCTCAGATAATCCCGGGTCACCCCGGGACAACAACAGGAAACCAATGGACTAACTACTAAAAGGCTTCTTCCTCTTCCTTTTGGCGTGATCCTATGACGCGAAGAACTAACATCGCTACCGTAATCACACCGAGGGATCCCATGGTTACGTTTTTAGTAACCTCATTGTCAAATGTTGTAGTTCCGACTAATACCAATACGATAAATGAAACCATCATGATTGCATCAGCCAAATCCTTATTTATTCTCATGATCTTCTTATTTTTTTAGGATTCGATAATTGTTGTATTTTATTATTCTTTTTCCAAGACTTCCTCTTCCGATGACATCCCGGTACTACTCAGTCCTTTCATTATGCCATATAGACCAACACATAGAGTACCCATAACTACTACTAATTTAATATAGTCGTTAGGGATGATAGAACTGCATGCGAATACACAACCTGCGATTGTTAGAAGAACATAAAGATATATACGTATTTTACCTGATTTATTAGTTGTCATAATTGTAATTTTTAATTGTTTATAATAATGTAAATGGGCAATAACTTCCCGGAAATATTGATTTAATAAATGCAATATTCCTACCGATAAGACATATCAATGACTTACCGAAAGATACAAATATGAAACAATTAAAAACTAAATAATGAGTTTTCGTAGGGCAAAGACATGCTCTCCCATACGACACAGAAGTGTGGATAAATTTATGATCTGATAAGTGGATATATGTTGAGATACTCTATGAAGTTGATTTACTCCTCTCAAACGCATGTCTTGAAGGGATTTCTCCATATTTTTCCATATCCGTATTTCGATAGTGTTGTTTGCCGTTTGTGAAATCCTGCGGGGAGTTAAGCAGTTACTGCTTTTCAGCTCGTTACTTAATACTTCGAAACGACGTTGGGCATCTGCCGTGTTTTTTTCTTTCATAACGGCCTCTTTAGTCGCAGACATAACCTCATCCATACTCTTTGTTCCTTCTTCGGGAGCAAACAGCATGAAGCTAATCAACAGACCTAATATGAATAGAAAATTCTTCATGGCGCAAATATACAAGTATTTCTTTAGATAATAACAACAGTATATGTTATTTGTTTTTTATTTTTGTAGTTATTTTAAGAATAAAACAATAGAATGGAGAATAACAGATCGAGAATTCAAGCTTGGTTAGAGGCGGCACGTCCGAAAACGTTGCCGGCATCATTTAGTCCGGTATTAGTTGGGTGTGCGCTGGCTTACAGGGATGGAGTATTTAAATTGGCTCCGGCGATCCTTTGTGTTTTGGTGGCTTTACTTGCCCAGATAGCCAGTAATTTTGCCAATGATTATTTTGATTTTAAGAAGGGGGCGGATAAGGAGGACCGGTTAGGCCCGGAGCGAGCGGTGGCTTCCGGTTGGATAACTCCTAAGGCAATGCTATGGGGGACTTTTATCACGTTGGGGCTTTCTTGTCTATGTGGCTGTTTCTTGTTGTTCTTTGCCGGCTGGGAGCTCATCGGTGTAGGAATTGCTATTGCGATTTGTGTCTTGGCTTATTCAGCAGGGCCATTTCCTTTGGCTTATAACGGGCTGGGGGATGTGTGTGTCGTATTGTTTTATGGGATTATTCCGGTTTGTTTTACGTATTATGTACAAGCATTATCGTTTTCCTTATTGTCATTCTTGCTTTCGTTGTCATTGGGGCTGTTGTCCGCTAATATTTTGATCGTGAATAATTACCGGGATTATGAGCAAGATAAGGCGGCTCGTAAACGGACTACGATTGTGCTATTCGGGCGTACGTTCGGGTTGGTAACTTATTTGCTGAACGGTATATTGGCTTTTTTGATCACGCTGCCTTTATTGATGGATGCCTCACCTTGGCTTGTTTGTTTATTCGCGGCTTTTAGCGTGCTGTTTGCCGCCACATGGCTGGAGATGAAACAGTATCAAGGCCGTGAGCTTAATAGAACTTTAGGGCATACGGCACGGAATGTATTTATCTATGCCGTGTTGCTTTCAGTTGTATTGTTATTTGGTTCTTAAGATGTGCCGTGCTTTGAACAATCGCTTGGCCTCATGGAGATTTTTCTGTATGTATTTGGACAGGATAATCAATGTAACCGCTACGATAATCAGTAAGATTCCTAAAGCGAGGTGAGGGGTGAAAGGCTCTCCAAAGACTAAAACACCTACGCAGACGGCTGTCACGGGTTCTGTTGCTCCCAGTACGGAAGTTAGGGTGGAACCGATATGGTGTACGGCTTGTACCAATGTAATGTTAGATACTACGGTTGGCAAGAAGGCTAATAAGACGAGGTTAATAAAAGAGGGCAGGTCTGGAATGGGTTGGATTCCTGTTCCTGCCTGTGCTTTTATGAAAAATAAAGAGGTACTGACGATAAATACATAGAACGTAAGTTTTCGTCCCGGCATATCATGTACCCTCGATTTATTGACGGTGACGATATAGAGGGCATAAGCGACGGCGGAAAGTAATACGATGATTACGCCTAGCCCGTTTAATCGCATCTCTCCTCCATCAATGGATAGACGGGCTACTCCACAAATAGCGAGCCCAATCGCCAAGAGCGTAATCCATGATGTTTTTTCTTTGAATACAAACAGCATGAATAGGGTTACGAATATCGGATAGGTGAAATGTAGAGTCGTGGCGATTCCCGCCGCCATAAAATTATAGCCCCAAAACAGGAACATTGCCGAGCCTGTATAAAAAGCACCCAATAAAATCAATATCGGTAGGTTTCGCATCTCTGTTCTGAAAGATTCCTTTTTCGCTAGAAGCATACCCGATAAGGCGATGGCCGCGAATAAGAAACGATAGAACAATATCGAATCAAACCGCATACCCTTCTCCATAAGAGGCAATGTAAACAAAGGGATTAAACCGAATGTAACAGAAGTCGCTATTCCATAAGCGAAACCTTTTAGATTATTATTCATATTATACTTTTGGATAAAATGACCGCAAACATACGAAAAAGTCTTGAAATCTTGAAAACAACCTTCTCCTGTCGCTTGTTTTTATCAAAAATGATGTTTATGAGATATTTCTTTATTTTATTTGCGATTGCCGGCTTGCTTATTAATCCTTCCGCTGCAGAGGCTTGCACCGGTATTACCTTAAAAAGCAAGGACAGTACGACTATTGTAGCACGTACGATAGAATGGGGTGGAAGTAATTTGAACAGCCAGTATGTCGTGGTTCCAAGAGGATACACCGAACGATCGTATACTCCGAATGGGGTTGATGGAATGACTTTCACGGCACGTTATGGATATGTGGGCTTGGCAGTGGAGCAAAAGGAATTTATCGCTGAAGGACTCAATGAGGTTGGGTTATCGGCTGGATTGTTTTATTTTCCAAAGTACGGTGAATATGAGAAATATAATGCCGCAGTTCGGGATAAAAGTATCTCTGATCTGCAATTAGTGTCTTGGTTGTTGGGGGAATGTTCAAATGTAGAGGAGGTGAAAGAGGCTGTTAAGAAAGTGCATGTTATCAATATAGATCCCCGTGCGTCTACCGTTCATTGGCGGTTTGCCGAGCCGTCGGGACGTCAACTGGTTCTTGAGATTATTAAGGGTGAGCTACACTTCTATGAGAATACGTTAGGAGTTCTGACTAATTCTCCCAGTTTCGAGTGGCATCTGACGAACCTGAATAATTATGTTAATCTTTTCCCGGGTACGGCCCCCAATCAACAATTAGGAAATATCGAGTTGTCTTCATTTGGTGCGGGAAGCGGTTTCCTTGGGATTCCGGGCGACGTAACTCCACCGTCACGTTTCGTTCGTGCGGCTTTTTACCAAGCTTCGGCCCCACAACAAGAAACCGCATTGGAAACGGTCTTCCAGTGTTTCCAGATATTGAATAATTTTGATATTCCCGTAGGGATCGAATTCCCATTAGGGCAAGTACCTTGCGATATACCGAGCGCTACTCAATGGACTTCGGTTACGGATATGCGAAACCATGTGATTTATTACCGTACGATGTACAATAGCGTTATTCGGAATATAGATTTACGTTCCATTGATTTCTCCACGGTTCGTTATCGTGCGGTATCCATGGATGGGACGAAGCGACAAGCGGTTGAAACGATCAAAATAGAATAGGGCAGTGAGCTCTTTGGGGGATATCTCGTAAGTCAATAGGATAGGTGATAAAACTCAATGGAATAGGAAACATAACTCAATGGATTACGTTCCCTATTCTATTGGGTTTCGATTGATGATCTAAATCTTATAATAGTAATCCGGCCGCAACTTCCTCCGCAACCGCATCACCTTTTAGTACAGATACTAAAGCTAGGCCAAAATTGAATACCAAGCCCGGTCCTCTACCGGTTACTACATTTCCATCTACCTCGACAGCCTCGCCTGTTACGGTGGCACCAATCAATTTCGGTTCGAACCCGGGATAACAAGTGGCTTTGCGACCTTTTAACAAACCTAGACCGCCTAATACCATCGGAGCTGCGCAGATAGCCGCTACGATACGTCCTTCACGGTATTGTTGTAATAAGGCTTCTTTCACCGGTTCCGAATTGTTTAAGTTGGATGCTCCGGGCATGCCTCCGGGTAAGATCAAGGCATCAGCATCCGAAAGATCGATTTCGGTAAATGTGGCGTCAGCCGTATATTCCATATTGTGAGCACCAATCACTTTACGGTCGTCGGTGATGGAGACTGTTTTCGTGTCTATACCTCCGCGACGCAAAATGTCTACGGTTCCCGTGGCTTCCATTTCCTCGAAGCCATTCGCTAAGAATACGATCGCTTTCTTCATAAGATTCAATTATTTAAATTTGTACACGTAAGTAATAGTACCACTCTGGTTATTAGCGCCACTGATACTGTTGAACTTCGCCTTTCGAGCTGCGTCCAAAGCGCTTTTACGCATGGAGGCGTTGTCGATATTAGTTCCCCGACCTACCTCGGCAAATATAACATTGCCTTTCGGATCTACGGTTATATTGATAACAATACGACCTTCTTCTTGGATCGTGTAAGCGGGACGAGGGAGACCTCCGGCACCAATGGAACGGCCGTTCAAATTAAATGATCCGTAACCGCCTACGCCTTCATTCGCCCCATGATCAGAGTTACCGAACGGACTTCCTTGGTTACCGGTTCCGCTTTCAGCGTCACCTTGGCTGTTACCCTCGGCGTTTCCCATACCAAAAGCTCCGGCCACCTTGTTGCTAATGGCTTGTTCCTTCTTGCGGCGTTCCTCGGCCAGACGTTTCTTCTCGGCTTCTTCCCGGCGGATACGTTCTTTCTCCTCCTCTTCTTTCCGTTTCTTCTCAGCCTCTTGTTTCTTGCGTTTCTCTTCCTCTTTCTTCTTTTTAGCGTCCTCAAGGGCTACGCTTTCCTCGATATCTTGAGTGATGAGTTCCTGCTTGGGCGTTTCCACTTGCGGCTCCGGTACGGGAGGAGGGGGAGTGGTCGTTTCCTGAGGCGGTTCTTGCCCGGTATACTTAGGCTCGAACATTCCGGCGGCGGCATCTACATTCCCGAAATTAACGAGTACACCCCCGTCTTCATCCGGTACCTCGGTTTTCAATACGGTAAACCAAAGTATCAGTAGAATGACACCGTGAAAAGCAACGGTACCGATCAAACTGTATATGTCATCCTTATTCAGTCTCATATCTGTTATTTCTGCGGACGGGTGGCAAGCACCATCTTGAATTTATTCTCGTTCGCTATATTCAGTATCTTTACAATCTCTTTGTAAGGCACGGTCTCGTCGGCATATAAGGCGACGAACATCTCCGGTTCCTTCGCGTAACTATCTTGCAAGAAAGGAGTGATCTCATCAAATGAGACCTGTACCTCTTTTTGTTTTCCAAATGCCACGTAGTAATTCAAGTTTGCGTCTATCGTTACCCTCGTAAGAGGTTTCGCCGCTGTCTGCTTTTGCGCTTGCGGCAAGGTAACCTTGATGGCGTTTGGGATTACTACGGTAGAGGTAACCATGAAGAAGATCAGCAAGAGGAATATGACGTCGGTCATAGAGGCCATGCTGAACGCTTCGTTTACCTTTGTTCTTCTTTTTAGAGCCATAATTTTTTATAATTGAAAATTGAAAATGGAGAATTGAAAATTAAATAGAGGAGAGTTGGCTCATCTTCAATTTTCAATTCTCCATTTTCAATTAATTAGCCGGTTCATTTAATAAATCCATGAATTCCATCGTACGAGCCTCCATCTTGTTCACGACGTTATCTACTTGAGATACCAGATAGTTGTACGCGAACAATGTAATAATACCAACAACCAGACCACCAACAGTTGTTACCAAGGCCTCATAGATACCACCGGATAATAAGGAGACATCAACATTGGTGCCTGCGTTTGCCATATCGAAGAAAGCACGTACCATACCGGTTACTGTCCCAAGGAAACCAAGCATGGGAGCGCCGGCAGCGGTCGTCGCGATCAAGGGGAAACCTTTTTCCAGTTTAGCGATCTCCAAATTTCCTACATTCTCGATCGCTACGAGCACATCGTTCATCGGACGGCCCAAACGGGTAATGCCTTTCTCGATCATACGGGCGGAAGGTGTGTTGGTGCTCCGGCATAAATTGAGAGCCGAGTCCACTTTTCCTTCATGGATATAGTCCTTAATACGATTCATGAACGTCTCGTCTTCTTTTCCCGCACGGCGAATGATGATCAGACGTTGAACAAAAATATAAATAGCCATCAGAGAGAGCAGTAACAATACCACCATAATCCAACCTCCCTTAAAGGCAAGGTCTATCACATTGATTTCCGCTTCCGTAGGAAGGGTTACAGCCGTTAAATCCGGCATTTGATCTGCCGCCTGAGAGCCTACGGCCTGTAGTGAAAGTAAAATACTCATCGTTTTGAATTATAGGTTATAATTTTCAATATTCAATTCTTCTCCATTCTCAATTATTCAAGCATGCCTTGTATAAAGCGATCGTCTCTTGCAAACCATGATAGAGCGCATCACAAATCAAGGCATGGCCGATAGAAACCTCCTCCAGCCAAGGGATATTCTTGTTGAAGAAAGCCAGATTTTCTAAGCTCAAGTCGTGTCCGGCATTTACGCCTAATCCTAAGTTTTTAGCTAATTGAGCGGCCTCTACAAAAGGAGCGATCGCTTTGTCACGATCTTCCGGATAAAAGGTCGCATAAGGTTCCGTATATAGCTCAATACGGTCTGTACCTGTTTTCGCCGCTAGTTCGATATTCGCCAAGTCTGTTCCGACGAAGATGGATGTACGGATTCCTTGTGAGGTAAAAGTGTCTACCAATTCGCTTAAGTAATCGAAATTGTCCTTTACGTTCCAACCTGAGTTCGACGTGATGGCATCCGGAGCGTCCGGAACCAGTGTGACTTGGGTCGGTTTTACCTTCAATACCAAGTCGATGAATTTATCACAAGGATAACCTTCTATGTTAAATTCTGTCCGGATAAGAGGTTTTAGTCCATAAACATCGCTATAGCGTATGTGTCGTTCATCCGGACGGGGATGAACCGTAATTCCTTGTGCCCCGAATAATTCACAGTCTTGCGCTACTTTCAGCACGTTTGGCATATTGCCACCTCTCGCATTACGAATAGTAGCAACCTTGTTAATGTTTACACTTAAATTTGTCATTGTATATCGTATATCTTTTTTCTTTCATTACATTTGCACAAAAGTATCGGCAAATTTAGCAGGATTTAGGGAATTAACAGAATAATGTTGGTGAAAGATTTCATAACAAAGGAAATTCCGGTGTTAAAAAGTTTTGACACAGCGGAATATGCGTTGGCGTTAATGGAGGATTTTAAACTCAAGCATCTTCCGTTATTGAGTGATAACGCATACCAGTGTTTAGTGTCGGAAAAAGACTTATTGGCGATGCCGGATCCTTCGGCTACGATCGGTGAGCCGGTTTTATTCGCTCCGGCGATTTCGGAAAATGGACATTTACATGAAGCGTTGGCAATGATAACCCGATATGGATTGAGCCTGTTGCCTGTGGTTTCCGTGGACGGAACTTATTTGGGGGCGATTACCCGGGATCGTTTGGTAGATGCTTTATCCGAGCTATGTAATGCGGAGGCGGCTGGAAGCGTGATCGTATTGGAAATGATGCCACAGGATTATTCATTAACGGATATCGCCCGTTTGGTAGAGGCGAATAATGCCCATGTCCTTAATTTGTTATCCCATCAAGATAAAGATACGGGCCGTCTGCTTATAACCCTTAAGATTGATTTGGAAGATGCCTCTCCCGTGATCCGTAGTTTCGAGCGTTTCAATTATACGGTGCTTTATCATTTTATGGAGAAGGGGATGGTGGATGATATGTTGCAGCAGCGGATGAATGAGTTATTACATTATATGAATATGTAAAGTAAGGAGCGTAGAATGAAAGTTGGAATATTTGGAAGTGAATATCAGATCGAGAGACAGAATCTGATTAAACGCTTGTTTGAGAAGCTTCGTGAACAAGAGGCTGATATTTATGTGGACAGCCCTTTTTATACATTCCTTACAGATGCTTTTGGTTTTGAGCCAGTGGTGAGCGGGCTATTAGTGGGTGATGAGTTTGATCTGGATATAGCGCTTAGCGTGGGAGGAGATGGTACGTTCCTTCGTACGGCGGCCCGGGTAAATAAACAAGATATTCCTATTTTAGGTATTAATACCGGACGGCTAGGCTTCCTTGCGGATGTCAGCAGTAATGAGGTTGAGGATACGCTGGACGAGATTTTTAAGAATTACTATAAGGTAGAGGAACGAACCCTCTTGCGTTTATATACGGAAGACCGTGCGTTTCGCGGATATAATTACGCCTTGAACGAGATCGCCGTGCTGAAGCGTGATAGTTCCTCGATGATTACGATTCATACATTCTTGAATGGGGAATATCTGACTTCCTATCAGGCGGATGGTTTGGTAGTGGCTACACCTACCGGTTCCACAGCCTATTCGATGAGCGTAAATGGGCCGATTATCGTCCCACAAAGTAATAGCATTGTCTTGAGTCCGGTCGCTCCGCATTCCTTGAACGTGCGTCCGTTGGTGATTCCGGATTCAGATATAATAACGCTTCGGGTAGAGAGCCGGAATAAATATTTTCTGATCTCTTTGGATGGACGTTCGGAAATATTCCCGGCAGGTATCGAATTAAAGATGAGCAAGGCCGATTATACGACGAAAGTCATCAAACGCTATAACCATACTTTTTATCAGACGCTTCGGGAAAAATTAATGTGGGGGGCAGATGTGCGAATGAAATAATATTGTGTGCGTCCAGTCTTTGTCCAAATAGTAGCGGATAGTATTGTATTTTGTAAGCTGTTGATAAATAGACTTTTCCGTATGGATAAACTGAGCGTATCTTATGGATTTTGTCCAGTTTTTCTATTATGGGGTAAAAAATAGGGGGTATTCGATGTCCAGCTATGTCCTCTATTTGTCCAGTGCCCTTTTTTGACACACGCTTTTTAACTCTTTACTTTTGTCGGCAGATTAAATCTAGCTTAATGGAAGTATTTTCAATTATTATTCCTGTCTACAATCGTCCGGAGGAGATAGACGATTTATTAAACAGCCTTACCCGGCAGACATATGTACATTTTGAGGTTATCGTAGTGGACGACGGTTCTTCTATACCTTGTGAGCCCATAGTCAATGCCTATAATAACCGCTTGAGGATTCGCTATTTCTATATAGAGAATTCAGGTCCAGGCTTGGCTCGCAATCAAGGGGTACGTTATGCGGAAGGAGAGATCGTGATTGTCTTGGATTCGGATTGTATCGTTCCGGCCAGCTATCTGGAACAAGTACACGAGTCCTTAATGCGTTATAAGGTGGATGCCTTTGGTGGTGCTGACAGGGCGCATTCTTCTTTTTCCGCTATACAGAAAGCGGTCAATTACTCGATGACTTCTTTTTTTACGACAGGAGGGATCCGAGGAAGCCGGAGGCATTTAGATGCATTCTATCCCCGGAGTTTTAATATGGGAATGCGGAAAGAGGTGTATGAAGCCTTGGGTGGTTTCTCTGATATGCGTTATGGAGAGGATATAGATTTTAGTATCCGGATTTTTGCGGCAGGCTATAAATGCCGTTATTTTCCGGGCGCTTGGGTCTATCATAAGCGAAGAACAAATTTCGTCCAGTTTTTCCGGCAAGTATGGCATTCGGGGTACGCTAGGATTATCTTGTACCAGAAGTACCCGGAATCATTGAAATGGGTACATTGCCTGCCGGCCTTATTTGTGGTAGGTCTGCTGGGGGTATGTATTTCCGCTTTTTTCGTTCCAAAGGTATGGGGGCTATTGTTATTTTATATTTCGCTGATCTTTTTTGACGCTTTAGTGAGAAATAAGAACGGAATCGTTGCGTTGTTATCTATCATAGCGGCTTTTGTCCAATTGATCGGATATGGGACAGGCTTTTTGGAAGCGATTTGGAGAGAGGGAATTCTAAGAAAGAAGTATTAAGATAATAAATACTATTTATATGAAGTTTGCGCTGCACACATCTACTGCCATAAGCTCGGTTCTAAAGGAGCCGGAGCATTTCTATGTAGATATTTATTATCTGATCATTTTAATCATCGTCGCTTTTACCCTGCTTCTGTTATCTTTTTTGCGTTATCACCTTTATAAGACAAAAAAGGAGAAAGAACTGAGAGAAATAGCGAGTCTTGTGGATAAAAATGAAATCTTGATACAACGTTATAGTCGTGAGATGTCGCACATCAAGGAGCAATTGGAAGCGAAGGAGAAATGTTTGAAGGAATACCAGCATGCGGCTCAGTGGAAAGCGCATCGTGACGTGGAATCCTTGATCAAGGAAAAGGAGCGTTTGGCGAAGTGTTTGCTGGAACAGTTGGATACGTTCAAGAAGCTGAAGATACTTTCTAAATCGGAAACGATATTGCCGGATTCAGATTGGAGAAACTTGATCGAGATCGTAAATACTCTTTATGATGATTTTATAAGTCGTTTACGTGTCGCTTATCCGGATTTGACGGAGGATGCCATTCGTTTTTGTTGCTTGATCAAATTGCGGCTAACTTCGGCGGAGCTGATGTCAGTCTTGAATGTGACGAAGGATGCTATCTATAAACGCAAATTTCGTTTGAAAAAAGAATTGATGCCAGATGATGATACTCGTTCCCTCGACGATTTCTTGGGAAGCTATTAGATCTGAACGAATAGTTTTCTTGTTAATAACTATGTTTTAGGGCATGATTTCGTTAAATCGAGTTAAGTGAAAGAATTTTGCAAATAATTCAGTATGCTACATAACATAAAACCGCCTATATTTGCACTGTGTTTTTCATGGTATTAGATTTAAGGTTAACAATTGAGATTGGCTGTCCGTGACGGATAGCCTTTTTTTGTATAGAGGCATGAATACACGAATTTTTGAGAACACTGCTTAAGCGCCCCTTTCCGAGGGTAACATCCATACTTTCAAAGTAAGCTAATTTCATCGGCAAAGTAAGTTGACTTGCTTTGGTGTTTCAGTTAACTTACTTTGTCAATGAAGCTAACTGTATTTTTATGATCTTTTTCGGTTATTCTTTGTCTGTTTCGATTTTGTATACAATTGATGTGTTTTTGTACGCTTTTAGTTTAGGTATGCATTTAATAGTCAATTTTTTATTATATAATTTTGTCTTGTGTTTTTTTATGATTTCCTTGGTTAGCTGTTAGCACCAATTGATATATAAGGTTTGATGGCTAATAGAAGAGGGGGTAAGGAAAGAAAAATATCAAACGAATATACTTGGGACCTTAACGGACAGAACAAAATATAATATTATTCTGTTGATTGTTGTTGGAGGTAAGATTTCGTATTCCCTTAATTTATAAGAGTATATGCAAGAGAATAGGTATAATACATGTGATCGTTTTTTAGGCGGATTAGAAAAAGACTTTATTATTACGGAACAGATTGAAGATAGTCCATTGACTTCAGAGCCTTCTTTTTTGGATTACGGGATAATAGCAGTATGTAATAGAGGTAGTGCGATCATTCATTTGCTTGAAAATAAGCATGTATGGAATAAGAATGAATTGATTTTCTTATTTCCGAGACAGTTATGCTCAATGCGGAACGTGAGTGAGGACTTCTCGGCGAAGTTTATCATCATACCACATGTACTACATGGGGATGTATTAAGTTCCTTACGTCATTTTGATCCGGGATTTCATTTTTTCGTGAAGGATCATTTTTACTATAATATAGAGGATAATAATGGTATTGAGCGTTTTCAATCATTTTGCAAATTGATAGAGAATGAGCTTGAGCGGTATCGGGGTAATGGGCTTCTGAGGGAGCGGATTATATGTTACTTGGGGATTTTTTACATGGATGTTTACGACTATTATGTGAAAGTGCGTAAGAAAATCCCTTTCAGGACTAGTTTGAGAAAAGAGCAATTGATCTATGATTTCTGTAGTCTCGTGGCAGAGAATTTCAAGAATCACAAGAATGTCGGATTTTATGCGGATAAATTGAATATAACGACAACTTATTTAAGTGCGATCATGAATGAAAGGTGTGGCATTTCAGCCAAGGAGTTTTTATCTATCTATATAGTGTTAGAGGTAAAGTCGTTGCTACGTGACTCTCGATTAAATATACAGGAGATCGCTATATTGACTAATTTTCCGTCTCAATCGACATTGAATCGCTTTTTTCGTCAACGGACGGGAATGACTCTTTCTCAATATCGAAAACATATATTCTCAACATGATTATGTTTGATTTTCATATTATTTCTATAACTTTAAACTTCTGCTGCAATCGTTATTATCGTTCATTTGTTGTATAAATAACAGAGGAGATTGCTTGATTGATTTAAAGTAGGGAATTAGTGGTTATAATTTAATATGACGATGGGACAATGTAATAAAATGCTAGAGGAAATGAGCTTTAATGCCCTATTCCAGAAATTACCTGTTGGAATTGAAGTTTATGACGGGAGGGGGCAGCTAGTGGATCTCAATAGGACGGACGAGAATTTGTTCGCTATAAGCCGGAAGGATATTATGGGAATAAATCTTTTCGAGAATCCTAATTTTCCAGAGGACAAGATCGCTCGTCTGAAACAGGGAGAAATGGTTGTGTTCGATTGTAATTATGAATTTGATAATATACAAACGAATGAGTACTATAACATAGACCCAAAAAAGGAAGGTACAAATTTACGTCTGTCTATTAAATGTGTGCCGTTGAAAGGAGAGGCTGAAGATATCTGTGGATATGTACTAATGTTTACGGATGAGACGGAAGAATATCAAAAGTCGGAGAAAGTAGAGGAACTGTTCACGAAGTTGAAAACGGTTATGCGTTGCAGTGATTCCTTGCTGTGGGAATATGATGTTAAAACCGATAAGATGCATATCGATCTGGATTTACGTGTTTTAGGTAATAAATCCAGATTGAGAGCAAGTAACTTGACAACGAAAAAAGATTTTTGTGAGATCGTACATCCGGAAGATCGGGAAAGGGTACTTGTACAAGGCTTTGAAAAGATTGTTACGGGTGAGATCGGTGAATATAGTATTCAATACCGACAGCTTTTTGAGGGGCAATATGTTTGGGTGAGAGCGTATGCGTACCCTTATAAATATGATGAGGCGGGAAGACCAGCGAAAATCCTTTATTACTTGATGGACATAACGGATGAGATCGCCATGCAAGATAAATTGCGCTGGGTGGAACGAGAGCGTCAACGAAAAGAATATGAGTTAGCTAAGGCTAAAGAGGCGAATCGGCTTAAGTCTATGTTCTTGGCGAATATGAGTCATGAGATCCGTACGCCTTTAAATGCTATTGTTGGTTTCGCGAATATACTGGCAGAGACCAAGGAGATAGAGGAGGAGGAACGAGAGTTTTATGTGGATATCATTGACAAGAATAGTGAATTGCTTCTGCAATTGATTGAGGATATCCTTGATTTCTCAAAGATTGAGGCGGGAACCTTTGACATTACGAAGAGAAATTTTGATTTTAAGGAGATCTGTGAGGAAACCTATGCGGTACATGCCTTGAAGATTCCGAAAAACGTTCGATTTGTTTTCGATCGGGGCTCACAACCCGTGACTGTTTTCTCAGATCCGAAACGAGTCGTACAGGTTATTTCTAATTTCTTGACAAATGCGATTAAGTTTACTTCGGAAGGTGAGATCAAATTAGCCTATAAGGTATCGAATGATGAAATACGAGTTTCGGTCTCGGATACGGGAATGGGAATCTCGGAGGAGGATTGTAGAACTATATTCGATCGCTTTGTTAAGTTGAACGCTTGCAAACAAGGTACCGGATTAGGATTGGCGATTTGCAAAAATATTATCGAGAAACTAGGGGGACGAATCGGGGTAGAATCTACATTGGGAGTAGGTTCCACTTTTTGGTTTACCTTGCCTTTGAAGGAGATTAAAGAGAATGAACCTAAGTTCTAAGGGAATATATATTATTTTACGGATATGTTTTAAAGCATGGTTTTGTTAAATCTGGTTAAGTAAATGAGATTTGCAAATAAAACATTATGCTACATAACATAAAACCTCTATATTTGCACTGTGTTTTTCATGGTATTAGATTTAAGGTTAACAATTGAGATTGGCTGTCCGTGATGGATAGCCTTTTTTGTTTCAAAAAATCATAACCATGAGATTTTAGGAGTGTAGCTGAAGGTTTTTTCGTAAATTTGCGCTCCGTTTGTAATACTAGATCCTGTATTTAAGTGTATGAAAAGAGTATTCTGTCCAAAATGTGATAATCAGTTGTCTTTTGATGAGACCAAATATCCGGAAGGGAAGGTATTAGCCTTCGTCTGTCCGCAGTGTGGAGCGCAATTTAAGATTAAATTGGGCCGAAAGGTGGTGAAGACGGCTACCGGTGAGGAAAAAGAGGTGAAGGAACCGGATTTCTCTTGTGGTTATATTACCATTATCGAGAATGGTTTTGCTTTTAAGCAAGATCTACCATTAGTGATGGGAGATAATGTGATTGGTCGCCGTAATAAGGATACGGAAGGTGTAGATGTCCCTATTATCACGAGCGATCCAAGTATGGGGCGTAAGCATTGTGTGATTAATGTAAAGAAAGACACTAATGGCAAGTTCGTTTATATGGTGCGTGACTTTCCTAGCTTGACCGGGACTTTTGTGAAAAATGTATTGGTCGGTAAAAAAGAACAAGTACGTATCGGGGAAGGTTCGATCGTAACGATTGGCGCTACTACTTTTATCTTACATTCGGCGAACGAGGGAGAAGAAGAGGAATAAATATAAAAAACTTCAGAGGCTGTTCCCGTTTATGATCTCGATCTTTAACTTCGGGTCGGAATGATGGCAGATAAGGGATTTTGGCGTTTGTTTTGGGAGTGAGTTATAAGATATATGCTCATTCCGGGATACAGCTCTGAAGTATCACTGAGAAAACAAGGCTCATAGGTATTAAGATTAAGCCGATTAACATAAAGAAATGAAAAGAACCGAAAGAATAGTTGTATTAACTATGGTTAAAATAGGCTCTTAGGGTTTGTTTTTCTAGAAATTAGCTAACTTTTTGTGTGGTTTTTAAAATGTTAATGAGCATGAGGTTAAATAGAAATATGGACAGTCATGGAGCAGGTTCCTAAACAGCAGCCGGTAAATAAAACAGCATTCCGGGTATTGGTGGCGTTAAGCGTTACGCATTGTTTGAATGATTCGTTGCAATCCGTTATCTCGGCGGTTTATCCACTTTTCAAGGATGATTTAGCGTTGAGCTTCGCCCAAATCGGGTTGATTACGCTTGTTTATCAATTATCCGCTTCTGTTTTCCAGCCTATAACCGGTTTGGTTTTTGATAAGCGTCCCGTGGCTTGGTCGTTACCTATTGGTATGAGTTTTACGTTGGTCGGCTTGTTGAATCTCGCTTTTTCCTCTACGCTCCATTGGGTCTTGATCTCCGTATTCTTGATAGGTATCGGGTCTTCGGTTTTGCATCCGGAAGCGTCCCGGATTACCTCGCTAGCGTCGGGAGGGCGTAGGGGATTGGCACAATCGCTTTTTCAAGTGGGTGGTAATTTGGGCGGATCGTTAGGTCCGCTACTGGTTGCTTTATTGGTGGCGCCTTATGGACGGACTCATATCGCTTTGTTTTCTATACTGGCATTCGTCGCTATTTTGGTGATGATTCCTATCTGCCGTTGGTATAAGGCGTATTTGAGTCGGGTGAAATGGCAGAAGAAGTCGGGTGAGACGCATGTGGAGATGCCTCTTTCTTTGGGAAAAACAGTCTTTTCGATCTCGATATTGCTGACCTTGATTTTCTCTAAATATATCTATATGGCTAGTTTGAATAGCTACTATACCTTTTACTTGATCCATAAATTCGGGGTGAGTGTACAGACTTCGCAGATCTGTTTGTTCGTCTTCCTGATCGCTACGGCCATGGGAACCTTGGCGGGTGGTCCTATCGGTGATAAGATAGGACGGAAATATGTGATTTGGGGATCGATTCTAGGGGCAGCCCCATTTAGCTTGTTGATGCCGCATGTGGGATTCGCTTGGACGATCGTGCTTAGTTTTTGCGTGGGTTTGGTCTTATCATCGGCGTTCCCGGCTATTTTGTTGTATGCGCAAGAGTTGCTTCCTTATAAATTAGGTCTTATCTCGGGACTTTTCTTTGGATTTGCTTTCGGTGTGGCGGGTATAGCCTCGGCCGTATTAGGAAATATGGCGGATCATTATGGAATAGAGGCTGTCTACAACGTATGTGGCTTCATGCCTCTTTTAGGACTGGTTACTTGGTTCCTTCCCAACTTGAAAAAGAAGTAAAAACAATCCTCCCTTTTTCGCTGTTATTACTCCAACTGAACGTCAATTACTAAATGAGTTTATGGTGAGTAATATAGTATCTTACAGTATTCTTTTGCTGTATCTTCTTCCATGCGCTTCATGGAGCCAAGGGAACGATGTGGATTTAAGCTTGGAACAATCTCTCGACCTGCTTCATAAGGAAAATAAAAGCTTGAAAATAGCCGGGAAAGAAGTGGAATGGGCTCGGAATGAGCATCAAAAGCTAAACGCTTTTTGGTATCCGTCGGTGAACGCCGCGGGTGCTTTCGTACATATGTCGAATCCGATAGAGGTACGGCAGTCGCTGAGTAAATATACGGAACCGGCGAAGGAGTTTGTCCATAATTATATCCCGGATAATGAGTTGATCATGTCGGTATTGGATAAGATCGGGCAAGGTACTTTCTCGCTTCCGCTGATCTCCCAAAACATCACTTCTATAGACGCTACGGTGACGTGGCCTGTTTTCACGGGAGGAAAACGTATCTATGCGAACAAGATCGGAAAGACGATGGTCTCTATAGCGGAGGTGAATAGGAGCCAAGTGGATGCTAACCAACAATCCTTATTGATCGAGGCTTATTTCGGGCTTCGTTTGGGACAAAGCGTGGTGGACGTAAAAACAGAAGTGTACAATTCTTTGAAAACCCATTATGACCAAGCCCTTAAATTAGAGCAAAACGGGATGATCAATCGGGCCGAGCGTCTGTTCGCTCAGGTGAGTATGGACGAGGCGAAACGAGAACTGGAATCGGCCCGTAAGGATTTAGCGGTCGCCCAACAGGCGTTTAAAAGCTTGATTAATATGGAGGAGGGGAGCGACGTACGTACCACGACTCCTTTATTTATTAATGAGGCGCTTCCTCCGGCCCAATACTTCAAGGATCTGGTTCCGATGAATAATTATATAGTCAATCAATTGAAATTGCAGCAGGTTGTAGCCGATAATCAACTAAAGATCGGCCGGTCCGCTTATGTCCCGAATATCGCTTTATTCGGCAAACAGACTTTGTACGCTGATGGACTGGATAAATATTTGTTGCCTCGTACGATGGTAGGAGTTGGTTTTACGTGGAATATTTTTGATGGCTTGAACCGGGAGAAAACCATCCGGCAGGCAAAGATCGCTAGTCAGTCGCTTCGTTTGGGTAAGGAGAAGGCGATTACGGATCTGGAGGTCGGTATCGATAAATTCTACAGCCAGCTACAAAATGCCTTGGACAATGTAAAAGCTTTGGATACGACGATCGAGATGAGCCGGGAACTGGTCCGGGTGCGGAAGAAATCTTTCCAAGAGGGAATGGCTACTTCTACGGAGGTAGTCGATGCTGAGGTTATGCTGGCGAAGGTGAAGACCGCTTTTCTTTTGGCTTATTATCAGTATGATGTAGCCTTGATTAATCTGCTGTCTGTCTGCGGTACGCCGGAGCAGTTCCACCAATACAAGATGGAGGGAAAGACCGAGGAGCTTTTGGGGAATTGAAAATTGAGAATTGAAAATTGAAAATTTAGGAGTTATGGATAAAACTAAGAGATATTTGAGTGTGGCCTTCGTCGCAGTCTTGGCGATTGTTATAGTTGTCTCGTTGATCGGGATGATCTTGTTGAAAAAGAAGCCGGTGATCTTGCAAGGGCAGATCGAGGCAACGGAAATACGTATCTCCGGTAAGTTACCGGGGCGTATCGATACCTTTCTGGTAAAAGAGGGACAGAATGTACGCCAAGGCGATACCTTGGTAGTCATCAATAGTCCGGAGGCGTTGGCTAAATATCAACAGGTGAACGCCATGGAGAACATAGCGAAGTATCAGCACCAGAAAGTGGATGAGGGTACACGAAAGCAAATCATCGCTTCCTTGCAACAATTGTGGAATAAATCCAAATCGGATTTACAATTGGCGAAGATTACCTATGATCGGGTGAATGCCTTGTATAAAGATAGCGTGGTAACCTCACAGCGTAAAGATGAGGTGGAGGCCATGTATAAAGCGGCTGAGGCCGCCGAACGTGCCGCTTATAGCCAATATCAAATGGCGGTAGACGGGGCGCAGATACAAGATAAGGAGAGCGCCCGCTCGTTGGTGACGGCGGCGCAAGGAACCGTGGAGGAGGTGGCGGCTCTCTTACAGGACGCTCGGTTGACGGCTCCGGAATCCGGACAAATCTCAGCTATTTTCCCGAAACGGGGAGAGTTGGTTGGGGCCGGGATGCCAATCATGAACTTAGTCGTATTAGATGACGTGCATGTGGTATTGAACGTACGTGAGGATCGTTTGCCTTTATTTAAGATGGGAGGAACGTTTGTCGCCGATGTACCGGCGATCGATAAGAAGGATATTGAGTTCAAGATCAATTATATCAGTCCGTTGGGCAGTTTCGCTACTTGGAAATCTACCAAGCAGACAGGTAGCTATGACTTGCGGACCTTCGAGATACATGCCTTACCGGTGGAGAAGGTGGAGGGATTGCGTCCCGGTATGTCCGTACTCTATCAACTCCCTTGATACTATCCAGTTGTAGAGACGGAGCGTGCTCCGTCTCATCCCCTCGAAATAGTATTTAAAGTTACTGTCGGACGGTGGGAGACGGGGCACGCCCCGTCTCTACAACTAAATAATTTATTGTCGCTATGCTAAAGAAGAGTCCTTTCTATATGGTTTTACGTCGGGAACTGGATCGCATGGTTTCCCGGAGATTATATTTCGGGGTGTGTATCGTGTTGCCTTTGTTCTGTATATTCTTCATGTCTACGATTTTCGGAAGCGGGCAGATGGAGAACATACCGATAGCGGTAGTGGACCAAGACAACACCTCCATGTCTCGGGAGGTCATCCGGCAGGTAGAGGCGGTACCGACTTTCCGGGTAACCCGGCATTATACGGACCAAGAGACCGCTCGCCATGCTACCCAAGCAAAAGAAATCTACGGTTATTTAGTGATCCCCAATCAGTTTGAGGCGGATGCCACGGCGGGGCGTGACGCTACTTTATCGTATTATTACCACTATGCCTTGTTGAGCGTGGGCGGTGAGGTACGTGGGGCCTTCGAGACCCTGCTGCGTACGCTTTCGCTCGCCCCGGTGGTTGTGCAAGCTACGGCGATGGGGCTGGGGGAGAATCAGATAACCACCTTCCTATTACCGGTACGATCCAGTAGCCACCCGCTGTTCAACCCGGATCTGGATTATTCCGTTTATCTGAGCAATCCTTTTTTCTTTGTCTTTTTCCAAGTGATCATTTTGCTGGTTACGGTGTACGCTATCGGTAGCGAGATCAAGTTCCGGACAGGCGGTGGGTGGCTGGAGGCGGCACGGATGAACATGTTCGTGGCGGTGGTGGGCAAACTGCTCCCTTATACGATTATCTTTTGTATCATGAGCGTCTTCGCTAACTATATCATGTTCGGGGTCATGCATATTCCTTTCGCTTGCGGTTTCTGGCCATTGAACTTGACGGCGATCTTATTCGTGGTCGCTACGCAAGCGTTGGCGGTATTCCTGTTCTCGTTGTTTCCCGCTATAGCGATCGTGATTAGCGTGGTGTCGATGGTCGGTTCGCTGGGGGCTACTTTATGCGGCGTTACTTTCCCGGTCGATTCCATGTACGCTCCCGTACATTTCGCCTCGTACCTGTTTCCGGTACGGCATTTCGTGGAGATCAACCAGAACTTATTGTATGGCGATTACGGATTCCCTTATACATGGGTAAACGTAAGTTCGTTGTTTGCGTTTATGTTATTGGCATTGGCACTATTGCCACATTTGAAAACCGCTATTTTAAGTCATAAATATGAGAACATCCGATAATATGAAAGGAACCTTGGCGGATATCGCTTCCTTGGTCAAGGACGAGTTTAAGACGATCTCCACGAGCTACGCTATCTTGCTCGTCTTGGTAGGAGGTATATTTCTCTATGGCCTGCTGTATAATTATATGTATGCCCCGGATCTGGTGCGTAACGCCCCGGTGGTAGTCGTCGATGACTCAAAGACCGACTTGAGCCGGGAGTACATCCGTTTGCTGAACGCCACTCCGCAAGTCTCGGTAATCGCCGATGGTTTGGATTACGCCGAGGCGCAGGAGTGGATGAAGGAGGGGGATGCCGTAGGTATCTTGTATCTTCCCTCTGATTTCGAGACCCGGGTGGCACGAGGGAATGAGTCCCTGTTTATCATGTACCAGACGACAAGCGCCTTCCTATATTATATGGCGATGCAGGAGGCTTCCAGCGGTGCCATGTTGGCGTTGAACGATCGGTATCGTCCGGAGATGTTGGTGTTCTTGCCCCAGCAAGACGCTTCCAAGATCGTTTCGGCGCAACCCATATCAGTGGTCGGGACGGCGTTGTATAATTTTACGGAAGGATATGGAACCTATTTGATCCCGGCGGTATTGATCGTCATTATGTTCCAGACCTTGTTGATGGTGATCGGTATGATAAGCGGGGAAGAGCGGGATTCGGGTACCATCGTTCGTTTCGCCTCCGAGGGATTATCCTTTGGCCGGATCGCTAGGGTGATAATCAGCAAGACCTTTGTGTATTGCGTATTGTATACGATTTTCGCTTTGTTCTTGTTGGGCTTGATACCGCTATTGTTTGGCCTGCCGGATATCGGTAATTATCTGAACACCTTGATCCTGCTGATACCTTTCTTGCTGGCTACCAGCTTCTTTGGGCTGGCCGCCTCTTATTTCTTTACGGACTCGGAGGCTCCGTTATTGATGATCGCCTTCTTCTCGGTAGGCTTGATCTTCCTTTCCGGAGTCTCTTATCCCTTGGAATTGATGCCTTGGTATTGGCAAATGGCCCATTATATCATTCCGGCGGCTCCCGCTACGCTGGCCTATGTACAGCTCAACTCGATGGGAGCGTCGATTGAGCAAGTCGGTGTGGAGTACGTGACGTTGTGGGTGCAATGTGTCGTTTATTTCCTCTTGGCTTGCTGGGTGTACCGGCGGAATATCTTAAAGGCGAGCCGTGCCTTGTCGTCATTGTAGCTCCCGTATCCTCACGTCGATACCGCTACCTTTCAAGGCATCTTTCAACTCGCCGATCTTCGTATCCCCGTAATGGTAAGGGTATAGGATTTTAGGCGAGAACATCTTGGCCGCTTTCGCCGCTTGCGGGATGGTCATGGTATAAGGCTGGTTGATGGGAAGGAAAGCGATATCGATGTCTTTCAGGTCTTTCATCTCCGGGATGTCTTCCGTATCGCCGGCTATATAGACTCTTAGTTCGTCGAACGTGAGGATATAGCCATTATCCCGGTGGCGGGGGTGATATTTATCCCGGCCGGGCGTGGTGTTATAGGCGGGGACGGCCTCTATCTTCATATAGCTGATGGAGGTATCCGTATCGCCGTTTTTTAGGACCTTCCCTTTTCCCAGTTTCTTTTGGCTGTTCTCGTTGGCGATGATTTCCGTACCGCTTTTCTCGACGGCTTGTATCGCTTTCGGGTCCAGATGGTCGCCATGCTCGTGGGTAATCAAGATGATATCGGCTTTCGGGAAAGTCGTATAATCGGCGTATTCGGAGACAGGATCTACCTGTATCGAATGATTGTCGTACGTAAGCATCAGGCTGCCGTGCTTGATGAACGTGATGATCAGTTCTTTTCCGCTCTTGGTCTTGAAAGAATCCGAGGCGAAGTTACTAGCGGAGGCTAAGCTCGCCATGAATAAACTACACATAAGCATACATGATTTTAGTCTCATAATCTCGCGGTTTTTTATAAGTGTTTCCGCGAATATACTCATAATAGATTAATTCCCTAATTTGTTCGCCTATCCGGTATAAATATTTACATTTGCGACGTATATTCTGATAACATGAAAACGAAATGAGAAGAATTGTTCTGTTGATTACGATTTGTTGCCAAGTATTTTGGGTGGCGGCGCAAAAGAAAGCGCCCAAATGGATGGATAAGCAACGAAAGGCGGTGGTTACCGTCACTACTTATGGAAAAGATAACCAGAAGAAAGCGTCTGGTACGGGATTTTTCATTACCGAGACCGGTGAGGCGTTGTCCGGCTATTCCTTGTTTAAGGACGCGGCGAGGGCGACCGTGACCGACGCCGACGGTAAAGAATATCCGGTAAGCCGCATCTTGGGGGCTGATGAATTATATGACGTGATCAAGTTCAAGGTAGAGGTTCCGAAGAAAGCTGTGTTCTTGCCGATCGCCCGTGAGCCGATCTCGCAAGGAGTTATCGCTTATCTGATGCCTTACTCGACCGGTAAGATCACGAAGTTCGGGGAAGGACCGGTCTCGGAGGTCAGTAAGTTGAAGGAGCCGTTCAGCTATTATAAATTGTCGATGGCGCTGGAGAGCGGGCAGGTAAACGCTCCTGTATTGACGGCGGACGGCGAGGTGTTCGGCTTGGCGCAGGAAGACGCGTCGGGGAAGAAGGAAGATTCCTACGCGGTCTCGGCGGGATACGCGAATAGCTTGACGATTCAGTCGGCGGACGCTTTTAATTCCACCTATAGCCGGATTGGTATCCGGAAGGCGTGGCCGTCGGACGCAAGCCAAGCGCAGGTCTCCTTATACTTGATGGCAAACTCGCAAGACCCGAAGACGTATCTGGCTACCTTGAATGATTTTATCGCCACTTTCCCGGATTCTCCCGACGGGTATTTGAACCGTGCCAATCATTACGCTTACCACCGTGCGGATCTGGCTCCTACGGAGGCCGAGCAGGGGGCTTATCTGGATAAGGCGTTGGAAGATATAAACACGGCTTCCCGCTTCAGCGAGCGGAAAGGGGATATCTGGTTCAACCGAGCCAAGCTGATCTACGGCGTGGCCGCCGCGGATACGACCTTGAATAAGGAGCAGTGGACCGTCGATGCCGCTACCGAGGCGATACAAAAAGCGATCGGGGAGGAGGACTTGCCGGTCTATCGCCAATTGGAAGGGGACATCCATTTTTATAAAGGAGATTTCGAGCAGGCGTTCGATGATTATATGAAGGTGAACGATAGCGATATGGCATCTTCTACCTCTTGGTATTGGGCGGCGAAGGCGAAGGCGAATATCCGGGGCGCTAACTTCGGGGATATCATCGCCTTGCTGGATAGCGCCATCGCCAAATGCGGGAACCCGCCAACGAACGAGGCCGCTCCCTATATCTTGGAACGGGTGGATCTCCGCTTGAAACTGATGCAATACAAGGAGGCCGTGGACGATTATGATTTATACTACAATCTCTTGAAAGGACAGGTCGGCGACCGCTTCTTCTATTACCGCGAGCAAGCGAAGTTCCGCATGAACGATTTCCCCGGCGCCTTGGCCGATATCCAATCCGCGATCCGCTTGAATCCGGGCGACCCGACTTATCCGGCGGAGGAAGCGTCCGTATATATCCGTATGGAAAACTATGATCAGGCGTTGAGGAGCTTAGAGAATGCCTTGCGGATCGCTCCGGATTTCGCCTCTTGCTATCGTTTGCGAGGCATCTGCTACGTCCGTCAGGGTAAGAAGGCGGAAGCGTGCGAGGCTTTCAACAAGGCGAAGGAGTTGGGTGATCCTGTCGTGGACAAATTAATAAAGGAACATTGTAAGTAAAGATGCACCCGGGCGGGTACGCACGTCCGTATCTACCCGGTTGCACGTCCGTATCTGTCCGGTTGTAGGTACGTATCTACACGGTTGCAGGTACATATCTACCCGGTTGCACGTCCGTATCTGTCCGGTTGCAGATACGTATCTACACGGCTGCAGGTGCGTATCTGCACGGCTGCACGTCCGTATCTACCCCGCTGCAGGAATGTATCTGCGCGGTTGCAGGAATGTATCTGCCCCGGATGTAAGGCACCGCTTATCTCCCTATGAACTTCTTGAACGCCTCTACCTTGTCGTTCAATATCAATTCCTCCGGAAATCGTGTCTCTTGCAATAACTCGTAGATATGATCGTACCGGGCTATATCGAAAGAGATATGCGCGTCGCTCCCTAAAATCACAGGAACCTCGTATTTCTTGCATAGGCGCAAGATCGTGAGGTTATTATCCCGGGCGGTGAGTTTCTTGCGGACCGGGTTGAGAGAGCTGTTGTTGATCTCCAGCAACGTGTGATGCTCTTTGGACGCTAATACGATAGGCTCGAAATCCACCTCGGCCGTGCCGTCTCCCGGGTGGCTGATGATGTGGATATGCGGGTTGCGGATCGCCCCGATCATCGCCTCCGTGTTCTGCTCGACCGTTCCCGGTTTGTAACAAAGCGAGTGGATGCCCGCTATCCGGATATCCAGCATCGGGAAGTACTCCTCGCCCAGATCGATCGTGCCCTTATAGTCGATGATGTTCAATTCCGCCCCGAGCAATAACTCGACACCGTATATCCGGCGGGGAACCACGTGCAGGTTGCGGAAGTAAATCGGGGAGCATGTCCCCGGTATGCCGGGGGCATGCTCTGTTATACCTAGTAACTTCAGTCCTTTCTCGGAGGCGGCCGCTGCCATTTCTTGCAGGGTGCTAAAGGCATGCCCACTGGCTACCGTATGGGTATGCACGTCAAGTAACGTCTTCATAAATTCGTCTTTAACCTACCCGCGAAGGTAGTTATTATTTGGTGGATACCCAATTCCCGAATAAAATAAGCGTCGTGCGAGATCAGCAAGATCGTGCCCCTGTACGCACGGACCATGGAGGTGATAATCTCGATGCTTTGGATGTCGAGATTATTGGTCGGCTCATCTAGGATAAACAGGTCCGGAGTCTGGTTGCTGATCATCAGGCAGCAGAAAGCCAACCTCATTTTCTCGCCTCCGCTCAGCTTCCCGCAGCTCTTCTCCCACGTGTCGTGCGGGAAGAGGAAACGGTTTAGCAAGGTCTTGATCTCGTGCTCTTGGAAATGACGCTCGTTGAAGGCTTGCGCTTGCTCGTACACCGTCCGGTCGTTCCGGACGATCGAGTACTCTTGGTCGATATAGATAGAGGAGAAATCCGCACGGATCAAGGAACCGCTACGAGGCGGTAACTGGCCGGTAATCAACTTCAGCAAAGTCGTCTTGCCTGAACCGTTATCGCCTTGTATCAGCCACCGTTCCCCACTCTTGATCTGGAAGCTCATCGGGGAGGGCCATAGATCGCCGGCCTCGGCGTAACCGAAATTGATCTCCTTGGCGGTAACCAATATCTTGCCTTCGTGTAAGCCGGATGCGCTGAAATCCAGTTTCATGCCTTGAAGGTCGGGTAGGGAGGAGCGCATTTGCTTTAGCTCGTTGGCAAGGTTCTCCATCTTGTCCTCGTGAACCTCTTTTAGTTTGGAGGCGCTTTTCTCGGCGTTCTCCTTCAATCCGCCCATCATGATCCGGGGGATTCCTTTCCGGACGCTTTGCTTCTCTCCCCGGGATTCATGCTTTTGTTTTCGCTCGGCTACCTCACGGGCGGTTTTCCTGACCCTGCGAAGCTCTTTCTCCTTCGCTTCCAGTTTCTCTTGCATGGAAGCCTGTTCCTGTTCTTTTTGTCCCTTGTAGAAATCATAATTACCCCCGTAAAGGGTGATCCCCCCGACGGATAATTCCGCTATGGAAGCTAATAGGTTCAATAAGGTACGATCGTGGCTGACGACCAACAAGGTGATACGGCAAGACGTGATGAAATCGTATAACTTCTCCCGGCTACGCTTATCCAGATGGTTAGTCGGCTCATCCAATAGTAGGATCGAGGGTTGGTGGATCTCGATTCCGGAGAGGAAAACCTTGGTTTTCTCGCCGCCACTTAATGTGCGCATCGGTTGGGAGAGGAGGATATGCTCCAAACCCCAAGCGTGCAGGGCGGCGAGGCTCCGTTCCTCGATCGTCCAGTCATCCGCCAGCGTATTGAAATTAGAGAGGGAGGCGTCGCCCTCGGTAATCGCCCGCAAGGCTTCTAGTTTGCCGTCGATACGTAGGGCCTGGGCCACCGTCAGGTTATCATATTGCCCGAAATGCTGGGGTACGTAATAGGGTGGGGTCGGATAGATAATCTCCCCTTCCTGCGCTTGCAAGGTTCCAGCCAAGATACGGAGGAAGGTGGATTTTCCCGATCCGTTGTTCCCGACTAAGGCTACCTTTTGCCCCTTGTTGATCGTTAAGTCGATCCCCTTGAATAAGACTTGGTTGTCCGGATGTATATACGTGATTTTTTGCGCTACGATACTCATAGTGTGAACTGATTTAAAATGTGAGATACTAAAATGGATAAGAAATACCGATGATGATCGGTTTCGCGATAGCCTCGAGTATGTCGCCACGAAATCGGCCCTGTACGAAGTAGAGGGCTTTCCGGATGGAAAGAACGACATCTTGAGATAAATTAAGCGGCTATTCTCATTGGAGTAATTATATAGTTATATAGGGACGCAAAGGTAGGAATAGTTTTGGGTTTAGGCAAATGAGTATATACTTTCATGTACAAAAGGGTATGCTTTTGCCCTTGAAAGTATATACTTATGGGGATAAAGCCTAGAATTTCTTTGTTTGCTTAAGGATATAGAACTTGGCTAAGTCGCCCGTGATGGGTTGCTTCTGCTGGTCCAGCATTTTCAGTTGGCCTTCCTCTACCTTATAATACGTGATGTCTCCCCCTTCTTGTTTCGTTGTCAAGACGTTACCATCCAGCGTGTAAGTTCCCTTATCATTAAAAATACCGTCTTTCTCGTCAATATATTCGGAGCGGAGGGTAAAGGTTTTATCCTTGTTCAATGTCAAGGTCGTTTTAATACCCGGCGAGCTGGCGGCTGGTAATGTCCCTTCGTAAACGCCCCAGTAATCCAAGGAGGTCTCTGCGTTGTGCATATCCGGTACTTGGGCGGTTTCCTGCTTGTTCTTGTCTGTTTGCGTGGCGTCTGCCTTTGGGTTGCCGCTACAGCTGAATAGGGCTGCGGCTACCGCTACTACTAATACATATTTTTTCATGTCATTCAATTGAATTATAAGTTCTCGTTATTTAAAACCAGTTTGTGGATTGTTTTGTTGCGAACCGATATTCAAATAATAAGGATCGTGCCTGGGTTCCATCTGGCGAAAAAGCATTATCTTTGTGTTGTAAAACATAGATAACATTTTTATTCGTAAGATTATGTCATTACCAAACGATCCGATGATGCTATTCAGCTTCATCAATATGAAACTTCGTGACAATTATTCTTCCCTCGACGATTTATGCGAGGATTTGCAAGTGAACAAGAAATCCCTTCTTACAAAACTTAAAGACGCTGGTTTTGAATACAGCCCGGAGCATAATAAGTTCTGGTGATTGGGAGTGATCCTAGCCCGGTAAACCTATGAGATTCGAACCATAAGTCAATGACTTACGTATCGTAATCCATTGACTTACGATGCGTAATCCAATGGATCGCATACCCCGGTCGATAAGGTTGTCTCCATCAAGTCTCACTCGATATAGTTCTTGACGATCTCTTTCCGGTCCGTATACTTCGGGTATTTGAAAGCCGGTATGCCGAGCGCCATGATCGCTTGTATCTTGCCGTCGATCCCTAGCGTCTTGGCGAGCGTATCTTTTCCTTCCTGCCGGATGGCAGTGAGTACAAAGCCCATATAGATCTGGCTTACCCCAAGCGATTGCGCCATCAAGGAGGCGTTTTGATAAGCGAGGTTAGCGTCCTCACTTCCGAATCGGTTGGACTTCGGTGTATGGATCAGTAGCAGGGCGGTGGCTTTCCGGAGAATCGGATCTTTACCCGCCTTGTGTTCCTCTTTCAACCGATTGAATACCGGTACGTATTTATAGACATCCTTCATAAACGGCTTGACCACACATTTCACGACGGGATTCAATAATAGCTTCGCCAAGGAGTCGAACACGCCTATCGTATAATCGCTCACCTGCCGTAGCTTTTGCGGATCGGTGACGACGGTGAACGAGAGGCTTTGGGAGTTTGTCGCCGTCGGCGCAGAATGAGCGGCCTCCACGATCTTGTCCAGCATCTCCTTGGGGACGGGCCTCGAGGTCAATGTCCGGTTGGAACGGCGTGACTTGATCAGCAACATCACCTGCTCCGGCGTAGGCATTTGGCTGTAATCGATCGTATGCGTTTTCTCCGGCGGGAATTCGCTGTGCGACACGGAGCCCGTCGGACATACGTCCACGCAATGCCCGCAAACGATGCAGCTTTCCACACGTACCAGCCCGATCGTCTCTCCGGCCCTTTCTTGCGTGAATATATCCGAAGGGCATACCCGTACGCATTTCCCGCATTTGATGCAACTCTCTTGGTCTATGTTTAGTGTCATCCTTTTCCTCCTTTTGATAAGTAAAATAAAAACTCCTGCAACCATCAAGATTACAGGAGTCTATATATAAACAATTATTTTATTGTTTAGTTGATTACTTCTTCATAGCTTCCTCGATAGCAACCGCTACGGCAACCGTAGCACCTACCATCGGGTTGTTACCCATACCTAGGAATCCCATCATTTCTACGTGAGCAGGTACGGAAGAAGAACCAGCGAACTGAGCGTCACCGTGCATACGGCCCATTGTGTCCGTCATACCATAAGAAGCAGGACCAGCGGCCATGTTGTCCGGGTGCAAAGTACGGCCCGTACCACCACCAGAAGCAACAGAGAAATACGGGTGACCGTTCTCCATACATTCTTTCTTATAAGTACCGGCTACCGGGTGTTGGAAACGAGTCGGGTTCGTAGAGTTACCCGTGATAGATACGTCAACACCTTCCTTACGCATGATAGCCACACCCTCGCGAACGTCGTCAGCGCCGTAGCACTTAACTTTCGCACGAAGACCGTTAGAGTAAGCTTTCTCCTCGATAACGTTCACCTCACCTGTCATGTAGTCGAACTGAGTCTGTACATACGTGAAACCGTTGATACGAGAGATGATCTTAGCGGCATCCTTACCTAAACCGTTCAAGATAACACGCAAAGGCTCTTTACGAACCTTGTTTGCCATCTCGGCGATCTTGATAGCACCCTCAGCTGCGGCGAAAGACTCGTGGCCAGCCAAGAAAGCGAAACACTTAGTCTCCTCGCGAAGCAAACGAGCGGCCAAGTTACCGTGGCCGATACCCACCTTACGGTCATCCGCAACAGAACCAGCGATACAGAATGCCTGCAAACCGATACCGATAGCCTCGGCAGCCTCGGCAGCGTTCGTACAACCTTTCTTGATAGCGATAGCGGCACCTACTACGTAAGCCCAGCAAGCGTTCTCGAAACAAATCGGTTGAGTTTCCTTACACATTGTATAAGGGTCGATACCTTTAGCATCGCAGATAGCCTTTGCGTCTTCGATACCGTTGATACCATATTCGTTTAATACCGCGTTGATATGATCAATACGACGGTCATAACTTTCAAATAAAGCCATATTATTTTTTTACTTTTTAAAATTCTTATTTACTAGGAATAAAGATATCAGAAAGTTGAAAACCAATACACCGCCACAACAAGCCACGTAAAACGCCAACCACGGTTTCTCCGGCTTCATCACGAAATACGTGATAAGCGTAGCCACAGCCGTGATAACACTCAGCCCGATGAGGACACGTGTAAATGTTTTCTTATTCATTACGAGGATCGATATATTTTACAGCTTCTTTGAAACGACCGTAAGAGCCTTTCGCCTTTTCCAGTGCCTCGTTAGCGTCCATACCCTTCTTAACCATATCCATGAATTTACCCAAGTGGATGAATTCATAACCGATTACTTCGTCATCAGCGTCTAATGCCATGCGCGTGCAATATCCCTCGGCCATCTCCAAGTAGCGGGGACCTTTAGCCAATGTACCGAACATCGTACCCACTTGGCTACGCAAACCTTTACCAAGGTCTTCCAAGCCAGCGCCTACAGGCAGACCTCCCTCTGAGAAAGCGGACTGTGTACGACCGTAGACGATCTGCAAGAACAACTCGCGCATAGCGGTGTTGATAGCGTCACAAACAAGGTCTGTGTTCAATGCTTCCAAAAGAGTTTTACCCGGAAGGATCTCAGAAGCCATAGCCGCTGAGTGAGTCATACCGGAACAACCGATTGTCTCTACAAGAGCCTCTTGGATGATTCCTTCTTTAACGTTTAATGTCAGCTTACATCCACCTTGTTTCGGCGCGCACCAACCGATACCGTGAGTCAAACCAGAGATATCAGTGATCTGAGTTGCTCTAACCCACTTTCCTTCTTCAGGAATCGGAGCGCACTGGTGGTTAGCTCCCTTCTTTACAACACACATGTGTTGAACTTCATGTGAATAAATCATAATCGCTAATTTATTATATTAAAGTGTAATAAAACTTTATGCTAATTTTATAGTAATATCGCTTTCTCTAAAGATCGCACAAAGATAAATTTTTTAATCCAGCCATGCAAGAGGCGGGAAAGGTTTAAGGCTCGATGATATTAAAATAAGCGTCCGGAGCCTCAAAAGTGGAGAATAGCTCTTTTAGGCTTTCAAGTTTCCCGGTTACCGATAACTTATGGGCTTGCAGATTTGCCGCTATATTCTCCGGCTGCATGAGACTTGCGTAGATGACTTGTTTGTCTCCTTCCAAAGTTACGGTAGGGGCCGGATGGAGCCTGCCGATACGGTTCGATAAGGCGCCGTTCTTTAAGATCAAGGTGGCCTGTTCGTTCGTATCGGTTAAGATAATATTTATTATTAAGTCTTTATCGGCCGCTTTTTCTCCATTTATTTGGATAGCGAGCAAATCGAATAGCATTTCGGGACTTAGGTTCTGGGACATACGTGCCCGGTTTGAGTTGGCCTTGCCTTTACCAGCGATGCCTTCGGTCAGTTCCATAGCTCCGGTCAGGTAGAAATTACGCCACGGACCGCTTTCCGCTTGGTAGCCCAATTGAGCGTACGTGTCCGCAAGTAATTGGCGGGCGGGTTTATGCTTTGGATTAGCGAAAACGAGATGGTTCAGCAAAGTAGCCGTCCAACGGTATTCTCCTTGATTGTATGCCTCTCGTGCCTTTTTCATTATCTCGTCCTCTCCTCCGATAGCCTCTACGTATTTTTTACCTTCTTCTACCGGCGGGAGTGGGTTCAGATGGGCGGGGATGCCGTCGAACCAGCCGAAATACATTTGATATTGGGCTTTTACATTATGGCTAACGGTTCCATAATATCCCCGGTTGGCGAACTCGTTGGCGATAGAGCTTGGTAATTTAATCATCTCTGCTATTTCTCGAGGTGTATATCCTTGATTGGCGAGGTGAAGTGTCTGGTCGTGTAAGTAGCGATATAGATCCCGCTGCTTTTCCCAGTAAGCGACGATGTTCTTATTGCCCCAAGTCGGCCAATGGTGGGTAGAGAAGGATACCTCTACCTGATCGCCGCACTCCGTGATCGCCCGGTCGATATATTTGCTCCATAATTGGCCGTTCCGGACCTTCGCCCCTCGTAAGGTCAGCAGGTTGTGCAGGGTACGGTTGATTTCCTCGGCTACGCAGAAAGCTTTCATCCCAGGGAAGTACATCATGATTTCCGAGGGAGCCTCGGCGCCGGGTACGGACATGAATACGATCTCGACACCATCAATTCGTAAAGTCTCGCCCTCCTCGGATATCTCACGGGTAGGAGGGACCAAGCCCGTAGTTCCTGCCGCGGTAGTTTGTCCTAAACCAGTACCTATATTTCCTTTCTCATTTTTAGGTAGACTGCGGCCATACATATAGGTAGCTCTTCGCCCCATGGCTACACCCGCCATCAGGTTCTCGCTGACGGCATCTTCAAAGAAACCCTTGGGGCCAATGATCTCGATCGCTTCGGGCTTATTGGGGGCGTTCTCCAATATAGCGTCTATTCCCGCGAAATGGTCCACATGAGGATGCGTATAGATAACCGCCTTGACCGGAAGATCTTCTACATGTTTCTTCAGAAGATTATAACCTGCTAGGGCCGTCTCTTTCGAGAGCAATACATCTATGACGATCCAACCGTTATCACTACGGATAAACGTCATATTTGCGAGGTCGAATCCTCGTATCTGGTATATTTTACCGGGTAATACCTCAAATAAGCCGTGTATGCGGTTGAGTTGCCCTTGTCGCCAAAGACTAGGGTTGGCGGATGCCGGAGCCTCTTGACGCAGGAAATCCCAGACAGTTAATCCATACACCTCTTTTCCTGTCTCGTCGATAATGGAAGGTTCGTCTATCGTGGCGATAAAGCCACGGGTAGCGTCTTCAAAATCTTGTTTGTTTTCAAATGGGAGTGATTTCACCACTTGTTCGTTAGCCTCTTTCGTAAACATTGAAGGTTCCGTGTTTTGCGCATATACGAACAAGTGACTGGTAGAGATAAATAAAAGTAAGAACTGTTTTCTAATCTTCATGTTTTTGTGGTTTAAGCGGTTCGCCGTTCAGTAAGATATCGTAGGTAATCGGGCCTATCTTTTTCATCATAAGTCCTACGCCACAGTATTTTTCCTGTGAAAGGCGAATCGCTTTCTCTATTTTGGCGGCGTCCCCGATGTTCCCGTCGATATGGTATGTAGCGTGGAATGCGGTATATACCATCGGGATCGTATCCGAAGTCTCTGCGGTTACGTCGATAGAGATTTTGTCGAAACGTACTCTCATTTTAAGGAAAAGGGAGATTACGTCCATTGCGCTGCATCCGGCCAAGGCGACCAGCATTAAAGCCTTGGGACGGGGGCCTTCATTATTACCCCCGTTCTCGGCAGTTGTGTCGATCGTAACCTTATGGCCGTCCAGCAAGGTCTCGAAAGTCGAGTCCTTCGTCCAGTTTAACGTGATTTGGGCGGACATATCGTGTTATTGTTATTATTATTTCAATATTTCTTGAAGTTTAGCGTCGATCTCCTCGCCATGTAGGTTCTTGGCGATGATCGTTCCGTCCTTATCCACCAATACGGTGTGAGGGATGCTGTTTACCCCGTATAGTTGAGCACCGGAGTTTTTCCAGCCTTGCAAGTCGGAGAGTTGGGTCCATGTGATATTCAGGTCCTTTACGCCTTTCGCCCATGCGTCAGCCTTGCTATCCAAGGAGATGCCAACTATCTCGAAACCTTTGTTCTTGTATTTCTTGTAAGCGGCTACCAAATTCGGCATATCCCGGCGGCAAGGAGGACACCAGCTTGCCCAAAAATCGATCAACACGATGTTCTTGCCATTGCCTACGAACTCGGATAACTTGTGCGTCTTACCGTTCGGGTCGGCCATCTCGAAGTCCACGAACTTCTTGCCTACGGCTACGGTTTTCAGTACATCTAGGTGAGCCATGAGCTTATCGATGTTCGGAACGGCCTTGAAAGCGGAGTCCGCCTTGGCGATAATCTCGTTCTGGGCCGCCTCGTCCAAGCTGTAACGGAAATCGTATAATAACTTGGCGGCGGATTGCTTGGTCGTATTATTCAATATGTAAGTCTTGACGGCATCGGTTACCTTTTGGTCGATCTCGTCATATTTCTTCTCGGCGGCGCTTACGACTTCCTTATCCTCTGATTTCATGTCGGCGGAAAGCTTCTCCAGATCCGCACGCAAAGTCTTCATTTGTGCTTGCAGGGCTTTCAGGCCGTCATTCTCCGGTGTTCCGGAAACGGCGGAAGCGGCCTCGTCAAGAACAGCCTGTAATTTACCGTTCTCCAGTACGAATACGCTTGTAAAAGGAGCGTTCTCGCCGGAAGCGGCACGTTTGGGTTCCACGACATCCTCGGCGAAGGCAAGCTTGCGTAAGGCAGGGGCGTTCTGTGTTCCCTTGAACGTGAACGTGCCGTTCTGCACCAATGCGCTATCCATTGGGGCGGCGTCTTGTACGCCATATTCATACAGGTAAACGTATTTTCCGTTTAGATCGGTGTTCGCTACGGTACCGTTGATCTCGTAACCCGGTTTTTCGCTGCATGCGGCTAGGAGCAGAGCTGATGCGGCAAGAGTAAGATACTTTTTCATTTTGTATTTGTGTTATGTAAGTAATGTATTAAAATATGGAATATTGACTTCGCGAATATACGAAGTCTTTTGTGAAAACCGGACGCAAACCGATGAATAGTTCGCGCCCGGTATGGATATATATAGAGTGTATTAAAGAGGGTGTATTTTATGGGGCATATTTTGCGAATTGGAAATAACATTTTCCTGAATGCAAGTAGGGTAGCATTTTATTCTCCGAGCTATATGTGCCACCCAGAACCCAGACCGGTTGCCGGTTTGGATCATGATCTCCCGTGAAGTCGAATCCTTGGTAAATATTTTTATCTTCTCTGATTGGTAGAGGGATAGACGTTGCCCCAAAGTCTTTGCCTGTACCGGGCGAGATATAGATATGTGTCAGGTTCTTCTTGTTGCCGTATCCGACACCTGCGTTTCCAAAGCGGACATAACCCCCGTTCACGGCCCGGTAACATCTCCCGTGGCTTCCGAGGTTTCCTACGATCCCTCCCCGGTAGTCGGTACCAAGCGTGCTGGTCGCTTTTTGCTGTCCGTTGATTTCTCCCATATTGTAGCAATCCAGTACGTAACTGTCGTCGTTATCGTTAGCCTTTTCTATGCTACCCACGATACCTCCAATGCCATGGCTGTCTTCTTTATCTTTCGGATAGTCTATATTTGCCCGGTTACAGCAGTAACGGACATGTGCTCCCCCTTGCTTCACATACCCCAAGATACCTCCTGCTCCATAATACTTGGCATTCCTGTTTATGGTGATATTTCCGTGGTTAACGGATTTATAAATTGTAATGGCATCCTCGGCGGCACCGGCTATACCGCCCACTCCGCATTCTTTATCTCCTGCGATACCTTGGATTACGCCGAAATTAGCTGCGTCATAAACCTCTATGTCTTTTCCTGAAGTTTTCCCTATGATACCGCCTACGTTATTTGTGGCTGATATCTTACCTAAATTCACGACTTTATTGATCTTTACGCTAGTTCCCGCTACCATACTCCCGAAAATGCCTCCGATATAATTGGATCCTGAGGAGATATTACTGTAATTTACTAGATTGGAAAACTCACAGTGGGATGAGCACGATGCTTGTCCGATAATTCCTCCTACCATAATGGCGCTATTATTCCCATTATTAAATGTTTCTGTTTTCACGCCGCAATCTGATATTTGAGTATCGCTCGCATATCCGATGATTCCTCCGACTGTACTTCTGCCGTAAATGGAAGGTTGCGTGAAGAGTCTTCTGAGAGTAGATTTATCGGCATATCCGACAATTCCTCCAATAGAAGCGGCATTTTCTCGATAGGGTTTTTCCGAATTTATGTTACCCGGGAAAATAGGTCGTGGAATCTTGCTCACGATTACGTTCGTGGTACTGAATTCGGGGGTATAGGTTCCTGTCAACGTCCCATTATATAATTTTCCGATGATTCCTCCTACGTTATTTCCTCCTTTTATTTTGATGTTGGGATTAATCACCAATATTTCCGGATCCAAAAGAATTTCTTTCCCCGGTTCTTGGTAAGATAAGGCTCCGGCTAAAGTGCCACAAATCCCTGAAGAAGCTTCAAGGGATTCATTATCCATATACAATCGTGAGGCCGGGGTAAATTGTATTTGGGTATCATCTAAAGAACCGAAAATACCTCCTATAACAGACTGCCCGGTTATCGAGGCATGAAACAAGGATTCCCCTTTAAGCTCTATCGTAAATGCGTTAGCGTGTGTTTTGTGGGAATATCCGATCATTCCACCCACATAACTACCCCCTTGGATTTGAGACCGATTTGCCGGATTGGACAACTGGAAGTTCTCGATGGCGATGAGGATATTGGTAGGGGTTTCCGACCGGATCTGACCGATCAATCCGCCGACATAGGAGCTACCTTTGATCGGCATGTCGATGGTTATGTCTTTGAAATTGGATGCCGCCTGTAAGAATGCCTCACCGATCAATCCGCCTACGTTCTGGTTTCCGGATATCGGGAAATCGTTTAAGGTGGTATGTTGCAGCTTAATTTTTCTGGCATCGATTTGACCATATAATTTCCCGATCAGACCGGCCACATGATTATTCCCTCTCAAGTTTTTGAAAATCCCGTCGCTACTGATATCCTCCACTTGAATGGAAGCGTTCTCGGCCCAGCCGATCAACGCTCCGATATAAGAGCTGCCGGATTCCGAGAATGAGACGCCCAATCGCACATTCCGGATACTGATTTGTGCCAACGACTGGGCGTTGCCCTCGATATAGCCTATTAAACCGCCAACCTTATCCTTCGTGGACTTGATATTCCCGTTTAAGGTTATATTCTCGATTCGTATATTTCCGTTAGCTACTCCCGCAAGCAATCCGCAACAATTCCCCGGATACTCTATATCCGCTCCTTCTATATCAAGATTCCGGATCACTGCCCCGTCGTGTAAAATGGAGAAAAGCCCGATTGCGTCGCTTTGCTCTCCGCCGTTCGTCCCGAGATAGGTTAGGTTTAGTATCTTATGGGAATCACCGTCGTAGTTTCCCGCGAACGGGGCGCTTTTATAAGCGTTGCCTTGATACAGGCAATTGGGGATAGGAGCTTTGATGTCGGCTATTTGCTTGAAGAATTGCCCGTATCCGTAATTACTGTCGTACGTGGCTAATTGAGACACGAGATAGGCGAAATCGTTGGTGGAAGTAATCAGATAAGGATTTTCTTCCGTACCTTCGCCATTCAGCATCTCGTAAATATATTTAGTATCACGTACCATACTGACCATCTTGTCACGGAATGTCAGATGATAGCTTAGTGGATAGACGCTGCCTTCTTCATCGAATTTTAACCAAAGTATATAGTCTCCATCTTCTAATACCAGATTATTGGGGATAAACATTTCACAGGAAAGAATCCCCGCGTTTTTCCGGATCTTACCTTCCATGAGCTGTATGGAGTTATCGCTCAGCGATCTCAACTGGAAAAAGATCTGTTCTCTCGTATCTTGTATGGGAGTTTTGCCTTCCGGCAAGGAGAACGTGCTTATTAGATGAGATTCTGTCTCTTGCAAGGTCGATCCGCAGTCGTTTCGTATGATGTCATCGTCTGCGCATCCGCCGAGCAAGATGATAAGCATGCATGCGCATATATTCCATATTGTTTTAGTGTATGTTTTCATGTTTGTTCGTTTATTTATAAATTAGGTTTATCAAATTGCATCTCGGATTTCTTAGGGATCGGAAAGCTGCCTGTTTCGTTGGATGGTATTTCCCATTTTACATCAAAGTCCCATCCAGTAAAGGTCTTTTCCGACTTTAAGTCTTGTAAGCTGAATATGTTCATAATCACAGGATTCGGTTGCTCTACAGTGCCCAGCATGCAGTAATTCCCAAAATAAGAAACGGATGCGGGAGGTGCGAAAAGATACCAATTCTCCCCGACATTCAAGTTCCTGCCTACCCTTACGTTTGGATTGACAACTCCAATTAGGGCATTGGCTCTTTTATTTGAGCGTCCCATATTTATACAATCGGAGATAAGGCAGCTTTGCTGAAGTTGGCCTACCAAGCCTCCGCTGCTATATTGGCCAATCTCTCCGGCGTTCAAGCATTGTGTGATAACGACGGAGTTTTCCACGAAATCATCAAGAGTGGCCGAAACCGAATTGCCGAAACTGACTAACGCTAGCGCACCTCCCATCAAGGCTACAGCGGGAACACCTTCGGGGAAAGTGATAACTGTAACAAAAAGCAAGGCTGAATTGACCGCGCAACAAACACCACTGACAACCGTATGTAGAACTTCTTCGTTTTTTTTGCTTTTAAGGATCTGTTTGGAGAGCAACCCTCTCTTATAATTCATCGCGTCACTATAAATCTGGTGGTTTGCCCCACTTTCAAACCATTCTGTTAATGCCTTTCGATTAGACATGAACCTATTTGTCATATCTTTGCTCCTCAGTTTGATGCTTGCGAACGATAGGTTATCTATTTTATTGGCCAGTTTCGTGTCCATGTCTGATTCCAACATGGCGATATCATGGGTAATGACACCTTTCAGCCTCTCTGTTTCTATAATCTCCGGATGACCGTGTGAAATAAGCCCGAATACGCTAAAACCTTCTGATAAAATATCGATATCATTTAAGACGAGGCTAAGTACTGTAAGGGCGCAGTTAACAAGGATTTCTCCGCTTTCTCCCACGATTTTAGCGAAAGGGACAAATCCGACAAGAGTAGACGCCAGCTCGAATGTGGCAAACCCCAAGGATACGCCATCCATGATCGTCCATTTCTTTGCGTCGCCTACCTCGCCGATCATACCACCGAGGTATGAGGAGCCTGATATCGGCGCGAAATTGGAACAATAGTTCATGGCAAGCGTATTCCCTGCCCTTCCTATCATACCACCGGCATATTCATGGTAGGAGGCTACTTCCCCCAGATTCGTGTTAATACCCAACGAGCCGGCAAGGATGGAACCGGCTATTCCTCCGCTATAAGAGGAGGCGATTACTTTATTGAAATTCGCCGTATTGGTGATGGAGGCCAAGGGAGCGAATCCTAAAATTCCACCAGCGAAGGATGAATTAGCCTCGATCATACCCTCATTATACGATTTATAAGCGCCAAGTTGCGCCTCACCGCATAATCCTCCTATATAACTGTCGCCGTTTATATTCCCCGAGTTCGAGCAAAAACCGATAAACGTGTTATTATAATAAGTTTTCGGCTGGGTAGTTACCAGTGTGCTTCCGATAATTCCCCCTACGCCCCTGCTTCCTTGCACCGTCCCGCTGTTTCGGCTGGAAATGATGGTGCTCAATCCGCTTCCTCCGGCGATCCCGCCCGCTCCTACATTATATATAGAATTGGCAGGAAGGTTTCCGGGAGGAACGGTTGTGGATGCGGCACCTTTGATAGTGCCATTATTGCTGCATGAATATACATAGAGCGTATCGGCGTACCCAACGATTCCTCCGGCACAATTGTAAGATGCGGTTACCTTGGTATTCCGGTTGTGGGAGTTCGTGATTTGTGTCATTGAGTACACTGTTCCTCCGCCAAGGATTCCTCCTACGGCGATCGCCCCGTTTATAGTGCAATCCTCTACTGAGCAGGAATCTATCCAGAGATTTACGTTCGGATCTACCATGCCGGCGATCCCGCCTATGGCCATGCCGTCCGTGACTACGCCATCGCTACGGCTTTCGATGGTGGATTTTTTTACTACGCACCCTTTTATAAATGTCTTATTGATGCTTCCCCCCTTGGTGGTAACGGCTCCTACGATAGCCGATAGCGCTCCATAGCCGGTTATGGTGGCTTTCTCGATGGTGAGATTCGAGATGATGGCTTGATTTACGAAGCCGAACAAACTAGCGCCCACGGCGTTTTTATCTAACATTTTCAAATCCCGGATCGTATAGCCGTTGCCGTCATAATAGCCCGTGAAAGGATAACTGGCTGATAATCCGATCTGGTACCAGTTGCCCTCCCAGCCGCATTGGTCATTATAGTTGGCCATGCTAATGTCATTTTGTTGTTCGAAGCAGGTGGAGGAATTAACAAGGTTACCATTGTTGTGGAAGTTGAGGATCGCTTCTTGTATCTTCGCCAAATCATCGGCAGAGGTTATCCGGTACGGATCTTCCGGCGTACCGTTCCCATACAGGCCGATTCGCTCGTCACGGTTGGTTTCGGTGGAGATCCCATTCTCACTGACGGTAATGTAGCACCCCATGCCGAACTCCCCATTCCGCCCGTCAATGTCCGGGCAATCCGATTGGATGGTATATTCCATATATAGTAGCTGGTATTTACCCTCCTTCAGCCCTTTTTCCATAGTGAATAGGGAAGTCCCGGATAATCGCCGGTGCTTGGCTTTCCGTTGGATAATGTTCCCGTCGGGAGTCTTGATGTGGAAAGTCAGGTCTCCATACGTGAAATCTTCGGTTTCTTTCGTGAAACTGATCAGATCGTGTACTCCTTCATAGGTGTCCTCTGTGGAGGCCGGGATATCCGGAATGTTTTTGTCATCCGAACATCCCATCAGAATCAAAAGAAAGAAAAGGAGAAAAAAATAATTTGTCTTCATATATAGCTTGTTTTTAGGATTAACAGATATTGCTTCAATATGCGAATAGTAATCCTAAAAGCTGTCCGTGTGGCGCAAAACATTTGTCCGTGTGGCGCAAGTTTTTGAAATATAGTATTTTAATTTTCTTTTTCTTTCTCCGCAAGTTTTCGATATTCGTTAGGAGACAGGCCATAGCTCTGTCGGAAAAGGCGGTAAAATACCGAGCGGGAAGCGAACCCGGAGTCATAGCAGATTTGATCGATCGAGAGGGCGGAGGGAGAGGAGAGCAGTTCGGCGGCATGCTTTAGGCGAAAATCATAAATATATTCGCGGACGGTCATATTCCCGCCGTAAGTACGTACGGCTTCCATCAAGTAGGTACGGTTGGTCCCCAAACATTGTGCCAGATCATCCCGGTTCAAGGTGGGATCGGTGTATAGTTTTTCTTTTTTCAATAACTCGTTCAAGTTTATGAATAAACGTAATTCCCGGGAAAGATCGTTCTCGGGTATTTGCTTAATGGTTTCCACCGCCTTATTCTCCTGCCGGATCTGTTCCTGTATACGTCTGTAAAGCACTTGGTTCTTTGCTTTTAGACATTGGGAATAAATGATATATCCCGCTAGCAAAAGGACAAGGAGCAAGCAACCGGTAAAGGCGGCGAACATCCAGTTCCTTGCGTATTGCCTCTCTTGGTTGAGCCGGTCTACCTCGTAAATAGTCCGTAGTTGATCCATCCGAGAGGCGATATCCAACCGGTTTACCGAGTCTTTCGCCTGTATATACGTATGATAGAGAGATATACAGGACCGGGGATCTCCGGAATGAGCCAGAAGTTCCGCTTTCTTCAACAAATCGTCCATATAGAAAGATAGGTCGCCCTCATGAGCAGCTAACAGGATATCCATATCCTTGATAGCCCCTTGGTAATCTCCTGTCATTTCCCGTAATTCTCGGCGGGCTTCGTAAAAATGCTCATAGGCGTTGGCCGGGATTTGGGGATGAATAAACCGGACTGCCTCATCCAACAATCGTCTCGCCTCTTTTATTTGCCCTTTCTTTAGGAAAGAGAAGGCTTGGAGAGAGCGGGAGGTGACAGGATAATGTCCGGTAGGATCCACTTTCCCATGCTCGTCCCTCCATTTGACAAGGGCGGCATAGCTGTCGGCGTAACGGGATATGCGTTCCGTGTCGTTCACCTTCAGGGCGGTCATGAAGAGCCATTCGTAAAGAACGGCCGAGATGTAGAGTACTTGGTTCTCGCCATTCTCGTAAGTGGGGCATATAGCGATCCCTTTTTCCAGCGAGGTGAGGGCTTGGTCGTATAAGCCGAGTTTATAATACATGCTGCCTTGTACCTGCAAGGCCATCGTCATGCCTACCGGTTGTTTAACCTGTTGCGCCGTCTCGAACATGGTTGTGGCTTCCTCACGGGCCTCGTCGAACCGTCTTTGCTTGAACAATCCGGATATATAAGTATTATAGGTGGAGAAGTAGAAACTGTATTGCTTGGCATCCAATATAAAAGGAAGGCTTTCCTGCGCCTCGATGATAGCCGAATCCACGGAGTAGAAATTAAAGAGGCATTGTATACGATTCAATCTTGATTGACAGATAGCCGGAGTATCGCACCGGTCGATAGCGTCGTTGAGCGTAGCGTCCCAGTCGGCGATATCGTTGGTGGACATGGCTATACGCATCAGTAGATCATGCTTTTCTTTACCCTCACAGGTGGCAGCCAATTGCCGTAAGGAATCTGTGGGGGGATGTCCTTGACCTTGTATCTCGTTATGAGACGAGATCAAGCAGATAAGCGATAATAGGAGTGCAAGAGGGCTTTTTCGCATCGAATCTTGTGATTAACTAACGTTAATAGAAGATGTAAATATACGAAGTCTTTTGTGATAATTAGGTGCAAATTGATGAATAGTTTACTCTATTGTGCCATCGAAGTAGCCTACAGAGTAAACGGATTAAAAAAATACAATAAAGCATTTGTTTGAAATAATTTATAACTTGCTTATAATTAGACGGATATAAATTATGATAGAGATTTGAGTAAAACACGTACATGTTTTCGAAAAAACATGTACGTGTTTCTTGAAAATTACGTACGTGTTTTTGGAAAGACACGACCGGGTAAAAAAACAGCCAAGTAAAATATACAATAAGCTACCTGTTTTCTCGTGTTCACTTCATGGTGACACACCCTCTTCTTGTTGAAGGTTGACTATGTCTCCAATGAAAATCTGTCCAATTTATTGAAATAAGTGGAGTTTTATGTACTTTTGAGGACTAAACAACGGATGATCGAGACAATGACATTTAAAGAAGTACTTCAAAGATTCCGTACCGAATCTTTTACCGAAAGAGAAAAAGGAGCGAAGTTTGAGAAACTGATAAAGAAATGGTTCCAAACGGACCCCCGCTATGCGGATAAACTACAGGAGGTTTGGCTTTGGGAGGAATTTCCGGGGAAAAAGGATTTCGGAGGGAAAGATCTAGGTATAGACTTGGTGGCGAAAACTGATTTGGGTGATTATTGGGCCATCCAGTGTAAATGCTATGATGAGAAGGCCATCATCAGCAAGGCGGTCGTAGACTCCTTTATATCCACCGCTCATCGTGCGTTTATAGATGATTTAACCTTGAAGACCACGTATTTCAGTAACCTGATCTGGGTTTCTACCACCTTGCGCTGGGGAGCGAATGCGGAAGAGACGTTGAAAGGTCAAGACATTCCGGTGACTCGTATCAATATGCATGAGTTGGAGGCTTCTCCGGTTGATTGGGATAAACTCTTGAAAGGGGATACGGGAAAAGCGGCTTTACGGGAAGGTAAACAGCCTCGCAAGCATCAGTTGGAAGCGATGAAAGCGGCTCATGAATATTTCAGGGTACATGACCGGGGAAAACTAATCATGGCTTGTGGAACGGGAAAAACGTACACCTCCTTGGAGATCATAGAGCAAGAGACCGGGGGCAAGGGACTGATTTTATTCATGGTCCCCAGTATCGCTCTTTTAGGACAATCGCTGAATGCTTGGATGACAGATACGAAGTACAGGATGAAGGCTGTTTGTATTTGCTCGGATTCCAAGGCTTCCAAAAGGAACGATTTCGATAATGACGAGACGAGTATCATCGATAACCCATTGCCCGCCACGACAAATATCAACTCGATAAAACGGCAATTATTAGGCTATAAGGATACGGACGGACTGGTTGTCGTATTCTCGACCTATCAAAGTATAGATGTCTTGGCCGAGGCGCAGCGAGCGCTATTGGAGGCTGATCCGTCTTATGGCATATTCGATTATATCGTTTGCGACGAGGCGCATCGGACAACCGGTTTTAAGCAAAAAGGTCGTGATGAGAGTCATTTTACTAAAATACATAACAATGACTTGATCCGAGGGAAAAAGCGTCTTTACATGACGGCTACTCCACGTTATTATAATGACAATGCCAAGGCGACGGCTAAAGACAAGGATTTAGTGTTGTGGAGCATGAATAACCCGGACTATTATGGCGAGGAGTTTTTCCGGATCGGATTCGGACGTGCCGTGCGTGAGGGACTGCTGACGGACTATAAGGTATTGGTGCTGACGATTAGCGAGGATGATATCCCGGATTCTATCCTAGAGGATGTCAAGGATAAACAACAAAAGGAAATAAAGATGGATGACGCCAGTAAGCTGATCGGTTGCATCAATGGCTTGTCCAAACGCATAAAAGGAGATAAGGGGGTTACGAAGGAGGCGGACCCGGTATTAATGCGGCGGGCCGTGGCGTTTTGCTCGACAATTAATCCGAGTGAGCGGGGGAGTGGTATCTCTTCCAAGGGGTTTGCCGCCGTGATGCCTACGATGGTGAGAAAATATAAGGAATCCTTGTCGGAGGAAGCACGGGAAGAGGTCGTGGATATCGAGGTTCAACATATCGACGGGGCGATGAATGCCGCTACACGGGAGGAGAAGATCGCTTGGCTGAAGGAGGAGACCGGCAATCCGAACGAGTGCCGTATTCTATCGAACGTGCGTTGCTTGTCCGAAGGGGTGGATGTGCCGGCTTTGGACGCTGTTCTTTTTGTAGCCGCCCGTAATAGCGAGGTGGATGTCGTGCAGAGCGTGGGGCGTGTGATGCGTACGTTCCACAAGGGGGCTACGGATGAGAAGAAATATGGTTATATCATTGTCCCGGTAGTCGTTCCGGCGGATGTGGAGCCGGAGAAGGCGATGGAGGATAACGAGCGTTTTTCCGTGGTCTGGAAAATCTTGAATGCCTTGCGTGCCCACGACGATGAGTTTAACGCTACGGTCAATAAGATACATTTGAATAAGGTGAAGCCTCCCAAGGTGGTTGTCGCCGGGATACCGCAAGGCTCGGGCCGGATGCACGGGAAGGATTGGATGCCCGATCCGCAGGATCAACAGACGGGGGCGACCGAGCTAAGTAATGAGGAAATCGCTCGCCAGTTGGAACTTCGTTTCGGTTCTTTGCAAGATGGGATCTACGCGAAGATGGTCGAGAAGGTCGGAGATCGCCTGTATTGGGAGAACTGGGCGAGGGAGATCGGTTTGATCGCCCAGAAATTTATAGAGCGCATCGCCCGTGTCGTGAAAGAGGGATTACACAAAGAGGCTTTCGTTGAATTCTTGAATGGCTTGCAAAAGAACTTGAACCCTTCCATTGACGAGGGACAAGCGGTGGAGATGCTGGCGCAGCATATGATTACACGTCCGGTATTCGATGCCTTGTTTAAGGACTATCAGTTTGTCAAGAATAATGCGGTCAGCCGTAGTATGCAACGTATGTTGGAGCTACTGGAGAGCGAGGCCATGGAAAAGGATACGGAGGTATTGAATAAATTCTATGAGAACGTGCGCATGAACGTGGGCGATATTGACAATCTGGAAGGAAAGCAGATGCTTATCAAAAATCTGTATGAGAAGTTCTTCAAGGGTGCTTTCCCGAAGACCGTGGATAAGCTGGGTATCGTTTATACACCCGTGGAATGCGTGGATTTTATTATTCATTCCGTTGACGATATCTTGCGCAAGGAATTTGATTGCAGCCTTTCGGATGAGAATGTACATATCTTAGATCCTTTCACGGGGACGGGTACTTTCATTACCCGTTTGTTACAAAGCGGTTTGATCCGTCCGGAAGATCTGGAACGTAAATATAAGAATGAGATTCATTGCAATGAGTTGGTCTTGCTCGCTTATTATATCGCTGATGTCAATATCGAGAGCGTCTTTCATAGTCTCGTAAAGCGAGATACTTATTTGCCGTTCGAGGGCATTTGCTTAACGGACACTTTCCATACAACCGAGAACGAGGAGAATGTCTTGGATCAGACTTGGTTTCCCGAGAATGCGGCGAATGTGGATAAGCAAAAGAAAGCTCCGGTACGGGTTATAATGGGTAATCCTCCGTACTCGGTCGGACAGAAATCGGCGAATGATAATGCGCAGAATTTGAGTTACGCTCATTTGGATAAACGGATTGCCGAGACGTATGCCAAAGCCGCTCAAGCGACTAATAAGAACTCTCTTTATGATAGTTATATTAAGGCGTTTCGTTGGGCGAGTGATCGTATTGCGGATTGCAAGGATGGGGGTGTGGTAGCTTTCATTAGTAATGGGGCTTGGATTGATGGAAATGCTCAAGAAGGATTTAGGAAATGTCTTGAGGATGAATATTCGAGTGTATATGTGTTTAATTTAAGGGGAAACCAACGTACGAGTGGTGAGTTGTCTCGTAAAGAAGGCGGTAAAATATTTGGTTCAGGTTCTCGTACGCCTATATCAATCACCTTCTTAATAAAGAACCCGAAAAAGAAAGGGAAAGCGACGATTTATTATCATGATATTGGTGATTATTTATCTCGTGAGCAGAAGCTTAAAAAGATAAGTGAGTTTGATTCCGTTGATTCTAGTAAATTACAATGGGAGATTGTTGCTCCGAATGAGAAAGGGGATTGGATTAATCAGAGAGGGGATGTGTTTGATTCTTTGATACTTTTGGGTGATAAGGATAATAAAGCTAATAAGCTAACTCTATTTAATGCTGTTTATGCAAGAGGCATAGGTTCTTCTCGCGATTCATGGGCTTATAACTATTCGAGACAAAAAATGCTTGAGTCAATGAGACGATCAAATGAGTTCTATAATGAGTAAAGATTAAAATATCAAGAATATAAAAGGTATAATCCGAATATTGATGTTGTGAGTTTTATTGACAATGACCCATTAAAAATAAGTTGGAGTAGAGCTTATAGACAAGATGTAGAAAAAAATAGAGAGCATTTTTATGATGTTAAATATGCCTCTATAGGGTTGTATCGTCCATTTTCAAAGCAAAATTTGTATTTTGATAAGACTGTTCTAAATGATGTAGGACCTATTTTTAATATGTTCCCGACTTCTATTCATCAGAATTTAGTGATTTGTGTTAGTGGTCTTGGGGGAACAAAAAATAATAGCACTCTTATTACAAATTGTATCCCAGATTTGAATTGTTTGGATGCAGGAACTCAATGCTTCCCTCTCTACTGGTACGAAGAAAACAAGAACAAGCAGCAAACCTTGTCCTTATTCGATACCGAATCAAACGATGATTACATCCGTCGAGACGGAATCACCGACTGGATACTGAAAGAAGTCCGTACCCGTTTCGGTAATGCCCGGAAGATCACGAAAGAAACCATCTTCTACTATGTGTATGGCTTGCTTCATTCCCCGAAATACCGGGAAGCCTTCGCGGCCGATCTGAAGAAATCCTTACCACGTATCCCGATCGTGGAAGATATAGACGCTTTCCTCGATTTCTCCTATGCGGGTAAGCAACTGGCTAATCTGCATCTGAATTATGAGGAAATACCTGCGTATGAGGGCGTGACTGTCATTGGCGACAGGCAAAAGGAGGAGGCCCCGGATGGTCGTATGATTGCCGGAACTACGGATCTATATGCGGTCAAGGTGGATTATAAATACTATGAGGTAGAGAAAATGCGATTCCCGAAAAAGGGGCAAAAGGATACGATTATCTACAACAGCTCGATTCGTATAGAGAACATACCCGATGAGGCGTATGAATACATCGTGAACGGTAAATCCGCTATCGAATGGATCATGGAGCGCTATCAAGTGAAAACCGATCCAAGTAGCTTGATCAAGAACGATCCGAATGACTGGAGCCGTGAGCATGATAACCCCCGTTATATCTTGGACTTGCTACTCTCCGTAATCAACGTGAGCGTACAAACCATGGAGATAGTCAAAAAGTTACCGGATTTAAAGTTGGAATAAGGAAATAGTAAAAGGGGCTTCTTGTGAGGAATTGATATTTATTATTTTATAATCTAGAGATACACCTAGGGATAAAGCTTGCATGCATATAAAGTCTTTATGTAAAGGAGCTAAAAAGGTGTGTTTATACGATAAAGTATTATGTATTTGGGGCGGACGATGAAGGAGTTGATCTATATTGTCAGACCTGTTTTAGGAAATCGGCTTGTAAAGTGTTAATCATTCCTTCGGAACCAATTTTAGGGTGATTTTTCAATGAACATATCCCCCTGTCTTTTTATTAATACGGATTTTTTTCCTTATATTCGCGTCACTTTTGAACACGTATCAAATAATTTCTAAATAAATCAATTAAGAAATGACAAAGAGTGCATTACAAATCGCAAGAGCAGCTTACCAACCGAAGGTACCCGCTGCGTTGAAAGGTGCAGTGAAAGCCGTTGACGGCGAGTATACTCAATCAGTAGCCGATCAGGAAGAAATCAAGAAATTGTTCCCGAACACTTACGGAATGCCGATCGTTACATTCGAGAAGAGTAACGAGGAGAAGGCTATGCCTGTCATGAACGTTGGTGTGATCCTTTCCGGTGGTCAGGCTCCCGGTGGTCACAACGTGATCGCTGGTTTGTTCGACGGTATCAAGGCTCACAACGCAGATTCTCGTCTGTATGGTTTCATCTTGGGCCCGGGCGGTTTGATCGATCATAAATATATGGAATTGACGGCTGATATTATCGACGAGTACCGTAACACGGGTGGCTTCGATATGATCGGTTCCGGTCGTACGAAATTAGAGACGAAAGAGCAATTCGATAAAGGTCTTCAGATCTTGAAGGAACTTGATATCAAGGCTTTGGTTATTATCGGTGGTGACGATTCTAACACGAACGCTTGCGTATTGGCCGAGTATTACAAGGCTATCGGCGCCGGCGTACAGGTAATCGGTTGCCCGAAGACGATCGACGGTGACTTGAAGAACGCCCAGATCGAGACCTCTTTCGGTTTCGACACGGCTTGTAAGGTTTACTCCGAGGTAATCGGTAACATCCAACGTGACTGTAACTCCGCTCAGAAATACTGGCACTTCATCAAATTGATGGGTCGCTCCGCTTCTCATATCGCTTTGGAGTGCGCTTTGCAGACTCAACCGAACGTTTGTATCATCTCCGAGGAGGTTGAGGAGAAGAATATGTCTTTGGACGATATCGTTACTTACGTGGCTGGTATCGTGGCTAAGCGTGCCGCTGAGGGTAACAACTTCGGTACGGTATTGATCCCTGAGGGCTTGATCGAGTTCGTTCCGGCTATGAAACGCTTGATTGCCGAGTTGAACGACTTCTTGGCTAAGCACGATGCTGAGTTCAAGATGATCAAGAAGAGCGAGCAACGTGCTTATATCATCAGCAAGTTGACGAAGGAGAACTCTGATCTGTACGCTTCTCTTCCGGAGGGCGTAGCTCGTCAGCTGTCTTTGGACCGTGACCCGCACGGAAACGTACAGGTTTCTTTGATCGAGACCGAGAAGTTATTGTCCGAGATGGTTGGCAAGAAATTGGCTGAGTGGAAGGCCGAGGGCAAGTACGTAGGCAAGTTCGCCGCACAACACCACTTCTTCGGTTACGAGGGTCGTTGCGCCGCTCCGTCTAACTACGATGCGGACTACTGCTACTCTTTGGGTTACACGGCATCTTGCTTGATCGCCGCCGGTAAGACAGGTTATATGTCTTCCGTACGTAACACGACCGCTCCCGCTGATCAATGGATCGCCGGTGGTATCCCTGTTACTATGATGATGAACATGGAGAAACGTCATGGCGAGATGAAGCCGGTTATCCAGAAGGCTTTGGTTAAGCTTGACGGCGCTCCTTTCAAGGCATTCGCCGCAAACCGTGACGAGTGGGCTTTGACTACTAGCTACGTATACCCGGGTCCGATCCAGTACTTCGGCCCGACGGAGGTTTGCGACCAGCCGACTAAGACTTTGCAGTTGGAGCAAGCTTAATACAGACTTATACATTATATAATATATAAGCTAGAGAGGATGTCATTTATTTGGCATCCTCTTTTTATTTACATACATTTGCCACGAGATCTTAAACCTAAAAATAAATCTTTATAACACATGGATTCCATGAACAAGAAAATCGCCTATCTATTGCTCCTTTTGATGCTGATACCTGTCGGCTCGTTCGCCAAGGAGAAACGTACGTTCGAGATCAAGGACGGTCATTTTTATGTAAACGGGAAGGTAACCCCGATCCTCTCGGGTGAGATGCATTATCCTCGTATCCCCCACCAATATTGGCGGCATCGCCTTCGGATGATGCGAGCGATGGGCTTGAATACGGTCGCTACCTATGTCTTCTGGAACCTGCACGAGACGGAACCGGGTAAATGGGATTTCGAGGGAGACAAGAATCTGGCCGAGTATATCCGGATAGCGGGAGAGGAGGGATTGATGGTGATCCTCCGTCCCGGCCCGTACGTATGCGCCGAGTGGGAGTTCGGCGGTTATCCGTGGTGGTTGCAGAATATACCGGGCATGGAGATCCGCCGGGATAACCCGGAGTTCTTGAAACGCACGAAGCTTTATATCGATAAGCTTTACGAGCAGGTCGGCGACTTGCAGGTGTCGAAAGGCGGCCCTATCATCATGGTGCAGGCCGAGAACGAGTTCGGCTCTTACGTGGCGCAACGTAAGGATATCCCCTTGGAGGAGCATCGCCGCTACAACGCCAAGATCAAGCGGCAATTGGCGGACGCCGGTTTCAACGTGCCTCTGTTCACCTCGGACGGAAGCTGGTTGTTCGAGGGCGGTTCCACCCCGGGAGCGTTGCCTACGGCGAACGGGGAGAGCAACGTGGAGAACTTGAAAAAGGTGGTGAACGAGTATCACGGGGGAGTAGGCCCGTATATGGTAGCCGAGTTTTATCCCGGTTGGCTGATGCACTGGGCGGAACCATTCCCCGATATAAGCGATTCCGGCATAGCGAGGCAGACGGAGACGTACCTCCAAAACGATGTCTCTTTCAATTTCTATATGGTTCATGGCGGTACGAATTTCGGCTTCACCAGTGGCGCCAATTACGACAAGAAGCATGATATCCAGCCGGACTTGACCAGCTACGACTACGACGCCCCGATCAGTGAGGCGGGTTGGGTGACCCCGAAGTTCGACTCGATCCGCAACGTGATCCGGAAATACGTCACCTATGACGTCCCCGAGGCTCCGGCCCCTATACCGCTGATCGAGATCCCGTCGATCTCCTTGACGAAGGTAGCCGATGTGTTGGCCTTGGCGAAAGAAGGGGAACCGGTAGCGTCTCCGACACCTCTCACGTTCGAGCAATTGAACCAAGGATACGGCTACGTCTTGTACTCAACCCATTTCAACCAACCCCTGAAAGGCCGTCTGGAGATACCGGGCTTGCGTGATTACGCTACGATCTACGTGGATGGCGAGCGTGTCGGCGAGTTAAACCGTTGTTTCAACCAATATGCGATGGAGATCGATATCCCGTTCAACGCTACCTTGGACATCTTGGTGGAGAACATGGGGCGTATCAATTATGGCGAGGAGATCGTCCGCAATACGAAGGGGATCATCAGCCCGGTCAAGATTAACGGCAGCGAGATATCGGACTGGAAGATGTACAAGCTCCCGATGGACCGGATGCCGGCTTTGGCCTCCGGCGAACCTTATGTCTATAAGAATGGCTCGCCCGAGGTAGCGGCGTTAGGGAATAAGCCGGTTCTCTACGAGGGAACCTTCCACCTGTCCGATACCGGCGATACGTTTATCGATATGGAGGATTGGGGAAAGGGCATTATTTTCATCAATGGTATCAATATCGGTCGCTATTGGTACGCCGGCCCTCAGCAAACGCTTTACATACCGGGCGTATGGCTGAACAAAGGAGAGAATAAAATCGTTATTTATGAGCAGCTGAATAATGACCGGAAGTCGAGCGTACGGACGGTCAAGACTCCTGTCTTGACAAAACTAAAGAAAATTACAGCCATGGAGAAAAAGAATCGTTTGATGGATAAAGCGGTAAGCCCGTTTAGCGTGGATGAGACGATGCGGCGGATCGAGGAGATTATCAAGTCTCAAGGAGGTTCCGTGTTCGCCGTGTTCGATCATGGGCGAAACGCTAGCGAGGTAGGGATGAAGCTGCCTCCGAATAAGGTGATCGTCTTCGGCTCACCGAAAGTCGGGACTTTATTGATGCAGCAAGATCCATCTATCTCTTTGGAGCTGCCGCTACGTATCTCCGTTTGGGAAGATGCGGACGGCAAGGTTTGGATCGGTTCCCCGAATCTGGAGACGATCGCCTCCGAATACGGGATGGAAAACAGCGGCGTCATCGAGAAGATGCAAGAGGCCGTAACGAATATCGTGAGTAAATCGATAGCCGGCAGCCGGTAAGGCTTATGGATCTAATGCGATAAGAGCTTAGGAGGATGTCGGTAAAACGGCGTCCTCTTTTGTTTTATATGGCCCAAGAGACTCGTTTACCGTGCTGTAGATTGATAATAAGGTTTAAAAGTCTTCGGAAAAATTAGGAATAGATTGTATTTTTTTATGCGGTTTTTAACATATTGTTGATTCTTGTGAAGGTGTCTTTTTGTTAACAAGAATAAGCCTTATTGGGTCTATAATAGCTATTTGTACGAACACATATCCGCAAGTTCAAGGGAATGTGAAAAAAATATGCATACTATTGTTGTTTATTAAGAATAATAATTTATATTTGTACCCGTATCCGAAGAGTGGATATAATTATTAATGTTAACCTATTTTTGTGTTATGATGAACAAACAGTTGGCTTTTGTTAAAAGCGGGCTGGGTTTGGCACTTTGTTTCCTTATGGTCGGTGCGGGTGTAACCCCTCCAATCCACGCGTCTAACGCGAATGTGTCCATCTCCCAACAAGCTAAGAAAGTTACCGGTACGGTAACTGACGCAAAGGGTGAACCCCTTTTGGGTGTAAATGTTGTAGTAAAAGGTACTACAAACGGTACGATTACCGACCTTGACGGTAAGTATTCCTTGGAAGTTGAGCCCAACTCCATTTTAGTCGTTTCCTACATTGGTTATGTATCTCAGCAAATTCCTGCTTCGGGAGAAGTGGTAAATGTGACATTGAAAGAAGATACGCAAAACCTTGATGAGGTCGTAGTAGTAGGTTACGGTACGCAGCAGAAGAAAGATATCACAGGCTCCGTGGCGGTAGTCGATACGAAAGACCTTTTGGCATCTTCCGGATCTTCCGCTACCCAGCAGTTGCAAGGTAAGGCTGCCGGTGTATATATCGGTCAGTCAGGTTCCCCCGGTTCCCAGTCTATGGTTCGTATTCGTGGTATCAATACGGTTAATGATAATGGTCCGTTGTACGTAATTGATGGCGTATCAACACGTAACCAAGATTTAAGCTCCTTGAACCCGAACGATATCGAGAGTATGCAGGTATTGAAGGATGCCTCCTCCGCCGCTATCTATGGTGCGCAGGCGGCCAATGGTGTTATCTTGATTACGACGAAGAAAGGTACCCGGTCTGGTCAACCTAAATTGACTTATGATGGATATGTCGGTGTTCAGAAAACAGGCAAGCGCTATGACGTTTTGAATTCTATGGATCGTGTGAACTTGGAATGGGACGCAAAGGCTAGTAACTATGCATTGTTAGGTTCCAATGAACTTCCTTCACACGTGCAATTCGGAACAGGTGAACGTCCTTCTATTCCTAATTATTTGACGCAAGCTGGTGCGGGTGGTCGTACGGATATTAATCCCGGCGATTATAATTACCCGGGTACGACTTATGCGCCGTTCTCTGACACAAATTGGTGGGATGAGGTAGACCGTGCGGCTATGATTCAAAATCATCAAGTTGGCTTATCTGGTGGTACTGAAAAGGGACAATATAATTTAAGTGCGAATTACTTCAAGCAAGATGGTACGGTTATTGATTCTTACTACCAGAGATATCAAGTACGTGCTAACACCTCTTTCAATGTTCGTGATTGGTTACGGGTAGGAGAGAATTTAACTTATGCGTTTACGAAAGATAATGGTTTGAACTCTAGCGGCGCTGAGAGTAATCCATATTCTTGGACTTATCGTGCTTCTCCTTATGTACCGGTATATGATATCGCAGGTAATTTTGCCGGTTCAAAATTCGCTGGAACGGGTAACTTCCAGAACCCGGTTGCCAATCAAAAGAGAAATAAGGATAATTACTATACACATAACCGCGTATTTGGTAACCTATGGGCAGAGGCCGATATTATCAAGGGATTAACTTTTAGAACGAATTTCGGTTTGGACTATACGAATGGTTATTATTATCGTATGGAAAAGAAGAACCCTGAGTTTTCTGAGTCAATGGGCCAAAACAATTTTGAAGAGCAATCTGATTTTAATTATCGTTGGGTTTGGACTAATACTTTGACTTACGACAAGACATTCAATGAGGTTCATAAATTGACTGTCTTGCTTGGTACCGAGGCTATTCGTGATGGTTTGGGACGTACGCTGAAAGGTCGTCGTTACAATTATTTGTACGAGGATAATACGAATACTTGGGAGTTGAATATGGGTGAGAATAACGCACAACGTATCGCAGAATCAAAATATAAAGGTGAATTTGCCTTGTTTGGTCTGTTTGGGCGTGTAGATTACGCTTATAATAATAAGTATCTGTTGACAGGTATTATCCGTCGTGATGGTGTCTCTCGTTTCTCGGAGAATAATCGTTACGGTGTATTCCCTTCTATCTCTGCTGGTTGGCGTATCTCTGAAGAGGCTTTTATGGAGAAAACAAAAGACTGGTTAGATGACTTGAAGCTTCGTTTTGGCTTTGGTGTTACCGGTAACTCAGAAGTGCCTCGTATTACGAACTTCGCCTACGAATATAGAACATTGCCAAAGAAAACAAACTATGACTTTACGGGTTCTAATACCTCTACCTCTTTAGGTTATCGTTTGGATAAATTTGGTAACGAGGATACGAAATGGGAGACCACCCAAATGTTTAATGTCGGTTTGGATGGAACATTCTTGAACGGCAAATTCGGTGCCGGATTGGAGTGGTACTATAAGAAAACGACAGATATGTTGATTGCGGCTCAATATTCCGCTTTGGCTGGTGAATCTTCAAAACCGTACATCAACTTTGGTGATATGAAGAATACGGGTGTTGACTTCAACTTCAACTATCGAGACAGTAAGGGCGATTGGTCATGGGATTTCTCTTTGAACCTATCTCATTATAAGAATGAGGTTGTTAAGATCTCTGAGGCTGATGATGCTTCAATGTGGGGAGCTGGTACACGTATCTCGGGTAATGTAACTCGTACGACAAAGGGACATGCTATCTCTGAGTTCTATGGATATAAGGTGAATGGATTCTATGAGAACGTAGATGAAGTACTTGCGTTACCTCCTTTGGGACAAGAAGTGAAAAGTGCGGAGGACGCTAAGGCTTGGGTCGGTAAGTTTAAATTCGCTGATACAGATGGAAATGGTAAGTTGGATGGAAATGACCGCACCTTTATCGGTTCTCCTCATCCTGACTTGATCGCCGGTTTGAACGCTACTGTAACGTGGAAAAACTGGGATTTGACGGCATTTTTCTACTCAACGATCGGAAATGATTTGTTCAACAATACGAAATACTTTACTGATTTCTGGTTATTCGAGGGTAATAAATCTTCTCGCATGAGAGATTTGTCTTGGAAACCGGGTGCTGACAATAGCAAAGCAGTCTTACCTGTTTTGGATTATCTTGATACCTATTCCGGAACAAACTCTAGCTCATACTATGTAGAAAATGCTTCTTTCGTGAAATTGAAGAATTTGGTTCTCGGTTATACATTTCCGAAGGAGTTGATGAAGAAGGCTACAATCTCTAATTTACGTATTTATGTGCAAGCGGAGAACTTATTCACCATTACAGGGTATGATGGTTTGGATCCCGAGTATACAAATGCGGAAATGAAAGATGTGGATGACAACGGTGTCGGTGCTGACTTGAAGAGAGGTATTGATATGGGCGGTTGGCCTTCAACAAGACGTTTCTTGTTTGGTGTAAACTTTGCGTTCTAAGGTGTGTATGTTTTAATTTAATTTAAAGAATCGTTATGAAAAGTAAATATATTTTGGCGATAGGCTGTCTTGCTGCGCTTTCATTTAGTTCTTGCGGCGATGACTTCTTGGGGAAAGAACCTCAGGGAGCATTGACACCGGACGCTCTAGCCAATCCAACGGGTGTGGAATTGTTAACTGTTAGTGCCTATGCAGGCTTGGCTGTTCCGGTGGATGGTTATGATCCTTATCAAGCATCTCCATTTAACTGGGTATGGGGTGGTATTTATGGTGGTGACGCCAATAAAGGTTCCGACCCGGGTGACCAATCCGTGGTGAATGAGATAGAGATGTATAATACTCTGTCTACTAATGGCTATATAGCGCAGAAGTGGGCGTGGGTTTATGTAATGGCTAAACGAGTGAACTTAGCTCTTCAAGCTTGGCAAGGCGCTGAAGGTATGCCGGGTATGAGCGATACCGATCGTAAAAGCCGCTATGGTGAGTTGAAGTTCTTGCGTGCATTGGCTTATTTTGAGGGAATTCGTGTGTTTGGTCCATTTATTCCTTGGGTTGATGAGACCTATACGGAGAATGATCCTAAAGTACATAATGATATTAATATTTATGATAATGTACTGAAGGATATTGACGATGCGATCGCTAATCTTCCGGAAACTCAGACTGAAGTTGGTCGTGCGAATGTTTGGGCTGCGAAAGCATTAAAAGGTAAAATCTTAATGCATAAAGGAGACATCGCTGCCGCGAAAACTGTTTTAGCTGATGTCGTGAATAATGGTACAACCAGTAGTGGGGCAGCTTATGGATTGGAGGACGATCTGGATAACAACTTCAATGCGCTGACTGAGAATGGTAAAGAGGCTATTTTCTCTGTTCAATATTCTGCTGCTGACGAAAACACTGGTGGTGCTCCTTTCTGTCTGAATTATCCGCATAACTCAGGTCCCGGTGGATGCTGTGGTTTCTATCAACCTTCTTTCGAATTAGTGAACTCTTTCCAAGTGGACGCGCAAGGTTTACCTTATTTGAATGGTGAATATAGAAATAAAGCGACTGTTTCAAGAAAAGGTACGGGAACAAATGAGCCATTTGTCGTAACAGATAATAGTATTGCGGTAGACCCTCGTTTGGATTTTGCTGTAGGTCGTTATGGAATCCCTTACAAAGATTGGGGTATGCCTAAGGATGACTGGGTTCGTAATCCTGTAAATGGTGGTATCTTTATGCCGAAGAAACACGTGTTTAGTAAGGCGGAAGAGGCCGCTGGCATGAAGAACTTATTTAATGGTTGGGCACCGGGTTCTGCTATGAATATGCAATATCTTAGTGTGCGTGACATTAAATTGTTGTACGCTGAAGCTTTAGCTGACGCTGGTCAATTATCTGAGGCGATGACACAAGTAAACGATGTTCGTAGACGTGCAGCTTTGGATGTGAATATTATTAAGTTAGAAAACGGTCAAGCGGCCGCAAACTATAAGGTCGCTGAATATCCTACATCTCATGCGGCTTTCACAAGCAAAGATGTTTGTATCAAAGCGATCCGTATGGAGCGTAAGCTTGAGTTGGCGATGGAAGGTGAGCGTTGGTTCGACTTGGTTCGTTGGGGTGGTGATGTAATGTCCTCAGAGTTGAGCGCTTATATCAATTACGAAAAGCAATATATTCCGAAATTTGCGGCAGCCTCTGTGCTTCCTGCGGCAAAGACTATGCTTCCTGTTCCTGATGACCAAGTATTGACCATGGGTAACGACGAGAACGGCAAACCTTATTTGGTTCAGCCGGATGCTTGGAAATAAAATATTTATTTCGAATTGAGAATAGGATACTTGATTTGCAAGTATCCTATTTCTTGCTTGAAGTAAGTTTGTAGTTGTATATGTATTTATTAATTTAAATTTTTAGAGCCATGAAGAAAGTTCTGTTTATTATGCTTGCATTATTATCAATGCAGTTTATGTATGCTCAGCAAACTAATATTGACGTGGACAAAGAAAATATAGAAGAGTCTATATTACAAGCTAATGCGGCAAATGGGATAGTTGCTACTATATCAGGCCCTATTAACGTAACACTAAATGGGGGTTATGCCCAAGAAGAGTATCATCTGGAATATAGCCCTTTAATACCGGGTGCTAGATTGGAATGGAGTATACGAGCACCGCAAGCTTATATAACACCTTGGACAAATCATTGTTCGGTTAGTTTTTATGCAGTTGGTGGCGCTCGTTTAGTATGCGATATTTATGATGGTAATACGTGGGTTGGCGCTGGGACAACTTATATAAATATAAGGTAATGGTATATTAAAATATCTGAAATTAAGAGGGACGATTAAGATTTCTGATAAAAACTTAATTGTCCCTTTATAATTTAAAAGGATGATTTTAGAACTTAAAGTTTTGTTGTTATAAGCCTTATTGATATGATTTTTTATCAATAGATTAATGAATTTTCCCAACCAAAGAAAGTGTATATATGAAAAGATTATATATGTACATAACAGGGTTACTAACACTCATGGGTTGTATCTCCGATTATGAGCCTGATATTGTGAACCAAATAGGTGGTTTGCTGGTAGTGGATGGTTTTATAACTAATGATACGACTCGGATACGATTGAGCCATAGCGTAAGGATGTTGGATGAGTTTGAGGAAGGGGAGTCGATAACGGATGCGAATGTTTTTGTTGAATCAGATAAAGGAGCTGTTTTTGAAACGTTGAACGTGAGTAAAGATGGAGTTTATACAATACCGATGGGAGAGTTAAATCCTGCGTATAAATATAGATTATCAATAAATTGGAATAATAAAGAATATAAATCGGAATATTTGAATCCTCTAGATACTCCGGTGATCGATAGTATATCTGTTGAAAGTTCAGCATCAGAAACTCCTGTATATATCTGCGTAACTACACATGATAACAAGGTAGAGCCAACTTATTATAAATGGACTTATCAGGAGATATGGGAATTCCATGTAGATCTATTTGCAAACGCTGGTTTTTTAGATGATAAATTCACTTTATTTCAGAAGCATACATCTAAAAATACTTATTATTGCTGGGGACGTGATAGTTCTAAGGCGATGTTATTGGAATCGACAAATAAACTGACTGTAAATCTTATCTATAAGAGAAAATTGATAGAGATCCCCCGTGATCATGATAAATTGACAATGCTTTATTATATAGACGTTAAGCAAAACCGTATACGTAAAGAAGCGTATGACTATTTTGTGAATTTACAAAGGAACATAGAACAGGCTGGGAGTATTTTCTCTCCAATTCCTTCGGAAAGAAGAGGTAATATATCTTGCGTATCAGATCCTAAAGAATGGGTGATAGGCTATGTGGATGTAACTAATACAACGATTATGAAACGCTTTATGCCGGAACTAAGAGATTTCTATGAAACTTCTTATGACTGTGCGAAAAATATCTTAACAGGAATAGCACCAGATGGTTATACCTATTACATTTATAGTGGATCACCAACCACTCCAAATATTTATGCTCCTTTTCGCTGTGTAGACTGTACCCATGATGGGCGAGGTACCAAGAATAAACCCTCTTGGTGGCCTACGGATCATTATTGATTATTGAGGTGGATATATGCTTGGGATTAGGTATAAAAGATATATATTCGATCAAAATTTACCGATGGCTTTTTAGAAGCGGGTTTATGGAAAATACCTATATTTGTAAAAACGTATAATTGAGAATCGGTATGAATAGTGATATATTGAGGGATAAGGCGGAATATCTGATGTCGCTTATCAGTCATTTTGCCGAGCGGAATGGGCTAAGTATACCACAGGTCTATCGTTATGTCAAACGATATGGTGGCATATGTTTGGTTGACGAGCATTATGACATTATGCATACGTTGAGATTCATCGATGCGTTGGAATCAATGACTATGTACATGAAACGCCAAGGAGGGGCTGTGGGATGATTAATTTATTTTTATTATGGCAGATGATATTTTGAATTTAGCCACATCGGAAGAACTATTGTATAATGATGTATGTGGCATTATAGATGGAGTACGTGTAAAGTAGCTACCTATTTGAATACTGAGATATGTATGACGAATTGGTATGTAGGCAAACGTATTAAGGAAGATATACTATACAATCAGCGTGCCGAATATGGTAAACAAGTCATCAAAAAATTGGCTACCCGGCTAACTGTAAAATATGGAAGCGGATGGGGATATGGTAAACTCAAACATTGTGTACGCAGTGCGTATCTTTTTTCAGAAGACGAGATTGGATACGCGGTGCGTAGCCAATTGACTTGGACTCATCTTCGTTCGCTTATGGGAGTAAAAGATGAGCTAGCTCGCTCGTTCTATGTGGAAATGTGCAGAATGGAGCATTGGGATACTCGCACACTTGATGAAAAAATAGATTGTCAACTTTATGAGCGTACAGCCATTAGCCGTAAACCCGAAGATATGATACGCAAAGAGCTGAACGAGATAAAGGAAAACAACCAGCTATTGCCCGACCTTATATTTCGCAGCAGTTACTTTCTTGATATGCTTGGGCTTCCTGATATATTCTCGGAGAAAGATCTCGAAATGGCAATTCTTTCCCAAATACAGCTTTTCATTAAGGAAATGGGGACAGATTTTGCTTTCCTTGACCGTCAAAAGCGGATTACCGTAGATGCGGTTGATTACTATATTGATTTGCTGTTCTTCCATCGTGGCTTAAAGCGTCTGATAGCGATCGATCTCAAATTGGGGAAGTTCAAGCCCGAATACGAAGGGCAAATGTTACTATATCTTCGCTATTTGAACAAGAACGAGCGAAAAGAAGGTGAAGAATCTCCAATCGGGTTAATTCTTTGTTCGGAAGGCAATACAGAGCATATCGAATATCTAATGCTTGACGAAGATAGTCCGATAAAGGTAGCGCAATATTACACAAAACTACCCGATAAGAAAGTGCTTTCCGAAAAATTGAGGCGAGCGATATCAATCGCAAGGGAGCATTATTCCGAATTACGACAAACGAAAGATATATGACACTATTTTACCGGGTACGTAACTCGTGCCCGGTAAAAGAACTTAATCTTTGATATTCCCATTTCCCCTAATAGCCCCAGTACTTCAAGAGGCACCCTGCGCACCCCGCTATAAGGAGGGTGTAGCCGGAGATACCCAGCCAGTCCGCCCCGGGGGGCGGTGGGGAGGAGGGGTGCCGTCGTGGCGGAAGAGCGTCAGCGAGGCGCCGATCGCCGCTAGCGTCACCTCCGTCTCCCGCATGAGGAGGGAGAGGAGGGCTAGCAGGAGAAGGAGCAGCGCCGGTAGCGTCTGTCGTTTCGGGAACAGGGGGATGCTGCGGGAAGATGACCCGGAGGAGCGCCGTGAGGCAACGGAGGATGAGTTCAAGGTATTTCATTTTAGTTGACAGTTGATGATAGGGACGGCATCTGCCCGCCCTTTTGATTAACGATTGATAGTTGCGAGCTGATTTTTCGGCAAAGCTGGACGATCAGCTTACGATAGGCTTCCCGGTTGTCGCCGTTCACCTCGCTGATGTAGGGGCTGTAGGCGATCTCCTTGGCGAAGGCCGTAGGATTGGCGCTCATGTCGGCCGCCCGGGGATAGGCCGAGCGAAGCAGGCGGCAGTAATCCATGAACGAGCACTTATCGTCCGGGTAGATCCGGAAACGTAGCGAGCGGGGCGACAGCTCCGTCCACCGGCCGGTCCACCATACGTTGGGCAGCCCGTAGGCCGTGATGCCGAAAAAGTTATGATACTCCCGGCAGAGCGTACTCTCGCCCCAACCCGTCTCGATGGCTGCCTGCGCCAAGATCACCACCGGATCGATCCGGAACGCCCGCCCGGCCTCCCCGGCCAGCGGAGCGTATTCACGTATAAAAACAGAAATCTCCATACCACTTAATTTTCAATTTTCAATTCTCAATTTTCAATTCCCTAAATCTCGTCCGGGCTCTCGGAATCGCTCCCGCCACCTCCCGGGGTCACCTCTCCGTTCGAGTACTCGGTGTACTCGCGGAGCTTGGCCGTCAGCTTAAGCGAGGCGCTGGAGAGATTGCCCGTGGCACGGGCACGGAGGCGTACGCCGATGATATTGCCTTGCGTGGAGAAATCCTCCGGCGTGACGGCCCCCTTCGAGCGGATACCCACGCTGAAGATGCCGAGGTCGTCTATCTTCACGTTCTTGCCGTCCATCAGCAGCTCCTTGATACAATTCACCATGTCCTTCAGCATGCCGTGGATGGCGCCGGTGGAGAAGGGGGTGTTGTGGGTGGACATGTGCTCGGCCAAGGCGGCGATGTCTACCGTCTCCTCGCATACGGCACGGGCGTACCACTTGTTGAAGGTTGTCACGTTCTTCTCGTTCTTGTTTTGATACTTCTTGTAGCGGATCATAATGTGTTGTTTTTTAATGTTGATACAAAGATACGGCAGGGCGTGGGGGCTTTGTCGCTTTGGGTGACTTAGGGTGATTTCGGGTGAATTATTTCTCCGGAAAATGATGGATATATGCCGGAGATTCACTATCTTTAGGATATGGAAACGACATTCAAGATACGAGCATACGGGCGGATGGAGCTGGCCGAGGCCTACCTGCCCGATCTGCATCCCCGCTCGGCCCACCGCAAGCTGCAACATTGGATAACGATCTATCCCGGCCTGCCCGGTCGCCTCCTCTCGCTGGGTTATCACGAGGGCGAGCGGGTCTATTCGCCCGCCATGGTGCGGGCCATCATCGAGTCGCTCGGCGAGCCGTGAGAGCCGGATGGTATCCGGGTGGAATAGGGGCGCTAAGTCAATGGAACGCAAGACGGATTCCATTGACTTAGCGACCGTATCTCATTGGTTTCCGAGCCGTGTCTCAATAAAAAGCGCATGGAAATTGTATACCCCAGTAAAATACAGTAGATTTGTATATTATAAAAAGGATGGAAAATGACTATATTTGATGAATATAAGACATATACAGGAGACTCTTCAATCTCTCCCTCCTTGCTTTGGGAGTATGACCTGTCACATTTTGACTGGTGGAAATCCCGGAAGATTGTGGTACAGCGTGTCATTGAAAGAGGATGGTTGAAGGATTTTTATGCCGCATTCAATTTATATGGAGGTATAGAGGGATTCCGGGAAATAATAAAAGAACTCCCAAGCTTATCTCCACGAGACATGAATTTTGTTTGTATTGTCTTTAATCTTGAAAAGGAGGAACTAAAATGTTACACACGGAAGTTGTCTCGGGAAAAACACTTGAACTCCTGAAAAAGCTGGAAGCGGAAAATGCGATGACCCGTTTTAATCTGGCGGGAGGAACTTCTTTAGCCCTGTATTTAGGACATAGGAGAAGTGTGGATTTAGATCTTTTCACTCCGAAACCGTTTGATGCGGCGGAATTGGAGAGATTTCTTATGGATAAATATGGATTCCGTACCGGCTTTATGGAGAGGAACACCTTGAAAGGTTCCATAGACGGAATAAAGATTGACTGCATTACCCACTCTTATGAGTATCTTGAAAAGCCATATATCGAGTACGGTATAAGATTGTACAGCATGCAGGATATTATTGCCATGAAGCTCTCTGCCATCGCCGACGATGGGTCACGGCTAAAGGATTTCATCGACATCGCTTTCCTCTCCACCCGTTTCCCTTTCAATTCCATGTTGGGAATGTATGAGCGTAAATTTCCGGGGGCAAATGTCATCAGGCCCTTCAAGGCCATTACTTATTTTGAGGATATAGATTTCGATGAGGATATCGTTATGCTGAATGGCAAATACGATTGGAGAGCAATTGAGAGGAGATTGGTTGATATGACTAGAAATCAAGATAAGGTCTTTGATTCGTTCCCATTTCCTCTGAAGGGAAAAAGGTCTTGATTTGTAATAGAAAGGATATCCATAACTCTTTTTGAGGAGCTTTATGAGCTTCGCTGAAACATAGCGGGGTGCGCAAGGGTGCGCATCTTTACGTGTTTTCCTAAAACTTTTCTGGTAAATGTAAATTTGTGTCACACTGCTGTGTGTGATACAAATTTATTTATTTCTAAAATGTTTTTCCAACCACTCTTTTTTGCGCACCCCTGCGCACCCCCTGCTTTAAAATGGAAGTTTAGGATTCGCTGTATTGTTTTGGTTATCAGTATGATTCTTTTCATCTTCCTTCTTCGTTCCCTTTTCTTCCGGGGTGCTCAAAAAATTGTCTTTTACCTGTTCCGGAGTGATCTCTACGACCTCAAATAGGCGTTTTCCACGTATTGTCGTGAGCTTAAAACCGTGTTTTTTCAGCACCTTGCTCAACGTAACTATATTGGAACGTGTCGGCGTGATACGTGTAAATACACTTAGTTTCGTCATAATATCGCTCGCCGTAAGATACTGTGGCGTGTCAAAACGCTCCGGTTTGCGGAAATAGGTGAAGAACAATTCCTCCTCGGGGCTTCGCTGGCGGAAGGTCTCGTTGTTCTCGTTGATCTTTCGGATGTCTTCGCCGGAGAACCAGTATTTCTCGCCCCGGCGGAAGAGGGCGAGGGCTTGGGCGTAGATGTCGGCGTGTCGCACGGGCGACTGGTAATCGATCCGTGTGGCCTCGAAGCAGAGGAAGCGGCGAGACTCGTTATCGTCCGGCAGCGATTGCAAGTCGTTCACCGTGGCGGCGAAGGAGGCGTGGCGTATCTGCGTCTCGGCATAGTGTCCGTACGGGCGGCGCAGGTAGATGACCCCGGTGGAGGTGAGCGCCTTGAGGCGGTTCAGATCGGCGTAGCTCTGGCCGGACATCTCGTCGATGACGATCAAGAGGCAGTCCACCATCATCTGCGGGAAACCCTTGCTATACGGATTGACATTGCCCGTGAAAAGATAGTCCCGCAACTCGGGCGGCACGAGGTTCCGCAGCCACGAGGTCTTGCCCAGCCCCTGCCCGCCGGCCAGCAGCAGGATGGTATGGTTTTCCACGCCTAGCTCCATGGAGCCGGCCACTTGCGCGATAAGCCAGCGCTTGAGGCAACCCCGCCAGAAGGCGGGCCGGGTGGTGTCCACGGTATCGGCCAGCTGCCCGATCCAGTCCGTCACCCCGTCCCACGGGGCCAGCCCCTCGAAATACGAGCGGAAAGGGTGGAACGTCTCGCTGAAGTCCGACATCAGTATGGCCCGGATGTCGTTATGCGAGCAGTAGTGGCCGTCCTTCAGGAGACTCCGCCAGAGCGAGTTCACCCAGTAGTCGGTCACCGGCTTGAAGACCGGCTTTTGACCGTTCCGCTTTTTCTTCGAGGCCACCTCCACGTACCCCCTCACGCCGTTCTTGCGGGTGAGGAAACGCTCGGATATATAATTCTCCACGGCGACCACGTCCAGCGGGCCCCCGCCCTTTTTCCGGGAGGTGGCGGCGCTCGTCTCGGCGGCGTGCTCCTCCACGTGGCTGTAGGCGCTCTCGATGGCGGCGAGGCGCTCCTCCGCCGGCAAGTCGGCGAAGGCGGTATCGGCGTAAGCCTCCATCTCGGCCCGCTTCACGCCCAGCCGGTTCGCCCGTGCGGCCATGACGAAGATGAAGTTATTGCGGTTGCCCTCGGCGTAGGCGCCTTTCCGCTCGGCGGTCCGGCGTGCCTTCTCCAGTGGCGAGGCCACCTTCCTTTCCTTCGCCCCGGGAGCCGTCTCGCTAACCTCCTCCTTCCAAGTAAGGGGTAGCGGGGCGAGGCCCTCCGGTAGCTCGCCGGTACCCTCCAGCCAAGGGCGGTAGGCAGGCGAGAGGTATAGGGCGGGATCGTCCGATACGAAGCAAAGCCGCCCGATGTCGCTGCCCGAGGTATCCAGCTCCACGCCGAGCCGGGCGGCGTACCAACGGCTCATGGCTTCGTAGACCCTCCGGTGATTACCCAGCGTGGCGGTCTCGTCCGTGGCGGCGTAGGCGATGAGTTTCGCCCCGTCGCCGCTGGGACTGCGGAAATACGCCACGGTGTAGGGCGCTTCCGTGGCGAGCGGGGTGATACGCTCCAGCTCCCGTTCCCCTACGTGGTCGATGTCGAGTACCACCAATTGGTTATAGCGGGTGATGTGAGGGTCGAGGCGTTTCCCGGAGTAGGTGGCCTGTGGGGTGAAAGCGGGCAGTTTTTTCTTTAGTTTGGCGGCCAGTTCCTTATCGCCCGACGCTAGCGCCTCCCGCGTCTCGTCGATGAACTGCTTGTACGTTCCTCTTTGGATGTTTTCCAGTACGCCCGCTAGCGAGGCGTCTCCCTTGTATCGTCCGAAAAGGGCGAATAATGACGTGTTTATCATACTATGTTTTTAAGTGATAAAAAAAGAGCCAGTGTCTCTGGCTTGATGCCGCTAAGGTAGGGAGGCGCTTTGGGACGCCTCCCAAGTTTTAACTTTTGTTGTGAAAAACGGGAAGCTTCTTATTCATGCGCTTTCCCGTATTCCTCCTGCGCCGTCGAGAGGATGCTCCGGAAGCTCCTTGGCTCCGGGCAGCCGTTGGGGTGTATCTCGAACACCTCGTCCAGCGCCCGTATCATGGCTTCCCGGTTCGTCTGCCCGTTCACCCGGAAACGTTGGTCATCGAGGATGGGCAGCGTCAGCCGCACGAAGTCTTTCACGGAGCCCGTGTAGATGATCTTCTCCCGTTTAACCAGATCCTCCTCCGGCTGGTAGTCTTTAAACAACTTATGCGCCCCTTTCGCGTCTTTTTTCAAGTCCACCCATGCCTTTTGGGCATTTTCCAAACTATCCAGCAGCTTTCTCACGCTTGTTTCCGCTTCCCGGAAACTGATTTTTTTTCATATATGATTAATTGTTAAAGTTAAAAACGTCGCAAAGGTACATTATCTGCGTGATAATTCCTCGGAAGTTGTTGCTTTGCCGGATATATATGCTTATATTTGTAATTACTCATAAAAACAAAGATCGCTATGATAATAAAGAAGATTCCTTACGGACTGACGGATTTTGAGAGGATTAGGAAAGAGCCGTATTATTATGTGGATAAGACTCATTATATCGAGTGGTTGGAGGAATCTGCCAATTTCTTCTTCTTGATCCGCCCGAGGCGTTTTGGAAAGTCTTTGTTTATCAACATGCTTAGATGGTATTACGATATCTATAGGCGGGATCGTTTCAAGGAAATCTTCGAGGGGCTGTATATCGGTTCGCATCCTACGGCGGAGCAAGGGAAATACCTTGTGCTCGATTTTAATTTCGCCGGCGTGAATCCGGACCCGGATCGATTGCTGGCCTCGTTCAATGATAATTGCTCGATGCGTTTCGATCTTTTCGCCGGGCTTTACGGACATATGTTCAATCCCGGTTTCGCCAGTGAATTGAAAAGACTCAAGAACGCGGACGAGAAATTGAACTACCTGATCGGGCAGGCTACGTTACTGGATCTTCCGATCTACCTGTTCATCGATGAGTATGATAATTTCACGAACGCCATACTCGCCAATGTGGGGAATGAGCATTACCGTAAATTGACACATGGCACGGGGTTCTTCCGCTATTTCTTTAATAAGCTGAAAGAAGGTGCCACGGGAAACGGACCGATCAAGCGTATGTTCATCACGGGAGTCTCTCCGGTCACCATGGATGACGTGACAAGTGGATTCAATATCGGTGCCAATATGAGCACCGATCCCCGGTTTAACGGGATTATCGGGTTTAGCGAGCGGGAGGTACGTGATATGTTGTCTTATTATAAAGACGTGGATATGCTGGCCGGAGAGGTAGATGAGGTGATCGGCGTGATGAAGCCATGGTACGATAATTACTGTTTCTCGAGAGATTCGCTCCACGAGCCGATGTATAACTCGGATATGGTGCTGTATTTCCTGAATCATTATCTTCCGTTGAAAAAAGTTCCGGAGAACATGATCGATAACAACATCCGTACGGATTATAATAAGCTCCGTCATTTGATTCGCTTGGACAAGAAAATGGGCATGAACGCCTCTATCATCCAAGACATCGTGACGAATGGCGAGACCGTAGGTACCATCAAGACGGCTTTCCCCGCCGAGGATCTGGCAAAACCGGATAATTTTAAGAGCCTGCTCTATTATTTCGGGCTGCTTACCATACGGGGTACTAAATGGGGGAGTACCCTATTGGCGATCCCTAACTTGACGGTTCGTGAGCAGTTGTACTCCTATTTGGTGGAGGCTTACCGGAGCGCCGATTTATTTTCCCTCGAGATGGATCGGCTGGGGATGCTCGTGGCTAGCATGGCCTACGAGGGAAACTGGAAACCTGTCTTTGAGTACTTCGCCTCTGAATTGAAGCGACAAAGCTCTATCCGTGAGTTTATCGAGGGTGAGGCGCACGTAAAGGGCTTTTTGTTGGCTTACTTGGGCTTGACCCGTACTTATATAATTCATCCGGAGTATGAGGCGAATAAGGGATATGCGGACTTCTACATGATGCCCGATTTGTTGCATCAACCGGAGATCGTCTATAGTTATATCGTAGAGGTGAAATATGCCCGTCGTGACGCCTCCACCCCGGAGATAGAATCGCTGAGGACTGAGGCTGCCGGGCAATTGAAACGTTATGCCGAAGATCCTAAAGTGAGAGAGACGAAGGGAAATACGAAACTTCGCCTGATAACACTGATATTTAAAGGCTGGGATTTGGTGGCTTGTGATTGAATGCCTATATTTGGCATGAAACTTTAAATCTGTATCTTATGAGAAAGCTTCTGGGGTTTTTATGCGTATGCGCGTTGGCTATCGCTACGGCTAGGGCACAAGATGCGGTGGATGACTATGTCTCTTCCGCCGCCGGCCAAGCCGTGATCTACCATGGGAAGGAGCAATTAAAATATCCCACCTCGATAAGAAATCACCCCTATTTGAAGAGCGAGAAATACGTACCCGGGGATCTTAGCTTCGAAGGCATTCTCTACAAGGACGTGAAAATGCGCTTAGACCTGTACAAGAATGAGTTATTACTGCTCTCTCCGGACAATCGCTATAATATCGTCTTGCCGAGCGATCGGGTAGACTACGCTGAGTTTCATGGGTACGATATCTTCTACAGGTATCCGGACGAGCGGTCGGGCAACCTGCCGGAAGGCTATTACCTACGGTTGTATGAAGGGAAGTGTACCGTACTGGGGAAATGGTCTTGTATATTATCTAAGACGATAAAAGATATGAAGCTCGATGAATCCTTCGATCAGTCCGTAAAATACTACATCCGGAAGGAGGGCGTTTACTATACCGTGAGGAGCAAGGGCTCCGTGTTGAAGGTCTTCAAGTCCAAGAAAAAGGAGTTAGCCCGGTATATCAAGCGGCGAAAGCTGGATTTCAAGCACGCTCCCGAGGAAGCCATCGTAGCCGTGGTGAGACAGTATGAACAGTTAAACGAGATCCCATGAGAAAGAGCCTATATATCGGTATGGTAATGTGCCTGCTGTCCGGCTGGACGGCGAGGGCGCAGCGGACGGTCGATCTGGATTTCCGGCAAGTAACCTTAAATGTCGTGTTCGACGCTATCGAGCGGCAGACCGGACAGCCCGTCTACCGGCAACCCTTGGAGACGGACTCCATGGTCGTTAGCGTACACAGTGAGAAGGAAGAGCCCTTGGTGGCGTTGCGGCATGCGTTGGAGGGGACTCCCTTCCAAGTATCCTCGTATGGCGGCGCCTTCTTTGTATTGAGAGATAACACCTTGATGACCTCCCTGCCCGAGAACTTCTTCCTGCGGGAGAAGCGGAGAGAGGGCGATGGCGACGAGGAAGGCTCCGGTATCTCCCTGATGGCGGGCCGGAAGCAGCAGAAGGCTACCTCGGAGAACAAGGTCTACGAGATCGGCGACGCCTCGGGCAAGGCGGCGGACCGGGTCACGGTGACCGGCAATATCAGCGATTTCAAGACCGGTGAGCCGATGGTGGGCGTGGCCGTGTTCGTGAAGGACCCGATGATCGGGGCTACTACCGACGCTTATGGCTATTATACGCTGCGCCTCCCTCCCGGACGACACGAGCTGTACATACAAGGCATGGGCATGAAGGATACCCGGCGGCAGATCATGCTCCATTCCGACGGCAAGCTGGATATAGAGCTGGAGGAACAGGTCTACACCTTGAAGGAGGTCACGATCTCCTCCGAGAAGATCGCCAACGTGCGGAATACGACGATGGGAGTGGAACGCTTGAAGGTGAAGGATATAAAGAATATCCCGATGGCGTTCGGCGAGGTGGATATCATGAAGGTAGTCATGTCGCTCCCCGGCGTGAAGGCGGTGGGCGAGGCCTCTAGCGGCTTTAACGTGAGGGGTGGGGCGACGGACCAGAACTTAATCCTCTTCAACGACGGGACGGTCTATAACCCGACCCACCTGTTCGGCTTCTTCTCCGTCTTCAACCCCGACGTGGTGAAGGATATGGAGCTGTACAAGAGCAGCATCCCCGCCAAGTATGGCGGACGTATCTCCTCCGTGCTCGACATCAACAGCCGGGAGGGTAACAAGAAGGAGTTCAAGGGATCGGCGAGCATCGGCTTGCTGACCAGCCGCCTTACCTTGGAGGGGCCTCTCTTCTCCGAGAAGACCTCCTTTATCGTGGGTGGACGTACCACTTACTCGGACTGGATCTTGAAGAAACTCCCCGAGAAGAGCGGCTATAAGGATGGCAACGCCGGTTTTTACGACCTGAACGCCACGATTAACCATAAGTTCGACGAGCGGAACAACCTCTATCTGAATGGCTACTATAGCCACGACCGTTTCCGCTTTAACGTGGATGAGCGGTATGCCTACGAGAACGCCAACGCCTCGGTGAAATGGAGGCATATCTTCTCGGATCGTTTCACGGGGGTCCTCACTGCCGGCTACGACCATTATGGCTACAATACCCGTAATACGGATAACCCGGTGAACGCTTATTCCCTCGCTTTCCGTATCGACCAGATGTACGGGAAGATGGACTTCACGCATTACCTGAGCGATAAGCATACGCTGGATTTCGGCGCCAGCTCGTTGTTCTACGGCTTGGAGCCGGGGAAATACCTACCCTATGGTGGGGAGTCGTTGGTGAAGGAGGACCGGATGGAGAAGGAGAAAGCGGTGGAGTCCGCTATCTATGTGGGCGATCGTTGGGATATCACCTCCCAACTCTCCTTGAACGTGGGGGTCCGTTATTCCATGTTTAACGTATTGGGGCCCCGTACCTATAATCTCTATGCCGACGACCAACTGCCTTCCTTGGCTACCGTGACGGGTACGGTGGATAAGACCGGGGCGTTCAAGACTTACCACGGGCCGGAGTTCCGGGTATCCTCCCGTTATGCCTTTACCGAGGACTTCTCCGTGAAGGCCGGCTTTAATACGATGCGCCAGAATATCCATAAGCTATCCAATACGACCATCATGTCGCCCACGGATACGTGGAAGTTGAGCGACGCTAACATCAAGCCGCAGACGGGTATGCAAGTGGCCGCCGGGCTATACCGGAATTTCTTGAACAATACGATCGAGGTCTCCTTGGAGGGATATTACAAGACGATGAAGGATTACCTAGATTACCGGAACGGCGCCGAGCTGCTGATGAACCACCACATCGAGACGGACGTGCTGAGGACCGAGGGGCGTGCCTATGGCGTGGAGCTGATGGTGAAGAAAACGCAAGGGAAGTTGAACGGCTGGGTAAGCTATACCTACTCTCGCACGCAACTGCGGCAGAACGATCCGATGATCGTCACTCCCGTGAACAAGGGGGATTGGTACGCCGCCGATTTCGATAAGCCGCACGACTTGAAGTTCGTGGGTAACTATAAGTTCACGCATCGTTTCAGCTTCTCGCTGAATTGCGACTATAGCACGGGACGGCCGATCACCTTGCCGGTCTCCAAATATCATTACGGGGGCGGGGAGTTTGTCTACTATTCGGACCGTAATCAATACCGTATCCCGGACTTTTTCCGGATGGACGCCTCGTTCAACATCGAGCCGAGCCACCACCTGACGTTGCTCACGCATAGCACGATCTCTTTCGGAGTCTATAACCTGACGGGGCGAAAGAACGCCTACTCGGTGTATTATATATCGGAGAACGGGAAATTAAAGGGATATAAGATGGCGATATTCGGGGTGCCTATCCCGTTTGTCTCTTATAATATTAAATTTTAGGGGGGAGTTGAGATGAGGAAAGAAGCGAAGATAAAAGATTCTATAAAAGGCTTTCATTGGTGGCTGGGGGCTTTGCTGTTGTTATTGTCCGCCTGTGTCACGGATTACGAGCCGAAGGGTTTGGAGCAGGTACGGGATTTGTTGGTCGTGGATGGTATCATCACGAATGGCGAGACTACGATAAAGCTCCGGAGAAGCGTGGCCCTGACCGACGATTTCACGGAGGATGAGTTCGTGAATAATGCCAAGGTGGTGGTGGAGCGTGAGGATGGAGCTGTTTTCACTTGCGCTAATTCTTCCGGGAAGGGAGAGTATAAGGTGGATATGGGAGAGCTGGACCCGGGTAGCCGGTACCGGCTACATATCTCGCTGGATGGGCTGGAGTATGAGTCGGACTATCTGGGACCGGAGATAACGCCTCCGATCGACTCTCTCTCCTTGCTGAAGAAGGGGCCGGGAGAGGAGGTCCGTCTCTGTGTGTCTACGCATAATGCCCCGGATCGATCCTCTTATTTCCGCTGGATGTATAAGGAGAATTGGGAGGTGAAGGCGGAGATCTTCATGGCTGCCGAGAAAATGGGTAATACGGTCGTAATATATGATTTACTTACATCGAATAATTGGTATTATTGCTGGGGGAAGGACAGCTCGAAGGTGATCTCCCTGGGCAGTTCCGATAGGCTGACGCAGAACGTGATCGCTAACAAAAGTATCGCCTCGTATCATCCCAGCGATCGCCGTTTCTCGATGTTGTATCATGCGGAGGTGGAACAATATGCGTTGCACCGGGAGGCTTACGACTACTATTTTAATTTGCAGAAGAACATAGAGGAGTCTGGTAGCTTGTTTGCCCCTATTCCTTCGGAGATGAAAGGGAATATCCGTTGCGTGACGGACCCGGAGGTTCCGGTGATCGGTTTCGTGGAAGTAGCGACAGTGACTCGCCTCAAGCGTTTCTTTCCGGAGATAGAGAAGGTATATGAGGCCGAGGTTACGGGCTGCGCAAGCACGATCGTACAGGGATCGGAATATGATAATAATCCGGATTATGGATATGTTTCCTATAATCCGATGAATGCGGCGAGTAATACGTATGCGCTGAAACGTTGTATGGATTGCGGCCGTTTTGGTTCGAAACAGAAGCCCTCTTGGTGGCCCACCAGTCATTTATAATTTAGTTGCTATGAAGAAGTCTATGATAAAACAATGGATCTTGTCGCTCCTCTGCCTCTTATGGGCGGGGCAAACGGTTCTCGCAGGGGAATTGCGAGAGCGGGTTTATCTGCAAACGGATAAGCAATTTTATCTGTCGGGCGAGCTTGTATGGATGAAATTCATTGCCACGGATTTGGACCAACGGTTGTCCGACGTGAGCAAGGTGGGATATGTGGAGCTTCTGGATAGCGCCTCGGCGGTCGTGCAAGCCCGACTCGTGCTGGAGAAGGGGGTAGGGAATGGTTGCCTGCAATTGCCGTCTACCTTGCCGACCGGAAACTACCGGCTGGTTGCCTATACCCGTTATATGCGGAACGAGGGGGAGGAGGTCTTCTTTGAGAAGCCGCTGACGGTGGTGAACACCTTCGTGACGAACGAGGCCCTGCTGACGGATACTTTATTGCCCACTTACTCTTTTACGAGGCGAGAGGGCCCAGTTTCCGTATCACCGGACCGTATGACCTATGATACCCGTTCAGGGGGGGAGATCCGGATAAACGGCCTGCCCCCGGATCTACAGACTCTATCGGTCTCTATCGCCGGGATCGACTTGTATAAACCTTCCGCCCGGAGCGGTATCGTTGATTGGAAACAAAGCATGCCTACTACGGGGTCATCGCCTGCCGATCATAAATTCTTGGCGGAATACGAGGGGCCGATCCTGACGGGGAAAGTGATCGATCTGTCCACGGGCGAACCTTCGTCTAAAGAGGCGGTGAGGCCTTTATTGGGCTTTTCCGGGGGGGAGATCCGCCTTTTCGGGGGGCAACTGGGCGCTGCCGGGGAGGTGACTTTCTTTACGAAACATATATCTGGGACGCACGAGATCGTGACGGTGGCTTTATCCCCTTCCTCCTCTCGCTACCGGGTGGACATCGAATCTCCTTACGCTACGCATCCGGAGAAGGAACTTCCCGCCTTGAGATTGAATCCCGCTTGGCAAGATGAGTTGGTGAAGCGGAGCGTGGGGCTACAGGTGTTGCATGCTTACCGGTCTGATTCCTTGGTTCGGGAAAAAGCGGAGAAGCCTTGGTTCCAGTGGCAACCGGATTGGAGTTATCTTTTAGATGAGTACACCCGTTTCACGACGATGGAGGAAGTCGTGATCGAGTTTATCCCCGGCCTTCGTTTCCGTAAGATGGATGGGGTTCGCCGGTTGGCGGTCCTGACCGAGGAGCGGATCGGGTATACGATCGGTAACTCATTGGTTTTATTGGATGGTATCCCCATCACCGATCACGAGATCATTTTTAAGTACGATCCCCTAAAAATCCGGAAGATCGATGTGTATAAAGGTAAGTACGTATTCGGTGGGCAGATATTCGACGGTATCGCCTCCTTCTCCTCTTACGAGCATAATTACCCGGGTCTGGTAGTCGATAACTCCACCCAGTTCTTTGATTATGAGGGCACGCAAGCCCAGCGCATCTTCTATATGCCCGCTTACCGGACAGAGGCCGAGAAGCGATCTCCTGTTCCGGATTTCCGCCATACCTTACTTTGGCGACCCGATATCCGGACAGCCGGCGAGTCCTCTATATCCATCCCCTTTACCACCTCCGACCTGACCGGTGATTTCACCATCACCATCGAAGGCCTGACCCAAACCGGCGAGGCCCTCTATGCGACGGAACAATTTCAGGTAAAATAGCGTGCGATATGGATTATTCTATTTATCTTTGTAACCTTACTATGGGAAATTAAATCGGATTGAAGATTATGGGAACATTGGAATTGAAATTATCATTGATACAACGGCTCAGTCTCATAAATGATGATGATTTGTTACATCGTATCAAGAGCTTGATTGATAGGATGGAGGAAAGGCAAGCCCTTCGCTTCTCGCCGGAAGTAAAGGTTGCCATAAAGCATGCGCGAGAAGATATCTCGGAGGGGCGTTTTATTGAAGATGAAGGACTGGATAGATATATGGAGCGATGGGTAAACGAAAGTTGATTTGGTCTCAATCAGCTTTGAATGATATGACCGAAATTTTTGACTATTATAATAAACGTAATAAGAGTAAAACGTACAGCACTAAATTATTAGGAGAGTTTAGGGCGATAATGCGTTTAATCCTTTCTTCTCCTCGTATGGGGATCAAGACAGAGGATGAGAATATCCGTTATGTGCTATCTGGTAACTATGCCTTATTTTATGAAATCAAGTCTTGTACAATAGAGGTCTTGATTGTTTGGGATTGCAGACAAAGTCCCGGGCGGTTGGAGATGTGCATCCGTCAACGTCGTTGATATGAAATAAAAACAATTCAAGATATCCTCATTCTCATCTTAAATCCGTACTTTTGGCGAAAAATCAGATTTAAAGATGAGAAGTTTCGCTAGTGACAACAATTCCGGCGTGCATCCCCGGGTAATGGATGCGATCATCAAGGCAAATGATAATCATGCGGTTGGATATGGTGATGATCCTTGGACAGAGGCCGCTACGAGTAAGATACAAGAAGTGTTCGGCAAGGATGCTTCTCCTTTTTTCGTGTTTAACGGGACGGGGGCGAACTCCGTGGCCCTGCAAGCCGTGACCCGTCCGTTTAATAGCATCCTGTGCGCCGAGACCGCCCATATCAACGTAGACGAATGTGGAGCCCCCGCACGGATGACCGGTTGCGCCATCGTCACGATCCCTACGACGGACGGTAAGCTGACACCGGAATTGATCCGTCCCCATCTGAAGAACTTCGGGGTTTGCCACCATTCGCAACCCAAGGCCGTTTATATCTCCCAAGTATCGGAATTAGGTACGATCTATACGATAGAGGAAGTGAAAGCGATCGCCGATCTCTTACATTCGTACGATATGTATCTGCATATGGACGGAGCACGCTTGGCGAACGCCTGCGCTTATCTGAATTGCACGATGCGCCAAGTGACCGTAGACGCAGGCGTGGATATCTTGAGCTTCGGAGGCACGAAAAACGGTATGATGATGGGAGAGGCCGTGGTCTCGTTCCGCCCGGAGATCACGGAGAACCTGCGATTTTACCGGAAGCAATCCGCCCAGCTAGCCTCGAAGCTACGTTATCTCTCCGCCCAGTTCATCCCTTATCTGGAAAATAACCTCTGGTTGGAGAACGCCATGAAAGCGAATATCAGCGCCGCCAAGCTAGCGGACGTGCTACGACAATACCCGGAGATTCATTTTACGCAGAAGATCGAGTCCAACCAGCTCTTCTTCACGATCCCTGCCGAGGCGTTGAGGAAGTTGCAAGATAAATATTTCTTCTATATGTGGAACGAGGAGATCAACGAGGCCCGTCTCGTTACCTCTTGGGATACTTCCGGCGAGGATATCGCTGAGTTCGAGCAGTCATTGAAAGAGATATTCGGTTAAGGTATAGATATAAAATGAATATAAACATTAGATCGAATCCTATGAGGAAATGGTTTATTTGGGCGATCGTTATGATCGGATGTTTGCCCATAAATAAGGCATTGGCACAGCAAAGCGGCGATGCCGAGCGGAATACGTTGCGTATCATGAGCTATAATATCCGCAACGGAAGGGGCATGGATGAGGTGACGGACCTCGAGCGTATAGCGGAGGCTATACGTAAGGTAGCCCCCGATGTAGTCGCCGTACAGGAGGTAGATAGCGTGACCGGAAGAAGCGGCGGGATCGACGTGCTCCGGACACTGGGAGAACGCACCCTGATGTTCCCTACCTACGCCCCGGCCATCGACTTTGATGGCGGTAAATACGGAGTAGGTATGCTGAGCAAGGAGAAGCCGGTGAGCTACCGCTATATAGCCCTTCCCGGACGGGAGGAGGAACGGGTCTTGCTATGGGTCGAGTTCGAGAGATATATCTTCTGCTGCACGCACCTTTCCTTGACGCCGGAAGACCGGATGCTTTCCTTGCCGATCCTTCGGCGGGAAGCCGCTTCCGCACATAAACCCCTGTTTATCGCCGGGGATTGGAACGCTACGGCGCATTCCCCCTTTATCACGGAAATCAGCAAGGATTTTCTACTGTTGAGCAATCCTAAACAGGCTACCTTCCCGGCTTCCACGCCGGATAGCTGTTTGGACTATATAGCGGGCTATGTAAAGAATGGACAGCCCTTTACCCGTTTGTCCGCATGGGTTCCCGAAGAGGCGGTGGCATCGGATCATCGCCCGGTCGTAACGGAGGTTCGCTTGAAGGCCAGGCCGGAAGAGATCTTTTATGCGGCGCCCTATCTGCAAAATCCTACGGAGGGCGGCATAACGGTGATGTGGCAGACCCGTGTCCCTACGTATAGTTGGGTAGAATACGGTACGGACACGCTGAATTTGAAGAAGGCCCGCACCATCGTGGACGGTCAAGTGATATGCAACGGCTTGCATAATAAGATTCGGCTGACGGACCTACGACCGGGGCAAACCTATTACTACCGGGTATGCTCGCAGGAAATCATGCTTTACCAAGCCTATAAGAAAGAGTTTGGCGAGACGGCGGTATCCCCGTTCTACACTTTCAAGGTCCCTTCCGCATCCCAAAAGGATTTCACGGCCTTGATCTTTAACGACCTGCATAAGCATATCCCGACCCTAGACGCTTTATACGAGCAAGTGCGTGATATCCCTTATGATTTCGTGGTATTTAACGGGGATTGTATAGACGATCCCGCCAATGAGAAAGAAGCTTTGTATCATTTGGCTTATTTATGCGGGAAGGTGGGCGCCAGTCATGTCCCCGCTTTCTTCCTTAGAGGCAACCATGAGATCCGAAACGCTTACTCGATCGGCCTACGTGCCTTGTTTGACTATGTGGGCGATAAGACGTATGGGGCGTTCAGCTGGGGAGATACCCGTTTCGTCATGCTGGATTGCGGCGAGGATAAACCGGATAGCACATGGGTGTATTATGGCCTGAACGATTTCACCGGTCTCCGGAAAGATCAAGTGAGTTTCCTCTCGAAAGAATTGAACGGCAAGGAGTTTAAGCAAGCCTCGAAGCGGGTTTTATTGAACCATATCCCTATCTACGGAAACGGGGATGCCTATGAGCCTTGTCCGGAGCTTTGGGGAAGCCTGTTGGCGAAAGCCCCTTTCAACGTGAATATATCCGCCCATACGCATCAATACGCTTTCCACCCGAAAGGCTCGTTGGGAAATAACTTCCCGGTGATCGTAGGCGGGGGGTATAAGCTCGATTCGGCTACGGTGATGGTATTGCGGAAGAAAGGAGACGAGATGAGTGTACGAGTGTTGAACGCAAAAGGGGAGACCTTATTAGACTTGAAACTATAAGAGACAGGATGAATACGGATTTGATTTACGGGATCGATGACCGTCCGCCTTTGAAAGAGACGCTTTTTGCCGCCATCCAGCATCTGCTGGCTATTTTCGTGGCGATCATAACACCTCCCTTGATTATCGCCGGGGCGCTGAAACTGGATCTGGAGACGACCGGTTTCTTGGTTTCCATGGCTCTGTTCGCCTCCGGGGTATCCACATTCGTTCAATGTCGTAAATTAGGACCGGTCGGGTCGGGGCTGCTATGTATCCAAGGAACCAGCTTCTCGTTTATCGGCCCGATTATCACGGCTGGTTTGGCGGGAGGGCTTCCCCTAATTTTCGGCGTTTGTATCGCCGCCTCTCCGGTAGAGATGATCGTGAGCCGTACTTTTAAATATCTGCGCTCGGTGATTACTCCCTTGGTATCGGGTATCGTGGTGTTGCTCATCGGCTTGAGCTTGATCAAGGTAGGAGTGGTCGCTTGCGGCGGGGGGTATACGGCTATGGATAACGGTACGTTCGGTAGTTTGCGTAATGTCGGAGTAGCTGTGTGCGTCTTGTTGAGTGTCTTGTTCTTCAATCGTTGTAAGAACAAGTATTTGCGGATGAGTTCCATCGTACTGGGGTTGTGTATCGGTTATGCGATCGCTTTCGCCATGGGGATGGTGGATATGGAGGCTGTCTCCTCGCAGAGTTTGAGAGGGTTTAATATCCCGGTTCCCTTCAAATATGGATTGGATTTTAATATCTCTTCATTCGTGGCGATCGCATTGATCTATCTGATCACGGCGATCGAGGCTACGGGGGATATTACCGCCAACTCGATGATATCGGGAAAATCGATCGAGGGAGAAGGCTACCTAAGGCGAGTCTCCGGCGGGGTGCTGGCGGATGGGGTGAACTCGTTTATCTCCGGAATTTTCAACTCTTTCCCGAACTCTATCTTCGCCCAGAATAACGGGATTATCCAGCTGACGGGAGTCGCCAGCCGGTACGTGGGGTATTATATAGCGGGTATGCTGATCCTGTTGGGATTATTCCCGGTTGTCGGCGTTATCTTCTCCTTGATGCCCGATCCGGTGCTGGGAGGGGCTACCCTGCTGATGTTCGGTACGGTGGCGGCGGCAGGTATCCGTATTATCGCCGCCCAAGATATCAACCGGAAGGCCACGTTGGTGTTGGCGGTTAGTTTGTCCTTGGGGTTGGGGGTGGAGCTGATGCCGGATATTCTAGGGGCCGCTCCTCAAGTGATCCGTGGCATTTTCTCCTCCGGCATAACGACGGGTGGCTTGACGGCCATTCTGGCGAATTTATTTATACGTGTAAAAGAAGATCAAACAGAATAACAAATTATGGAATTATTGAAGCAACGCATCTTGCAAGACGGCCGCTGTTATCCCGGCGGTATCCTTAAAGTGGATAGTTTTATCAATCATCAAATGGACCCGATGTTGATGTATAAGATCGCCGAGGAATTTATCCGTCGTTTTCAAGATCGTAAGATAAACAAGATCGTGACCATCGAGGCGAGCGGTATCGCCCCGGCCATTATGGTAGGTTATATCATGCAGCTGCCGGTGGTCTTCGTAAAGAAGAAGAAACCGAAGACGATGGAGAACATGCTCTCTACCGTGGTCCATTCCTTCACGAAGGATCGTGACTATACGGTATGTATCAGCAATAACTTCTTGACTCCGGAGGATCATATCCTGTTTATCGATGATTTCTTGGCTTACGGAAACGCCGCCATGGGAATGATCGAGTTGGCGGAGCAATCGGGAGCCGTGATCGAGGGTATGGGTTTTATTATAGAGAAGGCGTTTCAAGATGGCGGGAACCTGCTGCGTGAAAAGGGCATACGTGTGGAGAGCCTCGCCATTATCGATAATCTGGATGATTGTAAGATAACGGTTCGTTAAAGGAAAAGATATGGATGAGAGAATAAAAGAAAAGTTGATTAACCGTGCGAAGACGAATCCTTATGTGAATTTTCTGGGGATCGACTTCACGGTTATCGAGGAAGGTCGTGTGGAGGCGCATATGCCCTTGCATGACGAGCAGAGACAATATAGCGGCGTGACGCATGGGGGTGTCTTGGCTGCTTTGGCGGATACGATCGCCGGTTTCGCCGCCTATACGATGACTCCGCTGGAGAAAGACGTGCTGACGGCAGAGTTGAAAATGTCTTTCTTACGGGCCGCTTGGGGCAATGAGCTGATCGCCAAGGGTACCGTGATCAAGGCGGGACGGAATATACATTTTTGTGAGTGCGAGATTTATTGCGACGATAAGTTGGTGAGCAAATCTTCCGGCACCTTTTGTGTGGTCCATCCCCAAGTATAGAAAAGATGTTACTTATTTATCAATATCATGAAGACTTCAAATGTAAAAAGAATCCTTTGCGGCTGCCTGTTGTTCGCCGCTACGTGGCCGGCATTCAGCCAGCCTGCCACGAATCCCCGCCTGATCATCCGTGCGGATGACATGGGGTCGTTCCGTTCCGCCAATATAGCGTGTATGGAAGGGTATAAGAATGGGGTGGAGACCTGTATAGAGGTTATGGTTGTCACCTCGTGGTTCCCCGAGGCCGCCCGACTGTTGAGGGAGAACCCGGGGATAGATGTCGGGCTTCACCTGACGCTGACCAGCGAATGGGATAACGTGAAATGGCGTCCGCTGACGCATTGTCCCAGCTTGACCGATAGCAATGGCTATTTTTTGCCGATGATGTCTCCGAATCCCGCCTACCCGGGTCTGGCCATTCTGGAGAATACATGGAGCTTGGCCGAGATCGAGCAGGAGGCCCGGGCCCAGATAGAGATGGCCTTGAAGAACATTCCCCAGATCAGCCATATCTCCGGCCATATGGGATCGACCGGTTTCGATCCGGAGGTGGTGAAGCTGATGCGCCGCTTGTCCGAGGAATATCATCTGCCGGTCGTGGATCGGGTAGAGGCGATGCAGGAATACGATTTCACCTATTCCGGGTATGATGGAGCCTCCAAGACCCCGGCCGAGAAGGAAGCCAGTTTCATCCGGATGTTGGATAAGCTGGAACCCGGTAAACGCTATATGTTCTTGGATCACCCGGCCTTGGATAACGAGGAGATGAAAACCGTCGGGCATATCGGCTACGAGAACGTGGCGATGGACCGTCAAGGCGTGACCGATCTTTTTACCAGTCCGAAGGTGAAGCAAACCTTGAAGGATAAGAACATAGACTTGATCAGCTATAACGACCTGACCAAGGAACTCCCTCGTGCGGAAGCCTCGAAAGCCTTGGATAAGGCGTTTGGCAATTACCTGCGGGCGGTGAAAAAGGCGGATCAAGACTTGCATAGTATCATGATCCTCCAGCATGGAAAGGTCGTAAAGGAGCAATGGCTGGGTGAGGGCGACCGCCATACGCCGCATGTCTTGAACTCCGTTAGCAAGACCTTTACGGCTACGGCTATCGGTTTTGCCGTCGCGGAGGGTAAATTGAAGGTCACGGACAAGGTGATCTCCTTCTTCCCCGACCAATTACCGGCCGAGGTAAGCCCTTACTTGAAAGAGCTGGAGATACGTCACCTATTGACCATGTCCTCCGGCCATGATGTCGATCCCACCGCTTTAGTACGGCAGAAGGGGAACGAGAAGGCCGATTGGGCAAAGCTCTTCCTCTCGGCGCCGTTGGTACATAAACCGGGAACCTATTTCGTATACAACAGCCTCGGCACGTATATGCTTTCCGCTATCATCCAGAAGGTGACGGGGGAGAAGGTGATCAATTATCTCTATCCACGCCTGTTCCGTCCGCTGGGTATCGTCGGCGCTACTTGGGAAGAGAGTCCCCAAGGTATCAATTGCGGCGGTTGGGGTTTGTATCTCAAGACCGAGGATCTAGCGAAAATGGGTCAGTTTTTCCTGCAAAAGGGAAAATGGAACGATAAGCAATTGCTCCCCGAAAGCTGGATAGAGGAAGCTACTACCTCCAAGATAGCCTCTTTGCCCGCCGGTATGAGACCGGAGAACTTGAAGATGAAGCCGAAAGATAGCGACTGGTTACAAGGCTACGGTTACCAAATGTGGCGTTGCCGCCATAACGCCGTTCGTGCTGATGGAGCCAATGGACAATACATTATTATATTGCCCGAGCAAGATGCGGTAATCGCCATGACCGCGAATATCGGCGATATGCAGGCCGAGATCGACTTGATATGGAAATATATCTTGCCTGCCTTGAGATAGGAGATGTAGGCCCTACGTCCGGGAAACCAATAAGAGGCCCCGGACGTAAGCCTATGTGACTTGTTGGGCGTAAGCGAATGGTTTACGGTACGTAAGTCAATGGATTGCGGGAAAAACTCAATGATCCCCACCCCGTAAACCATTGGGTTACGAAAAAAGAAAAGCCTTCCGGTCTATGACCAGAAGGCTTTTTTAGTTGCGGAGGCAAGACTCGAACTTACGACCTTTGGGTTATGAGCCCAACGAGCTACCACTGCTCCACTCCGCGATATAGTTGCTATCATTCCTTGATTGCGAGTGCAAAGGTAGGGATATTTTCTTACAAAACAAATTTATTGCAAGTTTTTTTTAATATACTTGGTAGATACGATCTTTTTTAAGTACTTTGCGCACAGTTTTAATCAAAATGTGCAATACAATGCCGATGACAGTTTCTAAAACACGTGACATGTTGGTGGATGTGGCCAGACAATTGTTTGCCCGCATGGGGGTTGATAACACAACGATGAACGATATTGCACAGGCATCTCGTAAGGGGAGACGTACGCTTTATACGTATTTCAAAAGTAAGAACGAGATCTATTTGGCGGTAGTGGAGTCGGAGCTGGACCAGCTTCATAAGATGCTGGTGGACGTGGCCAGCAAGGATCTGCCGGCGGACGAGAAGCTGCTGACGTTTATCTATAGCCGCTTGGACGCTGTAAAGGCGTTGGTGTTTCGGAACGGTACGTTGCGGGCTACCTTCTTCCGTGATATATGGCGGGTGGAGAAGGTACGCAAGAGCTTCGACCTTCGGGAAGTGGAGATCATAAAGGGAATATTGGACGATGGCGTGAAGGAGGGTATATTCAGCATGCCGGACACGGACATTACCGCCCTCGTGCTCCATCATGCCTTGAAAGGGCTGGAGGTGCCCTATATCCGGGGGATCATGGGTGATAATATCAGCCAGCGGATTAAACGTAGAGACAATGTGATGAATTTAATATTCAACGGAATAAAGATTAAGTAAATCAAAGACACTAAGGAATGTTTATTAATGCGACAGGGTTTTATGTGCCTGAAGAACGGGTAGATAACCAACATTTTCTTGAATTGAGCGGGTTGACAAGTGAGTGGATTGAGCAACGGACGGGAATTCATACCCGCTCGAAAGCGAAAGAGGGGGAGAATATCAATACCATGAGCCTTGAGGCCGTGAAGGACGCTCTTCCCAAATTGCCTTACGATATCACGGAGGTAGACTTGATCGTCTCCGCTTCGTATTCTCCTTATGATACGGTTGCGACGGCCGCGCATACGGTTCAACATGAGTATACTATCGCTGACGCGAAAGCTTTATATCTATCCTCGGCTTGTTCTTCTTTCTTGAACGCCTTGGAGGTTGTGGAGGGATATTTCGCCATGGGGAAGGCTTCCAAGGCTTTGGTGCTTTCCGCTGATAAGAACTCCGCTTATTATAATGAGACAGACCCGAAGGCGGGCCATTTATGGGGTGATGCCGCTGCCGCTTTCTTTATCTCCAAGGAGCGGATCGGTGAGGGCGACGCTGAGATCGTAGAGGTCTACACGCAAGGTCTCGGCCATTTGTCGAAAGCGATGGAGGCGGTTCACTTGCGTCCTCGTGACGGCGGTATCTTGATGCCGGAGGGGCGTGACGTATTTATCCAAGCTTGTACCTATATGCCTAAGAATGTCCTTCATTTGTTGGAGAAGAACGGTTATACGCTGGATAACCTTACTTATTTCATCGGCCATCAGGCGAATATGCGTATCATGGCGAATATCGCCAAGCAATTGAACTTGCCGGACGAGAAATTTTTGCACAATATCGAGGAGCTGGGAAATACGGGTTCCGTAAGCTCGGCCTTGGTATATGCCCAGAACGATAAGAATTTCAAGAAAGACGACTTGATCGCTATCACGGTATTCGGCGGTGGCTATTCAACGGGAGCTTGCTTGATTAAACATTGATATTAAAAAATTTGAGTAATATGAAACTATTAGAAGGTAAAGTGGCTGTCGTAACAGGTGCCGCTCGTGGTATTGGTAAGGCTATCGCCTTGAAGTTCGCCCAAGAGGGCGCTAACATCGCTTTCACGGATCTAGTGATCGATGAGAATGGCTTGGCTACACAGGCCGAGATCGAGGCCTTGGGCGTGAAGGCGAAAGGATACGCTTCTAACGCCGCTAACTTTGAAGAGACTCATAACGTGGTGGCCGAGATCGTGAAGGATTTCGGACGTATCGATATCTTGGTGAACAACGCCGGTATCACGAAAGACGGCTTGATGATGCGTATGAGCGAGGGACAATGGGACGCTGTGTTGAACGTGAACTTGAAGTCCGCTTTCAACTTTATCCACGCTTGTACCCCGGTCATGATGAAGCAACGTGCGGGTAGCATTATCAATATGTCTTCTGTCGTAGGTGTCCATGGTAACGCCGGACAAGCTAACTACTCCGCTTCCAAGGCCGGTATGATCGGCTTGGCTAAGTCTGTCGCTCAGGAGTTGGGTTCTCGTGGCATCCGTGCGAACGCTATCGCCCCGGGATTCATCATCACGGATATGACCGCTCAGCTGTCTGACGAGGTACGTGCCGAGTGGTGCAAGAAGATTCCTTTGCGCCGTGGTGGAACGGTCGAGGATGTGGCTAATATCGCTACCTTCTTGGCTTCGGATATGTCTTCTTATGTATCCGGACAGGTTATTCAGGTTGACGGCGGTATGAACATGTAATATGGAGGTTATTTACGAGGATAATCATATTATAGCGGTAGATAAGACCTGCCGTGAGATCGTGCAAGGCGACAAGACGGGCGATAAGCCTCTCTCGGAGATGCTGAAGGCATGGCTGAAGAAGAAGTATTGCAAGCCCGGTAACGTCTTTGTCGGTGTCACGCACCGTCTGGATCGTCCGGTGAGCGGGGTCGTGATTTTCGCCAAGACGAGCAAGGCCCTCTCTCGCTTGAACGAGATGTTTCGTGTCGGTGAGGTGCGCAAGACGTATTGGGCGATCGTCAAGAACCGTCCCCCGCAGGATGAGGGTGAGTTGGTGGATTGGCTGGTGCGGAACGAGAAGCAAAATAAGAGTTACGCTTACGATACCGAGCGGCCGAATGCCAAGAAAGCCATCCTGCGTTATAAATTGATCGCCCATTCGGATCATTATTATCTGTTGGAGATCGATTTGAAGACGGGGCGGCACCATCAGATCCGCTGTCAGTTGGCGAAGATGGGATGTCCGATCAAGGGAGATCTGAAATATGGTTTCGATCGTTCCAATAAGGATGGAGGCATTAGCTTGCACGCACGTAGTGCGGAGTTTATCCATCCGGTTTCAAAAGAGAACGTGCGAATTGTCGCTCCCGTACCGGACGATAATTTGTGGAAAGCGTTGTCGGTTGATCAATAAGATAATAGATGAAGATCTGGTATCTGTGAAATCCTTTCGGATGGAAAAAGCATTTCATTCGAAGGGATTTTTATTTTTAAGTGTAGACTTTCCCGGCTGGTTGTGGATTTATTCCCCAGTTGGATATGCCCTAATTTTAGTATAAATGTTAACATAAACGCTATACGGTTTGTTATTAAGTGAAGTAACGTTAATTATCGATGTCCTCGAGAAAAATGGAATGATTCTTTCTTTCTTAAATGACAAATGTGACATAAGTAATTTATATAGGTAGAATGAGCAAGAAAAGATTGGCAAAAGTACAGGTTATCTTGATAGCCCTTGTAGTAGCGATGACGGGTTGCCACCATAAGGAAGAGCAGCAATTGCCCATCGTGATCGTAGACAAACCCTCAAAAGAAGACGTGCAGATTTATGGTGAGTACGTGGGACGTATCCGTGCCGCCAGCTTTGTCGAGGTACATGCCCGTGTGGAGGGATTCCTAGAGAAAATGTTGTTTGAGGAAGGTAAACGGGTGAAGCAGAATGAGCCCCTGTTTATGATTAATCCCGATAAATATCGTGCTAGGGTAGAGAAGGCGAAAGCCCAACTGAAGAAAAGCCAAGCCCAAGCGGCCAAGGCCCGGCGTGATGTGGAACGCCTGAAACCGTTGTACGAGCAACACGCCGCCAGCCAGCTGGATTTGGATAACGCCACGGCCGCTCTGGAAGACGCCGAGGCGAATATCGCCATGAGCAAGGCGGATCTGGATCAAGCGGAGATGGAGTTGAGCTATACGGTAGTGACCTCGCCGCTGTCTGGGTATATCAGTGAGCGTTTCGTGGATGTGGGCGCTTTGGTGGGCCCGGGTGTCAATTCGAAATTGGCGGCTGTCGTGAAGAGCGACACGGTATTGGTCGATTTTAAGATGACCGCCTTGGATTACCTGCGTGCCGAGCGTCGTAACGTGAAGTTTGGCGAGCGGGATACGACCCGTTCGTGGCAGCCTACCGTGACGGTTACCTTAGCGGACGACTCTGAATACCCGGTAAAAGGTATCGTGGACTTCGCCGATCCGCTGGTGGACCCGAAGACCGGTACGTTTGGCGTTCGTGCGGAACTATCCAACCCGAACCAGAAATTATTGCCCGGACAGTTCACGAAAGTGAAGCTCCTGCTGGATGTCCGAGAGCGTTCGATCGTTGTTCCCCGGAAAGCGCTCTCGATCGAGAAAGGAGGTGCGTTCATCTATATCATCCGTAGGGACGATATCGCCGAGAAGCGTTTCGTGCAGACCGGCCCGGAGATCGGCAACAAGGTCGTGATCGAACGGGGCTTGGGCGAGAACGAGCGAGTGGTGGTAGAGGGTTATCATAAATTGGTACCGGGCGTGAAGGTACATGCGGTAGAGGCCGGCGACGAGAAGGCTATCCAAGCGCTTAGAGAGGAGGAAGAACAATGAAACCGGGATTCTTTATAGACCGTCCTGTCTTTTCGACCGTCTTATCGATCCTGATCGTGATTGTCGGAATCATCGGATTGGCATTGTTGCCTGTGGACCAGTATCCGCAGATTACGCCCCCCGTGGTGAAGATCAGCGCCACGTATCCGGGAGCGAGCGCCCTGACGGTGTCTCAAGCGGTCGCTACCCCGATCGAGCAGGAGCTGAACGGTACGCCCGGCATGATTTATATGCAAAGTAGTAGCTCGAACTCGGGTAGCTTGAATATTACGGTGACCTTCGATGTATCCGCCGACGCGGACTTGGCGGCTGTCGAGATCCAGAACCGTGTGAAACTGGCCGAGAGCCGTTTGCCCGCCGAGGTGATCCAGAATGGTATCACGATCGAGAAGCAGGCACCCAGCCAGCTGATGACCTTGAGCTTGATGTCCGACGATCCGAAGTTCGACGAGATCTATCTGAGTAACTTCGCCACAATCAACGTGTTGGACGTATTGCGCCGTATCCCGGGCGTAGGCCGTGTTTCGAATATCGGTAGCCGCTATTACGGTATGCAGATCTGGGTATATCCGGATCGGTTGGCGAATATGGGATTGACGGTAAAGGACTTGCAGGATGCCTTGAAAGACCAGAACCGGGAATCGGCGGCGGGCGAGCTGGGTAAGCAACCTGTGCTGGACGTGGATGTCACCTTGCCTATCACGGCCCCGGGACGTTTGTCCACCGTGAAGGAGTTTGAGGATATCGTGGTGCGGGCGAACCCGGATGGCTCGATCGTCCGGATGAGCGACGTGGCTCGGGTATCGCTGGAGGCTTCCTCGTATTCTACGGAGAGTGGGATCAACGGGAAGAATGCCGCTATCTTGGGTATCTATATGTTGCCGGGAGCGAACGCACTGGAGGTCGCCACGAAGGTGAAAGAGGCGATGAAGGATATCAGCAAGAACTTCCCGGAAGGCTTGGAGTATAATTTCCCGTTTGATATGACGGAGTATATCTCCCAATCCGTGCACGAGGTGTATAAGACCTTGTTCGAGGCCCTCTTCTTGGTCGTTCTCGTGGTGTTCCTCTCGTTGCAGAATTGGCGTGCGGCCTTGATCCCGACGATCGCTGTCCCGATCTCCTTGATCGGAACGTTCGGTTTCATGTTGATCTTCGGCTTCTCGTTGAATATGCTTACCTTGCTGGGATTGATCTTGGCGATCGGTATCGTGGTGGACGACGCTATCGTGGTGGTGGAGAACGTGGAGCGTATCATGGCCGAGGAGCGTGTGACCGCCCGTGAGGCTACGCATAAGGCGATGCGGGAATTATCCGGTGCCTTGATCGCTACCTCCATGGTATTGGCCGCCGTGTTCGTGCCGGTGAGTTTCTTGGGAGGTATCACGGGGCAGTTGTACCGTCAGTTCTCCGTTACGATCGTAGTTTCCGTGTTGTTGTCCACGGTAGTGGCCTTGACGTTGAGCCCGGCGATGTGCGCCATTATCTTGCGTCCGTCTCATAAGAAGAAAGCGTTTATTTTCCGTAAGATCAATCTGTGGTTGGCGAAAGGAAATAAGAAATATACGAAGTTGTTGCGTATCTCCATCGCTAATCCCCGCCGTATCTTGGCAGGGTTCGGGATGGTACTGGTGGCTATCTTCGTCTTGAACCGGGTGTTGCCTACCAGCTTTATCCCGGAGGAGGATCAAGGATTCTTCACCGTAGAGCTGGAGATGCCCGAGGGTACTACCTTGGAGCGTACACGTGCCGTGACAGACCGTGCGATCGAGTTCCTCGACCATCATCCGGCCGTGGCCTACGTGCAGAACGTAACGGGTAGCAGTCCCCGTGTCGGTACGAACCAAGGGCGTGCCACGCTGACGGTGATCCTGAAACCGTGGGAAGAGCGTAAATCCTCCGGCATGAAGGTAGAGGACGTGATGGCCGATGCCCGCCGGGAATTCTATTATTACCCCGAGGCTAAGTCGTATGTGAACCGTCCGCCGGTCATCCCGGGCTTGGGCGAGAGCGGTGGTCTGGAAATGCAGTTGGAGGCTAGGGGAGACGCTAGCTGGGATAATCTGGTAAGCGCCACGGATACCTTCCTGTATTACGCCTCGCGAGCGCCGGAGCTTCAAGGTGTGTCTTCCGCTATGCAGAGCGAGATCCCGCAGTTGTATTTCGACGTGGATCGTGACCGGGCGAAGTTCCTTGGCATCCCCTTGTCCGATATCTTCTCGACCATGAAGGCTTATCTAGGCTCCGTGTACGTGAACGACTTCAATATGTTTAACCGTATTTACCGTGTATATATCCAAGCGGAGGCGCCTTACCGGGCTACCCGGGATAATCTGGACTTGTTCTTCGTGCGCAGCAAGGATGAGGCGATGGTTCCCTTGACCGCCTTGGGTACGACCCAATATACGACCGGTCCGGGAACGATCAAGCGTTTCAATATGTTCACCACGGCCTCGATCAACGCCGTAGCCGCCCCGGGATATAGTACGGGCGAGGCGATGGCGGCGATGGAACGGATCGCTAGGGAACATTTGCCCGAGAATATCGGTCTGGAGTGGAGCGGTCTTTCCTATCAGGAGAAACAGGCCGGCGGGCAGACGGGATTTGTCTTGGCGTTGGTATTCTTGTTTGTCTTCTTGTTCTTGGCGGCTCAGTATGAGAGCTGGATCGTGCCGATCGCCGTATTGCTTTCCTTGCCGGTCGCCACGTTGGGTGCCTACTTGGGTATCTGGGTGACGGGGTTGGAGAACGATATCTATTTCCAGATCGGTCTGGTAACCCTGATCGGTTTGGCGGCGAAGAACGCTATCTTGATCGTTGAGTTCGCCAAGGTGCAGGTAGATAACGGGGTAGATGTGGTGAAAGCCGCTATCCATGCCGCTCAGATGCGTTTCCGCCCGATCTTGATGACCTCGTTGGCTTTCGTGTTGGGTATGCTTCCGATGGTGTTGGCTAGCGGGCCGGGCTCAGCTTCCCGCCATAGTATCGGTACGGGCGTGTTCTTCGGTATGCTGGTGGCGATTACGGTAGGTATCGTGTTGGTTCCCTTCTTCTTCGTCTTGATCTATAAGATAAAGGGAAAGATGCGGATGGAACGTATCGCTCAAAAGAAAGAAGTGGTAACCTCTATTTTAAAGAGACACAAAAACGGAAAATTATGATGACAAAGAATTTCTATATAGCCGCTTTCGTCGTTTCTATGCTGGCGTTCTCTTCCTGCAAGATCGGAAAGCGGTACGCACGTCCGGAGTTGAACCTGCCGGACCGGATCGAGGCTTATACGGATACGACCGATACGGCGTCCGTGGAGAATATCCCTTGGGAGAGCCTTTACGCCGATGAGACCTTGAAAGATTTGATCAAAAAGGCTCTGGATAATAATAAGGATATGAAGATCGCCGCCGCCAAGGTGAAGGAGATGATTGCCGCCAAACGGATCTCTTTCGCGAATATGCTGCCGGAGGTGGGTGCGAATATCTATGCGCAAAAGGAACGCTTGAACTATGGAGGGGATGATCCGAAGCCCGATCCGGAGTTTGGGGCGAAGTTGACTTTGTCTTGGGAATTGGATTTATGGGGTAACCTCCGCTGGGCGAACGAGGCTACCATCGCTTCCTATATGCAGACCGTGGAGGGGCAGCGTGCCTTGCGATTGACCATCATCGCCGAGGTAGCCGCCAATTATTATCAACTTTGCGCCTTGGACCAAGAGTTGTCGATCGTACAACAAACCTTGGACGCACGTCGTGAGGGTGTCCGCTTGGCGAAGCTTCGCTATGAGGGCGGACTTACTTCCGAGACGGCTTACAACCAAGCCCAAGTGGAGTTGGCCCGTACCGAGACCTTGATCCCCTCGCTGGAGCGTCAGATCAAGATCAAGGAAAGCGACCTCAGCATGTTGTTGGGCGAGTATACGGATGATATCCCCCGTGGCCTTTCCTTGAGCGACCAACACCTGCCGGATGCCTTACCGATCGGCTTACCGTCTTCTTTGCTGGAGCGCCGGCCGGATATGCGTCAAGCGGAGTTTAAGCTTCGGGCGGCGAACGCTCAGGTGGGTGTGGCGCAAACGGACTTATTCCCGAAGATCCGTTTGACAAGTAATTACGGTTTCGAGAGCGATGAGTTAAGCAGTATCTTGAAGAGTCCGGCAGGTTTTATTGCCGGAAGCCTGTTGCAGCCGATCTTCGCCATGGGGAAGAACAAGGCGAAAGTGAAAGCGGCGAAGGCTCGTTACGAGCAAGAGGTCTATAGTTACGAGAAGAGCGTATTAGGCGCTTTCAAGGAGGTGAACAACGCTATCGTGACCGTCCGCAAGGTGAAGGAGATCCGTGCTTCCCGCATGAATCTGGAAGCCTCCGCCAGTAAATATCTGGAACTCGCCCAACTGCAATACATCAACGGTGTCATCAGCTACATGGACGTATTGGATGCCCAGCGTGGTTTGCTGGACGCCCAGATCGGTTTGAACAATGCCGTGCTGGATGAGTTGCTGTCGGTGGTATACCTGTATAAGGCTTTAGGGGGAGGGTTTTGATACTCTCTCCCGGGGAAATCTATCTCAATGGAACAGGTCCCGTAAACCAGTGGAATCCACTTCGTATTCCACTGGTTTACGGGATCTGTTCCATTGAGTTTAGTAGACTATTACTGAGGTTTAGTATCCCATGCCGTCCATCATGTCATCAAGGTTCCCTCCTTGGTCTCGCCATCTGGCATAATCGTCTTCACCAAGCGCATAATAGGTGTCACGTTCATAATCATTGTCATTCTCTTGATAGTCGGGGGCGTTATCAGTTTTTTCCTCTTCTATAGGTACAAAGCGTTCTTTCTTGAAATCGAACTCAAGAGATCCAAAGGTATATGTTTGTTTGTTGTTATAACGCTCATATTCCCGGATTTTTGCGCTCCCGGTTTGTACGAATACGAGGGTCTCATGATTTGCGTAGCATAAGGATGAGCCATAGCCTCCTTTTGCTTTAGTCAGAAAGTCATAGCCCTCACATTCGAACACCACAGAGCCATCGCCATCAAAATACTGACCGTCGGCGTATATAACCTCTTCGGAGATCTTTAAGGATTCGTAGACGCACGGAAGTATTTCTTTTTCGTCCATTCGGTACAGCCCCTTTTTCCCGTCTTCTCCGGTTACGATAAATAGTACATTGGAGTAAGAGGATTCCTCGGATAGAGAGAATAGCTTGGTCTTGATCGCTTTTATGTCCGTATAATAGCCGATGATTGGCTCTTCGTTTCGGTAAATTGCGCATTGTCCGTCTTTCCAGACCTTTGCCCATTGTGTGTCTGAGTCATGCCATCCAGTAATGCGTGCCGCCTCTATTTTATCGAAGACAAACCCGGTTATTAATTTATCTCTGTAGATGAACGCGTATTTCCCTCTTTGGGAGGCTAGGGCGCAATTGGGGCATCCGTTTTCATGGTATAGCATATCTGCCTCGTCACATCCGTTCACTATATCTATTCCATTGTAATAAACCAGTCCCTGCTTCCCGTTTCGGGTGTAACGGATATAATTCCCTTTTTTTCTAATCTTATCATGCGGATACTCATATCTTCGCTCCTCATATTCCATGAATTTTATATCCTCGCATCCGATCGGCACGATCAGTTGTCGCCCCACGTATAACCCTTGATAAACCTGTTCTTTCCCTTCGCCGCTATTCGAGATGGACACGATTGATAATAGCGTTTCATTCATACCGCTATGGATTTGGATCTTTGAAAAAATAGCCGGTATAATTATCTCGCCCTGCATTATTTGAAGTACTCCATACAGTTCCCTTGCGTATTCATATGGATGAGCCGTCTTGTCCTTCTCGTTGAAGTACACAGGCTGTTTAAGTTCTCGTTTAAACACCATATAGCCACGTGGCCCTGTAGGAGCTATGTAGCCTAGGCTGTTGCCATATACATCCAAGACCTCTTTGTCCTGATTATCATCCCTCAGCGTAATCAGGTCGTTGGCAAATCGTGTAATCCTTACATTGTAAAAGCATTTATAAAATAGGATTTTACCACTCGGGTCTATGATTGAAACGTATTTGTCGCCCGCATGTGAGAGAAGATACTCCGGCGTACCTAAATATTCCGCACGAGGCATTTCGTAATCAGAATCATTGGGCGTTCTGCCCATACTTCGTGAGTGGGCCTTTTCCCTGTCAAGGGAATGAATCGTCCATTCAGATCTTCCGCTCTCTTCTTTCTTGCTTAGTACTTTAACCCCGTATTTACTATACCAGACAACTTCGCAAGCTTGCAGGAATACGGTATTACCATCTTTGTTAACGACCCAGAGGCTGAAATCTTTATTGAAGAAATATAAGTCATCCATAGCGAACAGGTAAGTACATCTCTTCTCGAGTTTACCCTTCATAAGTACGTTGTCCTTGCCCTCTTTGATGTCTCTATAATTACATTTGATGGTAGAGTGTCCTTCCGCCTTTTCGTTATCCGCTAAGTGCAAGTTGTCTTTACAAAACTCGTAAATAGTGCCAATGGGGATATCCATCAGTCGTGTAGGCCGTTTAACTACTTGTATAAGGGATGAGAGGGGTTGGTAATAGCTTACATCTTTCAGTAGCCTATCTCCTTCCCTGTTGATCACCCAGTTGTTTGGCTTGGTTGTCCAAGGCGACTCATAGCCCTCTTTGTAGGCATCGTATTGTTGGCGGAGATGATAAGACTCTTCATCCTGTATCAACAACATCGTTTGTGCGTCATTCGGAAACGATTCGCGGGAATCCACCTCATTCAGTTCTTCGTCACAGACATGAAAGCGTTCATCCTTGAAATATCCATAGAAAAACTTTCCGTCTCCTTCCGCTTGGATGGAAATTCTTCTAAAATCAATCAGCCCCTGTTGCTTCAACAGCGCTTGAAATAAATTATTGCTAATATCCATGTCGTTTATACTTATAATCTGTTCAAGATCTTATCTGATGACATAATCCTTACCTATACTTTTCTAAGACGCTGCCATGTTGATGCCTTTACATAATTACATTCCATTGACTTACGGGGCATATTTTATTTATTTTTTAATTATGTATCAAGTAAAATATCAACCTCTTGCCTTAATAAAGGCAGATGGTTGACAACGATACTCCAAAGAATATCAACAGATAGACTGTCATAACCATGTATAATGTAGTTTCGGGCATCTACTATCTTTCGGGAATTGGTGATCGCTATTGTCGGAGACGTTTTTAATATCCGGTTCATGGCCTCTCCGATAATCTCGATATTTCTTTCTATTGCCCGTCTAAGACGTAAGTCTTTGCAGAAGTTTTCAAATAGCTTGGGCTGATCATCGAAAAAACTTTCGATCTCGTCAATCGCCGTAGCTATATCTTGTAAATGCTTTTTGATGAAGTTATCCATAGATTAACATCTTTGTGGTATCAATATTTTCCTTGAGATAAGGATTATGGATCGCTTGTTCTTCCAGCAAGTCTACTTCTCTTTCGAAAAGACTCTCCAAGGCATATTTCAAGTCAAAGAAATTAGAGAAGTAATCATCTACGTTGGTCTTGTCAAAATCGACTACCAGATCTATGTCGCTTTGCTCATTAAAGCGATTGGTAAGGACAGAGCCGAAAGCAAATAGCTTTTTTACTTTATGTCGTTTACATAAAGCGATGATCGCTGGAAGATAATTGCCGGGAAAGTTCATGCCTATATATCCTTTTATTAATCTGTTCAACGCTCCAAATATAATGAAAAATCTCATTACTCTACCTATCAAGAGCAAATTCTATTAGGATAGGAGGCTGGATATGGTTTGGGTGCGGTTGCCGTGGTTATCTGAGGCTGAAGCCAATTCTTTCGAACAAATCTTTGTGTAGCCATTAAAAATTCCCTATATTGCGCAAAGTGAATGTTATTTGCCTTTATCCTTAAATTTAAACTAAAAGAAAAGACTATTATGAGACAGAGCTTGATAGCGGTGGGAATGTTTTTATTAACGGGAGGTATGGTTGGTTGCGGTACCTCTTCTACCCAAGAGAAAGAGGATCTTATCGTGGTGGACGTATCGAAAGATTATCCCAAAAAGGAACTGATCTTGCAAGATCTTTTTGATGTGGAATATATTCCGTTGGAGACTACCGACGAGTTCGTGACGCTAGGCTGGTTGCAGGCGATCGGGAAGGATGTGATGATCGTACGGAATATGTTTGCTGCTGATGGGAATATTTTTATTTATGACCGGAAAGGAAAAGCGGTACGAAAGATTAACCGGAGGGGACAGGGTAACGAGGAGTATTATGCGACGAATGGTATCTATCTGGACGATGAGAAAGGAGAAATGTTTGTTGGTAATCTGCAGCAAAGAAAGATAATGACTTATGACTTGTTCGGGAATTTTAAACGAAGTTTCCTGTTTAAGGAAGGAGAAGACGAAGATACGAAATCATGGGTTTATTATAAAGCGATCTTCAATTTAGACGGAGATCATTTTATCTGCCAAGACGCTAGTAGCGGGCGTAATTTCAATAGAGATCATCAGGATCTTGAGCCTAGGAATATATTCTTGATAGTATCCAAGCGAGACGGGAGCGTGGTAGAGGAGATTAAGATTCCTTTTGAGAAAAAGGTGTCGCAAGTATTGTTCGACGAAAAGGGCATAGGTATGGTTAATAACCCTTGTATCGTCCCTTACGGGGATCGTTGGCTACTTACGGAGCCATCTTGCGATACGGTCTACACCTATTCGCCCGCTGATGGATTAAAGCCCTTTATCGTAAGGACTCCCTCTATTCAATCCATGAGCCCGGAGATATTTCTTTTCCCGGGTGTGGTTACGGATCGCTATTGTTTTATGCAGACCGTAAAGAAAGAATTGAACTTGGCGATGATGGATACCTACTATCGGTTGATGAGAACCGATTTGGTGTACGATAGGGAGACAAAGGAAGTATCTGAGTATGTCCTGTATAACGATGATTTCACGAAAGAAGTACCGATCGCCAATCTCGTGGACGAGATTTTCGACCTCACGGTCTTCAATAACGACGAGATCGCCTTCACGTGGCGGATAAATACCCCCGAACTTGTCGAGGCCTATCAAGAAGGACACCTCAAAGGCAAGCTGAAGGAGATCGCCGCGGGTATGCACGAGGAGGATAACCCCGTGATCATGGTGGCGAAGTATAAGCGATAATGAGAAAATTCTCATTATCTTTGCGCTCATATAATAATCAGAGATAGAAAATGCCATTAAATTTACAAAAGAACTTACCGGCTATCGAGCTGCTGAAGAAGGAACATATCTTCGTGATGGATTCCTTGCGTGCGTCGGAGCAGGATATCCGCCCCCTTCGGGTAGTCGTATTGAATTTGATGCCCCTTAAGATAACGACCGAGACGGACTTGGTTCGTCTCCTCAGTAATACACCCCTGCAAGTGGAACTTGATTTCATGAAGATCAAGGGACATACGCCGAAGAATACGCCCATCGAGCATATGCAGGAATTTTATAAGGATTTCGATGAGATGGCGGATGATTTCTACGACGGGATGATCGTGACGGGCGCTCCCGTGGAGCAGATGCCTTTCGAGGAAGTTAGTTATTGGGAGGAGATCACGCAGATATTCGATTGGGCCCGTACGCATGTTACCTCCACGCTCTATATCTGCTGGGCGGCGCAAGCGGGGCTATACCATTTCTATGGGGTGCCTAAATATGATTTGCCGGCCAAGATGTTCGGTGTCTTCCGTCATTCGCTCCGGGAACCGTTTGTTCCGATCTTCCGGGGGTTCGATGACGAGTTCTTCGTGCCTCATAGCCGTCATACCGAGATTCGCCGGGAGGATATCATGAAGGTGCCCGAGCTCACCTTATTGTCCGAGAGCGAGGAATCCGGCGTCTATATGGCGATGGCTCGTGGCGGACGGGAATTCTTCATCACCGGCCATTCCGAGTATTCGCCCTATACGCTGAATGATGAGTATATGCGTGATTTGGGGAAGGGATTGCCCATCAACAAGCCTCGTAATTATTACCGGAACAACGATCCGGCGCAAGGCCCGGTGGTACGTTGGCGGGGGCACGCGAACCTGCTGTTCACTAATTGGCTGAACTATTACGTATACCAAGAGACCCCGTTCCGCCGGGAAGATATCAAAAAACTAGGAAGCTTGTAAATGAGAAAAGAACCCCGTTCGATAGAACTGTTATCTCCCGCTAAGGATCTGATTTGCGGCAGGGAGGCGATTAACCATGGTGCCGATGCCGTGTATATCGGTGCCCCGAAGTTTGGAGCCCGTGCCGCCGCTGGTAATACGCTGGACGATATACGGCAGCTTTGCGATTACGCCCATCTCTATTCGGCTCGTATTTACGTGGCCTTGAACACTATCTTGAAAGAAGAGGAGCTGGCAGAGGCCGAGCAAATGATCTGGCAACTTTACGAGGCCGGGGCGGATGCCTTGATCGTTCAAGACATGGGTATCACCCAGTTGAACCTTCCGCCTATCCCCTTGCACGCCAGTACGCAAACGGATAACCGTACGCCGGAGAAGGTGAGATTCCTGCAAGAGGTAGGTTTCACGCAAGTCGTATTGGCGAGGGAGCTATCGCTGAACCAGATACGGGAGATCGCCGAGCGAACGACCGTGCCTCTGGAGGTCTTCGTACACGGGGCGCTGTGCGTAAGCTATAGCGGCCAGTGTTACCTGAGTGCCGCCTTGAGCGGACGAAGCGCCAACCGGGGGGAATGCGCCCAGTATTGCCGCCTGCCTTATAGCTTGATCGACGCGGACGGGAAGGAGATCGTATCGGGTAAGCATCTCTTATCCTTGAAGGACATGAACCGGGGCGAATACTTGGAGGAGTTGTTGGATGCCGGTGTCTCTTCCTTGAAGATCGAGGGTCGTTTGAAGGATGTATCTTACGTGAAAAACGTAACGGCTTGGTACCGGAAGAAACTGGACGCTATCTTGGCCCGTCGGCCGGAATACCGTCGTGCCTCGGCCGGGCATAGCACTTACACGTTCGAGCCCGTGGCGGAGAAAAGCTTCAACCGGGGTTTCACGCCTTTCTTATGGAAGGAGCGCACGAAGGATATCACCAGCTTTGATACGCCTAAGTCCTTGGGGGAGCCGGTGGGTACGGTGAAGGAACTGAAAGGAAACTCTTTCACGATCGCCGGACTGAAACAATTGAATAATGGCGACGGGCTTACCTTCTTCAATGAGAAAGGGGAGTTGGAGGGCTTCCGGGTAAACCGTGTGGAGGCGAACCGGATCTTTACGCTGGATCGCCCGGCGATCCGTCCGAAGATGCCTTTGTACCGGAATTTCGATCAAGAGTTTGATAAACTGCTATCCAAGCCATCCGCCGAGCGGAAGCTCTCTGTCCGGATGGAATTTCAAGATAACGCCTTTGGCTTCACGTTAAGTATGACAGACGAGACAGGAGCCCGTATCATGCTTACCCGGCCGTTCGAGAAAGAACCGGCCCGGCGGGATCAAGCGGAGAATATCCGTACCCAGCTCTCTAAGTTGGGAAATACGCCTTTTGAGGCGGTGGAGGTCACCGTGGCGATGTCCGATAACTGGTTTGTCCCTTCTTCTTTATTGGCCGAGATGCGTAGGCAAGGGGTGGAGAGGCTTATCTCTACCCGGCGGATTCGTTACCGCAGGGAAGAGGCTCGTCCGGTAAAGCCGTGTGTAGGCGAGGCAACGGAAATCCCTTTCCCCGAGAAACGTCTGACTTATTTAGGGAATGTCTCCAATAGCAAGGCTGGTGCCTTTTATAAGGCGCATGGCGTGACTGCCGTGGAAGACGCTTTCGAGTTGTCTCCCCGGAAGGATGTTCCTTTGATGTTCACGAAACATTGCCTGCGGTACAGTATGGGATGGTGCCCTACTTACCAGAAGCAGAAGTCTCCCTATAAGGAGCCTTACTTCCTGCGCTATAAGGAAACGCTCTTGCGTTTGCGCTTCGACTGCAAGAATTGCCAGATGTTGATCTATGCGGAGGAATAACCGGCTTTGTAACTACTTAATCCGATAAATAAAACAGGTATGAAACGACAAATTTTCTCGCTGTTCCTGCTCTTGCTCACGTTGGTAGCTTGTGGGGATAAGCCTTTGGACCCGAATAAACCCGTATATGTGAAAATCAAGACGACGATGGGAGACGTCACCGTCCTGCTATACGACGACACGCCTCTTCACCGGGATAACTTCATAAAGCTCTGCCAGTCGAACGAGTATGAGGGCATGCTTTTCCACCGTGTTATCAAGGAGTTTGTCGTGCAAGGTGGTGATCCGGAGAGTAAAGCGCATGAGCCGGGCGTCTTGTATGGGGATGGCGATGGTGGTTATACCGTTCCCGCCGAGATATTACCCAATCATTTTAATAAGAAAGGCGCTTTGATCGATGCGAAAGAGATCGATGCCGTGAATCCGGAACGTGCCTCCGCCGGTACGCAGTTCTGTTTTGTGCAAGGGAAAGTCTTGGACGACAAGGAGCTTGCGGAGAAAGAGGCTCGTATCAATGAGATCCGCCGCAACTGGTTGTACTATAAATTCCGGGATGAGCTGAAAAAGCAAGATCCTTCCTTGGCCGCCGATTCCTTGGAGAATGAGTTACATGCCCGTGCGTCCATCTTGGTGGAAGATACGTTGGCGGTATTAGGCCCGGTAGTGATCCCGGCCGAACGGCGTGAGATTTATAAGACGATCGGTGGCGTTCCGCATCTGGATGGCTCGGTAACGATCTTTGGCGAGGTAGTGGAAGGCTTCGATATCGTAGAGAAGATCTCCGTGGTAAAGACGGATAAGAACGATCGTCCTTTACACGACGTGATGATTAAATCGACGAAGGTTTTCCAGAAATAATAACAATGCCTATTATAAGGAGGTAACGATGCCCATTGTAAGCTCCTTATAATGGGCATCGTAAGGTCTTTACAATGGGCATTGTTAAAACCATCGGATAGCTCTTGTTATACGAGGCTGATCGCTAGCTTGTTATACTAAAAGTATCATCGATCATATTTGGCTCTCGAGCCATTCCAGATACTTCTTTACTCCCTCCGTATCTTCCGCCTCGGGGCTCCAAGGCGCTAGGTTCTCCGGTGCTAGCGGCGCGAACGGCCCTTGCTTTATCTCATAAATAACCGATCCGGATTCCAGTACCAGAAGCCCGTGCCATGTTCCGGCCTTGATCTCCGCTCCATAAGCGCCTTCCTTTGGATTCAGTATCGTTTTCTCCGTGATATTCCCTTCCTCGTCAAACAAGAATACCGCTACCTTTCCACGTAGCAACAAGAATATCTCGTCCTTCGCCGGATTTAAATGCCGGTGCGGACGCAAATACGTACCGGGCTCCATGGCATTCAGTAACCGATTGATCGGATCATCCAATCTCTCATGGAAATTATAGTTCATTCGCAGGCGGGGAGACTGCAAGGCTTTGGCCTGGGTCTCGTCGAGTAATTGTTCGTTGATTATCTTCATCTCTGTATCTTATTGTATTTCTGAGCCACGAATATACGAAATATTTATTGGTCAATGCTTGATATTGCGTATCTTTGCGCCTTGATGATACATATTCTTGAGTCTGAAAATTAAATATTTATGTTATTTAATTCCATAGAGTTCCTTATATTCCTGCCATTGGTTTTCTTTGGTTACTGGTTTGCTTTCAAGTCTTTGCGGTGGCAAAATCTATTTGTGGTAGCTGTTAGTTACCTGTTCTACGGATGGTGGGACTGGCGCTTTTTGCTGCTGATCCTGTTTACGTCGTTATGCAGTTACTTGAGTGGAGTCTATTTGGAGAAATGCGCTGGCAACCGGTCGGTCCAAAAGTGGATAAGTGCCGGTAATATTTTACTGAACCTTTCGATCTTGGGTGTATTTAAGTACTTTGATTTTTTTACCGAGAATTTGGTAAATGTCCTTCACCTATTGGGCTGGGATGCCGATTACGTGACGTTGAATATCTTGCTCCCTGTCGGGATCAGCTTTTATACGTTTCAGGCTTTGAGCTATACGATTGATGTTTACCAAGGTAAAATCAAGGCGACTCATGATATCGTGGCATTCTTCGCTTATATCAGTTTCTTCCCCCAATTAGTGGCGGGCCCGATAGAACGGGCTACCCATTTGTTGCCTCAGTTTCTCCGGCCTCGTAATTTCGATTGTGATCTGGCGTTGGATGGTATACGCCAGATGCTTTGGGGATTTTTCAAGAAAGTGGTGGTTGCCGATAACTGCGCTTTGTTCGTGAACGGTGTGTTTGAGAATTACCAGACGTTGGATGGGAGTACCTTGTTTCTGGGGGCTTTCTTCTTTACGATACAGATTTACGGGGATTTTTCCGGATACTCGGATATAGCGATCGGCTGTGCCCGGTTATTTGGCATAGACCTTATGCAGAACTTTAAGTATCCTTATTTCTCTCGGGATATAGCGGAGTTTTGGCGGCGTTGGCATATATCGTTGACGACTTGGTTCCGGGATTATATCTATATACCGCTAGGGGGGAGCCGGGCCGGAAAATGGAAGAGCTTCCGGAATACCCTTGTTATTTTCTTGGTAAGTGGATTCTGGCATGGGGCTAACTGGACGTTTGTGGCATGGGGAGCGTATCATGCGTTGTTGTTTCTGCCATTGCTATTGTTGGGTCAAAATAGGAGGTATAGAGATTCCGTGGCGGAAAACAGTTTCCTTCCCTCTGTGAAGGAATTGACACAGATGGGAGTTACGTTTCTACTGGTCTTATTGGGATGGATTCTGTTCCGGTCGGAAGATATATCTCAAGCGGCTGTGTACCTCGAGCGGATGTTCAATGCCTCATTATTCTCGGCTCCTCAACTTGTGGGCTTGGGATTCGGGCAACTCCTGCTGAAGAAATGTTTCTTTTTCACGGCTCTTATGTTCATTGTGGAATGGATCGGCCGAAAACAAGCGCATGGGTTGATGATAGAGGACCTGAGCCTTCCGGTTCGGTATGTTATCTATACGGTATTGCTGATTATCATCTATGGTTTCGACGCCAGTAATCCACAAGGTTTCATTTATTTTCAATTCTGATAAGTATGAGAAGGTTCTTTATAGCTATATTCCGGTATTTAGGGGTGGTAGGATGTTTAGGGTTGCTTAGTTGTCTGTTGATCCGCTCCTATTTTCATATAAGCGTACCCAGCCTCAAGAGTGATCCGGAAGTAGAGGTATTGATTTTGGGAGATTCCCATCCTTTACATTCGATATCCGCCGATATGCTGGGGAAATCGAGGAATGACGCTAAATCCAGTGAGAATTATTTCAATACCTATATCGATTTATGCTTGAAAGCGCCTTACCTTCCCCATTTGAAAACCGTGATATTGGGGTTTGGTTATCACACGTTTACCGTGGCCGATGATTCCTATCAAGATGAGTTTCCTGCCTATATGTCTATTTATCCCCATCTAAAGGAGCGGGAGGATTTGCGACCCTTGGTACAGGAGGCTGTTTCGCCGGTAACCCGTAAGGAGGTCATGTATTCGTATGAGTTTGGCGTTCCGTTCAAGAATTGCGTAGCTGAGATTAAAAGGAATGTGATCGAGCGTATTTTCACGGGGGCGACCGGGGGAACACTAGACGTTATTATCGATCGTCATTACTATGATGATAAGGGTGCTTATTTATTGCCATCCTCATTTCAACAAGAGATGTTGGGGCGAATCGTAGAGGAATGTAAGAAGCGGGATCTGTCTCTTATTTTGTACAATGCCCCTGTTTCCACGGAATATATGGAACGGGTTCCTTCGAGTTATCGAGAATTGACGGATTCTTTGGCTCGGGAATACGTGGATGATAAAACGGTCTTTTATTTGAATTATACGGCTGTACCGTTACCTGATTCTTGCTATAGGGACGCTGATCATTTGAATGAAATCGGTATCCATAGATTTACCCCGTTGTTAAAAGATACCTTGACTTGTTTGGGGGTAATTTCGGAATAGTTTTCGTATATTTGTAGAATAAACGATCGAATTAAATATACCACATGAAAGGAAACCCGCTTTATATCCTGCTTTGGCTATTCCTTATTCTTTGCTTTGCCTGTTCGCCCGGTAAAAAAGAAAAGAAATATGTCATCGGTGTATCTCAATGCTCGATGACGGATATTTGGCGTCAATCCATGATACGTGATATGGAAGTAGAGGCTTTAAATCATCCGGAGATCGAGTTGGTCGTAATGGATGCTAGTCAGGATAATGATACTCAGATCAGCCAGATAAAAGGTTTTATCAAGAAAAAGGTGGATTTGCTGATTATATCGTCGAATGAGACCGAGCCTGTTACGCCTGTCGCTGTTGAGGCGTACAGGGCTGGTATTCCCACTATCATATTGGACCGGAAAATTAATAGCGATGAATATACGACGTATATTGGAGCGGATAATTACGAGATCGGTCGCTCGATCGGAATGTACATCAGCTCCTTGATCAAGGGGGAGACAACGATTTTAGAGATATGGGGACGGAGAGGCTCTTCCTCCGCTACAGAAAGACATCAAGGTTTTGTCGATGCGATGTCTATTGATCCGAATGTGAAAATCCGGGAGTTGGATGGGTATTGGTACAGGAAGAATGCCTATGAGGAAGTCTTGAAGCTGGATTCCATAGAGGATGTCGATATCGTTTTCGCTCATAATGATATGATGGCCTTAGGGGCCCGTGAGGCGATTGAGGAGCGAGATTCGTCGCTGGTGGGGCACGTGGAATTTATAGGCGTGGATGGACTCTTGGGAGGAGGCTTAGGCGTGGAGGCGGTTGCGCAGGGTAAGTTGGATGCCTCTTTTTATTATCCGACAGGTGGTGGGGTGGCTATTAAGGTAGCATGGCAGATCTTAAGCGGACAAGCTTATACGAAAAAGTATGCATTAAGCACCGCTATGATCGATAAGACCAACGCCGGTACCCTTTATTTACAATCAGACCGGTTGGTAGAATATCAACGCCAGATCGAGAAACAGCGTGCGAATTTGTCGCAATTGCTCTCGAAATATAACTTTCTTTATAGTTCCTTGATTATTATCTTGATATTGGCGCTTTTGTTGGGTGGTTCCGCTATTTACACGGTTTATATTAATCGTAAAGTGCGCCAGAAGAATCATTTGTTGAATGAGAAAAATCGTTTGGTACAACAACAGAAAGAGGAACTCTCGGTAGCGAACCAGCGTATCGAGCAAGTCACGGCACAAAAATTGCAGTTCTTTACGAATGTATCTCACGAGATAAAGACTCCTTTAACCTTGATTCTCGGGCCTCTGAACAAGATGGCGCAAGATGCCCCGGCAGGCGCTTTCGCGGATGATATCCGCATCGTTAAGAAGAATGCGGAACGCTTGAAACGTGTGATCGACCAATTGCTGGATTTCCGGAAGATAGAGAATAATAAGATGGGATTGCGGGTTATTAAGATGGATTTGGTCTTTTTAATCCAAGAGGTGAAATCTTATTTTAATAATCTGGCCCAGAGTAAGCGAATTGATTATACCTTCCTGCATGAAATGGATTCTCTTTTTGTTTGGGTGGATACGGACAAGATGGAGAAGATATTAACGAACTTGCTTTCGAACGCCTTTAAGTTTACCCCGGAGCAGGGGAAGATTACGATTCGTTTGCGGGAGGAGGAGACGGAGGTTGTCTTATCGGTGGAAGATAATGGAGAGGGTATTCCCCCGGAAAACCTAGCCTCCGTATTCGAGCGCTTTTTTACAAGCGGGCAAAGCTATGCTCCGGGAACGGGTATCGGACTGCATCTGACACGGGAATTTGTCCTTATGCATAAAGGCTCGATCCACGTGGAAAGCGAGCAAGGCGAACGGACAGTGTTTACTGTTCAGATCCCGAAAGGTAAATCTCATTTTGATGAATCTTGTGTCTTTCTGTCGAATGCGACGGAATCGTCCTCTGGTGTAGCGCATTTGGATATATCCCAAGTTCAAGAAACGTTGAATAAGAAATATGATTATACGATCTTGATCGTTGAGGATGATTGGGATATTCGCGCTTATTTACAGCATGAGTTGTCCGGGAATTTTAATGTACTTGTAGCGGAGAATGGTGCCAAGGCCTTGGATATTCTATTGAAGGAAAATGTATCACTGGTCGTCAGTGACGTGATGATGCCGGAGATGAATGGCTTCGAGCTTTGCCGCCGGGTTAAGTCGGATATGGCCCTCAGTCATATCCCGGTAATCTTGCTTACGGCTCTTTCGGATGACAGTCAACGCTTGTATGGATTTGAGGGGGGAGCGGATGAGTATATCCAGAAACCGTTCAATATCGAGATCGTGAAATTACGTATCATTAAGTTGTTGGAAGAACGTAATCGTTTGCGGGAGGTTTTCTTGAAAGAGTCTCAATCGCCTGCGGGACTTTCCATCGAGACAAAAGGGAAGGTGGAGAGTCTGGATGATTTGTTTATGCGTAAGTTTATCGCTTTAATAGAGGAGAATTATAGCGATCCCGATTTCAGTATAGAGAAAGGCAGTGAGAAACTGGGCCTGTCTCGTGTGCATTTATATCGAAAGGTGAAGGAGTTGTCCGGGATTACCCCTACGGACTTTTTGCGTAACTATCGTTTGAAAAAGGCATCCGCCCTATTGAAGCAGCGATCCGGAACGATTAGCGAGGTTGCTTATGCCACGGGATTCGGCTCGCCGGCCTATTTCTCCAAATGCTTTAAGGCGGTTTATAATATAACGCCAACCGAGTTTATAGAGTCTTTGTAAGGATGCTGCTTGTACAGATGTTACATACGGGTAACGTCTGTTATTGTCCCTTGGAAATAAATCTTTTATGTAACTTGTGTGATTTATCTTGTAGCTATAGTTATCGTTGTATTTATAACGATGATATACTTTTGCGGTGTCGATAAGTACGAAAGTTGTTTTTAATAGAAAGACCATGGAACAGGTGACTGAATCAAGACGTAAACCAATTGTCGTTGGGATTGGAGAATTATTATGGGATATGCTTCCTTCCGGGAAAAAGGCTGGGGGTGCCCCGATTAATTTTGTCTATCATGCGTCTTGCCTAGGTGCTGAGGGATATGCTATCAGCGCTGTCGGAGATGATGAGTTGGGTAAAGAGATCGTTGATGAGTTGGATAAGAATCATATTCAGCATTTGATCGAGAAAGTGCCTTACCCGACGGGAACCGTTCAGGTAGAGTTACGAGAAGGTATCCCTACTTATACGATTCATGAGCGAGTGGCTTGGGATCATATATCGCCTACATCCGATGCGATTGATTTGGCGGAGAAAGCGGACGCTATTTGTTTCGGTACATTAGCCCAGCGTTCCCGTCAGTCCCGGGAGACGATACAAGCGATCTCGTCGTTTGCGCCGAAAGACGCTTATCGTTTGCTGGATATCAATCTTCGCCAGCGATACTATGATAAGGAGTTGATCGAGGAGTCTTTGTACTTAGCGAATGTGTTGAAGGTGAATGATGAGGAGTTTAACGTTCTTCGGGACTTATTCGGCTTGAATGGAACTGAGAGGGAAGTGGCTTTATGGTTTATTGAGAAATACGGCCTTCGGATGTTTGTCTTGACTGCGGGGAGCTCCCATAGTACGATTTATACGAGAGAGGAGATCTCTACGTTGCCCACGCCGGAGGTCACGGTGGCGGATACGGTCGGGGCGGGGGATGCTTTTTCGGGGGCTCTAATCATCTCGCTCTTAAAGGGGAAGTCCTTAAGCGAGGCCCATCATTTCGCTGTAAAGACAGCGGCTTTCGTTTGTACGAAAGAAGGTGCGTGGCCTGTTTATGAAGAGTAATTCGTTTATATCATATGTGTTTAGATGTTTTGAGTTTATACAATTTCGAATAGGTATTACGTTTTTAAGGTAAAAAGGTTGTTAGGATATAAGAAGAGAAAGGCAAAAAGAAAAAGATGGTTTTTGTTTTAGGTTAAGTTAGATTAGATTGGTGAAAAGTGGCTCGGCTGTTGAAGTCGGGCTATTTTTATGTCCTTATGTTTCCTTCAAATAGAATGGTCTCGATAACCTGCAAGATTCTTCTTACAGGCTAACGAGACCTTCCGCTTTTATCTTTTCTGATAGCTTACAATTAATAAGCTCTCTCCAATAACCAAGCGTCTTGGAAGTTAGGAGCGTATTTCGCCTTGATGGCATCACGGCTATCGGCGGCGTCCGCTTTATTGTCGAAACTAGCGACGATCACACGCAACATACCTTGCTCGTTCTCGCCCAACACTGCGTTATAGCCATCATTCTGCATACGTTCTTTTAATGCGTAAGCGTTTGTCTTATTCTTGAAACTACCGACAACAACGCTATAACGTTTCAGACGGCTAGCGTCCTCGCCTTGAGCGGCGTTGATTTTTTCCGTACGAGTGGTAGCCGTAGAGGTTCTGGGTTTTGAGACAGGAGCGACCTCAACAACTTCTTCCTCTTGTTCTACAACCTCAACAGGAGCCGTCGACTCTTTTTCTTTGGCCTGTTCGTAAGCAGCCTTGTACGCGCTCTGTTTAGGTTTACATGAGCCGAGTGCTAATACCATACATACAGCGGCTCCAAATAACCAAATCTTATTCATACTGTTCAGTTCTTATAATTAGTAACGCGAAGATATAAATTATATTTAGTACTTTCGCACTCAAATTGTAATATATTATAACGGCATGAATAAATCTATCGGAACAATGATTATGGCAACATCTCTACTGTTAGGTGCTTGCAATCCGGCTACGGATGTGAACGTGAAGGAGACCGGTGATAAGAACCTTATCGGGAAGTCGGACATCCGGATCAAAGACGGTCGCATGACCCCGGAAGCTTTGTGGGCCATGGGACGTATCGGCGGTATGAACGTATCTCCGGACGGGAAAAAAGTGGTGTATACGGTGGCGTATTATAGCGTACCGGAAAACAAGAGCAACCGTGAGGTCTTCGTGATGAACGCTGACGGATCGGATAATAAGCAAATCACGAAAACCGGATTCGCTGAGAACGAGGCCGTATGGATCAAAGGAGGAACCAAGATCGCTTTCTTATGTAACGAGAGTGGTAGCAGCCAGCTTTGGGAAATGAATCCGGATGGGACGGACCGTAAGCGACTTTCCGATTATGATAAGGATATCGAGGGTTTCGCTTTCTCTCCCGATGAGAAAAAGGTCTTGTTTATCTCGCAAGTGAAAACCGTGAATAGTACCGCTGATAAATATCCGGATTTGGATAAGGCGACAGGTGTTATCATTACGGATTTAATGTACAAGCATTGGGATGAGTGGGTGACTACCGCTCCGCATCCTTTTGTCGCCGATTTCGATGGCAAATCGATCAGCAATCCTGTGGATGTAATGGAGGGCGAGTTGTTTGAGAGCCCGATGAAGCCGTTTGGCGGTATCGAGCAATTGGCTTGGAACACTACCTCGGACAAGATTGCCTATACCAGCCGCAAAAAGACGGGTAAAGAATATGCGATCTCTACGAATTCGGATATTTATGTATATGATCTGAATACGAAGCAAACGACCAATATAACGGAAGAGAACAAGGGATATGATACGAATCCCACCTATTCTCCGGACGGAAAGAGTATCGCTTGGCTAAGTATGGAACGTGATGGTTACGAGGCGGATCAAAATCGCTTGATGGTAATGAATCTGGAGACGGGTGAGAAAACATTCGTAAGCAAGGATTTTGACTCCAACGTGGATTCTTATTGCTGGAGCGCTGATTGCAAGCGTATCTATTTCACGGGCGTTTGGCATGGCGAGTCGCAGGTTTATCAGATAGACTTGGCGAATGGCAATAAGATTACCCTGCTGACCGAAGGTATGTACGATTACGCCTCTGTCGCTCTTCTGGGCGATAAGCTGATCGCTCAACGTCATTCCATGAGCATGGGAGACGAGATCTATTCGATCGATTTGACAGGGGATCATACGGTAACTCAACTTACGTTTGAAAACAAACATATTTACGACCAGCTTACGATGGGTAAGGTAGAGGAACGTTGGATGAAGACGACGGATGGCAAGCAGATGCTAACGTGGGTTATCTATCCGCCTCAGTTCGATCCGAATAAGAAGTATCCTACCTTGTTGTTCTGTGAGGGTGGCCCGCAAAGCCCTGTGAGCCAGTTCTGGTCTTACCGTTGGAATTTCCAGATCATGGCGGCTAATGACTATATTATCGTGGCACCGAACCGTCGGGGTCTTTCCGGATTTGGCTTGGAATGGAATGAGGCTGTCAGCGGCGATTATGGCGGACAATGCATGAAAGACTATTTCACCGCTATTGACGAGGTAGCCAAGGAACCGTATGTAAATAAGGATCGCTTGGGTTGTGTAGGCGCCAGCTTCGGTGGATTCTCCGTATATTGGTTGGCTGGTCATCATGATAAACGTTTCAAGGCGTTTATCGCCCACGATGGTATCTTTAATATGGAAATGCAGTATTTGGAAACGGAAGAGATGTGGTTCGCCAATTGGGATATGGGTGGAGCGTACTGGGAAAAGCAGAACGCTACGGCTCAACGTACTTTCGCGAACTCCCCGCATAAGTTCGTGGACAAATGGGATACGCCTATCCTTTGTATCCATGGAGAGAAGGATTACCGGATCTTGGCTAATCAAGGAATGGCAGCGTTTAACGCCGCGGTTCTTCGGGGGGTACCGGCCGAGTTGCTGATTTATCCGGATGAGAACCATTGGGTATTGAAACCCCAGAATGGCGTTCTATGGCAACGTACATTCTTTGAGTGGTTGGATATGTGGTTGAAGAAATAAAATTTGAAGGCCGTCCCCAAAGTATATAGCTTTGATGGACGGCCTTCTTTTCTCAACGCAATAACAAACTAAGCGATAGTAATATCCTTATCCAAATAAATATCTTGAATTGAATGAAGTAACTCCACGCCGTCTTTCATCGGACGTTGGAACGCCTTTCTTCCGCTAATCAGCCCCATGCCACCCGCACGTTTGTTTATGACAGCGGTGACGACAGCGTCTTTAAGATCTGAGGCGCCATGAGATTCTCCGCCGGAGTTGATAAGCCCGACACGTCCCATATAATTATTGGCTACTTGGTAACGGCAGAGGTCGATCGGATGTTCTGTCGTTAACTCTGTGTACATCTTTTGATCGATCTTCCCGAAATTGATAGCGGTGAAACCTCCGTTGTTCTCCGGTAGCTTCTGCTTGATGATATCGGCCTTGATCGTGACGCCAAGGTGATTAGCCTGTCCGGTCAAATCGGCTGCCGCGGAATAGTCGATGCCATCCTTTTTAAAAGAGCTGTTTCGTAAATAGCACCATAATACGGTCGCCATACCTAGTTCATGGGCATACTCGAATGCGTCGGCAATCTCGACTAGCTGACGTCGGCTTTGCTCTGATCCGAAATAGATCGTGGCCCCTACAGCTACGGCGCCCATATTCCATGCTTCCTTCACCGTACCGAATACGATTTGATTGTAAGAATTCGGATAAGTAAGAAGCTCATTATGATTTAGTTTTACCAAGAATGGAATCTTATGGGCATATTTTCGTGCGACTGACCCTAGTATGCCGAACGTAGAAGCGACTGCGTTGCAACCACCCTCGATCGCTAATTTTACGATATTCTCCGGATCGAAATAAATGGGGTTTGGAGCGAAGGAAGACCCTGCGGTATGCTCGATATCTTGATCTACCGGGAGGATAGAAACATATCCGGTGTTTGCTAATCTTCCGTGCCCCAACAAGGTTTGCAGACTATTAAGAGTCTGTATGTTTCTATCTGAATTGACCCACACATCGTCCACGCAAGTGGGTGATGGAAGATGAAGCTGCGATTTATCAATAGTCTTACATACGTGATTTAAATAATAATCACTTTTGTCTCCTAATAAACTAATAATCTTTGATGTATCCATATAAATAAATATTTACTTAGTAAACAATCGCTGTCAAAAATAAGTTCCATAGTTTTTATCGATTAACACATAGAATTAATCTATCGATGAATTATGGTAGTATCGGATAGTTTAGTTAATTTTGTGCCATACAACCAATAAAAATTTTGCGATATATGAAAAAGAAATGGATTTGCACAGTATGTGGTTATGTACACGAAGGTGATGAGGCTCCTGAGTTCTGCCCTCAATGTAAACAACCGAAAAGCAAATTTAAGGAATTAGTAGAGACAGAAGGTGCGTTGCAGTTCGTTGACGAACATGTACTAGGTGTTGCTAAAGGTGTAGACCCAGTGATTTTGGAAGGTCTGAACGCTCACTTTATGGGAGAATGTACCGAAGTTGGTATGTATTTGGCCATGAGCCGTCAAGCAGACCGTGAGGGTTATCCTGAGGTAGCTGAGGCATTCAAGCGTTACGCTTGGGAAGAGGCTGAGCACGCTGCTAAGTTTGCGGAGCTTCTTGGTGACGTTGTTTGGGATACGAAGACTAACTTGAAAAAGCGTATGGAAGCTGAGGCTGGCGCATGCGAGGACAAGAAACGTATCGCTACATTGGCTAAACAACAGAATTTGGACGCGATCCATGATACCGTACATGAGATGTGCAAAGACGAGGCACGTCATGGCAAAGGATTTGAAGGTTTATATAATCGTTATTTCAAGTAATTTAGAGGTATTAGTTATATGTTTTAAAGAGGGGCGTTCTGTGAAGAATGCCCTTTTTTGTATTTGATAAAGTAATTTTAGCCTTTCAAGAGAATAACGATACTATATTTTATGTACTTTTGTACACGTCAACCACAAGGAAAGATGCCGGAGTGGTCGAACGGGCCGCACTCGAAATGCGGTGAGCGGGTAACCGCTCCCTGGGTTCGAATCCCAGTCTCTCCGCTGAACGTGCTGGACAGAAATGGTCAGCAAACGGACAAAAAGCTACAAATCAATGATTTGTGGCTTTTTTTATTGCCCGAAAGTCCTGCTTCCAAGACTTCAAAAGTACGGTAAAAGACAAAGTTTCGTTACTAAATCGTTACCTATTCCCCGCCGGACAAAAACGGTAACGAATTGTCCATAAATGACCTGATAATGACTATATTAGTCCATAGTCTGCATAACTCGAAAACGAGAGGTAAAAACTAATTTTGCAACTAAAAATTTTGAGTTATGAAATCGACATTCAAGGTTCTTTTTTATTTGAAGAAAGGTTCTGAAAAGAAAAACGGCGAGGTTATGATTATGGCACGCATCACCATAGACGGCAAACTTTGCCAGTTCAGTACGAAACAGAGCATCCAGCCCGACAACTGGAGCATTGCTGCGGGCAAAGCCAAAGGTAGGGATGCCGGGAGGATAAACGCCCTTTTGGACGACATACGTTCTTCCCTGAATACCATTTACCACGAAATGCAGCGGCGTGACAACTACGTGACCGCCGAGAAAGTGAAAAACGAGTTTTTAGGTCATAGCGAGAGCCACGAAACAATCCTTTCATTGTTCCAAAAGCACAATGACGATGTGAAGCAGCTTGTGGGCATATCCAAGACGATAGCGACCTACCGCAAGTATGAAGTGACCCGCCGCCACCTCGCTGAATTTATCCAAAGCAAGTACAACGTATCGGACATATCCATAAAGGAGATAAGCCCGATGTTCATTACCGATTTTGAGTTGTATTTGCGTACCGCCTGCAAGTGCGGTTACAACACCACCGCCAAGTTCATGCAGTTCTTCAAGCGCATCATCATCATTGCCCGCAACAACGGCATACTGGTGGGTGACCCGTTCGCCAGCTACAAAATCAGGCTGGAAAAAGTGGATAGGGGCTACTTGACGGAGGACGAGATAAAAATCATCCTTAAAAAGAAAATGGTTTCCGAACGGCTGGAACACGTCAGGGACTTGTTCGTCTTTTCCTGTTTCTGCGGTTTGGCTTACAGCGATGTCGCCAACTTGCGGCAGGAGAATATTCAAAAGTCCTTTGACGGTAACCTTTGGATAATCACCAAGCGGCAAAAGACGAATACGGACGTGAATGTTCCCCTGCTGGATATTCCCAAGATGATTTTGAAGAAGTACAAGGGCAAGTTACCGAATGGCAAGATACTTCCCGTAATCAGCAATCAGAAGCTAAACGCCTACTTGAAAGAGATTGCCGATGTATGCGGTATTAAAAAGAACTTGACATTTCACCTTGCCCGGCACACGTTCGCCACGACTACCACGCTGTCAAAGGGCGTACCTATTGAAACGGTGTCAAAGATGTTAGGACACACCAACATCGAAACGACCCAAATTTACGCCCGCATCACTAACAGCAAGATAGGTAGTGATATGCAGGGGCTTGACAAGAAGTTTGTCGGCATCGAGAAGATTTACAAGGAAGTCGCTATGTAATCTTGATTGTTGGGAACTGGTCACAATTTGTGACCAGTCCTTACTATTATTCCAACATTGCTAAATTTCCTAAAATATACGATTATGGATTTGCAGATTATCCAAAACAAGATTTTTGAGGTCAGAGGTTGCCGGGTGATGCTCGATTATCATTTGGCAGAACTCTACCAAGTGGAAACACGAGCCTTGAAGCAGGCGGTCAAGCGCAATATCGAGCGTTTTCCGGGTGATTTTATGTTTGTACTCACCCAAGAGGAAGCTAACTTGCTGTTATCCATAGGGGTATCACAAAATGTGATACCCCCTGATTACAACTTCGGCGTTGCTATGCCTATGGCTTTCACCGAGCAGGGCGTAGCCATGCTTTCTTCGGTTCTCCGCTCCAAAGTAGCCATAGAAGTAAACATTTCAATCATGCGGGCTTTTGTCCTCATGCGCCAAATGGCAATCGGTTACGAGGAACTGTCAAGGCGCATCGAGGAACTGGAGGTAAGCACCGATGCGCAGTTCAACGAACTGTACCAAGCCCTTACCCAGCTTCTAAGCCAGTCGAAACAACAGAAAGAACGCCGTCCGGTAGGTTTCGTTACCTATAACCGTGACAAAAACGAATAGGTAACGATTTCGGTAACGAAATTCCGCCTAACAAACTATATCCCAATGAAGTACATTCTTCCACCTTGCGGGCAGTCCACCGACTACCCGCATTTTTTATATCCTTTTCCAACTGGCACATTCCCCGAAACGCCAGCCGTGCGTGGCATGGCTGACTGTATTTCGTGAAAAGAGCCGTTGGAAACCCGCACAAGCGTACCGCAAGGTAAACTTGCCATACCCTTGCCTTTCCCGCCCGCATGGAGTGTTCCCTAAAAGATGAAAGAGAACAGGCACTTTTCCCGGTTTCCCTATCTGTAAATCTTCCTCTTACGCAGTCCCCCAGCCGGGACAGTCGTTTTAATCATTTCAATAGGCAAAGGTAGTTACGTGTTCTTCACGATTTTGCAAGGTCGAGCCGTTCCGGTTTGGCGAAAAAATCTTCCCTGCCTTGCGAGGTATTTTTTGCCCAAAACCTTGCAAACTCTAAACACTACCCTTTTACGCCTATGTGAAACGAAAACGACCGACCCGACCGGAAGACGCATAAAAAAAAAGTCGGATTTACGGGAAACAGGAAAAAAGTTCAGTGAAACTTCAACTCCCTCACTTCTCAAATCCGCATAAAATTAAAAACTTAAAAAATTACAGCAATATGGAAGCAAAGGTATTATCGGAAGCAAAAGTTTATGTAGGCACTTATGCCAAGTACAACAACGGTTCATTGTCCGGCGCATGGCTCGACCTTTCGGACTATTCGGACAAGGAAGAATTTTATGAAGCCTGCCGGGAACTTCACAAGGACGAGGAAGATGCGGAATACATGTTTCAGGACTGGGAGAACGTGCCGGAGGGCTTAATCGACGAAAGCTGGATTTCTGAAAACTTCTTTGCCCTGCGTGATGCGGTGGAGGATTTGAGCGACACCGAGCAGGAAGCCTTTTTCGTGTGGTGCAACTATAAAAGCCATGATTTGGGCGAGGAAGATGCGGACGACCTTGTACGGGATTTCCGGGATGAATATCAAGGGGAATATGACGATGAAGAAGATTTCGCCTATGAAATTATAGAAGAATGTTACGACCTGCCGGAGTTCGCAAAGACCTATTTCGATTACAAACAGTTCGCCCGTGACCTGTTCATGTGCGATTACTGGTTTGATGACGGCTTTGTGTTCCGGGCGGCATAACAACCAATCCGGGCGGGGTGTCAAAGCCCTGCCCGCTAAAAACAACCAAGTTTATAACCATAAAAAAATAAGACATCATGCAGTCACTTAACAAAAACGGGGTAAGCATCACCCAGACACCGGGAGAAGAAAAGTTCGTGAAATGCCATTTAGGGGCTTTCAGGGGACAGATTTATTTTCAATATGACTACCGCCACACGGACGGCGAACTTTTCAGCACGGTAGCCAAAACGCTGGACGAGTGCCGCCGCAGGCGTGACGGGTGGATAGCAAAGAAGAACGGAGTAATAAACAAGTAAATTTTGGGGGCATGAAAACGACAGAAGTAAACAAGGAGCTTATCGGCAGGCGTTGCGAGTGCATTTTTACGGGCTTAATGGTAACGGGCGTTATCGAGGACACAGAAGAAAACGAACACACCATAGAGGTAAAAGTCCGTTTCGACCACCCGCACCAATGGGGCGATGATTTGTATAATGATGTGTGGGCGTGGGGGCGCAAAATTGACGATTTCGGCACGCTGCACCATTTGCAACTGCTGGCAGATAAGCCGGACTTTCAGATAATGACGGTAGTTTTCGGCGAGCCAATCAGCCGGATAGACCGCAGTGTTTTTGAAGATGTGGACACGTGGGGCGTCTGTTCCCTGCAAGGCTGGGTAAACAGCCACGAGAGTGTCCGGTTTGTAGCCATAAACGACCATACGGCAATTATCACGGGCGAATACAACATGGAACAGGTAAAGGTGTGGTTAGAGAAATACACGTCCATAAGGAGCCTTAAAACCAGTTGATAGAGAACGGCGGCTGTTTGCCGCCGCTACTTTCTTTCGTGAGTGCCGGGAAATAAAGTAGCAAAGAAACCCGCCTATATTCCCCAAAAATTATTAGCAACCAATGCCTTCTGACTAGCTGTTGGTTAGCCAATAATACTTTCTGTCTCTCTATACTGTTTGTATATATTCAATACCTGGCAATTTCATAAAACAACTATAATTTTTTTCAAAAATGCCCCTATTTGTGAGTTGTTTATGACTTGCCGTAAAAAAAACTTGCTTTTTAGCCCGAGTAACTGCTACATAAAATACACTTAATTCCTCAAAGAATGATTTTTCTATATCTTTAGTCATCACAAAATTACAGTCATTTCCATTTTTACATCTACCGCATAATCCATACCAGTTAGGAAATGAATCTTTTTCCATATCAGGAAGTATTACATAATCCCATTCTAAACCTTTTGCTGCATGTACCGTAGAGATTATTATAGACGTATTTAAGAATTCCATATATTGTTTTATACCATTATGTTCAAAGGTATCTTTAATCAGATTAATTTTATCTTCATTAGATAAAAACGAATAATCGACAAAAAGCTGAACCCAAAAAATTTCGAGTAATTCTAAAAGAGCTTTAACAAGTACGGAATCATTGTTAATATATATTTCTCGTATTTTATCAATATGTTTTTTCCCTATCTTTTTAGTAATCTTTGAATTTGATTTTAGTAATTCAATAAATTCATACAGACATTTTCTGTTGAATGTTATATATTCAGAGTCTTCATCTGTAAATAATCCATAAAAGAATGGTATCTTATTGTGATTGAAAGTTTTTATAATATGCTCAATATTAGGTCCTCTTTGCTTTGCAAGTATGGCAACTTTAGCAAAGGAATCGTTTTGTAATATTTTTTGTGACTTAATTACAACTTGTAAAGCTTCTTCTTCTTGGTTATCATAGATATTAAATTCCACCTTGGATTTTAAGCTATTAGGGTTATCAAAAGGAGTAATAGCATTTTGCCGTATTATTTTATCCAATTGAAGCATATTCTCATTGGATGCAAAACGATAATTCTTCTCCAATGAAATAAGTTGTAAATTGAATGTATTTTGTGCATGTGAAAGTAAATTGGGTACGGCTCCTATAAATCCATAAATTCGCTGTAAAGAATCTCCTAATAGCAATATATTTGTTTTATCTGTAATTAAGAAATTCAATAGCCAATAACTTAGTAGATTGGTATCTTGAAATTCATCTACGAGAATTGATGTATAATAATTTCGGTAAAATTCTAATATTCCAATTTGTTCTTTAAACAATTTAATTGTTAAAGTAATAATTGCATTATATGGAATGGCATTCTTTATTAATAGTTTGGAGATGACAATAGAATTATATTTATCAATATTTTCTTTTAAATACTTTCCTTTTATGTTTTTAACTCCGGCGTTGAATTCTGACAAAACATTCGCTTCATCTATTGAAATATTATTAAATACTCGCATTATACTATCACTTCGACTATCATCAACGGATTGTAGAGTATCTAAATTCGACAATGCAGGATGTAGTCTATGACCGTATTTTTTTAAAATGCTTCGACAGAAACCATGATAATTAGATACATATATTTTTTCTTTAATATTAATTTGCTTGCCTAAATCCTGCAATAGTTCTGGAATATTCTTACTTACATCTTTTTTAATTTTATATGCAGCATTTACGCTAAAAGTTAATGCTAAAAGTTTTTTTGGAACAGGTAGCTTGCCGATAGATATTAAATAGGCTATCCGGCTTACCATTGTATGTGTTTTACCATAGCCAGCAGGTGCTTCAACTAATAATCGTTTGTTAGGAGAAAAAATAATTTCTAATTGTTTTTCATCCCCTTGGTGTTTGTTCTCAATCCGAGATTTTATAATTTCTATTTCGTTTTGATACATCAGCATAAACTTTTAGCTTGTTCAATTAGATTGACATATATTTGAGGGATTTCGCTTTTAGATAGTTTCATTCCTATTAAAAGTCCCAATGGTTGAGACTTATTGATTCCAAACCATGTAGAATAATAGGCTTTTAGGTTTGTGATATTTGTTTTGTCTATATCTGATAATTTGAGGTCTGTACTGATAGGTGCTGTTAAATAGCCATATTTTTTATATGCTCGTTTATTTAATGCTTGTGCATTCAGAATTCGTTCTTGTTTTTCCGAATCATATTCACAAAGTATATCGCATAATACTTCCTCTCTTCCTATATCAATCAATTTCATTAATTCAGCCTCAAAATCCCGTTCTGTTGTTTTCCATAAATTAGGAATACTTGTTGGGGTATTATCTCCATCACTATCTCTAATCCCAATACAAGGTATACCAAATTTTTCTGCTAACTGTATCAGTTGTAGAACGGAATCTCCACCTGCTTGAATAACACATATCCCGCAATCATCTAAATCTATATCACATTTTTTTGCAAACAAGGGAAAACTTCCATATTCAGAATCCCCTTCGACAAAAATAGCACAGCGAGCAAAGAATGCTTCTTTGATAAAAGGAAAATGAAGTAAAAGATGTTTTTCAAGTTGTTCGCCGAGAGATAGATTTGTTCCTGAAACTATTTTAGTGCTTGTTCCTTCTTTATAAAGTCGAATAATCTGCTTAAAATCATTAAGAATAATACTTGGTGAATGTGTTGCGATGATGATTTGACCATCTAATTTATCAATTCCAAATAATTCTTTTATTAATAACTTTAAGTCAGAATCTTCATTATTGATAACTTTATTGAGATATTTAATAAGAGAACGTTGCATATAAGGATGTAAATGTATCTCTGGCTCGTCAAGTCCTAATACAACAGAAATAGACCTTTCTCCTGTATCCTCATTAACAAATACCCCTGTTTCTCCACGTTGGTCGGAAATTGTTTGAAGTTTATTCAAAATAGATAAAGTAACTAGTAATAAAAATTGAATTCCATATCCACATTTTGACAATGCCCCTCCTCTGGCATCTTGTAAAGAGATTAACTTTGGGAATAACAATGAAACATCCCCCTCCAAAACAGCTTTAATTGCGTGGTCTTTAAAAGATTTTATTTTTTCTAATTTAGTATTTACATTAGTTAATAAATCATTTGTAAATTCAATATCAACTAAATTATTAGTATTTATATCTGTATTCGATACGTAATCCTTAATCATTCTTGATAAAAAACGCCCTACGCCTTTACTGCTGTCAAAATTAATTTCAGAAATGGGATTTCTCAAGGAATCATAGTATATAAAGTTTAAGCATTTAATAAGGGTTGGAGATATGTATGTTTCTGTTTCTAAATGATAAAATTCCATATTATCATCAGGTGATACTTGTTTACAGATAATATTGATATAGGTGTAATCATCTATATCAAACAAGTCTTCAAAATGCCCTATTTCATCATTTGTGAGTTTTATTCGTATATTAACTGTTATAGGTAAATTTGCATCATTAAAATCATCATAAACAAATCCTCTTCGTGTGAAAATGATATTTAACAGGTTTAATATATTTGATTTTCCTAAATTATTTTCTCCAACAATAAAATTGCACGATTCGTCAAATGTAATTGTTGCAGAATTTAAGTTTCGATAATTTTCAACGGAAATATCCTTTATTCTCATAATGTGCAGTTATTTTTTTATAAGTTATTTACAAGGAACAAAGGTAATCACAAAATAAACACCCAGCAATAAAACACTGGGTGTTTATCAACATACTAATTCCAAAAGATTTATTCTTCCTCGCTGCTGTCATTGTTAAACGAGAACGAAAGTTGTTGCATCTGCCCGAAGCTGTCGATAATATAAATGTCAATCGTCTGCTGGTCTGTCGATGCCGAGGTGTAGTAGAGCCTGAATGTTTCTTTCTCCAACGGGTAAAGGTCATTGAGCAAAAGCACCGTGCCGTTATCCATTTCCAGCTTTCCTTTGCCGTCCGGCTGGAAATACCGTATCTGATAGGCAGTCGGCTGGTAATAGCCGCCACGCACCAGTCGGCAGCGTATTTCGGCGGTTTCCCCGACTTTCAGCCTTTTGGGTACTGGCAGTGTTTCGATGCTGAACGGGTACGCCTGCTGAATATCCAAGTTGTCATTACAGGCGGTGACAAGCACGAGGGCGGCCACGATGTAGCAGCCCATGATGATTTTATACATTACATTCTTCATATACATTATTATATAGCGGTCAGTTGATAATGAATTTCAGTCCCAAAGATACCTGCGTGTGGAACTTGCCTATGTCCGAGCCGAACAACGCCCGTTCCCTTGCGTTCAACAGCAGAGCCACCCGGTCGGTCAGGTAGGTTTCCAGTTCCAGCGTCAGCGCACCGCCGTAAATGAAGCAGTCCTTATCCAGCAAGGTAGAGCCGTCCGGCAGCAGCTTTTCGCTTCGGTTGCTTGTTTCGTACCCGGCGAGAGCCGACAAGCCCAATGAAAGGAAAAAGGTCTTTCGTCTGTCCGATAGGAATTTCAGGTAATAGCCGCCCTCTGCGGTGAACTGTTCTACGGGTATCTGCATATCCTTGTAGTCATACTTCTTGTGCAGGTATTCGCCGCCAATCACCCAGCGGTTGGCGTTCTTGGTGTAAACGCTGTACGCCGCCCCGATATGGTAGGCGAAATCACTGCCAGCGTTCCAATGCACCCCGTCCGTCATGCCCGCCGTGACCTGCAAGCCTTTCATGCCCGGCAGGTATCTTTGTGCGTGTGCCTGAAACGAGGTCAGGCACAGCGCAAAGAGCATCATTATAAAGATGTGTCTTTTCATTCCCTATTTGATTTTTAGTTCGTCAATCACTTCTGCGTTCACGATGTCGGCGTTTTCCACCCGTATGGTCTGATGCCGCCCGCCGTTCTTCTCGTAGAGTTCCACGACCAGCAGCTTGTCGTCAGGAATGGTAAACTTCGGCAGGGCGTACACCGTGCGCACGGTCGATTTCCCGGCAATCTCTATCACCTCGTTGTAGCTGCGTACCGCATCCAGTACCGTTTCCTGAATAGCCGTGCGTTTGGGCACTTTTTTATCGGTTATCTTAAACCTGATGAAGTCCGTGTCGAAAGGCACGTTGGAACTGTTCTTTGTCTGCGTGTGCACGTAGAGCATCCCGTTATAGGTGTAAATCCCCTTGATTAAGAACTGTATGCCGAAACGCTTGCTACCCAAGTGGCGCACTTTCCGGTCATTGTTCTTGTAGATGCTCTGCATTATCAGCTTCACTAATAGCGGGCTTTCACCCGCCAGTTCCCGGAAATGGATGTTCATCCGGGTATGTGAGAAGTCGGACGTATCTTCATTCTCCAAGAAGTCCTTCATCTCGATGTTGAGCATTTCCGGTTCACGGGCGTACTTGGCGTTGAACGAAAAGAAACTGCCGTCCTCGCAGATAACGGAGAAGTTCGTTTCTCCCGGAAAGCCCTCTGTCGTGGCTTTCACCCTGATTACGTTCTCCGCACCGTCCGCCTTGCCCGCTATGATGTGGTTGCTTCCCAAATCGACATAGCGGACGGCGGCGGGGAAGATGATATGCACCGTCTTGGCAAAGGTCACTTCCACGCCGTAGGGCGTAACCATTTGGCGGTACGGGAGTTTCCGGGTAATCCCCCGGTACAAGTCGTTGCCAGCCGCATACTTCACGGTGTCAGCGGTTTGTGCGTTTGCCGCACACACGCCCAGCAAGAGGGCGAACAATCCAAAAATCTGTTTCATTGCTAATTGAAATTTTAACGGTTGATAAAATGGTTATTGTTGTTTGGCATACAGCATGACTTTATAGCCTGCTTTCAGCTTCACTTTCACGGTTCGGAACTTCTTGGCGAGGTAGCCGGACGTTCCTTGCAGCAATCCCCTTGTCACGTCCATAGCCACCTGCTGCCCGGCACTTTGGGCAAAGGAAATGCTTGTACCCAGCCCGCTTCCGATATTCGCCATAGCTTCGTTGAACGCTTCCTGCTCCATAGAGGACGGGACGGAAAGCCCCTTTTGCCCGTCCGTGTCGAACACGGCGAGTTCCACCGGGATGATGTTGCCAGCGTACTCAATCGAGGACACCAGTATGTCGAGCCGTTCGCCCTGCACCTTTGCCGTTCCCGCCACAAGGGTATTCTTCGGCACAACGATATTTCCCGCCTGCATGGGTTCGAGCAACCGGAGTTTCACCGCCTGCCCGTCCACCAGCGTTTGGTCTTGGTGTATGCAGGCGGCTACCGTGTTCTTTCCCATAGCGTACCCCGTGCCTACCGCCGTGTTGAAGCCGTAGTTTCGTGGCTGGCTGTAAGCCCGGATGAAGTCGGCATCGCTCATGGGCTGCTGCAATCCCGAAACGGTCGTTTCCCGGATAGCCTGCACCGGAATAGCCGGAGTGCCGATACCGCCGCCGTTCTGCCCGGCTGTCGGTATTTGGGCAATCTGTCCCCTTTGTCCGTCCTGCCCGTTCATATACTTTGCCGCCAGCTCGTAGGACTTTTCCAAGAGTGCCATTTGGTCGTCAGCCGTAGGCGTGGCGTTCTGCTGCTGTTTCAGTCGGTCGGTCAGTTCCGCCACCTGCCGTTTCAATTCCTCTTTTTCCTCGTCCACAGGGGGCGTTTCGTAGAACGTGCTTAACTGGCGGTTGATGTCCCGGTAAGCCGCCCTTGAAGAAGCACCGCCGCCCCTTTGTGGCTTCGGATCTTCTTCCGGCAGCAGGTTGATTTCCTCTTGTGGTTCTTCCGTATCATCATCCAGCGTGAAACCGAAGTCCTGCAAGGATTGTATCTTGTCCTGCTGTTTGCGGCTTGTCACCGCCTGCTCGTAAGCCTTTTGCTTGTCGGCTATAATCCCGTCCTCTGCGGGCAGGGGTATGTCGGCATTGAAGCCGCCCACGCTTTCCACATTCACGTCCTCTTTGCCGGAGGGTGCGAATATCAGGTACATGCACCCTGCAAAGGCAAGGAACATCAGCGGGAAGACTATCATTTTCCTGCGCTGCTGCACCTGCTGCGGGGTAAGTTCCCGTTTGGGCTTATTTTCCTTTTTCGGCTTCCCGTCCGCCTGCTGTGCGGTCGTGCCGTTCTCATTCTTCTGTACGTCTTCCATATTGCGGTCTGTTTAACGGGTTGATACTTTTGGTTGTGTCATTGCCGTGCAACGGCAGTTGTCTGATGTGTTCTATTTGCAGCCTTTGCCCGTCCCGTTTCCCGATATTGTAGATTGATGAAACGGTGATGTAGATAGACAAGCCGCCGAAAAAGAAGAACATCAGGAGGATAACCGCCAGCCTTTTGCCCGGCGTAATCCGTCCGCACATTCGGCGCAGGCGGTCGTCTGCCCAGTCCTGCACCTTTTCGATGTAATTTCGTTTTCTTTCCATAAGGCTATCTTTTAATGGTCTGCAAATCCTTGTTCTCGGTAATGGTGAACGCTTCGATGATGAAGCCGTGCGGGTTGTTGTCGCTCCGTGTTGCGTTAAGCAACCGGCACGAGGTGACAAGGCTTCGCACCGTCAGGCTGCTTTCCCGGACAATCAACTGGCGGGCATACGTGTTCACCTTGTAGGGGTACTGGTCGAAGTCGCACTTCACGCTGTCAATCTCCACCGTCTGCGTGACGTTTCCGGAAATCACCCGGTTGTAGTAGCCCTTTTCCGCCAAGTCCTTGTAATAGTTGAAAGCGGTCTTGTCGGCGAGAAACAACGAGCGTTTGATGTTGCTTTCGATAGCCCCCTTTTCGGGTGATAAGGTGAAGAAAAGTTCGTGGAAACGCCGCACGTGCGACTTCGCTTCCACGGGTCTGTTCTGTGCCATGTCCTGCGAGAGTGCCAGCATCAGGCTTTTGCCGTTGTCGAGGACGTATATCTTCTGCCGCTGCTTCTCGGCGAAGCTGTACGAGTTCCACACGGCAAAGCCCGTCACCAGTGCGCACAGGCAGATGAATACCAGCGCAAAGAGCCGGATTTGCCGGAAACTCGTTTCGATGTTCGTTAATGACTTAAATTCCATATACTAAATATTGATGTTGGTTATTTGAGTAGTTTCCCGGTTACTTTCCCGCTTGCCGCACCGACCGCAGCCCCGGCGATTGACCCAGCTCGTGCCACGTTGCGGTTATAGGCAGACGTACCGCCAGCCGACACTATCCAGCTTGCCACCGTTGGAATGGTGAAGTAGCCCACGATGCCGATAATCATAAAGATTATATACAAGGTGCTGCTCCCGTCCGGGATGAAATCCGGGTCTGAAAGCTGCTCGATGTCTTTTTGGAGCATCAGGGTTTGTATGCGTGCCAGCACGCTGCTGAACAAGTCCGACACGGGCAGCCACAGGTAAATGGAGATATAGCGTGAAATCCACCGGGTCAGCGTGCTTTGGAAACCGTCATAGACGGAAATCGCAAACGCCAGCGGACCCAGTATGCTTAACACGATTAGGAAGAACGTGCGCAGCGTGTCTATAATCAGCCCCGCCGCCTGAAAGAGCATTTCCAATAACTCCCTGAACCAGTCCCGGACGGACTTCTTTATATTATAAGCCGTCCTGTCCATGTACATGCCCGTCATGGTCACCATGTCGGAGGGCGACCAGCCCAGTTCTTCCAGTTGTCGGTCAAATTCCTCGTCCGATGCGAGGTAAGCCGTTTCGGGGCTTCGCATCAGGGCTTCATATTCCAGTCGGTCTTTCTGCGCCCGGTACTCGTTCATGTCGAAAGTCTGCGTTTCCATAAGCTGGTTGCACCCTTTCACCACTGGCGACAATACCGTGTTGATAGTCCCCAGTACGAAAGTTGGAAAAAACATGATGCACAGCCCCAGCGCAAAGGGACGCAGGAGCGGGTACACGTCTATGGGTTCGGCACGTGCGAGCGACTGCCACACTTTGGCGGCTACATAGAACAAAGCTCCCAGCCCGGCTATCCCTTTGGCTACCCCCGTCATGTTGCTGCACAAGGGCATCATTTCATCGTACAGCACCCGCAACACTTGGTGCAGGTTGTCAAAATCCACCGCTGCTAATAACATAGGCATACCGATTTATATGTTACCAGTAGCGTTCATCCGCCGAGCCGTAGAGAGCCAGCACCCGGTCGGTGTCGTTCTTCTTCTTCGCCCGCAGGTAGGACACGGATATGTTCTTTCGGGTGTAGTAGTTCACGAGGTTGCGGTAGTTGAGCAGGCTTTTATAGGCGTTGTTGATTACCGCCAGTCTTTCGGCATCCGTCAGCGACATGCCCGTCACGTTCACTACATTCTTCAAGTCCTGCAACACGTCCGCACTTTCGGAGAGCAGCTTTGCGTACCCGGCTGAAATGGCGGTGAGTTCATCCGGCGTGTAGTTCGGGTCTGCCAGCATGTTCTGATAGTTTCGCACGTAGATTTCGGATATTTCCGCCACCAACTCAATGGACTTCTTCACCTTGATGCCGCCCTTGACAACATCGTGTACCGCTTTGAGCGCATCGTAATATTTTTTACCCTGCTGGAAAATCTTCTGCGCTTCCATGAAGCCGTCCAGCGTGTTCTTGGCAGTGGTGGAAGTCTGCACTATCTGCTTGGTGGTGTTGATGATGCCCTGCGCCAAGTTGCCGGGGTCTGACACCACCCACTGTGCGGATGCCTTGCCGATGAAGCAAAGGCACACCGCCATAAGGAGAATTGTTCTTTTCATTATCTTTTGTTTTCAGGGTTTGTAACTCGTTTGTATTCGCCGCCGGGCATGAGCGTTATCCGGTCGGTCTTTTTGTCATAGGTGAACTGTATGCGGAAGCCCGTTTCGATGAACAGGCAGCCGTTCCGTTCTGTTACCGGGTAAGCCGTTTCCAGTATTCTGCCCCTGACATTCGCTTTCCGGGTGACGGTGTATCTGCCGCCCGTTTCCGAGAGTGTGAAAGCCGGGTGTCCCCTGACGTGTACCCAATAGCCCTGCATCCTTTCCAGCTCCTTGCTTCCGCTGTCCTCGCAGCCCGCCAGCAGGCAGGCGGACAATAGCGTGTATATCAGATTGTCAATCCATTTCATGTTCCTAATTTTTAAGTTGTTGATGATTGGGGATTTCTTTTGCTTTCTGCAAGCCGCTTGATAGCCAGTTCAAGGTTGCCGTCCAGCTTCTCGGCAAGAGCGAACAGTTCCATTTTTTCGCTTTCCTCAGTCGTGTACGTGTAATATTCTTCCAATGAAACTTCCGTGGCGTACACCGCCGATTGTGTGCCGCCCAGCGAGAAGAAAACTTCCTTGTACTTCCGTCCGGGGTGGTTCGCCATGTTGATAGACAATATCTGCGAACGCTCCTTGTCGGTCAGTCCCAAGAGGTTCTGTATGCTGTCGAACTTGTTCAGGTATTTTCGCTGGTCTAACAATATTTTGCAGTCCGAGTTATTGATGATACTTTCTTTCACGATAGGGGAAGAAATAATATCCTCTACCTCTTGCGTGACTACAATCGCTTCCCCGAAATACTTTCGGACAGTCTTGTGTAGGCTAAGCACCCGGCGCCTTACCGTATTTCTACGGCAGGTTTCCAAGAACTCGCCCCCGAACCGGACTTACACCTCTCGGCGTATCCGGCTCTCCACTAATTTTTTTTCAGTCTAAACTTTTCCCAGATGCCGCAGCCTGTGGCAACTCGGACACAACGCAATGGTCTTGCGTTTTCGGGCTGACATGAGCCGTTTCCAACTCTCTTTCCCTTTCAGGTCTTTGAGGTTGCGGACATGGTGCATAATCAGCTTGCCCGTTGCCCCACACAATTCGCATTTTTCCGCTTTGAGCCTGTCCGTCAAATTGGTTCGGCTCACGTCTGCAATAGAGTACGGTTCGATGTCGCAGCTTCCGTTGAACGCCGTTGTCCGGCGTTTGAAACTTGTCTTGTAAAAGGTTCGGGACTTGATTACCCCTTGCTGCTCGTACTTTACGGTGAACAGTTTGTTGAGACGGTACTTTTTGTTGATTTTTCGTACCGTGCTCCTATATTTGCCCGCAAATGTTTTATACATGCTGTACTCCATGATATATCTGAAGTTGTGCAGTACGACGCAGTTGTTGGCGATCAGGTAATAGTTGCAAAATCCCACTGTTTCCCGATTGTATCGGTCGAGGATTTCAAGATCGTCGTTGAATATCAATCCTGAACGGCATTTGGGTTTCCAAATCTCTTTCCCGTTGCGGAGCTTGATTTCCATAGCTCCGTATTCCAGAAGTTTGTCCCGCAGCGTTGCCATGCTGACATTCAGCCGGACACGCTTGCCGTAGGTGCGTCGCAGACGTCCTTGCACATCCCGTCGTTGATGATTGTTCCGTGTTACCGTAATCTCATATCCGAGAAATTTCGCCGATTTACCCGTATGGGTTATCAGCGTCTTTTCTTCGGACAGTTCGAGGGCGAGGCTTTCGGATAGGAATGATTTAATATCCTCCTTTATCCGCAGTGCATCCTCTTTGCTGCCGATTACACCCAGAATAAAATCGTCGGCGTAACGGATGTATTTGAGCCTGCGGTAACTTCCGTCCATTTCATCTCCGCTTGGAAATGCTGCACGTTCCTGTTCGATGGCTTTGAGTCTTGCGACCAAAGCCGCCTTCTCAGTCCCGTCTTTTACCTTTTTCAGTTTCCGCACAGTCCGTTTTCGTTCATTGGCCAAATCGTTGCTCTCTTTGCCCGGCCTGCGTTTGGTTCCCATGTCGAAATGTCGGATATACTCTTTCACGTACTTGTCTAATTTATCGAGGTATATATTCGCCAGAATCGGGCTGACGATACCTCCCTGCGGCATTCCGCTGTAAGTGTTGTGAAACGTCCAATCCTCGACGTATCCCGCTTTCAGGAATTTCCGTATCAGACGGATAAAACGGTCATCTGAAATGCGCTCCCGCAGGATTCCGACAAGTACATCATGGTCAATGTTGTCGAAGAACCCTTTGATGTCGCCCTCGATAAACCATTTCGCCCCGCTGAACGTCTTTTGAATATGAAGTAATGCTGTGTGACAGCTCCGTTTAGGTCGGAAACCGTGCGAGGTGGTCTCAAAATGTCCCTCGTAAATGGCTTCCAGAATCATGCGGACTACCTCCTGCACCAGCTTGTCTTCAAAAGCCGGTATTCCCAGAGGGCGCGTTTTCCCGTTTTTCTTCGGGATATGCACCCTCCGCGACGGGTGAGGCTGATAACTTTCGTCTTTCAACGAGGCTATCAGCGTTTCGATCCGGGCAAGGCTCATCTCGTCGATACTGCGACCGTCGGAGCCTTTGGTCGTACTGCCTCCGTTCGATGCGATCTTTTGGTAGGCAACATAGAACAACTCTTCGTTGAACAGAATCCGGTAAAGGCGTTCGAACTTGTAGCTCGAATCCTTACTGTGTTCGTTCAGACTGTTTAATACTCTTTCCGGACTTCTCATAATGTCTCTCACATTATCCATTAAATTGTATTAAAGAAAATTAGCTGCCTCCCTTCGCCATGTGCAGGGCGTTACCCTGCCCGGACTACTACGGAGGCTCCGTTACCGTGCCGGATATTCAGAGGTCTGCACCTCATAGCCTTACGGCGTTCCGGTTTAGGTAATCCCCGTTTACTTACTTAGTAACTGTTGGCATGATGGATTGTCGGATGCGATTTCCGTCCTTTACCATTTATCATGGTTGCTCTGCGGCAAGTTCTTGCTTGCGTCCGTACCTATACACCGGAGCAGTACCGCAGTATGACGATTTCAGTTACCTTACGTCATAGCCTTCAAGTAGAGCAGCTCGGACTGTCGTTCAAACAATTCGGTTTTCATCCTCATATCCATCGTTTCACCTTGCCGTTCAGTGGCAGTCTGGTAACTGACTGACTTACGACGTTCCCGACATGCTACACTCCCCGTCCGGTTTCCCTTTCGGATAAGTCGGGTGATGATAGGTTTTTCAAAGAACACTTACCTAATCCCTTGCCAGTGGGATATTTACTAAGCAGCTTGTACGGGCGCACACAAATATTTTATGTAGTCCGCCATGTTCGCCGATGCAATCGCTTTCCACGCTTCTTCAATTAGTATTAACTTCCTTATCCCCTTTAACTTGCGCATTTTGTTTATAAAGGCTTCCATGATGATGATAGTCGTTACCGGGAATAAAATCTTGTGGTCTTTGATATTGTCCAATTCAAAGACAATGAAGCGTTTATGCAGCAAATCCAGCTCCTTGTCGGAGTTCAGCAGGTAGTCGTACTCACCGCCACGATAGTACGGTTCAAGCACGTTCAGGAAATTGTCAATGTCAAAATCCTTTTCCCTGACGTTCTTCTGTTCAAGCTGTCGGCGGTAATCATCCCGGACAAACTCGTAGAACGTGTTGAAGCAGGGCGTTACCGAACGGTCTTTGCCTATCAGTTCGATATAGGCACTCACGGCGTTTGACAACGCCACTTCTTCCGACCGTTTGGGGGCTTCATCATCCCGCTTCCACAGGGTGAGTATCAGGGTCTTGATGCTCTCTTTTTTCTCGATGTCAAATACCCCGTCCTCGACATAGAACGGGTTGAACGCTATCGGGTTCTCGTTGGTGTAGGTGAAATAAATCCCGTCCTCGCCGTGCGTGCGGTTGTGGATAAGCTGGGACAGCCCCAAGTAACTGTTACCCGTATCGACCAGCAGCACGTGCGCACCCTGCTCGTAACACTGGCGCACCATGTGGTTGGTGAAGAAGGACTTACCCGACCCGCTCGGCCCAAGTATGAACTTGTTTCTGTTGGTCGTGATGCCTTTCTTCATGGGCAAATCCGATATGTCGATGTGCAGCGGGCGACCGCTTACCCTGTCCACCATTTTGATGCCGAACGGCGAAAGCGAACTCTTGTAGTTCGTTTCTTCCACGAACAGGCAGAGAGCCTGCCCCAAGAACGTGTAGAAACTTTCCTCTGCGGGGAAGTCGGCTTCGTTGCCGGGTATGCCCGCCCAAAAGAGCGTGGGCGTATCGACCGTGTTGTGGCGTGGCTTGCACTCCATTAGCGCAAGTTGGCTTCCCACATCGTTGCGTATGCGTTTGAGTTCGTCCCTATCGTCACTCCATGCCATGACGTTACAGTGGCAGCGTACCGAGATAAGCCCCTTGCTGTGCGCTTCGTTCAGGTACTCGTCTATCCACTCCTTGTTCACTTGGTTGGCACGGGAGTAACGGGAGAGCGATTGCATGTTCCGGGCGGTCTGCTCGAAGTTCTTCAGGTTTTCGGCGTGGTCGTCTATGAAGATGAACTGGTTATAGACGTGGTTACACGACAACAGCACGCCCACCGGGGCGGCAAAACTTAACCTGCAATCGCTTCTGTCTGTGGACAGCTTCTCAAATCGGCAGTCCGTCCCGACCTTTCCGGGCAAATCTTCCACGTCCGAAAGCGTGTGCAGGCACAGTATATCGTCCCCGACCCGCATTTCTTCCGGGTACAGCCCGATGTCTTTCAGGCAAGTAGTGTCGGTTTGCGAGAGCGAGAAGTATTTCTCGATGATGCCCGCCTTTCCGTCCTGCCCGGTGATTTCCGATGCCGCCAGCCGGGTAAGGGTGACAAAACCGCTGTCGTTCATAATCCTTTCAAACTGCCCGACCGCTTCGATAAACTTTGCCGCCGCTTCCTTGTCGGCTATCTCCTGCGGTACAATCCTGCCCCGGCAGAGGGTGGAGAAGTCGCTCTGTCGGCGGCTTCTCTCCCTTGTCGTCTTTGTCAGGAACAGGTAGCAGTAATGGTTCAGGAACGGGCGTTCATTGAAGTGCCGTTCAAAGGAGCGGCTTAAAAAACTAAGCTCGTCCCTTTCCGTGTCGGGCTGGTAGTTCTCCTTGATGAAGAAGTCCTGCTTGTGTACTATGGAGTAGTCGGGCAGCACCTTGATTGCCTTATACCATGCCGAATGTATGGCTTCGTACTCGGCACTGGTGACGGTGAACAGTTCGGGCAGTTCCACCCTGAAAGCCACCGTTATGTCCGCATCCTTTGAAATGATGCAACCGTTCTCCACCGCCAAAAGTGGAAATTTCCTTTCCAGCGTGGTAGCCTTTAACATATTCCTCATGTTCTTTCTTCCTTTCTTCTTTTGTAGTTGAACAGCCGGGGTATCGCCTTTCGGCTAATAATGAAGCGTGGGTGTCTTTTGCGTGCGGCAGCTTTCATCAGCCCGTGCGTGCCGTACTTGGCATTGAGCCGGAACGTCTGCCACACGAGCAGCAGCGAAGCCGACACGATGAAACCGATACATAGCCACTGGTTCACGCCTGCCATGAACAGGACGATGAACACCACGAAGACGGCGAGCAAGCCGCCGCAAAAGATAAAGAGGTACTGGCTTTTCAGCCCCTTGAACTCCACTGGCTTCCCGATACCCCTGTTTACCGGATATTCAGACATTGCCGCCTTTTTAGAGGAAGAACGAACGCAGGATAGTGGCGGCGACAATCAGGAAGATGCACGCCCCGAACCAACTGGCGGCAGTCTTTGAGGTATCGGGGTCGCCGCTTGAAAACTTGTTATATACTTTTACCCCGCCAATCAAGCCGCAGACCGCCCCGATTGCGTACACCAGTTTTGTTCCGGGGTCAAAATACCCGGTGATTAGGTTCGTGGCTTCGGTGATGCCCGCCTGCCCGTTTCCTTGTGCGTAGGCACTTACCACGGCGGCAAGTATAGCCGCCGACAAGAAGATTTTCTTTCTCATTGTGATTTGTTTTTAATGCCGGGCGGTGGGTGGATAGTCCGCCTTTCCCGGCTGGTGAATAATTTGAAATTTTAGTGGTCGGGGATAGTCCCGTTTGTCTGTTTGTTTTCAGGTTGCCAATCAACCGTAATCCCGTTGTTTCATGCTGTCAGGCTTATAATTATTATATTATAGGAAATCGTTCATGTCGAACGCTTCGTGTTCCTCGCTTGTATCGACAGTTCCGGCAGGGACAGCAGCCACAGCCAGTTCCGCTTCGTTGCGTCCCAGCAGTTCCGCCACCTTTGCCAGCCCGCCGTTGATGTTCTCCACCACCGCATCGTAGAGGTTCGTCCCCTCAATGCTTGCCAGTGTCCCGGCGGTTTGCCGTTTCTCCGCTTCGGTGGGGTTGTCGGCGTTCGCCGTGCGTACCGCTTCGCCCAGTTCATCGAAGCTCACGCCCGTAGCCCGCCCGGTATCATCGTCACCGTCCATGTACCCGGCTATTTCCTCGTCCTCGTAGTCGGGTTCGTCATTCTCGTAACCGGGCGTTTCTTCCGCTTCGGCTGCTGTTTCCGGAATGTTTTCTTCCGGCTGTCCGTCAGCCTGCGGCGCAAAAATAGTATCATTTTCAGCCGCTTGCGGGAGGTGTCCCGATTTGTCCTGCGCTGTCCCGATTAGTCCGCCCTTGTATCGGCTTTCACCTATCAGCGTGTAGCCTGAAACCCCGTTTCGTGGGAGTGGCGCATCATCCGTTCTGCCCGTTGATGTCCGGCTGTCCGTGTAGCGATACCACAGCCATAGGGCGATATAGTACACCAAAAGCCCGGTAAGTATGCAATAGATTATCATAGTCAGACAGGCTTTTGGAAGTGGCTTTCGTACAGGGTGTTTATCTCGTCTTGGTACTGCTCGAAGTGCCGCAGCAGAATGTTTTCCACGTAGCTGCTTACCGTCACCTTGCGCCCGCCTATCACCGTCACGATACGCATCAGCTTCTCGTGCGTGGTACGGCTCACGTACAAGGGCTGTCGGTCTGCCAGTTCCACTTTCTGAAAGTAAGTTTCCTGGTAGTCGCCCGAACCGCCCTTGCGCCTGCGGGGTGTCGGTTTCTCTACTTGCACCGTTTCTGTTTGTGTTTCTTGCGGTACATCATTCGTCTTATTATTATCTTGTTTACTGGGAACACCCTGCGAGATAAGCTCTTTCATGAAATCCTCGTCTATCTTCGGCATCCCGCCGCTTTGCTTTGCCATATCATTTTAATTTGATGTAGTACACTATTTCGGTTATCAGTTCTTCCAAGTTGCTTCCCCTTACCAGCGAGCGGCTGGCGGGAAAGAGCGTGGAGCGGAACACTGCCTTTTTATCCGCCACCAGTTCCTTTTTGTAGCGTTTGGTATCGGGGATAAAGGTTTTCATCAGCGGCAGTTCCAGTTCCTTAATGGTCTTGTCGTAGGCGGTGTAAAGGTCTGTTTTCTCCCTACCGTCCACCATGTTCCAAAAGAGGTACAGCCCGGCAAGTCGGCAGGCTTCATTCCTTACCAATAGCTTTTGGATAGCCATTGCGAACGACAGGCTGCTTTCCAGCACCACCTTGTCGGCGGAAATGGGTGTGAAAATGTAGTCCATGCCTGCAAGGGAGTTTATCACGCCCTCGCTGTTCACCGTGCCGGGCAGGTCGAAAAACACAATATCCGGCACGTGTCCGGCGGCTATATGTTCGTCAGCCGTTGCAATCGCCTTTTCAGGTGAACTGCACAATACCGGGTAGGCTTTCTTCCCCAGTCGGGTAAACTGTTCATACGCCATTCGCTTGTAATCTTCATCCGCCCCGACCTGCTCGGCATCCCGCTTTCGCATCCCGGCAATGGAGTGTTGCGGGTAGTCGCAATCGACCACCGCCACATCGTAGCCTTTGAGGTAGTAGAGGTAACTCGCCGCCAGCACGGTAAAGGTGGTTTTGCCGACTCCGCCCTTTTGGGTGGAAAAGGCGACATAAAGGGGTGTTTTCTCGTTTTCCATATTGCTTTCGTTCATTATTGGTTGATAGATTTATTTATTGCTTTCAATCAATCCAGCCATATAGCTTTCTTTGTTTCCATATTGCAATCTTGAAATATTGAAAGACTGTTTTATTTCAATCTTGTTTTCCAGCTTTCATTCTTTCTTGAAATATTGAAATCCTGCAATCACGTTTTCTTGAAATCCTGCTTTCTATCCTGCTTTCTTGCTTGAAATATGGCTTTCAACCTTGAAATCTTCTGCAAATAAAAGGAGAAAAAACGTTCGTTTTTAGATGTGTCCCGATTTGTCCTGCGCTGTCCCGATTTGTCCACCAACCGCCTATTTTACAGCATTATAAATCACCGTTACTTTGCAGCGGAGTAACGAACCGCAGGGGGCAAAGGTGTAAAACCGGGCTGGTGAACGGCAGGGCTTGCCGTTCCACGCTAACCCCAATCCGTCCGTGACGGATTTCGATTTTCGTCAGAAAATAGCAAGGTGTGTTTTGTATGCTACAAAACCGTTTTCCGTGCCTGAAAACGCCTTGCCCCTTGCGGGGGTAAAAATCACTCCGAAGTCGTAATTTTTTAATTGAAAGAAGCATGGAAACAAGAAAACCTAACAAGGGCGGTCGCCCCGCCCTCGCAGACCCGGCGAAGCATCGCCATGTCCTTTACCTGAACGACCGGGAGAATGCCCGCTTCCTCTCGCAATGGGAGCAGTCGGGCGTTACGAGCAAGTCCCGTTTCATCGCCGCCCGGCTGTTCGGCGAGCCGTTCCGGGTGGTGAAAGTGGACAAATCGGCAGTAGAATATTGCGCCCGGCTGACCGAATTTTACGCCCAGTTCCGGGCGGTTGCAGTCAATTACAACCAAGTCGTAAAGGCGTTGCACAGCAACTTTTCGGAGAAAAAGGCACTGGCTTTTCTCTATAAACTGGAGAAAGCGACCACCGAACTGGCGATGTTGAACCGTCAGGTTATCGACCTGACAAACGAGTGCAGGGAACTATGGTTGCCAAAATAAGCACGGGCGGCAATATGTTCGGCGCACTGGCTTACAACCAAAACAAGGTGGACAGCGGGGAAGCAAAGGTGCTTTTCTCCAACCGGATGCTGTTGGGCGAGGACGGGAATTTCTCTATCGGCGAGTGTATGCGCAGCTTTGAAATGCAGATGCCCGTCCAGCTATCCACCAAGAAGCCGATACTTCATATTTCCATAAACCCGCACCCGGAAGACGTGCTGACCGACCAGCAGCTTTCCGACATCGCCAAAGAGTATATGCGGAAGTTGGGCTATGGCGACCAGCCTTATCTGGTGTACAAGCATACCGACATCGACCGCCACCATATCCACATCGTGGGGTTGCGGGTGGACGAGAACGGCAGACCGCTGAATGACAGGTTCGAGCATCGGCGCAGCAAGCAAATCACCCGTGAACTGGAAAAGAAATACGGGCTGCACCCGGCAGAGCGGAAGGAACGTGCCGAACGCCCCGAACTGAAAAAGGTGGACTATGCCGCCGGGGACGTGAAGCACCAAGTCGGCAACACCGTGAAAGCGGCTTGCTATGGCTACCGCTTCCAGTCGTTCGGGGAGTACAAGGCTTTGCTTGCCGCTTACAACGTGTGCGCCGAGGAAGTCAAGGGCGAGATAAACGGCAAGCCCTATCAGGGCATAGTTTATTCCGCCACCAATGACAAGGGCGAAAAGACAGGCAACCCGGTAAAGGCTTCCCGCATCGGCAAGTCGGTAGGTTATGAAGCGGTGCAGCGCAGAATGGAGAAATCGGGCGAAGCAATCAGGAACGGGAAACTGAAAGAGCGCACCCGGAAGATTGTAGCCACTGCCATGCAGACCGCCCGCAGCCGCAAGGAACTGGAACAGCAGCTAAGGAAGCGGGGCATTGACGTGGTATTCCGTCAGAACGACAGCGGGCGCATCTATGGCGTTACGTTCATCGACCACGACAGCCGGGTGGTGCTGAACGGTTCACGCTTGGGCAAGGAGTATTCGGCGAACGTGTTCAACGAACGTTTTTCGGGCGAAACCGGAAAGATACACCAGTCCGAAGTGGCAGCACCGCAGCAAGACCAGCCCACGCATCAGGAACAGCCGGGCTTCACGCCGAAATCCGACATCGTTTCGGGCATGGCTTCCGTGCTGGGTGCTTTCGGCGGTTTGCTGGGCGGCGGTGCATCTGGCGGTGACGAGCCGCAGGACACCGCCCGCCAAAAGAGAAAGAAGAAAAAGAAGCGCACAAGGCGCATTGACTAACTTAAAAACATACAATTATGCAGCAAGAGGATGATTTGAGAGGGCTTGCAAGGGTCATGGACTTTATGCGGGCTGTCAGTATTCTATTCGTGGGAATAAACGTGTACTGGTTCTGTTACTCCACCCTGAAAGAATGGGGAGTGACGTTTGAAGTGATAGACAAGATACTGTGGAACTTCCAGCGCACCACCGGGCTGTTCTCGTCCGTCCTTTGGACGAAACTTTTTGCGGTGGTGTTCCTCGCCCTGTCGTGCATCGGCACTAAGGGCGTGAAAGAGGAAAAGATAACGTGGGCGAAGATACATTGCAGCCTTGTGGCGGGTGTCGTGTTGTTTTTCCTGAACTGGTGGCTGCTGGAACTTCCGCTGCCACATACGGCGGACACTGTGTTTTATATCGCCACGCTATCGGCGGGCTATATCTGTATGCTCATGGCGGGTACATGGATGTCCCGGTTGTTGAAGAACAACCTAATGGATGATGTCTTTAATACAGAGAACGAGAGTTTCATGCAGGAAACAAGGCTTATCGAGAACGAGTATTCGGTAAATCTGCCTACCCGGTTCTACTATAAGAAGAAATGGAATAACGGCTGGATAAATGTTGTGAACCCGTTCCGTGCCAGCCTTGTGTTGGGTACGCCGGGCAGCGGCAAATCGTATGCAGTGGTAAATAGTTACATAAAACAGCAAATCGAGAAAGGTTTTGCGCTCTACTGCTATGATTATAAGTTTCCCGATTTATCGGAAATCACTTATAATCATTTGCTTAACCACTTGGACGGGTATAAGGTAAAGCCCAAATTCTACATTATCAATTTTGACGACCCACGCAAGAGCCACCGATGCAACCCGATAAACGCCAGTTTCATGTCGGACATTGCGGATGCCTACGAAGCAAGCTACACGATAATGCTTAACCTCAATCGAAGTTGGATAAGCAAGCAGGGCGACTTCTTCGTGGAAAGCCCGATTATCCTGCTTGCAGCCATTATTTGGTACTTGCGCATTTATCAGGGCGGCAGGTATTGCACGTTCCCGCACGCCATAGAGTTGTTGAACAAGAAATACGCCGATGTTTTCACGATTTTGCGCAGTTATCCCGAACTGGAAAACTATCTTTCCCCGTTCGTGGATGCTTGGGAAAGTTCGGCAGTTGAACAGTTGCAGGGGCAGATTGCCAGTGCGAAAATCCCGCTTTCAAGGATGATTTCACCCGCCCTTTACTGGGTAATGACGGGCGATGATTTTTCACTTGACATCAACAACCCGAAAGAGCCTAAAATCTTGGTTGTCGGTAACAATCCTGACCGCCAAAATATCTACTCGGCGGCACTGGGATTATATAATTCCCGTATCGTGAAGCTGATAAACAAGAAAGGTCAGCTTAAAAGTTCGGTGATAATAGATGAATTACCGACTATATATTTTCGTGGGCTTGATAATTTGATTGCCACTGCCCGAAGCAACAAGGTTGCGGTTCTGTTGGGCTTTCAGGATTACAGCCAGCTTACCCGTGACTATGGGGACAAGGAAAGCCGTGTAATCCAAAATACGGTGGGCAACGTGTTCAGCGGTCAGGTAGTCGGTGAAACGGCAAAAATACTGTCCGAGCGTTTCGGAAAGGTGTTGCAGAAACGGCAGAGCATGACAATCAACCAGCGGGAAAAATCCACCTCGATAAGCACCCAAATGGACAGCCTGATACCCGCCAGCAAAATATCCAACCTCACGCAAGGTATGTTCGTGGGTGCTGTGGCGGACAACTTCGATGAACGGATAGAGCAGAAGATTTTCCACTGTGAAATCGTGGTGGACAATGAAAAGGTGAAGCGGGAAACCGCCCGTTACGTGAAGTTGCCGCAGATAATCGACTTCACCGACAAGGACGGCAACGACCGGATGCAGGAGGAGATACAAGCCAACTATGACCGCATCCGTCAGGAAGTCCGGCAGATTGTCGAGGACGAGATAACCCGGATTAAGAACGACCCGGAGCTATGCCACCTTATAAAAGAGGAAGAATAACCGATATTCTTTCCTGACAGACAGTATTTTTACTAATTTTGCAGACAAAGAAATGATTATGAATGAAAACCAAAATACGGAATGGAAAGAAAGCTGGCGTGACGAGTATCTGAAATGGATATGCGGCTTTGCCAACGCCACAGGCGGCAAGATATATATAGGTATGAATGACAACGGTAAGGTAGTCGGCGTTGCCGATGCCGACAAACTGCTGGAGGATATACCGAACAAAGTGCGTGACGTGCTGGGTATCATCGTGGACGTGAACCTGCTGGAAGAAAACGGGCTGAAATATATCGAGATTGACGTACCGCCTTATTCCAATCCTATCAATTACAAAGGTCAGTACCACTATCGCAGCGGCAGCACGAAACAGGAGTTGAAAGGTGCGGCGTTGAACCGTTTTATCCTGCAACGTACTGGCAGGCATTGGGACGAGTTTCCCATAGAGTGGGCAGGCATAGAGGAACTTTCCCCCGGCGCATTGAACCGTTTCCGCAAGGAAGCGGCGAGAAGCGGGCGTGTGGACGAAGATGTGTTGAAAGATACTACCGAAAATTTGCTGCACGATTTGCGGCTGATTGACACCCAAACCAACCGTCCGACCCGTGCCGCCTTGCTGTTGTTCCACCCCGACCCGGAACGCTTTGTAACCGGGGCTTATATCAAGATAGGTTTCTTCCGGGATGATAAGGGTAACTTGGAGTTTCAGGACGAGGTTCACGGCTCTTTAATGGAGCAGGTGGATAAGGCAATGGATTTGATAAAGACCAAATACCTGATTTATCATATATCATACGAGGGAATTTCCCGGCGTGAAACACCGCAGTTCCCGGTGGAAGCTATCAGGGAGTCACTGATGAATTGTGTGGCACATAAAGACTATGCCAGTGCCGTACCCATTCAGATTAGCGTGTTCCCCGACCATATCACCTTTTGGAACGCCGGACAGTTACCGGAAAGCTGGACGACCGAAAAACTTTTTGAAAGCCACCCGTCCTCTCCCTATAACCCGCTAATCGCCAACGCCTTTTTCAGAAGCGGGGATATTGAAAGCTGGGGACGTGGCTACAAGCGTATCTTGGAAGCTGTCAGCGCATACAAGTTGTTGCCACCCAAACTTGAAATGTTAAGCGGTCTGATGATTACCTATTATACCGATATACGTTCGCAGCTATTGGCGCAGCGAGTGGATGAAAGGTATATACCCATTATTGAGTATGCCGCCCAAAATGGGAGTATAAATAATTCAGATGTGCAGAATTTGTTAAATACCAGTAAAACTACTGCTTATCGAATTTTGTCGCAACTGGATAACTGGCTGGAAATACAAGGAACAACAGGAAAAGGCACTCATTATACACTTAAAGGGTTCACAAAGGGTTCATAATTGAATGTTTTTGCTTTTATGAAATGCTGAACTTCCTGTTTAACAAGCATTTGAAAACCATTAAAAGGGTTCACAAAGGGTTCATCGAAAGAGAGTGATTGATTTCACTCTCTTTTTTATGCTTAATTTCGCAACCATTGGTTGAATATTTTATCTTAATTGCGTTTTTCTTGTTTTATAATCCAAGTTGAACCGTGTCGTGGGAAGAATGGTCTTTGCCATTTCTGTTTGCAATACGGTTTGTCTGATGTCGCCCAGTATGTCCGCCACCACCTTTCTGACACGTGGCGGGTAACTTTTCGCCAAAGATACGATTTTTTCCAGTTCCAGCAGGCTATACCCGTTGAAATATTGGCTCTTGACCCGGTTGTAGATGTCCTGCCCGGTTGTTCCGGGTATGCGCTTCATGTCCTTTATCGCATCGAGCAGCCGCAAGTACGGGACAAGGCTTTCATCCGGGTAGTCCATGCAGTAGGCTTTCACGCACTCTATATCCAAGTTCTTGAAACGGAAACGGCGAACCGGGTTAGGAGTGGCTATCGTTATGGTTGTGGCTACCTGTTCGGTCAGCCCCATTTTGTTATAGACGTAAGCACCCGTGATATAGCCGTTCAGTTTTTCAGTCAGATAGCGGAACTGTTCATCCTGATAGACAGGCAGCTTTCCCAGTCCCAGCACTGATTTCTTGGGACGATAGTACGCCCCCTTTTCAACCCGTACCAGTACCCCTTTGCGGCTCTGTTCGGAAAGTAGCACCGCAACATTGGCGGTCTTTTCCGTTTCAAACGACAAATCCCGGAACGTGAATATACGCCCGGTATCTATCCGTTCAATCTGCCCAAGTATCTCTTTCCTGAATGAAGCCATATTTATGTACTTTGTTTCTATGAAGCAAAGATAGTATATTATGTAATCACCTGAAAAAACATAACAAATATTTTGCCGAAGATGTTTTTTATTTCTCCAACTATTGGTTGGATATTTTTTTATTCACTCGGACAAATTGGGACAGTACCGGACAAATTCGGACAGTCCTTGCCGCCCGTCCAAATATAGCATATTTAGTCGCTACCTTTGGGCGGGACTATTCCCGTAACCACTAAAATTCCAATTATTTATGGCAAACAGAATGACCCCGCCCGCAGAGGGGCAGGAAAAAGACGTGCTGCTGGTCTTGGATAAACAGCAGGGAAAGGTGAGTGCCGTTAAGGGTATCGACAAGGACGGCAATTTGCAGACCGTGCCACCCACTACCGGACACGGCGGCGAGTTCATGCAGGTGGACAAGAACAGCGATGTGTTCAGCAACTTCATTTCCAACTTCTACCGCAAGTATCAGGACACTTCCGGGCTGGAACTGTTCAGCGTCAAGGCTTCCGAAGCGGAGCGGGACGCAAAGGCAATCGAGGACAACCACCGCAACCCTACACCGGAGGGTGACAAGCGGGCTGAAATGCTTCGAGTTCCGAAGCCCGACTTCCACGAGTTCAAGCAGGGCTACCGCTTCGACCCGTCAAAAATCGACTGGGAGAACCTGAAAAAAGTCGGCATCACCGCCGACACCCTGAAAAACACGAGGGACTTCGACCGGGTGATGCGTGGCTACAAGTCCCGCAACACTTACACTGTTTCGGGGACGGTGGGCGGCTTCTATCTCAAACCTACCGATGTCAAGATCTCTTTCTATCAGGCAAAGGACGGCACGGTAGTACCCAAGCTACACGGCGTGCAGCAGGACGAAAAACTGTTGCAACGCCCGTTCCATGAACACGAGTTCACCAAGCAGGAACAGGGCAACTTGCAAGGCACTGGCAACTTGGGCGGCATCGCTGAAATCAAAGACCCGAAAAGCGGCGAGCAAATCCCCGTGTTCGTCAGCCGGGACAGGTACACGCACGAACTGGAGTATATGCGGGCTGACAAGTGGAAATGCCCCGATACAATCTGTAACGTGCAAGTCAGCCCGGAACAGAAAGCCGCCTTTGAAGCCGGGCAAGCGGTGAAAATGGAAAACCTGCAATTCAGGGACGGCACGCAGCGCAGTGCCTATTTGCAGGTCAGTGCGGTGGAGCGTGGCTTGGAGTTCCTGCCCCGTGCCGCCGTCCAGTTCTTGCAGCAGTGGCAGCAGCCCGCAGAGCGGCAGGTCGCCGGGCTAAAGGACGGCAAGGGCGTTGAGTTCAACGGTCATGTACAGCCCGGCGCACAGGGCAAATCCCCCGACAAGGTGCAGCCGAAAGACGTTACCCCCACCGCCGAGAGCCGGACGCAGGTAGCGGTCAATTCGGGGGGCAAGACCAACGAAGCCACCAAGCAGGGCAAAGAGCCGTTGAAACAGGGTCAGGACAAGCCCACCGCCAAGCAGAAAGAGAAGCAGGAGAAAGCGCAGGACAAGAGCCTGAAAGCTGACAAGCCCAAGAAGTCCAGAGGAATGAAAATGTAATATCCACCATTAAAAAGTAAAGAATTATGATTGCATTGATAGCAGAGAAGCCCAGCGTGGCAAAGGACATCGCCCGCATCATCGGGGCGACCGGGCGTAATGACGGTTATCTTTCCGGTAACGGGTATATGGTGACATGGGCGTTCGGCCACTTAATCCAGCTTGCCATGCCGGAAGCCTACGGCGTGGCGAACTTCCGCAGGGAGAGCCTGCCCATACTGCCGCCCGATTTTCAATTAATCCCCCGTCAGGTGAAAGCGGAGAAAGGTTACAAGGCAGACCCCGGCGTGCTGAAACAGTTGAAAGTGATAAAGGAAGTGTTCGACCAGTGCGACCGGATTATTGTCGCCACCGATGCCGGGCGTGAGGGTGAGTTAATCTTCCGCTATATCTTCCATTACCTGAACTGCCGGAAACCATTTGTGCGCCTGTGGATAAGCAGCCTTACCGACAAGGCAATCCGTGAGGGGCTGGATAACTTGCAGCCGGGAGAGCGTTACGATAACCTCTATTTCTCTGCCAAGTCCCGCAGCGAAGCGGACTGGCTGATAGGGATAAACGCCACCCAAGCGTTGAGCGTTGCCGCCGGGCAGGGGGTGTTCTCGCTGGGCAGGGTGCAGACACCCACGCTCGTGATGATATGCAGCCGCTATTTGGAGAACAAGAATTTCGTACCCGCCAAGTTTTGGCAACTCAAAGCGGCGACTGCCAGCGGGGGAATAAATTTTACCGCCCAATCGACCGCCAAGTGGGAACAGCAGCCCGAAGCCATAGCCGCCCTGCAACGGGTAAAGGATGCCGGGCAACTTGTGGTTAAATCCGTTGAGAGGAAAGAAGCCTGCCAAGAACCGCCGCTTTTGTACGACCTTACCACGCTGCAAAAGGAAGCGAACACGAAGCTGAACTTCTCGGCTGACAAGACGCTTTCCATAGCGCAAAGCCTGTATGAAAAGAAAGTGATGTCCTACCCAAGAACCGGAAGCCGCTATATTCCGGAGGACGTTTTCGATGAAATGCCGGAACGTGTCGCCCTGCTGGGGCAATACTCCCGCTTTGCCGGGTATGCCGCCGGGCTGGACGGCACACCCCTGAACCGCCGCAGCGTGAATGACGGCAAAGTGACCGACCACCACGCCTTAATCATTACCGAGAACCTGCCCGGCGAACTTTCCAAAGACGAGCGGGCGGTTTACGAGCTGGTAGCCGGGCGTATGCTGGAAGCCTTTTCGGGCAAGTGCGTGAAAGACGTTACCACCGCCTTGCTGTCAGGGGGAGATACCGACTTCACGGTGAAAGGGTCTGTGATGAAAGAAGCCGGGTGGCGTGCCGTGTTCGGCGAGCAGGAAACGGGCGGGGATGAAGAAGCCGCCAGCCTGCCGCCACTCCAAGAGGGAGAATGTTTGCCACTCTCCGGCGTGGATCTGCTCGAAAAGCAGACCAAGCCGAAACCGCTGCACACGGAAAGCAGCCTGTTGGCGGCAATGGAGAACGCAGGCAGGGAACTGGAAGATGCCGAACTGAAAGCCAGCCTGAAAGATGCCGGGATAGGCACGCCCGCCACCCGTGCGGCGATTATCGAAACGCTGTTCGCCCGCCAGTACATCGTGCGTGAGAAGAAGAACCTTGTGCCTACCGACAAGGGGCTTGCCGTTTATGGGATTGTCAAGGACAAGAAGATTGCCGATGTCGAAATGACGGGCATGTGGGAAACCGCCCTTGCCAAGATAGAAGCGGGCAGCATGGATGCCGACACGTTCCGGAAGGGCATCGAGGTGTACGCAACGCAAATCACCGCAGAACTGCTATCGGTGCAGCTATCTGTCGCTACTGGTGAAACCTGCCCCTGCCCGAAATGCGGCAGCGGGCGCATCCTGTTCTACCCGAAAGTGGCGAAGTGTTCCAACGTGGACTGCACGCTTACCATATTCCGCAACAAGTGCGACAAACAGCTTTCCGACAAGCAGATTGTCGAGCTGGTGACGAAACACAAGACCGGGCTAATCAAGGGCTTCAAGGGCAAGAACGGCAAGGCTTTCGATGCTTCGCTGGTACTGGACGAGCAGTTCAATGTCGGTTTTTCATTCCCCGAAAAGAAAGCGAAACCGAAGAAATAGCCTATCTTTGCCGCTGAAATTTCATTGTGATAGGTTTTACAGCTTATAATAATTGAAATTTTAGTGGTTGCGCCCGGAGGGAAACCGGGCGCATTTTTTATATGTTCCCGCCAAACAGGTAGGTCGAACAGACCACCCCGTTATCCAGCACCCTGCTTTCCGAGAGCTTCCACAGCGAGCCGGATGTTTCCCCGACAAAACCGATGCCTTTGCCCGCCATGACCGGGACGGTGTAGATTGTCAGGCTGTCCAGCAGTCCGGCTTTAATCAATGAAGTAAGCAGCTTGCCGCCACCCACCACCAGCATGTCGGTTTCCTGTTTCAGTTCATAAACCCTTTGCAGCGGTTCTTCGGTCAGGAACTCCACCCCGCAGTCCGGTGTAACGTTGGTGTCGTAGTGTGACACCACAAAAGACCGTTTGCTTTTGTGCGGCCACCCGCCCCAGTGTTCAAAGATGTAGTTGTAGGTGTTCGCCCCCATAAGCAGGCAGCTTGCGGCGGCGTGTTCCCTTGCCGCCAGTTCCTTGACCTCACGGGGCATCCAGTCCAGTTCATAGTCCGGCGTGGCGGTATGCCCGTCCAGCGATACGGCGATGTGCGCTTTGATTTGTTCCATATTATCAGGTATTAAAGTGATATAAATCCCTACTGTCTTGGCACGTTAGCCGCAACCCCAAAAAAGAAAGCGTGGCATGACGCTGTTTCGATGCGAGGTACTGGCATACCCAAATGTGGAAACAGTGCAGCCACGCTATGACAAACGCATAGCATATCCTGCGCTGAATATCCCCACATTTTGAAAAGTGCCAGTTTTCGCATCGGGACGTTCGGCGAACGTATATGTTATATATAAAGGCAATATTCCGGCAACCGCCGTCCAACTGCCGTTACTTTTCCGTGTAACTTCTGCAAAGTTAAGCAAATACCCTGAAAAATCACGTGCAAACAGAAAAAATCCTGCCGTGTTATCACAACAGGGCAGGACACAAGCACCTAAAAATACACAAGTTCAGCCCATACGCCTACGGGCAGCTTGCGTTCCTTTGAAGATGATATGAACCGATGACAAAACAGCTTTGGTTCGCCGTGTCTTTGGTGATGATGTCCCTTTCCCGCATGAAGCGGATATAGCTCTTTGCGGTGCGCTCCTTGATGTCCAATACCTGCTGCAACTGCTCGCAAAGGTCTATGTAGGTGATGCGTGTCTGCCGCCCGAAGATGTCACGTGCGACATTCACCAGTTCCCTTTCCTTGCGCTTCTCCTTTTCCTCACGGGGCTTCTCGCCCTTGTACACGTGCATCCCCGCTTCCTTGTCCCATGCAAAGAGCATCAAAGGAACGTCCAACGGGCTTCCGTCCCTTACTTTCAAGGCTTTCACGACCGACTGGGCGGGTTCTTCGTCTTTCTCTATCGAAAGGATTGTAGCCGCCTTACGCTGCAACTCACTACCCAAATGTCCCCGCAGTTTCAATCCGTTGGGGACGAAGTGCAGCACGCACAGAATACACGTGTTGTAGATACCCGCCAGCCGATAAAGTTCATCTATCACCGCCACGCTTTCCGCTTCATCGTTGGCACTCTTAACAAGGTCTGCGATGCCGTCAATGACGACCAACTGGATGCCGCCGTACTGGTAGTAGAACTTGTCCATGCTTTGTACAATGGCGTTCAGGCGTTCTTTGCGTGACATGCCGGTAAGACAAAACGCTTTCAGTTCATCGGGTTTGTCCGGCTGTTTGGCACGTGCCAGCAGGTTGCTTACATTCTTGAACAGTTGCACTTCCGACTGTTCGGTGTCGTAGAGCAAGACCGCCTTGTGTTTGCCGTTGGCGGTTATCTGTATGCCCAGCGTATCTACTTCCGCACCAGCCGGGCAGATGCAGCCCGCCACGATTGCGGCTATATAATTGCTCTTTCCCGTTCCCTCGCCCCCGGTGATGCCGAACAGGTTGCCTTGTGTCCCCAGCGGAACGTCACCCGCCGAAATAATCTCTTGCGCTTTGGCGGGCGGGTTGTTGAAATCTATTTCGCATGATTTAAGCATAATCAATGTGTCGCTATACAGGTTGTCTAAAAATTCGATAAACAGTTTCAGGAAATCTTCACGGGTGTTCCCGGCTTTGAAGTAGTCGGATATGTCCTTTTCCTCTTTCGTTCCCGGAAGCGGGAGCAGCAGGCGTTTCACTCCAAATTCTTCCAGTAGTTTTTCCTGTTTGCATGAACTTTCCCTGCCCGTCTTGTCCATGTCAAAGAGCAGGACGATGTGCTTGAACCGGAATGTCAGCCGATAAACCAGCGTGGGCGGTATTGTCACCGTTTCGCTGTTGAAGCAGATAGCGTGAAAACCGTGCGCCGCCAGCGAAAGCACGTCTTTCTCGCCGCCCGTGATGAATAGCGTGTCGCCTTTGGCTGGCAGTTGTTCCAGCCCGAAACAGTAGTTCTCACCGAAGCTGCCGCCGTAGAGGAAACGGGGCGTGGAGAACGGGCGGTACAGCTTGATGTGCTGTTTGCCCTTGTAGCCGTACATGGGTTCTGCCACCGATGAAGTGTAGGTGTACGGTTTGCCCTCTGCCGTTTCACTGTTGTATTCCCGGAGCGAACAGACCTTGTAACGTTCCAGCAGTTCGGGCGTGATGCCGTATTGTTGCCAGTACACCAGTTCGGCAAGCGGGAACTTCTGTTCCCGGAACTGGTAGGGCTTGACGGGCTTTTCGGGCGTTTCTTCGGGTTTGTCCGGCACTGCCCGGCAGACGGTTGCCGGGGGAACGGAAACCGGAATGCCGGAAGCCAGCCCCAAGCCCAAATCCCGGTCGATGATTTCCAGTATCTCCACGAAGTCAGCCGCCCGGTTGCAGTCCAGCCCCTTTAACTGCCCCACGAGGAAGAAACAGTCGCCGCTGTAACTGTCGTTGCCGAAGTCTTTCATCTTGTAGATACCGCCCCGGCGGTCGAAATAGATGTTGCAGGAAGCCTTGCTGTCCTCGTACAGCGGGTTAAGGAAGTTGCGACCTATGCGCCAATTGCCGGGCAGGTAGTGTTTGAACACCGCCAGCCCGTTACTTGTTCTTTCTAAGATTTCCTCTTTCCTTAGCATACAACTGGTGGTTGGTTATCAGGTTGTCGATGTTCTCCTTGTTGCTCCTTATCAGGCGTTCTTCCAGCATCCGGCGTATCTCGCTGACCTTGTAGAAGTAGCGTCCCCTGATGTTGGAATAGGCGATAGTTCCCGACACCCGCAGGCGTTGCAGGGTCTTTTCGCTTATTTTCAGGAACGTGCAGACCTCGTAGCTGTCCACCCACATGTCTTCCTCGCTTTGCCTTGCCGTTTCCATGTGGTTGAAGATGTAGTCGGCAATGGCGGTAATCTTGTTGTCCAGTTCCTTGTAGGCTTTGGACTCGAATGTTATTATTTCCATAACGGTAACTGATTGATTTGCCGCAAAGTTCGGGTGTCCTGAAAAATAAAACGCCACAGATGTACCCACCTGTGGCGAAATAAATTTTGTTAAAGCACGGTTGCCTAATCCTGCTCCCTCATGCGCATCAGCAACCTGTCTTTCAGGGTGGAGAGGAAGCCCGTTCGGTCTTTGGTCTTGGCTTTTAGTTCCATGTAGGTGTGGTAGAAGTCGCCGAGGTCGATGTCGAACACGTATTCAAAGTAGGCTACAATCTCCTTAATATCAACCGTCCCCTTGTTCAGACAGCCGCAGGCGTCCAGTGCGTAGATAAGTTCCACCAACGCCCTTTTCGTCCCCGTCCAGCGCAACACCTTTCCCATGAAGCCGTTCTTCACCCGCTTGCGTTGTTCCCGGCGTTCCAGCTCGTGCAGACGGTTGGTGAGGTATATTTCCAGCAGTTCGTTGGCTAAAATCTTGGCTACCTTGAAATCGTGACTGGTGCTGAACTGTGGGTCTGTTTCGTAATAGAAACTGTCCACGATGATTTGTATGTCAGGCTTCCCACGCATGAAATACTGCCTGTCCAAGTAGGTGGCTTTCGTTCGGTGGTACTGGTAGAACGCCAAGTTCCGCTGGAACGACTTTGAAATCCGGTCGGTTTCCGACAGCAGGTAGTCCCTTTGCACTTCCTCGCTGCCGCTGGGGAAGCGCACCTCTATCTTGTAAACGGTGTTGTAATAGATGATTTTGCTCGCTAAAAGCGGTTTCAGTTCCTTGAAGAAGTGTATTTCCTCTTCCGTGCTGGCGAACGGGTAGGAGATTATAAAGTTTTTGAGTTCGCCCAGTATCTCTTGCAGGTAGTCCACGCACAGGCGGCAGAGCGTCAGCGTGTCCGCTGCGGTGTCCTCGTATTCCTGTATCTGCCATTCCACTTTTTGAAGCAGTCCGGCGAAGTATGTTTCCAACGGTATCTTATGTTCCATAACCTTGTGCTTATCTTTTATGAAGCACAAAGTTACGGGCATAAAAAATCTGTTTTATTCTTGATTTTTCACATTACGTTCTTGTAACTGTGCATTTTCTTGTTTCCTGCGCTTTTCTGCGTATCTCGCCCGGTGTGTCCAGCAAGTAAGCCTTGCAGAAGTCGTTCAGGTTCGATGTCGATGCGAACCCCGTGGTGAACGCCACTTCCGTAAGCGTGAGGTTGGTGTTCTTCAGGTAGTGTTCCACGTCCTTTGCACGCTCCTTTATCACCCATTCCTTAGCCGTGTACCCGGTCATTTTCTTTACCTTCCGTCGGAACGAGCCGTATTCCATGCCGCATTTGTCCGCCAGTTGCTCGGCATCATAGACCATGTAGCCTTTCAGACGCACCATTTCGGTGAATGTCTGCCTGCCCAGCTCCGGCAGCATCCGTTCGGCGTGGCGCAGTTCCTTTTCCGTCACCAGCAGGCGGTTGTCCCTTACCGGGTTTCTCCGTAGCAGGTGGAAAGCGTGGCATACCGTGTTGTACACGTTGCAGAGGTACTGCCGTCCCGGTCGCATCCAGTGGAGCGCATCGCAGTAGGCGGTCAGTTCGGGTATCTCGTCCCGCTTGCGGTGCTGTTCCGCCAGTTCGTCCAGTATGGCGTAATGGGTGGTGGACATACCCAGCAGGATAATGATTGCCTTGTAGTCCTTGTATGCCGCCAGTGTCGGCGTTTCCGGCAGGCTTTTGAGCGTGTCGCACACGTGGGCGCACAGCCGCACGTCCTTGCTGAACGGTTCAAGTTCCAAGTAGTTGTCCATTTTCCGGCTGTTGTGCAGCAGCCATGTTACCTTTTCGTCCAGTTCCTTGCAGGACGCTTCCAACTCCGCTTCGGGAGCGGGAAGCAATAATGATGTAATCCGTTGTTCCATATCTGAATAAATTGATTTGTTTTCTGTACGTTACCCGGTAGCCCATAGCCAAAACTTTTGGATTAGCCGCCAAACCACGTGATAAAGGAACATGGCGGCAAGCATAAGAAAACCTGCCCGCAGGAAATATTCTTCAATGCGCTGCCAAACGCTCGTTTTTCGTTCGGGCATCAGTATGTCCGCCACTTCCTCAAAGGTCTTGCAGGCGAAAATCGCTTGCCGGAACTCGTCTGCGCTGTTCCAGCATTCTTCCTTGAACCACCGTGTCTTGGGGTATCGTTCCGCTACCAGTTCTTGCAGTTTTCGTAGTGGGAACGGTTCGGGGTTGTCCCCGTACTCGTATTCAATGGAAATCACACGTCCCTGCATCCTGATACAATATCCGAATATCCCTTGCCACTTCACTTTGTGCGCCCCCTTTTCAACATATTTCGTCCCGGTTGCATCCACTACAATGTAGTTCTTCCGCTTCTTCAACAACTCGGTATTGGTCGTTGTGTACAGTTCTTCCTTGCGAAACACGTATATCATGTTGCCTTTGGGGGCAAAGCTGAATATCGGGTATTTAAGTCGGGCTTTCATTGTAAATAGTCTATTGTTTTATAAAAGCAAAATAAAACAGGGTAACACCTACCACAACCCCGAAAAAGATACAACCTGTAATAATGAAAGCCCAATCGGGGTAATGGAAATCAAGTTCTTCATAAGGAATGGCAGTTTTCTTTATACATCTGTTCCATACCCATATCAGAACTTTTCCAAATCTATTTACTGTGATAAGGTTACTCATATTGATTAATGGTTTAGCAGGGAACGGCTTGTCCGTTATCCTGCTTCGTTAACATCATATTTTATTCTCATTCCAGTGTACCATATCAATACACCATAATAACAAGGTCTTTTTGCGCTTCAACGGCTTCATCGAAAATGAAATTCAAGTCGTCCATTTCCTGCTCGTAATCATAATCTCCGATACCGTTACCCTCTTGTAGTGAGGTGTATTCCGTCCGCTTGCTCTCCAAATCTGAAACGGGTATGCTGATGATATAGGGAAAATCACTGCTCAATGGAATAGGGATGAATGTACTTTGGCTATCCAATTGCCAAAGGTTTTCCGCACAGTAGATTTGCGTTCCATAATGGTTGCAAATCTTTTCATATACATACCCGTACATGAAAGCAATTTCGGGATAACGGATTTCTCCGTTCACTATATCTGCCAACGCTGCATAAGCATCTTTATCCGTGTTCAGGCTATCGCTGAAATAATCGTTCAGAGTGTCAAGTTCCTGCTTCAACGCAACCTTTAATTGGTTTATAAGCTGATTATCACAAGTTCCATAAACAGACTTTACCTTATCGGCTTCTGTCAAATATGCACAAACAGAGTAACTCATACCTTTTCTTCATTTAATATTGTCATTCCAGTGTACCATGTCGTATGGATAGTAGGGCAACCCTTTCAGGCTGCTATCATCCAGCCCCAAGACCTTGACCAATGCACCGCTTTCAAAACACCAATAACCGTCATGGTTGATACCATATTTATGGTCGTCATGCCAAGATAAATCAGAATGTCCTCGATACCATTCTTTTTTGAGGTATTTTTCCAATCGTTTCACCGCTTCTGCTTTGTCTTGTTCAGCCAACTCTGTAACAGTGATAGCAATTCGATAGGGTGACGGATATAATACTTGGTTTGTTGTCCTTTCCCAATCAGGAAATCTGTATCTAATCAATGTATCATAAATATAGTCTTTAGCTTCTCTGTCTTTTATCAGTTGCACCAGACCATGTATAAGGTCGTCTTCGTAATCCAACATAATGCCTATTGACAGAAGCCACAACATTTCAATATAAAATCCGTTGTCCGTCCAAAATCTCGGCATTGTTTTGAGGGCTTTCACATAATTGTTTTTCAGCTTATCAATATCCTGTCCCATAGAATACTGTACTAATAAATAACGAAGCCTATAATTGAACAAAGAATCGTAACCTATATGTTTTCCTGAAAGATGCATTTGTTCATAATAACTAATATCTTCATCATACATTTTCAGTTGCTTCAAATACTGTTCTTCTGTAAAAAGTTTATCTCTTGTTTCCATTATGGTACACTGCTTTTTGATGTTAATGGTTTGACAAGGAGCTGCGTTTAGCAGCTAACTTGGCTTGTTATCAGTGATTTATTTTGTGATACCTGCACATGTAAATTTTAATCCTGTGATTGAATTTTGCTTCACAAAATCTACAAATTCATCTGTGCAATAATAATTGTTATTAAACAGACTATCCCGAAATATGATATATGAACCGATATTTCCTTTATTGAAAATACCATTATTATCCCTCATCATCTTCAAGATTTCTTCATTGCTCTTGGACTCTATATTTAAGGCATCGACTGTATTCAATACATTTATAAAATAATAACCTGAAGCGTTCCCGTCCACATTGACAGGTAAAACTTCTATTTGCCCTTTCAGCTTTTCAGAGAGTAATAAGGAAGTTCTTTTATTTACTATCAGACAACCGGAAAAATAACAAGATGCATCAAACTCCTCACTTCGTTTGTCTTTCTTTTTCCTTTTATCTCTAAACAGTTCCAGACTAAGCCCTTTCCACTCATTAATAAGTGATTGACCATTATAATCCCAAACGCCTTTATTTGACTCATCATCTTCCTTGAATACAAAGAACTTGTAATTATCAAAGTCTTGTCCAATTTCATATATATTCATAATGTTACACTATTTAATTACTGATAATGGTTCAGCAGGGAACGGCTTGCCGTTATCCTGCGTTGTTAATGGTATATTTATATTTTCCCTTTACTATAAAAAGCCTCTAAAACAAAGAGAAACAACGAAAGGAAAATGTATAATATAAGTATCAATAGATTATTCTTATTAGGCTTTTCATTAAACTTCTCTATGACAGCTTTATACCTTCTTTTCCAGCAGAAACGAATACATAAAAGAATGAATATCAGCCCTAAAGACACATTATACATTGTTCGCGTTGGATAAGGCAATATTTTATATTGTTCCAATACTCCCCATATTGTGTGAATATTACAATTCAGAAATACAGCGAGAATTAACAAAGCTGCATAAACCGCTATTTCGGAATAAGAACTGTATTTCCATAGCCTATAAAATTTGAAAAATAAATAATCTATCATACTTAATTACCATTAATGTTATTTATAACCGCACCTTATGGTGTCGTTCCTACACTTCTATAACTGCACCTCACGAATTATCCAGTGTATCAAGAGGATTAGGGATTTTTGCTTTATGGGCACTTGACACATGAAGATAAATGGTTGTGGTCTTGATGTCGTTGTGTCCCAGCAATTCCTGTATCGTGTGCAGGTCTGTTCCCTGTTCCAGCAAGTGTGTGGCAAAGGAGTGGCGTAGCATGTGTACGTGTACACGGTGTTTGATGCCTGCACGATGTGCGGCTTCTTTCAGCACTTTCACCAATGCACTTGCCGAATATTGCTCTCCGGGTGTTTCGCCCTCAAACAACCATTTTTGTGGACGATATTCCCGAAAGTAGTGCCGTAGTTCTTCCAGCAACTTGGGCGAAAGGAGCGAATAACGGCATTTCTTCCCCTTGCCCATGATACGAACCGACATTGTTTCACTGTTGATGTCCTGCGGGGTCAGGTTAAGCAATTCGCTTCTTCTAAGTCCGGCAGAGTAAACCAACGAAATCATGCAGTGATGCTTGATGTTGGAAATTTGTGCAAGGATGCGCTTAATTTCATTCTTGCTCAACACTTCGGGCAGGCTCTTGTACTCTTTGGCACGGGTGATACCGCCATAGTATTGCCGTTTGCCGCCTTTCACCTGCTCGTAATAGAACTTGATAGCATTGATGCGCATATTCTGTTGCGACACCGAAATCTTCTTCTCGTTCACAAGATAGAGTATGTACTTGTTGATGTCCGGCACTTTCAGGCGGTCGATGTTCCGTCCCTTGTGATATTCCATGAAATCGCTGAAATAAGCACGGTATGTTTTGACGGTCGAGGGGCTGTAACGCTTTTGTTCCAGCAGTTCGAGATAGCCTTTCGGCAGTGTGTATTCCCTTTTGGGCTTGGGATGCCGCACGTAAACCCGGCTGTAATCAATATAGGCGTGGGGCGAATAGCGGTCGTAAAAATCCGGCAGGCTGAAAGCGGCTGACGCTATGTATGCAGAGCCGTTACCAGCCATTTCCATGCCCGTGTCTTGGGCGAGCAGCAGGGCGACAGCCTGACTGTTCGCATATTCTATCCGTATGTAATCCGCACCGTCCCTTGTTTCTTTGTGTAGCACGATGCTTCCTCTTTGTTTCTGAACCTTATCCATGTCGCTGAATTTTGCTTCGCTCCAAAGATAAGATAAAAATACCATTATTTGAACATCTGTTCAAAAATAATCGAGGTTAAAAAAACAAAAGAGTATCAGGCTTTAAGCAGCGAATAGATATGGCGAAAATTTTCTGCCAGTTCGTCCACGTTCAAACCGTTTAGAAATGCTTGTTCGTATGACAGCCCTAAAAACATTTGCCGGAACATGATAGCCGTTTTCTTCACGTCCGTGTTGCTCCTGATTTCCCCGCTTTCTTTTGCCTTCTGTATGACTTTCTCCCATAGGTCATAGTCTTGTCGGTAGATTTTCTCAATTTTCTGCCTGATGCCCGGATAGTACATACGCACTTGTGACAGAAAGTGAAAGTAGTAGAAGTTAGGACTACAATCATGCGGGCTACTATTATCACCAATCAGTTCAACAATCCTTTTCATGGAAGCGGCTACCCCCGCCACGTATTGCCCGATGAACTCCGCCAACGTATCGGCAGGAGCGGCAAACTTGTTTTCCGGTTCGTGCATTTGCAACACGTATTTGTCCGCCACAGCCATGAATAAATCCAGCTTGTGCGGAAAATAATAAACGATACCCGTTTTTGTCACCCCGCAGGCTTTGGCAAGCGTGATGATGCTTGCTTTCTCGTAGTTCATCCTGACAAATACGCCGAACGCTTTATCTATTACTTCTTCACGGTTAGTTATTATCATACACGTTTGTTTTTAATCGGTTACGAAGATACGGATTTTGTTTTAAGCATTTGTACCCCAGTGCTTTTTTTTAGTGCAAGGTGCAAGTATATATTTATATATATAGCTTGCACCTTGCACTAATCGCAGAATATTTATTATCAATGATTTGCGTATTTCAAAAGAAAGACTTATCTTTGAACCCGAAAGTTAGGCAGACAAACAGAGGTCAAAGTTGGACAAGCCCAACGTCTGAAAATCGTTACTGTTTCGTTACCTATTTGAAATTTTGAAAGCAAAGTAGCTGAAATATAAGCAGTTAGAGTTATAGGTTCAAAACCCTGTCTTTCCGCTTGATAACTATGACTTATCCACGCAGAATACTAAATGAAGCATATCGATATTGCGATAATGTTTTATGAAATTTGCGATTTCCCTCATATCGTTTCTTAGTGCTACTTTTTGAGAGGGGATATTTGTGTCCCGTATGATGGAGTATACTTTGTCGAAGTTAAGGATATTGAAGGCGTATTCCTTACAAGCTATGGCGGCCTCGGTAGCATAACCTTTATGCCAGTATTCCACCCTAAGCAAATAGCCGATCTCTGGAACCTGTTGACCGTTGAATTCTTGATAGGTGAGACCACACTGACCGATAAGCTTTCCGCTGCCTTTCTCTATCATCCCCCATAAGCCAAAGCCATCGTTTTGATACCTCCTTAATTGCTTATCAAGCCATTCTTGTACCTCTTTTTTACTGAACGCTCCCTCGTAAGCGTACATTACAATCGGATCTTGTAAAAGCTTACAGATATCATCAAAATCATCTTGTTTTAATTCCCTTAATAGGAGTCGCTTTGTCTCTAGTTTCATCTCTTTCATACGATATTTTTTCTTGTCTTCTCAAATTGTTGGATGACTAGTTAGAATATATCGCTCAAGGAATACCGGAGTTGATCCATCATCAACGGCACTTCCGCCTCCTCGATTCCCGCTACAAGAAGATCGGGGATATCTTGATTGAACTGCTCTTGGAACTTCGAGAAATCACCGGACTCTTTCTCCACGGCTTTTTTATAAAAAGTAAGCGCTCCCTTGATATTCTGTAATGCCCATTCCGTATGTCCCGCATTCAAGAAATCTTGGGTGTTGGGTTGATTATCCATGATCTTTTTGTAATAATTACGCGCCTGATCGTATTTACCAGTCAAGAAAGAACACCAAGCGATCGGACGCCAAGCCTTCGTGCTTTTATTGTCCAGATAATCTACCTTGAAATAATATTTCAGCGCCTCATTATAATTCTTGAGTTCAAGATGGCAGTGGCCGATACATATTTGGATCGATAAATCATTCGGATTGAAAGCCTCGTAACGATGATAGTATTTCAACGCTTCTTCCGGTTGCTTTAAGGTACGGTAACAACCGGCGATCCGGCGAATAACCCATTTACTGTCCGGATTGATAAGATCCGCATGTAAATAAGCCTCCAAGGCGCCTTGTATATCGCCATTCATTTGTTTGCAGTAACCGATTTTCTGGAATAAGATATCACTTTCTTGATTTGCGTCGGATAAGCGATTGTAGATCGTGAGCGCGTCGAGGAAGTAATTCTTCCGGAGATAATACTCCGCTATAGTTGTCAAACTTTCCTCATCACTGACGTAAGGCTGCAAAATTGGCAGGTTATGAAAGTCTAGCGCAGATGTAAATATGTCATCAAAATCCAGATGTCCCGGATAAAGTTTGAAGAAACGATACAAGTCCTGTATGTACTGTCCGGATATGATTTCCAGTTTTCCCCGTTTACTGATCAATTCCTCCTTCGTTTGCTGAATCATCTCGGAGGCTTGGCTACCAAATTGTCCCATCATCATTTGACGGGCTTGATCCGGCAATTGCATCATACTGAAATATAAGGAATATTTATCGGAATTACACATGAATGCCGCAAGAGTCATGGAATCTAGCATATCCTTTTCCGTTTGATTCTTGCTCAACTGATTGCCAAAAGCGGAATGCTCGGTCGTGAATGGCATGAACCAGTTACCCAGTTCCCGGAAAAAGGGGAAATGCTTTAGATGCACGAAAGTAGAGTGCATTACGTCCGCGCCTTCTTGTTGCAGTTCGCTGAACTCCTCCATTTTCTTCCCTAAGGAACTATTCGATAACATATTCTGCCACTCCGGATTCATCTCGTTTCCGAGAAGTTCCGGATTGATATCCTTTAAGTTTATCTTTTGACTGATTTTAGGGCCTAGCTTGATCATCTCCGGAATGATCTCGTCTTGTAGCTTACGGGTGATTTTCTCTGTCTCACGGGCTAGGATAAAACGAAGGGTAATCGTGCGGATCGCTTTCGTGAAATTAGGAAATCCCTCGGATAAAGCCGCTAGCCGATCCGCTATCTGCGGATATAGTGCCGTACGTTTCCTATAGGTATAGAGCGTCAAGAGAATCCCGATCAACGCGCGGTAACGAATCTCATCTTCTTGGAGATTGGCCGCATCGAATAATAATAGCAGTTTCTCCTTATCGAAAGCGGCTTGCAACCCCAGCATTAATGCTGATACGATTTGGCTACCGATGATAAAAGGCAACTCTTGGTCATTCAATAGGTTCCTGATGGAGGCTATTTCTTCCTTATTGAGAGGATTCGAGGTCCAGATCTTATTGAATAATAGGATCGTGGCGGATTCGATTTGCTGCTGCTCCGTGATGGTTCTGGTCGGAGTCTCTATCTTCACCAGAGAGGCGTTTCTCAAGACCTTGTGGAGCTGGTCATAGTTGGTAAGCTCCTTTTGCATCATTCGCCTACGGCTATAATAGGAGAGAGGCGAATCTACCGATAAGGCCTTGTGCTTCACTATATCCGCGAACTCATAGCTGGATGCGATCAAGTTGTTGTATATTTGGTCTTGCATCGGATCTTTAGCCCCCTCGATCCGGTATCGCAACATATATTTATAAGTATCTTGTAGCTCGTTCAACCTGTCTTGGAATGAGTACTCACGTATTCCCGCTATTAAACCTTGGAGAAAATCGAACGCATTCTTTAGCTCCTTTTCGTCTAATGAACCGATAATTCGGTTGTATGCTTTATTTATTTCTTGTATTGTCATATACTATTAACAACAAATGGTATGCCAAAAGTATAGTATTTAGGCTAAATTTCCTATCTTCGCGTACCTAAAAATAAATTTAGCAGATGAAGAATATCCGCAATTTCTGTATTATTGCTCATATTGACCATGGGAAAAGTACCTTGGCAGACCGTTTGCTTGAGTATACCAAGACAGTAGAAGGTAAAGACATGCAAGCTCAAGTCCTTGACGACATGGATTTAGAGCGTGAGCGTGGTATTACGATCAAGAGCCATGCGATCCAGATGAAGTATAATTATAAGGGTGAAGAATATATACTGAACCTGATCGATACTCCGGGACACGTGGACTTCTCGTATGAGGTTTCCCGTTCTATCGCCGCCTGCGAGGGTGCGTTGCTGATCGTGGACGCGGCCCAAGGTATTCAGGCGCAAACCATCTCTAACCTGTATATGGCGATAGAGAATGACTTAGAGATTATTCCGGTGATGAACAAGATCGACCTGCCTAGCGCCATGCCGGAGGAGGTAGAGGACCAGATCGTGGAACTGTTGGGCTGCCCTCGTGAGGATATCTTACGGGCGAGCGGAAAGACAGGTGAGGGAGTGACTGAGATCTTGAATACGATCGTGGAGAAGGTCCCGGCCCCGAAAGGTGATCCGGAGGCCCCGTTGCAGTGTTTGATTTTTGACTCCGTCTTTAATCCGTTCCGTGGTATTATCGCTTACTTCAAGGTGGTAAACGGCGTGATCCGTAAAGGTGACCATGTGAAGTTTATCGCTACAGGAAAAGAGTATGACGCTGATGAGGTAGGTATATTGAAATTAGATATGTGCCCCCGTGAGGAGATCCGGACGGGAGACGTAGGATATATCATTTCCGGTATCAAGACGTCCCGGGAGGTGCGTGTCGGTGATACGATCACTCATGTGTCTCGCCCGGCTAAAGACGCGATCGCAGGCTTTGAGGAGGTGAAGCCGATGGTCTTCGCTGGCGTCTATCCGATCGATAGCGAGGATTTCGAGAACCTTCGTGCGTCATTGGAGAAATTGCAGTTGAACGACGCTTCCTTGACTTTCCAGCCGGAGAGTTCCGCCGCGTTGGGTTTTGGGTTCCGTTGCGGTTTCTTGGGCTTGTTGCATATGGAGATTGTTCAGGAGCGTTTGGATCGTGAGTTCAATATGGATGTGATAACTACTGTACCGAACGTTTCTTATATCGTGCATACAAAGAAAGGGGAGGAGATCGAGGTACATAATCCGGGAGGCTTGCCGGACCCGACTTTGATTGATCATATCGACGAGCCGTTTATCCGTGCTTCCGTGATCACGAACACTACCTATATCGGCCCGATCATGACACTCTGTCTGGGTAAGCGTGGCATCCTGCTTAAGCAAGAATATATTTCAGGTGATCGTGTCGAGATTCATTATGACTTGCCGTTGGGCGAGATCGTAATCGACTTTTATGATAAGTTGAAGAGTATTTCAAAAGGGTACGCTTCTTTCGATTACCATTTACATGATTTCCGTCCCAGTAAGTTGGCTAAATTAGATATCCTGTTGAACGGTGAGCCGGTAGACGCTTTGTCTACATTGACGCACGTGGATAATAGCGTTACTTTCGGACGTCGTATGTGCGAGAAACTGAAAGAGTTGATCCCCCGCCAGCAATTCGATATCGCTATCCAAGCGGCGATAGGCGCTAAGATTATCGCTCGTGAGACAATTAAGGCTGTCCGTAAAGACGTGACGGCGAAATGTTATGGAGGCGATATCTCCCGTAAGCGTAAATTGCTGGAAAAACAGAAAGAGGGAAAGAAACGAATGAAGCAGATCGGTACGGTAGAAGTTCCGCAAAAAGCGTTCTTGGCCGTATTGAAGCTGGATTAGAAAGTCAATGGAATCCGTTCGCTAACTCAATGGATTTATAAAGAAAAGTCAATGGATTCTGTAACGGATTCCATTGACTTTTTTTATATAAATGGGTCACTTCTCGTTCACGAGCCGTATCCCGCCATCTTCCAGCGTGATAAGATGTTGCTTATAGAGTGCCCCGATCGCTTGTTTGAAAGCTTTCTTGCTACAGCGGAATAAGGAATAGATCACGTCCGGATCGCTTTTGTCGTGTACCGGGATGTATCCCCCTTGTGTTTTCATCGCTTCCAGAATGACGCCGGCGATCCCCTCTACCTTTTGGTAGCCTTGCGGTGTTAGGCTTACGTCTATCTTATCATCCTCACGCACCTCTTTTATATAGCCTTTCAGATGCTCACCTTTCTCAAGACGCTGGAATACCTCATTATAATAGATCAATCCCCAATGCTGGTTATTGATGATCACTTTATAGCCAAGATCCGTCTCGTCGGCTACCAATAACTGAACCTCTTGATTCTGTTCGTAATCGATAGGGGTATTGTTCAAGAACTTCTCGATACGTGCGGATGCCATGATACGTCCTGTCACATGATCCAACCGGACGTAGACTAAGTACCATTTTCCCTCTCTCATCGGCATTTTCTGCTCCTTGAAAGGAACGAGCAAATCTTTCATGATACCCCATTCCAGAAATGCGCCGGCATTATTCACGTCTTTTACCTCCATGAACTGGAACTCCCCGACTGTTGCCAGAGGACGTGCGGTAGTAGCGATCAACCTCCCTTCATTATCATGATAAATAAACACCTCGACCTCATCCCCGGGTTTCACGTTTTTAGGTACGTAACGAGTCGGCAACAAGATCTCCACCCCGTTACCTCCATCCAGATAAACCCCGAAGTCAAGGTCTTTCACTATTTTCAGCGTGTTGTATTTTCCTATCTCAACCATATGTTTTTGTTTTGTCACAAACTTACGCAATAATCATGAAAAAGCGGTAAAAACAACTATAATTTTGATTTAGCATGCAGCAATATCTAGACAATTGCATCGTTATAGAAGTATCTTTGGACTTACGGGTGCTTTATGCCTTTGAGTTCAACTAAAAATTGTATATTTGCATCTTATTTGAAGAAAACAAAGATTATGAGAATTAAATTAATATCAGTAGTGATATTGTTTGTCTTGTTGCTAGGGGCTTGTTCCGCACCTAAAGACGTAGTGTATTTGCAAGGAGTAGATACTTTGACTCCAGAACAGATTAGTCAAATGAATCAAACTTATACGTCTCGTATCAGTAAAGATGATTTACTGGCGATATCTGTTACAGCTCCGGATCCGTCCGTGACGACGCCATTTAATCCCCCTGTTTTCGCGTATGCGCAGCAAGGTGACCAACCTATCGCTGCCTCTCAATCAATGTATACTTATCTTGTTGATTCGGATGGTAACATAAATTTCCCAGTATTAGGGAAGATTCATGTCGCAGGTTTATCAAAACAAGAACTGTGTGATGAGCTACAAAGTAAATTGTCAAAATACATAGAAAACCCATTGGTTAACGTGCAGATTACAAATTATAGAATTACGGTAATGGGAGAGGTAAATCGTCCCGGTACTTTTACTATAAAGAATGATCGAATCTCTATTTTAGATGCGTTTGGGTATGTTGGAGATTTGGCGATTACAGCCAATAGGAAGAATATTTTGCTGATAAGAGATAATGATGGGCAAAAAGAATTTGTTCGTATGGATATAACTGATCCTTCGCTATTTACATCTCCCTATTTTTATTTAAGGCAAAATGACGTTATTTATGTTGAGCCCAATTTGGCAAAGCAGCGTAATTCTCGATTTAGTCAAAGCAAACAGTATAATATAACTGTGTTCTCCTCGATAATTAGTGCGATTTCTGTTATTTCTTCGATGGTGATCACGATTATTAATATTAAGAAGTAATTGTTTAGCTATGGATTCAACAAATATAGGAAATGAGACTATAAGTTTAAAGTCTATTCTAATAGGGTATCTAAGGCACTGGAGATTATTTCTAGGCACTTTTGTTATATCTCTAATACCAGCTGTATTATATTTGATTTATTATCCGACAACTTACGAAGTAATGGCTCGTTTTAAAGTTCAAGATGATACTTCCATGTCCTCAGGAAATATGTCTTTGGGAGATGCGGCAGGTTTGATGAAATCTTTTGGTTTGAGTGGAGGAGGTAGTGCAGGTATTGTTATTGATGATGAATTAGCGGTGTTAAAATCTCATACTTTATGGTATGAGGTTGTTTCAAAATTGGGCTTAAATGCAGAGTATGTTGAACCGTTAACTTGGAAATATAAACAGTATGTGAATACCCCTTTTCTGATGGTTGCAGATTCTAGCACATTGAAATCTCAAGAGGAAACAATAGAGTTTTATGTCCGGGAAGATCGTGAGGGAAAAATAAAGATCGAAGGGAAGACAAAAAGTCAGAAGCGGTCTTATGAGTTTTCTTCATTACCTGCGATCGTTGAATTCGGTAATAATCGGTTTATCCTAAGTTATGGAGCTAACCATAAATTGGGAGAAAGCATGAAACTTTATATAACCATGAGGCCGGCTGGTTTTGTTGGAGATGATTTTGCGCAGGATATAGAAATTGAGACTTACTCAGATAATTCAAATGTTATAGAATGTACTTTGAGGGAATATGAGAAAAAACGAGGTATTGACGTTTTAAACGCATTAATGTTTGAATATAATAATCGTGCCGATTCAATAAATAATAAAGAAGCTCGTGCTACAATACAGTTTTTGGATGAGCGAATCAATAAGGTAATATCGGATTTAGCTAATGCTGAACGATCTATAGAGATCTATAAGAAAAATAACCAAATGACTGACTTGACAGCCGATGTGCAATTTTATGTGGATCAAATGAAAGAGATCCAAACGAAAATTGTTGAGATGGAGGCTCAAGGGCATGCTATTAGATTTATGGAAGACTTCGTGCAAAATCCTGCTAATAAGTATAATTTGGTACCCGTATTGATGAATGTCCAAGAAGGAGAGAAAGGCGGTTCCATAACTACTTATAATGAGTTGTTGGTAAATCGTCAGCGAATGTTGCAAAACTCGAAAGAGGACAACCCTTTATTTACTGTGATGGATAAGCAATTAGATCAAATGCGTAAGAGTGTTGCCCTTACGATCAAGAATGCGCAAGAAAGCCTGAATTTGACATTGAAAGATCTCAAGTCTAAGGAGAAGGCTATTTTGGATAAAATGGGTAACGTTCCAACTCAAGAACGAGAATTCATGAATTATAAGCGTGATCAAGAGATTGCTCAAGGTGTTTATTTGATATTATTACAAAAACGAGAAGAGGCATTATTGAAATTAAATAAAAGTATGAATAGGGCATTGATTGTTGATGAGGCATTTGTGAAGAGTACACCCGTGGCCCCTCGTAAACTATATGCTGCTCTCGCCGTGTTTTTATTGACAATTGTGGTTCCTGTCGTATATTTATTCTGTAAAGAGCAACTTATAGAACTAAAAAGAGAATACGATAAAACAAGGAAACAAGCTGGCGTGATATAATGGATACTGATATATATATATGTTCTAAGCCATTGCAATATTTTAATGTAAGAAATATTGGATATGGAAATGCATCTTCAAAAAAGGTTCTAATTATTTTAGGACATTTTAGGGATGCGGAATTGTTCTTTCATCAAGTTAAGACATTTGATGATACATGGAATGATATATTATATTTCAAAGATTTGTTTCATTTGGATTTATATTTGTTTTTTCACCCAGTAAATACGTTGTTCGTAGAGGTAGATGCTTCTTTTGTTTATGGAATATTTTTTAAGCTATCCCGATTTAAACGAATGTATATGTTTGAAGAAGGATTCGGAAGCTACAGAAGAGATCGTTTTGATAATTCAAAAGGCTTGAAGAATATAATAAATAAGCTTACGGGTGTTGGTGACCATATTGGTTTTTCAAAGTTTCTTACGGGGCAGTTTCTTTATTTGCCGGATTTGTATAGGTCTCAGTTCCCAGGATATTCAAAATCTTTGAAATCATTCCAGAAGCCCTTTGTTAAGAGGTTAAGGGAAGAATTACCATTGTTTTTGAATTTTTCTACGGGATATGAAGAATTTTTATCTGTGAAAAATAAATCGGTTGGAATTTATTTAACTAATCATCAAATTAATGTAAACATATTGAAAGCTCTGGATAAAGAGAAAAATGATTTTGATTATGTTTATGTGAAATTGCATCCTCATATAAAAAAAACAGAGGATTTGTATCAATATGGATTAAAAATAGTACAATCAAACATAATGGTTGAGTTTTTAATTCTAATCTTGTTGGATAATGGAAATAAACTTTCTGTTTTTCATGAAAATAGTACATCAGTGATTTGGTTTCAGGATCGTATTATTAATAAAAATATGGGACAACCATTTGAAGAGTATGATATTGTAGCTTCTTATATACAATCGAAGGAGTTATAGAATAGATATAAATAGAAGTAATATGTTAAATGAAAAGTCTGTTTTAATTACTGGAGGAACAGGTTCTTTTGGTAAAAAATTCGTGGAGACAATCCTTCGTGATTATCCTCAAGTGAAAAGAATTGTTATTTATTCACGTGACGAGTTGAAACAGTTTGAGCTGAAGCAAAAATACCCTGCGTCAAAGTATCCTCAATTACGTTTCTTTATTGGAGACGTCCGGGATGGAGAACGTTTGGAACGTGCTTGCGAAGGCATAGATGTAATTATTCATGCTGCGGCTATTAAGCAAGTGGATACGGCCGAATATAATCCGGATGAATGCATAAAGACAAATGTACATGGAGCTCAAAATGTGATTAATGCAGCCTTGCGTACAAAAGTAAAGCATGTTGTGGCTTTATCTACGGATAAGGCTTGTGCTCCGATTAATTTATATGGGGCTACAAAGCTGACTTCTGATAAGTTGTTTGTTGCCGCAAATAATATTAGTGGTCCGCGGGATATCAAGTTTTCAGTGGTCCGTTATGGCAATGTTATGGGATCAAGGGGCTCTGTTATTCCTTTTTTCATTAACAAGAGAGATTCAGGTGCGGTAGAGTTACCTATTACGAATATGAAGATGACTCGTTTCAATATTTCGTTAGAAGCGGGAGTTGCTTTGGTCATGTTCGCTATCGGTCATCATTTAGGAGGTGAGATTTTTATTCCTAAGATTCCATCTTATCGAATAGTGGATGTTGCGAAGGCTATTGCGCCTAACCTTCCATTGGTGGAGGTCGGTATACGCCCCGGGGAAAAATTGCATGAGGAAATGATTACGGTCACGGATGCCATGAATACTATAGATCTAGGTCCTTATTATGCGATCTTGCCCTCTGTTGCGTTTAATCATAAATATGAAGACTATGTAAATCATCATAATGCGGTTAAGGTTCCAGAGGGATTCCATTATAGTTCTGATACGAATACGGAATGGGAGACTGTAGAGTCTATGCGGGAAAAAATAAAGAAATATGTAGATCCTAATTTTGAGATAAAATGATTACTAAACCTATTCCTTATGGACGTCAGCATATTACGGATGAGGATATTCAATGTGTAATAGATGCCTTAAAGTCGGATTATTTAACTCAAGGACCAAAAATAAAAGAATTTGAGGAGGCTTTTGCCTCTTATGTCGGCTGTAAATATGCTATAGCAGTTAATAATGCTACGGCGGCTCTTCATTTAGCGGCTACGGCACTTGATGTGAATCCGGGTGATAAAGTGATTGTAACTCCTTTGACTTTTGCGGCTAGTGCTAATTGTATTCGCTATCGGGGAGGCGAGGTTGTCTTCTGTGATGTAGAAGAAGATACCTATTTGATGGATATAAAGAAATTAAGCCGTTTATTGTCGCAATCTCCTAAAGGCACTTATAAAGGAATTGTTTTGGTAGATTTTGCGGGTTATCCAGCCAATTTGGAGGCCTTTCGTCAATTGGCGGATGAGTACGGCTTATGGATTATAGAAGATGCTTGTCATGCGCCAGGTGGATATTTTATTGATAGTAAAGGTGAGAAGCAGCTATGTGGCAATGGGAACTTTGCGGATGTTAGTGTTTTTTCGTTTCATCCGGTAAAACATATTGCGACTGGCGAGGGGGGGATGGCTACGACAAATTGTAAGGAATTATATGAAAAACTTTGTCTATACCGTACACACGGCATTACCAAGAACCCGGCACTTTTACACGAGAACCATGGTGGCTGGTATTATGAGATGCAGGAGCTTGGATATAATTATCGAATTACTGATTTTCAGGCAGCTTTAGGGATATCTCAATTGAAAAGAGCCGATATGGGATTAGCACGGCGGCAAGAGATTGCCCGGCGATATAGGGAAGGTCTTTCCGATCTGAAGGGGGTTAAGCTTCCTTTTGTATCGGATCAGGTCTTTCATGCCTATCATTTATTTATAATCCAAGTGGAGGACAGATTAGGATTATATGATTATTTGCATAAAAGTAATATTTATGCGCAAGTTCATTATGTTCCTTTGCATCTGACCCCTTATTATAAGCAATTAGGAAATAAAGAAGGCGATCAACCTGTAATGGAGGAATACTATAAGCATTGTTTGAGTCTGCCGATGTATCCGACATTGACGGATGAAGAACAGGAATATGTAATTGTGAAGATCAAAGAATTCCTTTCTTAAAAAGAAATTGTAAGATGAACCAAAAAAATCCTGCGGTAAGTATTGTTATCCCAGTATTTAACGTGGAAAAATACATTGGGAAATGTTTGGATTCGTTGATTTCCCAGACATTGCATAATATTGAGATTATCTGTGTGAACGATTGCTCTACAGATAAATCATTAGATATACTTCGGGATTATGAGGCAAAGGATAATCGTATTGTTGTTATTGATTTACCTCGCAATATAAAACAAGGGGGAGCCCGTAATGTCGGGATAAAAAAAGCGAGGGCTCCTTTCCTTGGTTTTGTTGATAGCGATGATTGGGTTTCTCTTGACATGTATGAAAATCTCTATACATTAGCGGTTACGCATGATGCGGAAATGGTATGTGGTGACTATTTTCAGTATTATAGTGAACAAGATATTCGTTTACGGATTAACTGTAAACCTGAATGGTTTTCATTGCCTGAACATGAAAGAAATAAGCGTTTTATTGAAGGTGAATGTCGGATTTGGACTAATATAATCAAAAAAGAAGTCTTTATCAGAAATAAAATAGAATTTCCTGAGGAGCTATTCTATGAAGATAATGCGATTGTAACTGCTCTATATTTGAGCGCGAGAAAGATCGTGAAGGATACCCATCCTTATTATTATTATCGTTGTAATAATATTTCTACGACTCGGAGTATTAATAACTATCGCTTTTTTGACCGTTTGAAGACTTCTAAAATGTTTTTGGATAATATGCGTAGATTAGGTATCTATGAGATATATCCGGAAGAAGTAGAGTTTCGATTTACTGAGCTTTTTTATGTAAACTCAATTCTAGGCGCCATATCACAGTTTGATCCTCCTGAGAAAAAGTATGTGAATCAAATCAAGCGGGAGATGGAAGAGATATTTCCTTGTTTCATGAAGAATAGTTATTACAAGACAAAAGTTCCATTGAAACTTCGTATATTGCTTCGTGCTATTTATTTTCAGACTGATTTGGGCATAAGCTTGTATCAGATTTTGGTTAAATTAAGATCATAAAAATAACGAAAAAATGAAATGTTTGGCAATAATACCAGCACGAGGAGGTAGTAAACGGATTCCTCATAAAAATATAAAACCTTTTTTGGGCAGACCGATAATAGCATATTCAATAGAGGCCGCTCTTGGTACCGGACTGTTTGAGGAGGTGATGGTTTCGACGGATGATGTGGAAATCGCCGAGATAGCCCGTCAAGAAGGGGCTTCTGTCCCTTTTCTGCGTTCTACGGAAAATGCTAATGACTATGCTACATTGGCGGATGTATTGGTCGAGGTTGTCAATGCCTATAAAGGGAGAGGGTATGAGTTTGACTTGATCTGTTGTTTGCTTCCAACAGCCCCATTGATTTCTTCCGAGGATGTTCGTTCTGCTTATGATCAGTTAGTTATGTCTACCTTTGATTCTATCTGTCCGGTGGTCGCTTTCTCATATCCGATACTGCGTTCTTTATCGATAGATGAAAAAGGAAATTTAAACATGAATTGGCCAGAGTATAGATTTAGCCGGAGTCAAGATTTGCGCCCCGCCTATCATGATAGTGGTACGTTTTATTGGATAAAGACCTCTTCTCTATTAAAAGATAAAAAATTGCTAAGTGAGAATGGCACGGCGATTGTTCTGGATGAGTTTCGTGTACAAGATATTGATACGGATACAGATTGGGCTTTAGCGGAGATGAAATATAAACTACTTCATATGAGTTGATATGAGAGTTCTGATTTTAACTGAGGGATATTCGCACACAGGCTATGGGCATATTTCCCGTTGTACGGCTATTGCCCAAGTATTTCGGGAGAGAAACGCAAATGTAACCTTTATTGTGAATGGGGATGAGAGTGTAAAAAATTTAGTACAATCTTATCCTCTGTTTGTCTTTAATTGGTTGGAGAACACGGAACGTTTGCTTGAGTATCTATCTCAAGATGACATAATAGTTATTGATTCCTATTTGGCAGGAAAAGGACTTTATACCGAAATAAGACAGCGGGTAAAGGTTGCTGCTTATTTAGATGATTTTAATCGTTTGGAATATCCGGAGGGAATCATCATAAATGGGACAGTCGGTGCGGAATTGATTCCCTATAAACGGAATCTTGGACAACGTTATTTGTTAGGAAAGGATTATGTGATTTTACGTGAGGTATTTAAAAACTTATGTGGTCATAGAGAAATCCGGGAGAAAATAAAGACTGTCCTAATTACTTTCGGAGGTAGTGATCCTTTAAATCTAACGCCAAAAATTTTGGAGAAGTTGACGAATTGCTATGCTAATTTGAGGAAAATCGTTATCTTAGGGCCAGTATTTTCTCATAAGGCAGAAATAGAGAGGATGGCGGATGATAATACGGTTATATACCGTAATGTAGAGGCTGAAGTGATGAGAGATTTGATGTTAGCTGCGGATCTTGCGATCTCTGCGGCTGGACAGACGATAAACGAATTGGCGATAACAGGTCTGCCATCCGTTATCTTTAAGGTGGCTGAAAACCAAGGTAACAATATTGCGGGGTGGAAGAATATTGGCTTTGTCGATGAATTTATTGATGCCACAAAAGATTGGCATATAGATGATCTGGATAAGATTATATTAAAATTTGAGAACTCCGAATATCGGCGGGAGATTTTTTGTCGGGGGATAAGTCAAATCGATGGAAAAGGGGCTCATCGGATTATGAAAGCTGTAACCCGGATGTTTTATGAGATGAATATGGATATGAGATTGGCTAAAGAAGAAGACTTACTACCTCTGTTCGAGCTTACGAATGATCGGATGGTACGGCAAAATTCTTTTTCGACCCATGCTATATCATTGGATGAACATAGAAATTGGTTTTATGCGACCTTAAAGAATAGAGCGAGAAGACTATTTGTCTTTTACGAGAAAGAGAAATTAATTGGACAAGTCCGTTTCGATATTGAGGAAAATAACAGTGCGGTGATTAGTATAAGTATTGGAGCTAACTACAGAGGATTTGGACTTGCTCCTTGCTTATTGGAAAAGGCTTTGAGACATTTCCATGACCGTGAAAGGCAAATAAGTAAGATTTACGCATATGTGAAAACCGAGAATATGGCTTCAAGATATGCGTTTATTCGTGCTGGTTTTAAGGATTGTGTTAGTGATAATAAACATGCGTTGAAGTATTGTTATGTGTATGGAAACTAATTTATTCGAATATTTTGGTCTTGATCGGGAAGATTCCGATCGGGTATTTATTATAGCGGAAATGTCTGCGAATCATAATCATGATTTCAACATCGCCGTAGAGACCGTGAAAGCAGCCAAGGCTGCTGGTGCGGATGCCATCAAATTGCAAACCTATACGGCGGATACTCTTACATTAGATTGTGATAATGCTTATTTTCAAATAAAGCAAGATACTTTATGGGATGGAACCACATTGTATAAATTATATCAGAACGCCTTTACTCCTTGGGAATGGCAACCTGAATTAAAACGTATTGCGGAAGAGGAAGGTCTGATTTGTTTCTCATCTCCATTTGACAAAACATCTGTGGATTTCTTGGAGGCTATGGATGTTCCGGCATATAAGATCGCTAGCTTTGAGATTACGGATATTCCTTTGATCGAGTATGTGGCCTCAAAGATGAAACCAGTCATAATATCAACGGGAATAGCTACTTATGAGGATATTGAGGGGGCGATAGCCGCTTGCAAAAGAGTCGGTAATGATCAGATTGCCTTATTGAAATGTACATCTTCTTATCCGGCTCCTGTGGCGCTTGCGAACTTAAGGACGATTCCCGATATGAGAGAGCGTTTCAAACTTCCTGTAGGACTTTCAGATCATACGATGTCTAGTTCGGTGGCGATAGCCTCGGTTGCGTTGGGTGCTCGAATTCTCGAGAAGCATTTTATTTTGGATCGGGGTATTGGAGGACCGGATGCGGCCTTTTCTATGAATAAGGAGGAGTTCTCCGAAATGGTTCGATGTGTAAGAGAAGTCGAGATGGCATTGGGAAAGCCAACCTATGAGTTGACTGAAAAGGTGAGGAATAACAGAAAGTTTGCCCGTTCCTTATTTGTCGCTCAAGATATGTATGCTGGTGATACAGTAACAGAAGAAAATGTTCGTTCTGTTAGACCCTCTGATGGTCTATCGCCTAAGTATTTACCGGATATATTGGGCAAAAAGGTGAAATGTGATATAAAAAAAGGAGAACCTTTCAAGCGGGAGTATTTATCAGATGATTAACTAAAGTTAAAATATATGCTTTATGAAACACCATCTACTTTTATTTATTATGGTATTTTTATTTCCTTTTATGGCTTGTGGTGATGATGAGCTAAAGGAAATATATAACCCGAATTTGCTTCGCAGTACGTCTATTGACGATAGTAGCCTACATTTGGCTTTTCCTGCCATTGCGGGGAATAAGGATCGAAGTAAGATTATCGTGGTTTATAGAGAAGGTTCGAGCCACGTTAGTTTTGATAGTAAGTTAATACAGATGGAGAGTTTCGATAAAGGAAAAACATGGGTTAACAGGAAGGTTATATTTGCTCCAGTTAAAGGGCATGACGTGAGGGATCCTCAGCTTTTAGTATTACCTAATAACGGTATACTTTGCCGTTTCTTTGAAAGAGAATCGGAGACGGAATCCATTGTGAAAAGCATTTGTTCGGAGAATTGGGGTATTTTCTATGGATCGCCTGTTTTATTTCCTTTTCCAAAAGACGAGACATTTGCGGCAGCCCGTGGGAATATGGTTATAATAGATGATGTAATTTATGCGGTATGTTATAATCGTTGGGCTGTTACATGGTTGGAAAAATCGGAAGACTTTGGGAGGAGTTGGGAGGTTGTATCTTGGTTAGATGAGCGTCTGTGGACAAATCAAATAGAATGTGGACGTATTAATGAGGCCTCGCTGGGGTATTATGATGGGAAAATGTACGTCGTGGGTCGTCAACAGTCAGAGAATGGAGACAATCGTCTTGAGATTGGAGTTAGTGAGGATTTGGGGGTGACTTGGACATGGAGTTTTTTACCGATAGAAGGGCATGCTCCTTCTTTAACTCCTTATAAGGATGCTTTTATACTAACTTACCGGAATGTTAAGGACTCCAATCGTGGTAAATATAGTTTTGATACGGTACTTCTTAAAGATGGGAAGTTGGCTAGTAATCCTGCTAGTCTTTTTGAAAGCGATAATTTTGATGTCGGCTACGGAGATGTTCTTACTTTACCAAATAGTTTCTTGGTTTGCTGTTATCAACCGGGCTCTATCCGTTGTTATGAACTGAAATATGATGTTTTCAATTATAGATGATATGGATAAGAGAGAAAGGGATTATTCGATTGATTTTGTGAAGGGAGTTGCCATTCTCTTTGTGATATTGTTGCACAATATGCCAAATGAATCTATTTACTCAATTGCTTACATTGGGCAGGCTGTTCCTTTATTTTTATTGGTGTCATCTTATTTGACTTATGGTGGTTTTCAGCGAAAAGGTTTCAACGGTTATTTCTCTGCTAGGAATGTGAAGAAGATGTTAGATCGTGTTTTTCTCCCATTCTTTCTCTTAATTTTTTCTCAATGTGCAATCTTTTATCTTCTTAAAGGTGGAGTAGATTGGCAGCGGCTTTATATGCAAGGTGGCTTTGGTCCAGGATCCTATTATCCATGGATCTATTTACAGTGTTGGCTGATATTGCCTTTTGTTATTTTTCTGGTTAATTGTCTTTCTTTTAGGAGGTCTTTTGTGTTATTTGTTGGGATTTGTGCTTTGGGTGAATGGTTTACCTGTGTATTTCATGTGCCGGATAATGTTTATAGACTTCTTTTTTATCGATATTTATTTCTTTTGTATTTAGGCTGTGTTATTTTGAAGTTTAAAATAAAGTTGAATGTTTGGGTTTGTGGATTAGCTCTTATAGCCTTGTTCTTGGCTATTTTAGAGATATATACTTCTGTAGATTTGATGCCATATCTTACGAACCAATGGAAAGGATATCATTGGGTTGATTATTTTTATACTTTATTTGTGTTTTTCTTGCTGGTGAAACTATATAATTATATAATGAAGTCACGACTATCTGTTTTCTTTGTAAAATTGGGTAATTACTCATATGAAGTGTTTCTTTTCCAGATGTTGGTGTTTAGTTTGATTAGTGAGAAAAGATTTTTCTTTATCGAGAATGAGGTGTTTAGAAACATAGTATATGTGTTGACAACTATTGTGTTTTCTATTGTTCCTGTACTTGTTTATAAGGAGTACATAAAGAAATTGTATGTTAGATGATCAAATTGTAGAAAATGAAAATAATTATTAAAATGATGTGCTTATTCTTCTTGTTGGCATGTACTAAAGATGAAATGAATACATTTGAAGGAGCGATTCCTTTTTATAAGGAAGGTATATCCAATTTAAGATCGGATATATTAGATAAAAAGGATGGTGTTCAAAATAGTCTGTTTACTTTTATCTCAAACGTTTATACGGATGAACTATCCCAAGAAGTAATTATTCGTATATTATCAGATGATATAGATTTATCGGTAGGAAAAGATTTAGGATTTATGAATATTTATAAGGAACGAGTGGATATTTATAAATCCAATAAGGATTATCAAGCTGCCTTAAATGAGTCTCTTCCTTTGTCCTTTACACTTAATAAGGATATGTTATATTCGATAGGTTTTGATAAAAGGGAAGATAGTGTTTCTTTTTTTATAAGGGAGATAGAGGCTGACAAAAACGTACTAAAGGAATTTAAGCGGACTTATTCTGCGCAAAAGGATCCTTATCAACTTTTGATGTGGGGGAAACCTTTCTTTGCGGTGAGGCGTGGTGAAGTAAAGCTCTTAGATTCATGGATAACAGCTCCTTTTCATAACCCTGTATTGAGTATTTTTGGAGACTCTTTTGTAGAGGGGACAATGTTACTTATTAATGGTATAGATCGAAAATATCGTTGGAGTTCGATGCTTACTTCTGTATTGGGAAAAGAACGATGTTTGATAGATGGTAAAGGAGGAGAGATGATGTCTGATGAATTTATTAATCGATTTAAGATAGAAAATTCTTGGTATAAGACTAAGTACGTTATTTTAGCCTTAGGCACAAATAATTACCTTAATGTTGAGGAATATAAGAAATATATGCTACAAGCTATATCTATTTTAAGAAATAATGGACAAATCCCTATTTTACTCACAGTCACTCCTCGTAAGGATCGTGACTATGAGCCTGTTAAACTAATAAATGACTGGATTAAAAGTATGAATATTAAATATATAGATATGCATGAGGCTGTGACAAAAGAAAATGATCCAACCCAATGGAGAGATGGTTATTTATTTTATGACGGTATACATCCAACTCCGAATGGATATAAAGCAATGTATGAGCAAGTCTTGAAGGATTTACCAGAAATCTTTAAAGAAGATCATTTAAGTATGTCATACCAAAATTCATAACTCCTTATTATATTGGGGATATAACAACTTACTAAAAAAGAGCCATTCATGGTTAGTACATCTGCATATCCTATGTCCATGTCCATATTACTATATAAAGTAACAGGGGTAGAAGCTATTTGGCCATTTTTCCAAAAAGCGAGATCTAAAGAATAGCCAGAAGATGTAACATTTGCTTTATTTCTAAAAGTAAGAATGTAGCCATTATTATAAGAGGTTAATGAAGGTGCATCAGCTGATATATTTATATCTTGCCAGCTCCACGTTTTTCCCATATCATTACTTGTACCATATGCGGAAGGTCCGGTAGCGGCCTGTCTCGCAATACAAAATATTTTTCCATTCTCGTATCCTAAAGATGTTTCATTTATGCCATTTTTAAGCTCTGATACATACGACCATGTATTTCCTGAATCAGTAGATTTTGTTAGCCAAGCACGGACGGAGTCGTAAGAGACAGAATAGATTATACCATTAAGAAGAAGCATATTACCTCTAGCGGCAGCATCGCCTGTCCAATTAGGAGCAGATGAACCTGGTAATGTGATCGGACTTTGATAAGTGTTGCCAAAATCGCTGGATCGGATACATTTGACTGTATGTTTATTTGCTGTTCTTTCAAAAAAGCGACATATTAGAGTATTATCAGATAATACTAAAAATTGTGGATCTCTAGCATCTGTATTAGGGCTCGGTGTATAAATGACTTTTTTATCTTTCCAAGTCTTGCCATAATCATAACTTGTTAGTTGGATAATTTTTCCATCATAACTTAAGTGACTATTCCCTTCTCTGTAAGCAATTAAAATTTTACTTCTGTTTGAATTTCCGGCGATAGTTGTGAAAGCGACATGTTTGTCACTTTTTATAACATCAACTCTATTTATTAAATTAGGATTATATCTACAAGCATATACCCACTTCAGATATTGTGGCATATGAGGGCGCCAAGTCTCCTTTGACAAGCTAACCCCATCTTTTGACTTAAAATGTGTAGTATTTGTTTGCATTGAATAAATATTTCCAGTCTGGGTAGGACTGTAACCTATAACGCCATTACCCTCATAAGGGTCATATCCACAATCAGGTGAAGCTTGTTTTAAACCATATGCACCGTTTGGTAAAGTAATATTTTTTGTTACTCTATAAAAATCCACGACGTATCGCCCAGGATCTAGTTTGAAAGCATCTTTATTTTCTTCTGTGATATTAATAATTGCATTGGCCATTCCCTCACGTATGATTGCACTTGTATGACCTGTAACTGTAATAGGTTCATCTGCTATTGGTTTTGTGGAATATAGAATATTCACCTCATCAATAGTAGCTGATTTTGTGGATATGTCTTTTTCTGACAAATCTAATCTATGGTTCTCTATATCTTCTGAACAAGAGAATAATGATATCAAAAATATATAAGTGTAAGTTATAGTTTTCATTTTATTTTGTTGTTTTTGATGATTTTTTAGTATATTTATTCTATAAATATACACCTTAAACTAACAGAGAAGATAATATGAATGAGGTTACTGGTTATTGAAGATTTTTTATTCAATCAATTTATTCTCTATTTTTAATGCATTGATAAAGAGTTCCCATGAAACAGTCATTTTTTCTTTATTTTTTTCTCGAAGAGCTTGAGCCTCCTTTTTACTTTCGCCAAGAACGTCAATAGATGGATAACCGTCTTTGAGATATATTTTTCCGTCTAGCATATCATGGAGTAGAACTAAATCGTTGATGATATGAGACATAATAGAAGATGTTTCTGTAAAAGTAATTATATTGAATAAATGTTCCCCATTTAAGTAAAAACAGAGATTCCTTTGTGAGCTAGGTCTTATATTTTCTTTGATAACTTCATTATTGAAAGTGATTTCACCTGTTGCTATATTAAAAGATTTTATATCATTGCTGGAAAATAGAATATTGGGTTCTTCTACTTGCTTTTCACTACTTAGGCTAGTCACAATAATTGGTGGCATAATTTCATCACTATTGTTATTTTCATCATTCTTGCATGATAATAATAATGATAATACGATTAGAAATAGAAATTTGTTCATAATATTTTGTATTATAAGGTTAAAAAACAATAAGCCTTTTTTGTTTTTGCAATTTACGGTTATATTCATGATTTACAAAATATATAATGTTATCTATTTATAAATTAAATTAAATAAGCTCTTGTTTGTAAGTTTTTTTGATTTAAAGAAGTTCCTATGAGAGATACTTAGTAATCCTTTTTATTTAAAAACTTCCACCACTACATAAAACAGTGCTATGTAGTAATAGATATTGTTAATTTTTTCACACGTTTGAAAACTAGTAAGCGGTAGTTTGCCGTAATATGTCATTCCGCATAGTTGTTGAAAGTTTGAGTGTTTGGAATGATCATGTCCGGAGAAATATTTTGTGAGAAGTTGACCGATTTGATCATGTGAAATCATCCATATTGAACGTGTGGTTTTAGGGCTTTTTTCTTTTGGATATCCGTAGTTATAAAGTAAGTTGGCTTCATCGGCAAAGTAAGTTAACTTACTTAGGCATTCCAGCTAGTTAACTTTGTTGATGAAACAGGCTTCACCAATTTAGTCTCATCTTCGTCGTATGAAAGGGGGAGGACATTATCTATATTGAGGTAAAATGTGCTTGTTGATCCTGCCAATTTTATATATTGGCTAGGAGTCTGGTGCTGTTCAGATGAGAGCTTTAGCGATTCGTTATCTATTATTCAAACCGTAAGTTATTTACTATACAAGCCGTAAGCCTAGCACTAGGTATAGCCGTAAGCCTACGGTTAGACAAGTCGTAAGTTGTTCACTTTAATGGGGCTTGATAGATTGGGTTTATACGTATCACCATTAAATATCGGATGAGCTCGTATTGATGATTTTTAAATGTATGTTCATTTTTTTCTTTTCTATTATAATCCACGTTTGTAATAATTTGGACATGAACAGATTATTACAAACGTGGAACGCGTGGATAAAAGTAAGTTAGAATAGGCTATCCTTGGGAGCGATAAGCCCCAATTTTTCTAGTAACGAACGGAATCTTGCCTTAATGCGTGCCTTCATGGGTATATGCCTAATAAAGCTTTTATCTAAGCCGGATATGTTTAAATAGAAAGCGAAATCTTTTTTGAAAGGAGGTTCAAATTCGATAAACCAAGGTTTGCTGCCGCTGTAATGCAAGATAACGGGGTCAGTGATAGCTTGCTCTCTTTCATCCCGGTAAGTTCGGCTAATCAACGGGTCCTTGAAAAAATATCCGTGCTGTACATTGTACTTCATGGGCAGGGTTAGCTTGATCTCTTTTAATACTATATTCAATACATCTTGATCATGGTATCTAAGTCTCTCAGGGTATTTGTTGATTATCTCGAAAAAGCTTTCTGAAAGATTATTTTCTCGCCAATATCTTAGGTTGACCAATAATACCCCAGCGTTGAAATAGCCAAGAGATGGGGAATATTGGAGCCGGTTGTAGATACGTATGTCATCTATTGACATATCAGGGATTACTCCGGCGGCATAGCTTTTTATATCTGTATCCCATAATGAGCGTAGTGAGTGGCGGACGACAACATCACAGTCGAGATAAAGGACCTTCTCAACGCTTTTGGGAAGTATATCCGTCATGATAAGTCTAAAATAGGTCGCTAACGTGATATGTCTACTTATCGGGCAGTTGGCGAAAACCTTTTTATCTACAGTATAGAACTGGATTTGCTGGCCATATTTGGCTACGACCTTTTTCAATACCTCTTGGTTTTCAGGGGATATTCCCTCTGTCAAGATATGTACCGTAATCTCCTCTTTCGGGTTATTCACACAAATAGAGGTTACTAATACACCACAGGGTATGACATAATTATTGTCTGTGCAACATACAATATCCATAGGATGTGTTTTTTATTCAGGTTAATACTGTGTTTCTACTGTCTATGTTTTTTTAGGATCAACGAGAGAATGAAATCTATCTCTTCCCATTTAAGCAAATAGGATAGAGTTAGATAATAGCAGATACCTATAATTATACCGACAATGAGTTTAAATAATAAGATAGGGATAAAACTTACGCAAACGTATATGATTAGTCCCATCGATATGGATAACAAGAGTATAGGACATAAAGCCTTAAGCTCTTTTCGCAGGTAAACATCGGGTAAAAGTCTTTTAGTGAATCTTGTCAATACATAGATGTCACATAAGGCATAAGCAGCGATACCGGCGCACATGATGGTGATCCCAAATGGAATGGTAATGACTAAGATAGTAACCGCAATGAGCTTTTTTATGATCTCGGATCGCAGGGAATAATCACTTCTCCGTTTTACGTTGAGCAGATCCCAGTTCAGGCGTGAGATCGGGTCCCACATATAAGCGATACTTAATATTTGTAAATATGGTATGGTATGTACCCACTTATCTGTCAAGATAACACGAATTAATGGATCAGCCAGTACACATAAGCCGATCATCAACGGGAATATGATGAAGGCTGTCATACGGATGAACATGAAGAACTTTCGTTGCAGTTCCTCGTTATCATGCTGTATTTGGCATTCTATCGGATAAGTGACCCGTGTGATGATGCTTGTTATATTAACGGAAACGTATTGGGCAAGAGAAGTAGCCCTGTTGAAGTTTCCCAGATCAGCGGATGAAAAATATTTACCAATTACCAATGAGTATAGATTCAGATATATCGTATGAAGCAATCCTCCGGCAAGTAATTTAGATCCGAATCCGAACAATTCCTTGAAAGACTCTTTGGAGAAACATAGGCGAGGAATCCACCGGGTACTTCCCCAAAGTAATATCAAAGCTAATAAATTCGTGAGTAAACTTTGGATGACCAGTGTCCATACACCATAACCATGATAAGCCAGCCATATACCTATTCCTCCACTTATAGCTACTGTGCTGAATGAGATGATAGCTTGCTTTTTGAAATCGAGGGAAATGGTCAGTTGTGCTCGTTGTACGGCGCAGAATGAGGTCAAGATTAAGTTTAATCCTACGAATTTTATGATGGTTTCTAGTTGAGGCTGGCTGTAGAATGAGGCTATGAATGGAGCGGTGGAGAAAAGGAGAAGGTACATGGCTATCCCGATAAATATATTGAAAAAGAAAACCGTCGAATAGTCTACATCTGTTCTTCCCTGTTTCTGGATAAGAGCGTTCGAGAAGCCACTATCAACGAACGTTTGAGCTACCGCCATGAAAATACCAAGCATGGCGACAAGCCCATAGTCGGAAGGCGACAAGATACGAGCGATGAAAAGACTTAACACGAATTGAGCTCCCTGTACCGAAATCCTTTCCATGCTACTCCAAAAAAGACCGTTTACTGTTTTGCTTGCCATGTATTATTCGGGTTGTTTTTGAGAGGTTGATTTATTAGCCAACAATTGGTGCTTTTGCTCAGACATTACAAGCCCTAACAACATCATTATAAAGAAACCCCGATGTCCGGTAAACGTGGCATCTGCGATATTCTCAATCAATAGATACCCGATGATAAGAAAAGGTATAATAAAATATTTCTCCTTTTGCGTAGAGAGAAATAGTTTGTAGGCTTTCCGTATGATATAGGCGAAAAATAGTATATATAAGAATACGCCTATTATCCCAAATTGAGCTAAACAGGGATAATAGGTGTCCGCTATATAACTATAATTGTTTTTACTGATCCCTTTTACATTCTCGATACCGTATTTTGCGTATAGAGGCGAATAATAAACGCCAGAGGAGTGGGAGGCAAAACTAGCGAAGCCCGACCCAAATGGGAAAAAGTCCTTGAAAATCTCGAAAGATGTGACGTATAGCATGGCACGGGCCATGAATTCCTCGGGAACACTGTCCAAGGATTTACCCACACCAAAGTACATGACCATTTTTTTCCAGCTAGCTAAAACCATTGCGGCAAGACTTAATACGGCTATCGCTATTGTCTTGAAATTGAGCTTCAGACGACTTATGTTCCCGAAGAATATCACGGTGACCAGAGATATGATAAAAAATCCATAGAACTTTGAACGAGCCGAGAATAATCCAATCGCTAAAATAAGGATAAAGATCATCTTATCAATTTTAGCACCTTCGCTACAATAATAATAAAGCAGGGAGGATGCGGTTATGATAGCGGCGAAATAAGCGACATGCCCAACAGTTACTCTGAAGGCGAGTGGATAGACTAGAGACGCACATCCTATAAGAAACATGAAAAAGGATATAATAAGAATGATTTTCTTTATCAAATCTTTCTGTTTCGAACTAAATACAGGACAGAGATAATAAACTGCGAAAAAAGCTAAATAGGGTTTAAATTGGATAATCATGTCTGAGATGATTCCTTTCGCAGAGTTACTATGTATATAAAACGAATAAATCGTATAAAATATGAAAACAGAGCTTACCGCTAGAAATGACTTATTTATAGCCCAATCCGGCGTCTTGAATGTTGCGAAAATAAATAAGATAAGCAAGATGCAAGCACATATCTCATCTATACTATCAAATCCGATCGTTCCATAAAGGACCAATCCAAATATGAACGTGAAAATAAATAAGTTATAAAATTGCTTGTTTATGAATTCTTGTATCATCTTTTTTATTTGCTAGGAACGACCTTTGGTTGTAACTGAAATGTTTCTTTTTCTCTTTGAGGTGCACTTGTGAGGTGCTGAGCCTCAGATTTGATCTTAAATCTGTTTTTCCTAAAGAAATAAAAGAAACTTTTCAAATGAATTAACGTTTTCTTATTAAGACGCTGACTACTTCTTTGGTGAACATGCGTCATTTTGGATAAAGGGTAATAGACTACCTTCTTATTCTTTTTCCAACAACGATAGCAAATATCCATATCTTCTACATACAAGAAGAATTTCTCGTCAAATCCTTTTAGTTCATTGTAGAATGTGTGAGAGATCAAAAACGCTGCTCCCATACACCAATCGACCTCTGTAGGAGTGTCCATAGGAAGGTTCTTCAGTAAATAGGTTTGAACATTTTTATTGCCGGACTTATCATTTCCTTTGGTAAGAGCCCGATTTAGCAAAATCTTAATTGAAGGAAATCTACGTGCAGAATATTGCAATGAGCAGTCCCGGTTTTGTAACTTGGGTGCGACAATTCCACATGAAGGATGTTTTATCGCATAGTTGTATAATTTGTCGATTGCTCCTTGCGTTAATATGATGTCTGGGTTTAATATAAGTATATAATTCCCTATAGCATGTTTTGCTCCAATATTATTATTTCGGGCAAAACCATATTTCTTTTGATTCTCAATGAGTTTTATGGTAGGATAATTGTTCCGGATATAATCGGCGGTTCCGTCAGTAGAACAATTATCAACAAAAATAACCTCGAATGAAACGGATGGACTTCCTACTGAATACAAAGACGCAAGCATCTCTTTCACGTATGAAAGGTGATTCATGCCAACTGTTATAATCGATATTTCTGGTTTCATTATCATTTTGTCCTATTATGTTTTTAATTTTATAGATGCAATTTATGTTCTATTTGTTGATGATAGATTGTATTTTTCACCTATTATAACATTATTAAGTTTGTTGGTCGGGTTATTACCTTAAACCGATTCTTCTTTAAAAAGTAAATCGTACCATCAGATGAGCAATTATCTACGATGATGACTTCGAGCGGGACTGATGGTCTTCCTGTCGTGAACAACGAATTTAGTATCTCCATGATATATTTGAAATGATTCCTTGTTATGGTTATAATAGATACATAAGGTGTCATAAACTAGTATATGCGTTTTGATAAGACAAAGACATTTTCTTCGCTGTATAATGCTTTTGGAATATGTCTTGTACTTCTCGTGCGACTTCTGTACGATCTAACAGGAGCACTTTTTCTATTTTGTCGAATAAACTATTACTGTCTTTATTGTTGAAAATATATCCTGTCGTGACGCTCATCTTCGATAGCACCTCTTGGTGTGAAGGTATATCAGAAAGTAACATAGGTAATCCTACTGTCATACTCTCCAACAGCGTGTTTGCCAATCCTTCGACATCTGAGGCTGAAATATAATAATCGGAAGCGATTAAGTAATCATAAACATTCGTTTTAAAACCGGGTAAAAGAATCCGGTCATCACCTTCTTTTTTTAAATCTTCCCATAAGGGTCCCTCACCGAGCATGATCAATCCCACTTGCTTGGCCCCTATTTGTTTAAAGGCACGTATTAATAGTTCAGGATTCTTCTCTCCTGAGAAGCGCCCGATAAAAATAAAATATCGGATATCGTCTTTTAGTCCTAAATCTTTTCTTAGCTTTTGCCGATAAATCGGATCGCAATTCCAGATGGGTAACGAAGATCCATTGGGTATGCAAGAGATGTCCCAACCTTTATTTTCTTTATAGAGTTTTCCTACACTTTCAGAGCAACCTATGGGGAGATCTACTTTTCGGGTGAAGAAATGGTTCAGTTGATTGACGATATCTCCTTTAAATTTTCCATATAATATCTGCTGCTGCAGTCCCGGATAGATATGAATCGTATAGATTCGTTTATACTTTCGAGGTAAAAAGCACATTAAATATAATGAACGCGGACAATGCGCATGAAGCATATCCGGATTGATCAATTTTACCTCTTGTTTTAGTGCCGTGAATAAAGCGAATGGATTAAGAGGCGTTTCTGGTGCCAATTGATGAATCGAAAGCGGATACTTCTGGAAATCCTTAATTCGGGTAGTTTTTTTCTCTGGTATGAAAGTAATGATAGATACCTTGAACTTGGAGAAGTCCATATATTGGATAATGTTATACATAACATTAACCGGGCCTTCGTTGCATAATGATGATACCAAGAAACAAACTTTAGTCATGCTCTCTTCCTTATTTTTCTTTACTGTCAAACTGTACCTGCAATAATAACGGACGGGTGAATCTATTATTGTTGATTTCTCCGTTTGTTTAACAATGTAAGATTTCCCTCTATTAAAGGGAAACCGAATACAAAGTTAACAGTTATTTCTTTAAAAACAGACGAACATATGATTTTTTTCAATTTGTATATTTATGATAGCGGATTTCTATGAATTATTGTACATTTGCATACGTTTTTAAGATATTTTGAGAAACAAAGGGAATTATGAAAATAGCAATAGTTGGAACAGGCTATGTAGGCTTGGTAACAGGTACGTGTTTTGCGGAAATGGGTACAGAGGTGTTTTGTGTAGATGTGGATAAAAATAAGATCGATAATCTGAAGAAAGGCATCGTTCCCATTTATGAGCCGGGTTTGGATGAATTGGTGGCTCGTAATATGCAGGCGGGGCGTTTGCATTTTACTACCGAGTTAAAAGAATGTCTGGATGAGGTGGAAGTCTTGTTTTCCGCAGTGGGGACGCCTCCAGATGAGGATGGAAGCGCGGATTTGAAATATGTGTTGGAGGTTGCTCGGACCGTGGGAAGATACATGAATAAATATATCTTGGTTGTTACTAAAAGTACGGTTCCAGTAGGTACTGCCCAGAAGGTAAAGCGAGCTATTAAGGATGAGCAAGCTAAGCGGAATGTAAATATAGAGTTCGATATTGCTTCTAACCCAGAGTTCTTGAAGGAAGGGGCTGCGGTAAAGGATTTTATGAGTCCGGACCGTGTAGTTGTAGGAGTGGAATCCGAGCGTGCCGAGAAATTGATGTCAAAGTTATATCGTCCGTTTTTACTGAATAATTTCCGGGTGATTTTTATGGATGTCCCTTCTGCTGAAATGACTAAATATGCGGCAAACGCTATGTTGGCGACTCGTATCAGTTTTATGAATGATATCGCTAATTTGTGTGAGATTGTCGGTGCTGACGTAAATATGGTGCGTAAAGGGATTGGGACGGATGCTCGTATCGGTAGTCGTTTTCTGTATGCGGGTTGTGGATACGGAGGTTCTTGTTTCCCGAAAGATGTCAAAGCGCTTGTGAAGACCGCTGCCGATAGTGGTTATCAGATGCGTATATTGGAAGCGGTAGAGGCTGTAAATGAAGAGCAGAAGTCAATATTGTTTCGTAAGTTAGTGAAGCATTTTAACGGGGATATCAAAGGTAAGCGTATCGCTTTATGGGGGTTGGCGTTTAAGCCGGAGACAGATGATATGCGAGAGGCTCCTTCATTGGTTTTGATCGAAAAGTTAAGAAACGCCGGATGTCTGGTTTCGGCTTATGATCCAGTGGCTATACCTGAGGCTCAAAGACGTTTGCCTGAAGATGTGATTTCTTATGTTAAAGATATATATGAGGCTGTGATAGATGCGGATGCACTATTGTTGGTTACTGAATGGAAAGAATTCCGTATGCCTTCTTGGTCTGTTATTAAGAAATTAATGGCTACGCCTTTAATCTTGGATGGACGTAATATCTATGATAAGGCAGAATTGGAGGAGGCCGGTTTTATTTATCATTGCATAGGTCGGTAAAGACCTTTTGGTTGGAAATAAGTTATGGGGCTGTGTTGCAATTCTTTGCTTGACACAACCCAATTGTCTATTTCATCAATTCTTTCTTTAACGAACACCCACTACACCCACAGCAAGGATCACTGGATTTCGGTTTCGTAAGCATTCGATAAACCTTATATGCGATATATCCGATAACCGAGATACCAATAACGCAAACTGCTATATCTTGCCACATACCTATAAATTTACCTCCTATATATAACTAAATAAAACATAGGAAAGTTCTTAGCTGAATAAACCCACAAAGAAATTCCCCGTTTGATAAACAATGAAAGAAACGATCCATGCTAGGACACAAGTATAAATGATAACGAATATACCCCATTTCCATGAGCCAGACTCGTTGACAATAGCCGATATAGTTGCTATGCACGGAAAATAAATCAAGACGAAAAGCATTAAGCTAATCGCTATGAGCGGTGTGAATACCAAATTACCTTCTGCGTTACGGTCTTGCTTCAAACGCTCCGACAGGGCTTGGCTGTCATCATCGGCATTCCCCGTGTATAATACGCTTAACGTGCTGACAACAACTTCTTTCGCCGCCATACCGGTAAGTAAGCTTACACTCATTTTCCAGTCGAATCCTAAGGGAGCCAAGACCGGTTGAATCGTCTGGCCGATACGCCCGATATACGAATTTTGTTGGTGGTCGATTGCCTTCAAGCGTTCTAACTCCTCTATCGTATCTGTTTTTTCTTGAGAATCCAACTCCGTATTTTCGATCTCCGCTATCTGGCGATCAAACTGATCTCCGCTCTCCGAATGTCTGGGGAAATACCCAAGGAACCAGATGATGATAGAAGCGACCAAGATGATACCTCCCATCTTGTGCAAGTATTGTTTCGCTTTCTCCCACATATGGATCATGATGGATTTGCCGGTAGGCATCCGATAGGGGGGGAGTTCCATTACGAAAGGAACATCCTCCTCGTTAAACAGGAAGCGTTTGAAAAGACGGGCCATGATAACTGCCAGCAAGATTCCGGATACATATAAAGCTAATAACACAAAGCTGGCGTTCTTCGGGAAAAACGCCCCGGTCAGCAATACATAAACCGGCAGGCGGGCGCTACAGCTCATCAACGGATTTACCAACATCGTTATCATCCGGCTATTATGGCTCTCTATCGTACGGGAGGCCATGATAGCAGGAACGTTACAACCGAATCCCATCACTAAAGGGATGAACGACTTTCCATGCAGTCCCATCTTATGCATGATCTTATCCATGATAAAAGCCGCACGTGCCATATATCCGGAGTCTTCCATGAACGATATGAACATATACAGAATCAAGATATTCGGCAGGAACACGATAACACCTCCCACGCCACCGATGATACCATCCACGAGAAGATCCTTCAAAGGTCCTTCCGACATATGGCTGCGCACGAAATTACCGATCACTTCGACCAATGCCTCTATCCATTCCATCGGATAGCCTCCCAAACGGAAAGTGGCCTCGAACATGATCCACATGAATAGGATAAAGATAGGGAAGCCTAAGACTTTATGCGTGACGAATAGATCGATGATCTGCGTACTCGTTGCCTCTTTGATCGTATTTTGTTCGTAAGTCTCACGCAACGCTCCGGAAATAAAGCCATAGCGTGCGTTCGTGAATGCGGTCTCACAATCCTCTTGCAATAACTTTTCTATTAGGGCTGTATTACGGTCTCTTTCTTGGAAGATCGTTTCGGCACCGGGCAGCGTTTTTATAAATGTCTCTATCTCCCGGTCTCCCTCTAATAGCTTGATAGATAGATAGCGCTTTGACAAGCTTTTGGGTATATCCACGCTATTTTTCAAGGTCTTCCTAACGTTGCTGATCCCTTTCTCTAAAGACTCTCCGTAATTAATATGGATATGACGGATGACAGGATCTTCTTCTTCGTATACCTTGATTACACGGTTAAACAAATCCTCTATGCCAAAGCCTGTTTTACTTACGGTCGGGATAATCGGTGCCCCGATCATTTTTGCTAAGGACTCATGATCGAATTTATTACCATGGCGTTCCAGCTCATCATACATGTTTAAGGCGATTACCATGCGAACGTCCATATCGATCAGTTGGGCGGTCAAATATAGGTTTCGCTCCAGATTGGATGCGTCGATAACATTGATCACCACGTCTGGTTGCTCTTCATTCAAATGCTTACGCACGTATAATTCTTCCGGCGTGTAAGCGGATAGGGAGTAAGTACCCGGTAAATCTACGATGCGGAATGTATAGCCATTCTGTTGGAAGGTTCCTTCCTTGGCATCTACGGTCACGCCGCTATAGTTACCCACATGCTCATGTGCTCCGGATGCGAAATTGAAAAGAGAGGTCTTTCCGCAGTTCGGATTACCAACCAAGGCTACGTTAATTGTTTTTCCTTTATGTAATGCGATGGCTTGCAATTCATTGCCGGGAGGCAGGATAAAAGAGTCTGCACTCCTGTTCGTATCTTGTACCGAGGTAGCTTGTTCCTTCTCGAAATCCGCCGCGCTAACGACTTCGATCAATGCGGCGTCCGAGCGTCGCAATGAGACATCATATCCCATTACACGATAGTGAATAGGGTCTTTGAGCGGAGCGTTTTGTATAACGATCACTTCTTTCCCTCTGATAAATCCCATCTCGATAATGCGTTTGCGGAAAGCTCCGCGACCCATTACCTTTACTATAACACCTTTATCGCCTGTGCGAAGTTCTGATAATCTCATGTCCTATTAAATGTTACGCGAAGGTAGCTTGAAAACTTCGTACCACCAATACCAACTAATAGGTATTTTTTTATTTCCATGGGTTGTTTTTCGAGTATTTTATGTATGTTTGTGCCACAAATTTCAACTTTAGACAAATGAAACTACGAATTACTTTGTTCGCTACCTTATTGGTTCTTCTGTCTGCTTGTTTTACAGGCTGTAAAAAAGAATTGAAGGATTTCTCTTTTAGTTATAGTATGGAAAGTGTAGATAACTACAAACTAATGGTTCTGTTTGATAGTGACAAGACATTCCGTATCGAGGAGTATAATTATTATATGGATAATTTCGCCAAGAAACGAGATCCTAAAATTATGGAGGGGACATTGACTGACGAGGAGTTTGCTTCTTTAAAACCGATTCTGCAAAAATGTAATTTCTTTAAGATGAAAGACTCTTATGGCTTTGAGGAGGAGACGAACCGGGATTTAGGAGATATCATGTATCAGGTTTCATTTACTACGGAAGGTAAGGAGAAATTTATCTCTATCCGTAATAGCGATACCGGACAATTTTCCGCTTCTTTCGTGAAGTTGATCGGTTTTATCAATACATTCTTGAATAATCATAAAAATGACTAAACGCTTTTAGCCGGAGATGGAGAATAAACGAAACCGGGTTCTATTGTGCTTAGGCTCTAATTGGGATAAAGAGAAAAATATGGAGCGCGCGGCGGAGATGCTGCGTGCTCATTTTGTTTTTATACAGTTTTCCCAGCCAGTTTATACGGAACCGATCGATTGTCCATTATCAACTACATTTTTGAATCGAGTGGCTGTTTTGTATAGCGAGGAGAGTCCGGCGCGAATAAAGGATGTCTTGAAAGATATAGAATGCTGCATCGGACGTAAGCCGGAAGATAAATCCTGTGGGCGTGTGCCGATAGATATTGATTTATTGCAGTGGAACGACCAGATCTTGAAAGCTGAAGACTTGACCCGTGAATATGTTCTAGATGGCATCTGCTCGCTCCTTGCCGCAGGAGAGAATGATGAATGGTGCCAATAGAAAACCAAAGGAGCCGCTGTTGCGGATCAATGCGTTGATACCTTTGCATATCAAGGAAAGAACTGGGTTGCTTCGGTCTGCGTTATAAAATCCTTTCTCTACTTTAAGCTTGAACTGGTAGGGTGCCAATAAGTCCTCATAAGTCTGTATGGGAAGGATTCGTTCGGTCCAATTACCTGTAGCCGGATCGCAAGTATTGTATGGGTCTTCCGGGCTTGGTAAACTCTTTTTCTCGATCGCTTTTTGGATATCGGGATAGGTCAAGCCTCTAGTCTGTCGGGCCCATGTCTCTACTTCTTTTGGGGAGAAAGCCGGGCAAAGTTTCGTTATGAATTGCTCTCGTAATGTATAATAGTTGGGGGATTCCAAAGATCCACTTTCGCATCCGACCATCATCTTATGTAACCGTTGTTGGACATACGGGTTGAATGGTGTAGAGGCTGTCGTGAATAGTAGATACATGGAATCGTTTATATGGATTAAATCCTTGAAGAACAAAGATAAATCATAGACATGCTCTATCAGGTCCGTAGCGATTAAAAGTTGGGGGTAGACTTTGTTCCTTGCGCACCAGTCCGCAAGAACATCTGAATCTCCATGGAGTATGATATCGGGGCCTATTCCTATTATTTGTTTCAATAGCTGGATCGTCTCCACGGAAGATGGGTTAAGATCAATATAAATAACTTGTCCTATTCCTATGGATTTCGCCAGAATACTAAGGAAGCCGGTTCCTCCTCCATAATCGATTAGCGTGACATCGGAGATAGGGGTTTGTATCGCTTGAAGTCCTCTTTGCAGGCAATCTGCGTATATATGCATGAAATAGCTTAACGCCGGCTTTAAGTTGCCGATGTATCGCTTATTATAATCGCTGATCGGTAATTTATTATAGTCGATCGCTTTCAAACGTTCGGTTAATGTATGTAATAAATCACTTCTATTCTCTTTCATCATATATCATCTTGTATAAACGTATCCCCTGATCTTCATTAGAAAAAGCAGGGAACAATAATTGTTTTCGTTTATCTATCACCTCTTTATCTATAGGTAGGGCCATTAATTGTTCGCAAGCCCGTATCATCTCATCCGGCGTATCGGCGATATGGCATAAAGGATCTAATCCGCTACCCGCTAGCATGAGATGATTGACAATCGTATGCCTTCCGGCGAATAAGCTGTTCAAAAGCTTTAGTTTTAGGCCGGTATCTTGAAATGTGATTAGCATATGAATTTGTGCGTTGTGGATCAATGCGTCCATACGTTCCTTACTGGGATTTGCTTCTACTTTTATATGTGGGTAAGGAGCGGCTGCCTCTCGTATCAAACGGGTCGGGTTCATGCCCGCTATTATGCAGGTATGTTTTAATTGGCTGAAAACATGCTTGGTGAGAAATAACACGGCTCGTTCATTCTCGATAACGGATAACTTGCCATGATATAAAATATAATCGGATTTTCCCGGTTCGGCCGTAATCCGGTTATTCTCGTGGAAACAAGGAACGAACTCGATCCTTTGATTGGGAAATTGTTTTCGTAAATAGTCTGCGTCTGTCGTGGATACGGCGATTATCAGATTTGCGTACCGTGCTACTTTCTGATAGGCTTGGAAGCGCATGGCCTCGATCTTGAAAAAGGCATTGCGAACCAATCCTTTGCCAGACTTTGCCAAGTGGCGATAATAATCGTGCTCGATATTGCACTCCCGGAATATCTTCATCCGGTTTCTTAAACGGGGATCGTCCATATAATAGCAGGAGTGGAGGCCCTCAAATAAGATCGGGTAATCATTTTGTAAAAGATTCTCGATCAAGCGATGATCTTTACGGCTATATACATTGTAAGGGAGCCATGTTAAATTAGCGATTACCCCGGTACGGCGTTTATAATAGAAAACCTTGTCGCAAATGCTTTCTAATTCCGGCGCGTGCGGACGTTCATATTCGAAACAATGTAATATGAGTTTCACGCCGCAAGCACGCAAGGCTTCCAGTTTATAATACACATCAATAACCCCTCCGTAATTGGCGGGATAAGGTATATTGAACGATACTATGTTGAGGTATTTATCCATCTGCTTAAATTTCCTCAAATATACGCGCAAATTGGCTAGCTTGTTCTTTCCGGGAATAATTCGATAGCTTATCCCGATTGACGGGCGAGGTCGTATATCCTTTTTCCTGCCATTCCTCATAGTAATGTTTCAAGAAATCGTACACCTCGTCTACCCGGGTTGCGGCCAGTCCGGAATGGGTCTCCTTAATGGCTTCGGCGAGGTAGGCCTCGTCACTTTGTACGCATAAGATGGGTTTTTCTACCGCAAGCGATTCAAAGAACTTAGTTGTCATGAAGCCTTTTGGACCAGACGTGTCAAACTTATTCGTCAAGGAAAGCAGCACCGAGCTTTTGTTCAAGATGAGGGGAATATCGGATGCCGGTACATACTCATGGTAATCCATGAAAGATTGCACCCCATGTCGTTCGGCCTCTTGGCGGATGATGGAGCGGGACTCTTGATCGGTATACCATACAACTCGAAAAGTTTCGGGGATAATGACCTTGTCCTCCGTAAGACGGGCGATGGCTGCAAATAATAACTCCGGATTTCGGATCGCTAAACTTAACAACCGTCCGGTATAGGTAATGATAAACCGGGAGGTCTTGATTTGTTGCGGATAGAACAACTCAGGATCGAATCCGTTATAAATCAGTCTTACGTTGGGATTATACTGTTTGAGTACCTCCACATGCCAAGGCGATACAGTCGTGACACAATCCGCTACCTCCAAAGCGTTATTCCGCTTTTTAAGTAACCGTTTGCGAAATCGCTTTGTGATGAATGCGTCTAACCATGAAAATGTATGGAATTTATGCGATATATATTCGTTGGAGGCGTATTGCTCGATAATATCTCGTAAATCCACGACGAAAGGGAGGTTGGTATGGATCGCTAACGTCTTGGCAGCGGTTAAAGGAAAGGTGCGGTATGTGCTACACAATATTCCTTTGTACTGGTTGGTCTTTATTAAGGGAATACATGCGTTGATTATTCTCATGTCTTTATAACCAAACAAGATGTCTAGAAACATGACCCACATCCATTCGATATGCTTTGAGATCTTTCCTGATGCTTTGTAGTAGCGGACGCAATACACGTCCGCATACCCTGTAAGGAATTCGAATGTATTGTCTTCTATGTATTCTGTCACTACGGTAACTTCCCATCCCATGCGTGTCAAATATTTGCATAGATATCCCATTCTGGGGGCGAAAGCGGGTGGGAACATATCACATATGATAAGGAGTTTATTCATGGATTCAATCAGTGTTATAAGAATAGACGAACGACTTCAAACGCTTCCGCATAGGTACATCCCGCTTGGACACCCCGTGCTCTCGCTAATGAATAGATAAAGTCCTTGGATAGATAATCTCTCGCTCCTTGCGATTTATAGGCTTTCAATGATTCTACCTTTGCGTCGATATGGCGCTCTTCCAGCCTTACAAAACATTGTGTATTGAATGTCAAGTTGTTCCAGATTAACTCATAACCTAATATATTCGTGTTTTTGAACGCCCGTAGACCCTCTTGGGCGATCGTCGTATGATCTTGGTGGATGTCGTGCAAGCTAGGGATGAAGACTAGGTCAAAATCGGATACTTTTTTCAGGCGTATTAACTCCTCTAATATCTCTTGTCTTGCGTATCCCAGTTTTCTTACTTCGTAATTGTATATGATTAGGTTTTCCGGTTCTATACCTAAGGTCTGGGTCGCTTGCTTGACCTCTGTCTTCAAGATATCTTTCGGAAAACCCTCGGGAACCGATTGCTGTGCGGTGGAGAAAGCCACATAGGTCACTTTTTTACCATCTTCTATCAGGCGTGAGATAGTTCCCCCCAACCCAAGTTCCCCATCATCCGTATGAGGGGCGAGGACTAAAATATTTTTACAATTAGTAATCATTCTTTCTGATTTATTTGAATACAGGGATTTTATTGTTTTCACTGCTTCGCTAATTCTTTTAATAGCTGGGCGTATAATTTACGTAAATAACTTCCGGACCCTTCTTGTACGGAGTCATTATGCCATAGTAAAACCAATTCACCTCCTACATTATTTACTTGTTCCACTAAATTCCGGCAATAGGTTAAAGCCCTGTCAAAATCCAGTCCCATATATTTCTCCTCCTCTAGGGTACAATCCATTATAATAAGCGGATGTAGTCGGAGAGGAGATAGCCGGCGGGTGATCGGATTGATCCAACGAACCGGGTAGCAAGTCCCTAACCGGAATCCGGAGACATCGGCGTACCCCATGGTGAAATCGTCCGTAACCCCAGCAGCCTCTATTTGGTCCATATCTTCCGGTTCCCGGATTGCCAAGAAATGATGACGGTTGAACCGAACATTTTTACCGATATGATCTTCCAGACCGGTTTTCTCTTTCCGGATAAGGCTGGGAGTCGTACCCGCTTGGTAGCTACTATGCAAACCAATAGTTACATTATGCTCTAAAGCACTTTTTATCAATTTACGAATATCTTTATTCCTCAAATCGTAATGAGGTTTGTCGTGCTTGGCTTTCCCCCCGTTCCGGATAAATAGGATAAGGTGACATTGTTCCTTCCCGATCAAGTCCTGAAGGATACTATTCTGGCGGAAAAACCAAGGGAAGGTATAAAACGGGTCTTTCTCAAGGGAACCGAATTTACCTTGAAAGGATTTATATAAACCTCTTCTATCTCTAATAGACCGTATCAAACCTTTCCACGAACGATATAGAGTCGGAGAATCTACGTCGTGCGTGAGGTAGATCTTCCGGATTTGCTTTTTTACCTCGGGTACACGTAACCGGGATTGGCGCAGCCAACGATGAAGCAGCATGCGATATTCATCCACGATCGGACGATGCAGGAAACCGGCCCGGTAGGGCAAGGACTCTTTACCGGGAAATCTTCCATGCTCATCCCGAAGTCCACGCCGTACCATCTCCTCGTATCTGGAAATGAGAAAATAAGTACTTGCGATGATATCGGCATGAACCACCCATGTATCTCTTATCCATTCCTCTTTCGGCGAGCCGAATAACAAGGGGATACCTTGAACCTCTTGCAAGGGGAGTTCCGGTAAGGAAGCGGGAGTCCCGTATGTTTGTCCATCAAAGAAGCCGGATGGAATGATAACGACGTTATATCGGTCGAATTTATTGGGATCAGCCGTGTACCCGATCGTTTCCACCAGTTCGCTAGGGACATCATCTCCTACAAGAAAACGTATTATATAATGTAAAGTGCGATTTTTCATACCCATTTGCTTAGTTTAATGCGTGCTCTGTCTAATAAACTCAATTTCCCCCTAGATATTGTGAAAAATGGGGTTTGGATAGCTCCGAACTCGCGGAAGAAACGTTCTACTCCGGGTAGCATAGACCCTTCGAAATCAAATACCGTCGTAAATTGAGAAACGAAATGAAGACATTCCCACAGGACGTAGCTTTGCGCTCCGGAACCTCTATAGGCCGGATTTCCTCCTCCTGCGAGATAGTAAGCCGATCGATCTTGCCATACGATGAAAGCGGCCGCATGTAAATGGCCTTGCTCGTCATAACCTCCCCATAAATCACCTTGTCCTCTTTGCCGGCAAGTGGCGATCAAGTCTTTCAGTACATTCGTGTCTTCCTTGATTCGTACATGCTGGCGATCAAATGTTTGGGCTTGTACAGCTAGGAACTCATTCAAAGGAATCCCTTTTTTTACGGATATATGGTATTTATTCTGCGCTTTCGCAATATTTCGCCGGATATTGGGGCTCATATTCTCCCATACCGCTTGATGATCCCGGATATTTTTTAATAAATAGGTATAACGTGTCGTTTGGTTATATCCCGCCCAATAAAACGGAAGCCAATCCGTAATGTCATAATTGAAATTTTGCAGGAAGTGCGGATAGCGTTTTAGTTCTTCCGTGAATTGTTTGCATAGTTCTTGACGTCGTCCTAACTCGGTCGTATATTTCGTGTCGGAGGAACTTGCGGCGAACCAAGGGCCCATCGTTTGGGTGTAAGAAGGCATTGAGACAATATCGGAATGGGGGATGTAAAGGGGGAGGGTTGCCTGTATCCTTCCCTTTTGTTCTATAAGCAAGACATCCCATTTTTTTTCTCCGCAAACCGTATCCAACCACCAGTCATGTGAGAAGATCGGTATATTTTTTTCAGTATTGCAAAGTAAACGATATTTGTCTTTATTACTCATTACAATTTCGTATAGGGGCGGGGTTTGCCCGCCCCCGCAAATTACTTGTTGGCTTTTAATGCCTCAAATATTAATTCGGATAATTCGTCTGCCAATTCGGGATTGTCCTCGACACATTGTTTTGCCGCATCACGACCCTGTCCCAATTTGGTATCGTTGTAGCTGTACCATGAACCGCTCTTCTTGATGATATTCAGTTCAGAACCAAGATCGATGATCTCTCCGGAACGGGAAATACCTTGACCGAACATGATATCGAACTCTGCCTTGCGGAATGGAGGAGCCACCTTGTTTTTTATAACTTTCACACGCACTTGGTTTCCCTTGATCTCGTCACCATCTTTCAGCTTTCCAATACTACGGATATCCAAACGGACAGAAGCATAGAATTTCAATGCGTTACCACCTGTCGTCGTTTCAGGGTTTCCGAACATTACACCGATCTTATCACGCAATTGGTTGATGAAGATACAGGTCGTATTCGTCTTATTGATCGCGGCCGTCAACTTACGAAGGGCTTGCGACATTAGACGAGCTTGCAGACCCATCTTGCTGTCTCCCATATCGCCCTCAATCTCGGCTTTAGGAGTCAATGCGGCTACGGAGTCGATAACAATGATATCTACGGCGGATGAACGGATCAATTGCTCGGCTATTTCCAAGGCCTGCTCACCGTTATCCGGCTGGGAGATCCATAGGTTCTCTACATCAACGCCTAACTTTTCAGCATAGAAACGGTCAAAAGCATGCTCCGCATCGATAAATGCGGCGATACCTCCTTTTTTCTGAGCCTCGGCGATCGCATGGATCGCTATCGTTGTCTTACCGGAAGATTCCGGACCATAGATCTCGACGATACGTCCTTTCGGATATCCACCTACGCCCAGCGCTGCGTTTAAAGCGATAGAGCCTGTCGGTATCACCTCGATATCCTCGATGCTTTCATCGCCCAGTTTCATGATCGAACCTTTTCCGTAGTTCTTCTCGATTTTATCCATTGCCGCACGTAAAGCTTTTAGCTTATCCGTGTTAGCGGCTGGTTTACCACCTTCTTCTTTCGCTTTTTCTTCGAACAAATTTTCTTCTTTTGCCATATGTGTCCCTTATAAATTAAGGATTTGATTTGCATGGTCTTTTGTCTTCACCTCTTTCGGCCCGATGATATTGGTAACAATACCTTCCTCGTTAATGATAAAGGTGGTCCGGAGAGTCCCCATGTATGAACGTCCGTACATTTTTTTCTCAGCCCACACACCAAACTGTTCTTGTAAGGCCGTGTCTGTGTCCGCTATTAAACGGAAAGGTAAGTTTTGCTTTTGTATAAAGCCTTGATGCGATTTGGCGCTATCTTTACTTACTCCGATGATCTCGAAGCCTTTCGCTTGTAAGGCTTGATAGCCGTCACGTAAGCTGCATGCTTCCGCCGTGCAACCGCTCGTATTATCTTTCGGATAAAAATAGAGCGCTACTTTTTTCCCTTTATAGTCACTCATCTTTACCTCTTTACCGTCTTGATCGGTTCCCAAAAACTCGGGAACCTTATCGCCTATTTGTATTGCCATATTACAATTCTAAGTCAATGTTAAACAATTCATGCCAAGGCAAACCTTGCTCATTCAGCTCTTTCATGAATGGGTCCGGATTGAATTCCTCCACATTCCATACACCCGGTTTCTTCCAAATGCCTTGCATAAATAATTTGGCGCCGATCATGGCGGGAACACCGGTGGTATAACTAACACCCTGCGCTCCTGTCTCTAGATAAGCGGCATGGTGGCTACAGTTGTTGTATACGTAATAAGTTAATTCCTTACCGTCCTTGATACCACGGATGCGGCAACCGATGGAAGTCTCGCCAGTATAATTCTCTCCCAGATCACCCGGGTTCGGCAGTACGGCTTTTAAGAATTGGATCGGAACGATTTCCTGCCCGTTGTAAAGGATCGGGTCGATACGAGCCATACCGATATTTTGGATGACACGTAGATGAGTCAAGTATTCCTGTCCGAAAGTCATCCAGAAACGAGCCCGTTTGAGGGTCGGGAAGTTTTTGGTCAAACTTTCCAATTCCTCGTGATACATCAAATACGATTCTTTCGGTCCTACATTCGGATAATTCAAGGCTTTATGTACGCTTAACGGATCGGTCTCCTTCCATTCCCCATCCTCGAAATATTTGCCACGTTGAGTAATCTCACGGATATTGATTTCCGGATTGAAATTGGTAGCGAATGCCTTATGGTGATCTCCTGCGTTGCAGTCTACGATATCCAGATAGTGTATCTCGTCGAAATGATGCTTTGCCGCATAGGCTGTATATACGCCGGTAACCCCCGGATCGAAACCACATCCCAAGATAGCGGTAAGACCGGCTTTCTCGAAACGATCTTTATAGGCCCATTGCCAGCTGTATTGATATTTGGCTTCATCAAGCGGTTCGTAGTTGGCCGTATCTAAATAGCTAACACCGTATTCCAGACAAGCATCCATGATATGCAAATCTTGATAAGGTAAGGCCAGATTTACCACCAAATCCGGTTTGAAGGCGTTAAACAAGGCAACAAGCTCTTGCACGTTGTCTGCGTCTACCTGTGCGGTTTGCACTTTCACGTTCTTGATATCGGCGGCGATCTTGTCGCATTTACTTTTCGTACGGCTAGCTACCATGATATCCGTGAAGACATCCGCATTCATCGCTATTTTCTTAACAGCAACGGTACTTACGCCCCCTGCACCAATAACTAATACTCTTCCCATTTACTAATAGAATTAATCTTGTTAATATACAGTTTACAAGGTTTTCAACCAATGGACAAATATACGGCTTTTCCTTGACAATCCCTATATATTTATTCATTTTAGAACGGAAGAGGGAAAAGAAAGATACAGCTAATGAATGTGAATAATGAAAATAGTCGTACTTTTGTCACATTTACTGTTTAAAGTTTGGACATGAGATTCTTAAATAATGTCGGGGGTGTTTTTATTCTGCTTTTATTAGCGTTGGGGTGTAAACCTGAGGCGAAGCGGAGCCGTGTGCTTGTGATCCAATCTTTTCGGTGGGATGATAAGAACTATCTGGAATTAAACTCAGATATCCGGAAAGAGCTGGGAAAAAATCGGGTGAATGCGGACATCCGTACGTTTTATCTCGACTGCGAGTGTTATATGGCTGAGGAGGAAGAGGAACGGATGTATAACTTTATCGATACGATCCGTCTTTGGAAGCCCGACATCATATTGGTGAATGATGATCAGGCTACCTATACGTTGATGAAATGCGGCCATCCTTTTGTAAAGAAAGTTCCGGTTGTTTTCTCTGGCGTCAATTTCCCTAATTGGGATTTGCTGGAAGAATATCCGAATGTAACAGGTAGCTGGGATAAGATTGATTATGAGGAGAACCTTCGTTTGATCGATCGGCAAATGGGAAAGTCTCGCATTTATATCAATTATGATAAGACCTCCTTAGGGCAGTTGGCTTTCCGGGAGTTGATAAAAGCGGTCGATACGAGCCGGTATGTGTTGGATTATAATCAATTGGCTTTCCAATTAAATGATCCGGACTTTAAGGTGGATTCCATGATGTTTAGAACCGAGATGAGAATGAAGGCGATACGTCCTTCGAAAAATATAATCCATTTCATGCCTTTTCGTAAAGCCAATGGGGAGTTTTTATTGAGTAATATTAATGGTACCTATCCTTATTGCGTATTTTTCAATATCCGTTATGACTATACATCCGCAGGCTTGTCTAAGATGTTCGTGACTCCTTCATTTACGGCAGTGCGGGAAATCTTTAATATAAACGTGGAAGTTCTGGGAGGCTATTTTTGCTCGAACCGCATACAAGCGGCGGAACAGGCTAGGTTGGCGGCTAAAATTCTTTCCGGTACGCCTATCTCTTCCGTTCCGATCGTAGAGAGTCCCAAAGAGTATCTGTATGATTGGGTAGAGATGCAACGTTTAGGTATTTCAAAGGAAGAGGTCCCTACTAATGTTCATGTCATAAATATGCCTATTTCCGAACGGTATAAGATAGAGGTTTTTATCGCCTCTTCCTTGGGTGTGATCTTATTGTTGGCATTGATCGGTTATTTGTTTTATCTCTATTGGCGGGAAGCAAGACGAAGGAAAGAGGTGCTCGCTAATTTAAAGCAGGAGAAAGAGCATCTTTCTTTAGCGTTGGAAGGGGGTAATATATTCGCTTGGAAATTACAGTCTGGAACTTTCCGATTTGACAATGAGTTCTTTAGTTCTGTGAATATTTCTCCCCGGGAAATTCCTTTGGATGAGCTGTACGAGATGACTCATCCGGACGACAGGCAGAGTTTGCGATCCTTAATTGATTTCATTTGTACGGGTACGATCTCTCATCATATCCTTCAATATCGTTGCGATTTTAACGGGAAAGGTTACCAATGGTGGGAATTTCGTTACGGAAGCTTAGAGGATGCGAATGATGGGTATGTAATTAATGGCTTATGTTTGAATATCCAAAATATCAAGGATACGGAGGAGGTATTGATCTCTGCGAGGGAAAAAGCCGAGGAGTCGGATCGGATGAAGTCGGCTTTCTTGGCGAATATGAGCCATGAGATCCGTACGCCGCTGAATGCGATTGTCGGTTTCTCGAATTTAATGAACTCGGAAGAGGTCTTGGAGCCGGAAGAGCGTGAGCAGTTCGTGAAGTTGATTAATACGAACTCCGACTTACTATTGAAACTGATCAATGATATTTTAGATCTTTCCCGTATGGAATCTGGAAAGATGAGTTTTGTTTTCGATCGCCATGATTTGAATGTCTTGATCAATGAAATCTATTGTACTTTCCAGTTGATGATGCCCGAGGGGGTAGAGCTACGCATGCGTGTCCCCGAGATCCCGGTGGTTGTGGCGGTAGATCCTTATCGGCTGAAACAAGTATTGTCTAATTTTATCAATAATGCCATCAAGTTCACGACTTCTGGCTATATAGAAGTTGGATACTATTTCTGTACGAAAGGCGACTGCCTTCATATCTATGTAGAAGACACCGGTATCGGCATCCCTGAGGAGAAACAGAAGCAAGTCTTTGATCGTTTTTGCAAATTGGATGAGTTTGCGCAAGGCACCGGACTCGGACTGGCGATTTGCCAAGTGATAGCGCAGCGTTTCGGCGGTGAGATACAATTGAAGTCGGAATATGGTAAAGGTAGCCGTTTTACGCTAACTTTGCCTAAAGAACGTATAGGTTGACAAAGCATGGAACAAATAGAGAAACTTTCACGATTTATCAAGGAACATGCGTCGGATGATTTGAATCGTCTGTTGCTTTCCGCCTCTCGTTATCCGGGGATCGATATCCCTTTCGTGGTGGATCAATTAAAATCTCGGCGGCAGATCAAGGATAAACTACCTTCATGGTATCAAAACGATCGACTGGTTTTTCCGGCGAAGATAGCGGCGGAGCAATGTTCCTCGGAACAGACTGCCTTGTACAAACAGAGGTTGGTAGATCCACAGGCACATGTATGTGATTTGACTGGTGGATTGGGGATCGATAGCTATTTCTTCTCCCGGAAAGTACGGCAGGTTACCTATATCGAACGCTTTCCCGCTTATTGCGAGGCGGCTATCCATAATTTCAAGGTGCTAGACGTTGGTAACGTAACGGTATTGAATGGCGATTCTACGGAGTTAATAGATAAGATCGATGGAATAGATGTGTTTTATATCGATCCGGCTCGTAGGGGAGAGGGGAATAAGCGGGTTTTTGCGCTGCAAGATTGCGAGCCGGACTTGACAAAGTTGGTTCCTGTCTTGTTTGGTCATGCCCCTAAGGTGATCGCTAAATTATCTCCGATGGCGGATATTCATATGACGTTGGATTTACTTCCGGATGTGACAGCCATACAGGTGCTTTCGGTGAAAAATGAATGTAAGGAGCTTTTGTTTGTGTTGGAGCGAGGATCGAAAGGCGGGAGTCCTCAAATCTGTTGCGTGAATTTCACTTCGGAGGAAGAGCCGGAATTGTTTGTGTTCTCATTGGTGGAAGAACGGGAAGCTGTCGCTTCCATCCGTGGAGAAGTCAAGCGTTATTTATACGAACCGAACGCTTCCATCTTGAAGGCGGGTGCGTTTAAAGCGGTCGCCACTCGTTTTGGATTGAATAAATTGCATGTCAGCAGTCATTTATATACGTCGGATGAGGTTGTCCCTAGTTTTCCGGGACGTTCTTTTGTGGTAGACGAAGTGGTCCCCTTTACGAATAAACAATGTAAGACCTTGTCGAGGCAGATTCCCCAAGCGAATATCACAGTCCGTAATTTCCCCCTCTCGGTGGATGAGTTACGTAAGCGAACTAAAATTGTGGATGGAGGAACTATCTATCTTTTCGCTACTACTCTGGAAAATGGGGATAAGGTACTTATCAAAACTCATAAGATATAGGATACTGCATGGGCGTTGCAGTGTTACTGCATAGGTGCTGCAGTACTATTGCAAGGCCTGTTGCAGTGATATCCGAAGGGATATAAAAAAAGTGTATGATGTTATCACCATACACTTTTTATGATATGAGGTTTATATTACTTCAATAGATTCGCACGCATTTCCTTAATCTTAGCTTTTGACTCACGAGCCGTATTTATGGTTGCTACCATTCCGCTTAACGGAGCGATTGTAGTTCCTAATTGCTCCAAGTCAGGATAATATTTAGCTAAGTCGGCTGTGATCTGCTGGATGATACCGATACGTTTTTCCATATTCTCGCTCAAACCGGCGGAAATAGCGTCGCCTTTAACAACCAAGCCCGGGTTTGCGTATACAATGGCATATTCTACAGCCATGCCCCCTAACAACTCAAGCTCAACGTCAGCCTTATCATTTTCCATCATAGCGTCGATCAATTTGTTTTCTTGGTCTTTCATGAATTTGCTTAACTCCTCTTTGCTGGCGTTAGCGGGAGCGGACTCTTTCATGATGTCGATAGCGAATGGAATGTCCAGATCCGTAGTCAATTTAACCAATACGTTCTCGATATCTGTAGTCGGCTTTTTCATAGCCTTCAATACGTTCAAGTCTGCGAAGTAGATACCGCAAGCACGTGCTTTCTGGGCTTGTGTGTTCAATTCGGAAACCTTGCTGACCGGCAACATAAAATCAGTATTAGCGACAGAGATCGTAACCTCGCCGGTAGATACTTTGTAAGGCAACTCCGAATCCGGCATATCTTTCAAGAAACGAGTAACCTCGTCTTTCAACTCGGCAGTAAGCAGACCTTTAGATACTTCTCCTGCGATAGCTGCTTCTTCCTCTACTTTTTGCTCAGCGGCGTCTTGTTTTTTACTGCTGTTGCAAGATACCATTCCAAATGTAATCGCTGCTATGGTTAGCAGGCTAACAAAACTCTTTTTCATGTTATTCTTTATTTTTAGATTATATATTTTGTCATTAATCGCTCCCTTTGTTTAAATACTTGCCGGGAAACTCTGCGAAGATAGATATAATTACCAATAAAGCAAAGATTCCTAACATTAATAAATTAAATGTAAAAGTAGAAAATGTATAACCGGCGAATTTTTTCTCATGACTATAGAAAGGCGCACGTCCCCAATTATTGTCCGGTTCCAGATAAATCTGCCCGATTTTAGGATAGATCCGGTTGTGAGCCTCCTTATAGAATTGGGTACTGGTTGAGTTAAGTACCAGTTCCTCAATGGCCGAGTTATGGTGCTCTTTTTTCAAGGTGTTCAACCATTCGGAGCCATGTTCTTGAATGACCTCTTTCCGTTTTTTCTCTAATAACGCCGTGAAATTATCGCTACGGGTATGCAGGGCTTTTTCCACTTTATCCATATAGCTCTCGTAACTCTCTTTGGACGTATAGGGGGCGATACGGGCGGCACGGGATAGTACGGCCAGTTCGTTGTGGATCGTCCGGGTGTTTTCTTCCCGTTTATTCGGGATCAGGTTGAGGCTGTTTATGAGGCTGCGCACCTCGTCGGCATGGACATTCCGGTAATATTGCGCTAGGAACTTTTCTTTTTCGACCGTGAAAAATAGGCGGTTGTAGCTGTTGTTCCGGAATTGTTCCGTAACCAACGCCTCGAATGCCCAACGTGAGGGGATAACCTCACCGATAAGGGGCACTATGTTCCGGCTGGATGCGCTCCTGCTCAAATCGTCGAACTTGACAACTAAGCCGCAAAGTAAAATCTGCGGGATTAAAAGCAGCGGTATCGTTATATAGATCGCTACGATCGAGTTTAAAGATTGCGATAGTATCAAACCTGTCAGGTTGGCGAGGAATGAGGTTGCCCATAGCGTGATCCACCAAGTAAGGAACATCTCGCTTCCGATGCCTATCAATAAATTTCCTACCACTATGAATAACAAACTTTGGATCGCTGAGATACAAAGCAGGTAGAACATCTTTGACGAGAGATAACTGCCTCGGCTCAATCGCAAGAATCGTTCTCGCTTTAGGAGCATCCGGTCCTTGATGATCTCTTCGGCGCTGATGCTTAATCCCGTGAAAGTAGCGACAATCACCGCCATGAAAATGTAGGATACCAGGTTTTTGTTCGCCAGCAAAGAATACCCGTCATCGGGTACGAAGCGGGTGAGCAGGGCCACGATCACCGCCAATAAAGGAGTCTCCAGTAAGGCGATGCACAAATACTGCTTATTGGTCAGCTTGGTTTTTATGTTTCTTTCCAAGAAGATACAGAATTGCTTCCAGATCGAGGGCTTCTGCTGATGATTCGGGGGCAGGGGAGTAGGCTTAACCTCTTGGAACTTCGGGCGGGAAGCTACATATAACTCATGCCATTCTTTTGAAGTTATCTTCCGGATGTTTGTCTGGTTTCCGCTATCGTCTATCTTTTTTGCGTCGATAATAGTTAGGATTAATTCTGGATTGATATTTCCACAAGTGCCGCACACGCTGATATCCTGATCGGTGTAATTGGCGATCCGTTTGAAATAAGTGATCGCCTCGATCGGGTTACCGTCGTAAATCGGGTAACCGCCGGTATCTAATAACCACAGGCGATCGAACAACTTATAGATCTCGGACGAAGGTTGATGGATATTGACAACCACGAGCCGTCCCCGGTGCGTTTGTTCCTTTAACAGCATGATGACCTTCTCGGAGTCGGTGGACGAGAGGCCGGAGGTTGGCTCGTCCAAATAAAGGATCGCCGGCTCACGGATAAGTTCCAATGCTATATTTAAACGTTTACGCTGTCCTCCGCTGATCGTTTTCCGGATTGGAGACCCGACGGCCAAATCCCGGATCTTGCTCAGATCCAAATCCTCCAGTATCGTATTGACACGACCCTCGATCTCCTTTTCGGTCAGGTTTGCGAAACAAAGGCGGGCGGTATACCATAGATTTTGGAATACGGTCAGCTCCTCGATCAGCAAGTCATCCTGAGGCACGAAACCAATCAATTGCTTGCATTCCGGATCACTCAGCGGATGTCCGTTTAGGCATACACTTCCCTCCCCGGGGATAATATTCCCATTTAAGATGCTTAACAAGGTAGACTTACCAACGCCGCTTCCTCCCATGATGGCTACCAACTGGCCGGATTCAAGGTTGAAAGAGAAATTGTGCATACCGTTCTCGCTATTTTTGAAGCTGAACTCGATATCCCTCCCGGTTAATAAAATACGTTCCTTATGCTCATTCTGATTGAATACATCGAGGACATCACTATAATAAACCGGCAAGAATAGCGGGCTTTTGATTACGCTGCTACGTTGCCAGCCATAGAAGATACCGGAAGTAAGCGGGATATCGTTCATGAATACCCGTCCGCTGCCTTGGTAGATAAAGACCATTCGGTCGAACCGGGTCAGTCTCAACACCCGTATCTCGCCCTCCAATCCCCTTCTGTAGATATGGTTGATGTCTTTATCGCTATCATCAGCGTTGATCGTAAGTATGGAGGGAGATTTTTTACCGACAACAAAGGCGTATAGATTGTCGAAGGTATCCGTGTCGATATTAAATATCGTAGCGATCTTATGGAAAATGGCTAAGTTCTCGTTCAATCCTTCATTGTTGCCATGGGCGAACTCCATGAAACGGAGAAGAAGCAATAGCTGGTCTTCCGCAATCAATTTGGGCTTGAGCTGGTTGCATACGTTGATAATAACACTCTCTCTATCGATATCGAAGTCCGGATCATCGTAAACACTTTGTATCTCATCAAATAGCTCCATATATTCTTTATGGGAGCGGATACCAAAGTGACTGGTTAAGTAAGAATTGACGGCCTGACGCGCTTGGTCACTTTCTATTTTTGCCAACGAAGCAAATATAGCGAACAAGTTCAGTAGCCCATTGAGTATAGTTTCATTCATTCATCAAAGTATTGTTTCAAATGTCTTGCAAAGATAAGGTAAGTGAAACAAAAAACAGGTCGAATGTTAGACTTTTTAAGCAGTCAAGTGAATAACATGATCAATAATTGGGCAGAAATCACCCGGATGAACATGGATAACGGGTAAACCGTAGCGTAAGATACGGAAGGCTCGTCACCCTCGACGGTCGTATTGGCATAACTCAAGGCCATCGGATTGGCCATGCTTCCGCATAGCATACCTATGTTGTGGGCGTAATCTAGCTTGAAGAATTGAGAGGCGATGAACCCGACGATCAAGACCGGTACGATCGTCAATAGGAAACCGAGGCCGATCCATAACAATCCTTCGGCACGGAAGACGGTCTCGAAGAAATGAGCTCCGGAGTCGATTCCCAGTCCCGCCAGATAGATCACTATACCAAACTGCCGCATCATCAGGTTCGCGCTCTGGGTGGTATAAGTCGTTAGGTGGAAACGGGGGCCGAACGCACCCATCAAGATTCCAACGATGATCGGTCCTCCGGCGATACCCAGCTTGATGGGGGTACTCATTCCCGGTATGGCAATTGGGATCGCCCCGATTAATACGCCCAGCGTAAGTCCTACGAATATGGCAAGCAGGTTGGGGTTATCCAGCCGTTTCAGCTCGTCTCCCAAGATCTTACCCACGTTATTCACGGAATTGGCCTCGCCTACGATCGTTAGTTTATCCCCGATCTGTAGACGGAGGTCACGGGAGGCCACCAGATCGATACCCGCGCGGTTCACCCGGGTGATGTTGATCCCGTATAGGTTGCGGAGCCGGAGCGAGCCTAGCTTTACCCCGTTTACCCGGTTGCGGGTTACGACGATACGGCGGGAGATCAATTGGCTGTCGATAGCGTTCCAGTCAATATCTTCCTTATTCCAGTCCGTAGTCTCTTGTTCTCCGAAAAGGACCTTGATGGATTCGACATCCGCCTTTACGGATATGATAAGCAAATGGTCTTTTTCCTTTAAGATGGTTTCAGAGGTAGGGATCGTCACCTTTCCGTTCCTCCAGAGGCGGGAGATCACGAAATGTTTCTCTGTCAATTTCATGACTTGCTGGATGCTCTTATTGTAAATAGAGGGGTTTAATACCTGAAATTCCGCTACGTTTGTTGTCGTGTCTTGCTCCTTATGCGTGTCCTGTGTCTTTTTAGCGAATAAGGACCTCAAGATGATAATAGCGAGAATTACGCCTACGACACCTAATGGATAAGCTACGGCACAGGCCAGAGCCATATCCGTTACGTTCCTCGTATTTTCCGGATCCATCTGTAAGAGCGCTTGCTGGGCGGCACCTAGGGCCGGGGTATTCGTTACGGCACCGGATAGCAACCCTACCATAACGGGGACGGAGATTCCTGTTATCCAATGAAACACCAACGTCAAAATCAGTCCTAAAGCGATCACCCCTAATCCCATCGTATTCATTTCCACCCCGCCTTTTTTTAGGGAAGAGAAGAAACCGGGACCTACCTGCAATCCCAAGGTATATACGAAAACGATAAGCCCGAAATTCTGGGCGAAGTTCAGCATGTCCTTATTTACGGTAATGCCCAGATGCCCTGCCATAATACCGGCGAAGAATACAAAAGTAATGCCTAATGAAATGCCGAATATCTTTAGCCGCCCTAAATACACACCAACCGCCGCCACGATAGAAATGACAGCCACGGCCTGTATCATCGAGGGTTCTGCAAGCGTCTCAAGTAACCAATTCATAAGAGTTTCTTTTTTGCTTTAGAAGCGCGAAAATACATAAAACAAAGCAATTAAAAAAATTGTAGTATCTTTGCCCACGAAATAACGATGATACAGGGTGAGGGAAACGATGGTTAAATATATAAAGTGGTTGCTGCCGGTACTTTTTATTGCGTATTATAGCAGCGTCTCGCTTTTTACGCACGTCCATGTGGAGCATGGTACGACCATCGTGCATGCGCACCCTTTCAAGAAGACGGCGGACGGTACTTGCCATCATCATGCCTCTCTGGCGGAGATACAGTTGTTTCATATGCTCTCGTCTATTCACGTGATGGACGGGGCGATTCACCCGTTACGTTTACAATTCTATTCTTTAGAAGTATCTAATCTTTCCGAGTCTCCGGTCTATCCGGATCATGTCACTTCCGTTGAGGGACTGCGATACCTGCGGGCTCCCCCAGTTGTTTGATTACATATCCAGAAATCAATATCCGTTTGTAGAGACGGGGCATGCCCCGTCTCCTCGGCAATTCGTAATCATTAATATTCAAACAACTATTAATCAAGCAATGAATAAGTTTATTACACTTATACTATGCCTGTGCTGTATCTTTACGTTAGCGTGGGCAGAGGGAGACGATCATGTTTCCCTGAATCCTTCCGACGCTAATATCGTAGGTCATATCCTCGATAAGAAAACAGGAGAGCATCTCTCTTTTATCAATGTCTATCTCCACGGTACGACAATCGGTACGACTACCGACGCGACCGGTCATTATTATATGAAAAATCTTCCTGAGGGGAAATATACCTTGGTCATGAAGTCTATCGGATATAAAACCGAGGAGAAGACGGTGAACCTTAAGAAAGGGAAGACATTGGAGATTAATTTCAATGCCGAGGAAGACGCTGTCTCCTTGGACGGTGTTGTCGTATCGGCAAACCGTAACGAGACGACCCGCCGTCTGGCTCCTTCCTTGGTAAACGTGCTCGACTCCAAGGTGTTCGAGACCACACACGCGACTTCCTTGGCCGACGGCTTGAATTTCCAGCCCGGCGTGCGTGTGGAGAACAACTGCCAGAATTGCGGTTTCCAACAAGTACGTATCAATGGTCTGGAGGGCCCTTATACCCAGATCTTGGTGGATAGCCGGCCGATCTTCAGCGCCCTGACCGGCGTATATGGCTTAGAGCAGATCCCGGCGAATATGATCGAGCGGGTGGAGGTGATGCGCGGAGGAGGCTCGGCCTTGTTCGGTTCGTCCGCTATCGCCGGTACGATCAATATCATCACGAAGGAGCCGATGCGCAACTCCGCCCAGATCGCCCATTCGTTGACGATGATCGGGGGAAGCCGCCCGGATAACAATACCACCGTGAACGCCTCGTTGGTGACGGACGATCATAAGGCGGGTATCTACCTCTTCGGGCAGGGCCGCCACCGTGCCTCTTACGACCATGATGGCGACGGCTACTCAGAGCTTGGTAAGCTGGAGGGGAAGACCCTAGGATTTCGTTCTTACTTGAAGACCAGCAATTACTCCAAGCTGACTTTCGAGTACCATAACATCAGCGAGTTCCGCCGGGGCGGTAATTTATTGGATCTTCCGCCTCATGAGACGGATATCACCGAGCAGACCGACCACCAGATCAACGGGGGAGGCCTGAAATTCGATCTTTTCTCTCGCGACTACCATCATCGGCTGAATGTGTATACCTCCGCCCAGCATACGAAACGCCAGAGTTATTACGGTGCCGGAAAAGATCCGAACGCCTATGGTAACACGACGGACATGACCTTTATCGGTGGCGCCCAATACTCCTACGAATGGGACAAATGCCTTTTTATGCCCGCTACCTTTACGGGAGGTGCTGAATATAGCTACGATGATTTGCGGGACGAGATGCTTGGTTATAACCGTACGATCGCCCAGACCGTGCATATCGGTAGTGCTTTTGCCCAGAACGAGTGGAAGAATGATCGTTGGAGTTTCTTGATCGGTGGCCGTTTGGATAAGCATAATATGATGGATCACGTGATCTTTAGCCCTCGTGCGAACGTGCGTTTCAATCCGACGAAGGATATCAACCTGCGTATGTCGTACTCCAGCGGTTTCCGGGCTCCTCAAGCGTTCGACGAGGATTTGCATATCACCGCCGTGGGTGGCGACGTGGCGATCATCCAGATCTCCCCGGACTTGAAGGAGGAGAATTCGCAGAGCGTGAGTGCTTCCGTAGATTTTTATCATCGCTTCGGCCCGGTTCAAGTGAATTTCTTGGTGGAAGGTTTCTATACGGATTTACGGAACGTGTTTATCTTGGAGGAGATCGGCCGTGACGAGGACAATAACCTGCTGATGGAACGCCGTAATGGAAAGGGTGCCCGTGTGATGGGTATCAATCTGGAGGGTAAGATGGCCTATTCTTGGATGCAGATACAGGCGGGCGCTACTTTGCAACGGAGCGGCTACAAGGAGGCAGAGCAATGGAGCGAGAACCCGAATATCACCCCGCAGAAGAAGATGTTCCGCTCTCCGGACATATATGGTTATTTCACTTCTACCTTCACGCCGGTCAAGCGTTTCTCCGCTTCCTTGACGGGTACATATACGGGAAGTATGTTGGTGCAGCACTTGGCGGGTTATATCCCGGAAGATCGTGAGGAGAAGACTCGTGATTTCTTCGACTTGAATCTCAAGCTGGCTTATGACTTCCCGATCTTCAAGTCCGTGACTTTACAGGTAAATGCTGGAGTCCAGAATATCTTCGACTCCTATCAAGATGATTTCGACAAGGGAGCGCACCGGGATGCCGGGTATATCTATGGCCCGGGGATTCCCAGAAGTTATTTCGTGGGGTGTAAGATCAGTTATTAAATACTCGGCGAGCCTCCGCGGGGCTATTCCTCCACTATTCTCTCTATATAATTTGGCGGCAGGGTGGTGCGTGGCACTTTCATGCCGCCAAACCATTTATGCAAAGGCAAATCGAAACCAGTTCCATTCATGTAATTATAGAGGGAAACGCGAAGCCCCTCGCTGAAAAGCTCCGGATCGCAGCCGGAAAGCGCCTCGAACTGTACGTCATTACGGGCGAATCCCCCAAAGGGAGGCTCCGTGACACGGCAACTGTACTCGGCGGGGTGCAACCCCACAGGACTATGTGCTGTCATGGCGAAACGATGCCAAAATCCGGATTGGATCAGCCCTAGCTCAAACATTTGCCGGACTGTTTCCAAGGAATCTATGGTTTCTTGAGCGGTTTGGGTCGGGAAACCATACATCAAATAGGCATGGACCATGATACCAGCCCCGGTAAAGTTGTTGGCGACCCGTGCCACCTGAGCCACTGTCACCCCTTTATTTATCAGTTTGAGGAGTCGGGGAGAGGCTACTTCCAGACCTCCCGACACGGCGATGCAGCCACTTCGTTGAAGAAGGTCGCATAGCTCCTCGGTATAGCTTTTCTCGAAACGGATATTTCCCCACCACACGACGGTTATCCCACGGCGGATAATCTCCTGCGCCATTTCCCGTAGCAAGGCGGGTGGAGCGGCCTCGTCCACGAAATGGAAGCCGATCTCGCCGGTTTGCTCGATCAAGCGCTCCATACGGTCTACCAAAGTCTTGGCCGTATTCGGCTCATACCGTTTGATGTAATCCAGCGAACCGTCGCAGAAGGCGCATTTCCCCCAGTAGCAACCGTGTGCCAAGGTCAGTTTGTTCCAGCGGCCGTCGCTCCAAAGCTTGTGCATCGGGTTGGCCATTTCCATGACAGAGATGTATTTGTCCAGTGGCAAGCCTTCGTAATCCGGGAATCCGGTCTCGTTTTGCCGGCAAGCGGGATAAGCGGGGTTGTCTTGATAAACGACCCGGCTGCCGCTCTCGTCCAAGGAGAAGGTGCGTACCAGTTCCTCTTTGGGGATCGCCCCGTCCAGATAGCGCAACGTTTGGTAAAGCGGGTCCTCTCCATCATCCAGCAAGAGGTAATCGATGTATTTGAAGAAGCGGGTATCCGTGATGGAGCGAAGTTCCGTATTCACGAAACCGCCTCCCATAAGGATCGGGATATCGGGATGTGCCTGCCGTAGCCATTGGGCGAGCCGGAGGGTACTGAATAAATTCCCCGGGAAAGGTACGCTGAAAGCGATCGCCTTGGGCTTGCTCTCGGCGATGTGCTTTTCCAATAGCGGTTGCGTCAGGCGGTCGATAAAGCCGAAAGTTTTTTGGAGGGCTTCCTCGATCTCGTCGAAGGAGGAGGCGCAGCGGCCTAGATGCTCGGCATATCGGCTGAAACCGAAATCCGGGTCGATCGTTTCCCGGATCAAGTCGCAGAGATCCTCCAGATACAAGGTTGCCAGATAACGGGCTTTATCCCGTAATCCCGAAGTACCGAACGCCCATTCCAGCTCCTCCTCGTTTTGGCTCCCGCGATCGCTTTCTGGAAGGTAATTTTGATTACAGATGCGATAAGCGAGAGGATCGTTCTTTCCTTGAAGGAAAGCGACAACGGCGGTTATCGTGTCGATATACCGTTGCTTATTAGCCAGCATCCCCCGGACTTTAGCCGGATATTTACCTTTCCGTCGCTCGATCTCGGCGAATAACTCCCCGAGACCCTGCGTGGAAAACAAAGTCAAGATTGTCTCGATACCCAGATCGGTCTGCCCGGCACGTACACCCTTTGCCTCCAAATAACCTTTTAGGTAAGCCGTGGAAGGATAAGGCGTATTGATCTGCGTAAACGGAGATAAAACCAGAAGAACCGAAGCTAATCCCATATCAACTCAACTAATTTTCAATTATTCAAGCTATTGTTGATAGACTCGATATAGTCCAGAATCTCATCCCGTCCCTCTTTCTTCTCTGAGGAAGAGAGGAAGATCGGAGGAAGCTCTTCCCAAGTCTCCAGTAATTTATCCGTATAGACTTTTAGGTTCTCTTTCAAGCGTCCCTTGCTGATCTTGTCGATCTTCGTGAAGATGATGGAGAAAGGAACCCCGCTCTCACCCAGCCATTCCATAAACTCCAGATCGATCTTTTGCGCCTCGTGGCGGCAGTCCAAAAGGACAAATAGGTTGGTCAGTTGCTCGCGATCGAGGATATAGTTCTCGATGATACGTTTCAATTGCTCCCGGTTCTCCTTGCCTCGTTGGGCGAAGCCATACCCCGGAAGATCTACCAGATACCACTCGTTATTGATAAGAAAATGATTGATAAGTAAAGTCTTACCCGGTGTTTGCGAAGTCATCGCCAAGCCCTTCTTGTTGGTAAGCATATTGATCAAGGAGGATTTGCCTACATTACTTCGTCCGATGAAGGCATACTCCGGCTTATTACCCTCGGGGCATTTCCTTACGTCTGTGTTACTGATAACAAATTCTGCGCTTTTAATTTCCATAAAATATAAATTAATGAATAATGAGTAAATGAATAATGGCGAGACCTAATTCTCAATTTTCAATTTTCCATTTTCAATTGCCGAAAGCCACAGCCCGGCGAACGTGATGCCTCCGTTTACCATAAGCATCTCGTAGCCGAACGTATAGCCTGCGTATTGTTTCACCAAGAAATCCGTGGCGAGGCAAATCAACGGGGAGGCTATACAGATATAGGGCACGTATTTGTCACGGGGGTTCCGCTTCGTGAAAAGCCCGAAAACAAACAGCCCCAATAGAGGACCATACGTGTACGACGCTATCATGTAGATCGCGTCGATAACACTCCGGTTATTTACGGCCTTGAACGCCAAGATGATCAAGACGAACAAGACGGATATCATCACGTGTACCTTTAGGCGGGTACGTTTCGCCCTTTTCGCTTCCTCTCTCTGCACGCCGAGGATATCCACGCAAAAAGAGGTGGTGAGCGCTGTCAACGCCGAGTCGGCGCTACTGAAAGCCGCCGCTATGATACCGATCGTAAAGAAGATCAAGATACTCCCGCCCAAGATCCCCGAGGTACAAAACATCGGGAGGATATCGTCGTTGAGGGTTGGCAACTGGATGTTCCGCTGTGCCGCCAATGTCAGTAGCAGTACCCCCAACGCGAGAAACAAGAAGTTGACCGGCGTGAAGGCGAAGCCATATGTGTACATGTTTTTCTGGGCATCCTTCAAGCTCTTGCAGGAGAGGTTCTTTTGCATCATGTCCTGATCCAGCCCGGTCATGACGATCGTGATAAAGATACCGCTGAAGAACTGCTTGAAGAAGTTCTGCGTACTATGCCAATCGCCAAACTCGAAGATACGGAAATGAGGACTTTCCACCAAGGTCTGCGCCATACCCCCGAAATCCAGTCCCATCTTGTCCTTCACCTGCCAGATGATCACGATCAACATTGCCACGAGACAAAGGGCCTGCAACGTATCTGTCCAGATGATCGTCTTGATGCCGCTTCGGAACGTATATAGCCATACCAGCAGGATACTGAGGATAGCGGTCACGGCGAATGGGATGTTCCAAGCGTTGAACACGTAGGTTTGCAAGATCAAGACCACCAGATATAAGCGTGCGGCCGCCCCTACGATCTTCGAGAGCAGGAAGAATGAGGCCCCTGTCTTGTACCCCCTTCTCCCGATCCGGTCATCCAGATACGAGTAGATGGAGGTAAGTTGCAACTTATAGTATAGCGGTAGCAATACCTTGGCTATAATGATATATCCCACGAAGAAGCCTAATACAGTCTGCATATACGTCATATCGATCGCCCGCACCATGCCGGGTACCGATACGAACGTCACCCCCGATAAGGATGTCCCTATCATACCGATAGAAACGATATACCAAGGTGATTTCCTGTTCCCGAGGAAGAATGCCTCGTTGCTGTTATTACGTCCCGTGATCCATGCTATCAGCAGCAAGACGGCGAAATAGGCAGCGATAATAAAAAGGATCATATAGCTGTTCATGTATTGCTAACTTCTGTCTTCTTCTGCGCAAAGATACGGCTTTACTTTGAAATAACCGGCATATGCGTGGATTCTACCGTGATGGGTTTCTTGAAGCTCTTTAGGTAGTCCATGAAAGCGTCGGTCGATATGATACCTAAATTATCGAATTCCGGGATCTCGTAGCCCTTGAATAAAGAGGCGTCGTACCCGTCTCCGCCATCGGTGATGAAAGCGTCTAGGGTCACCACGCAAGGGGTATTGTCCTCGATCTCGGTCTTTTGCTCGTCTCTCGTATAGACTATTTTCTCGATCTTATTTCCGCTTAGGGTAAGCGTGAGGTCGGAGGATTGAAGGAAACCGTTCGGATTCTTCCGTCCATCCTCCAATAGCTTCTTCAACCGCTTGCCGTCGAAACGATAGGCAACGATAGCGGAGCCGAAAGGCAGGATGTTGCCGGCACGCAATCGGGTGATATCCCCTTTCGGGAGGGCCGCACGGATACCTCCGTAATGGTTTACGCCGATCACCGGCTGATCCTTGTAAGCGGGCATCTCTTTTTGGAAACGCTTGGCGTAAGCGGCCGTGACCAACGCCCCGATAGGCGTATAGTCGAACTTATTGATGGTACGGTCGTGGATCAAGGCCTCTTTTGCCGTGGCAAGTTTCTCGTTCAGCCGATATTTATCCATGATCTTCTCCACGGCCTCTCGCATCTCCGGGTTCTCCTCGCAGGCTACACGCACGGTATCCCCTTGGATGAAAGAGATATCCCGGTGTCCGTTGAAATCTTGTATTTGGAACAGCAGTTTCCCGATATGGGTACCGTTTACGCCGGCTTGGATGATGGGGATGTTATTGATTTTATCGAGCACCAGCTCATGCGAGTGGGCGGATATGATGGCGTCTACCTTATCGATGAACGGCAGTCCTTGGGCGTTCTCCTCGGTGATGCGGTAAGGCATTTTCATATCCGTGCCGATGTGCATCAAGAGGATAATCATATCGATCTGGCCCTCTTTCTTTAACTGGTAGACGGTTTGTATGCAGGCCGCTCCCAGCGGATGCGTGAACTGAAGCCCTTTCAGGTTCTCCGGCTTGGTCTTGACGTAGGTGTCCGTCGTGGTCAGTCCGATGAAGGCTATGCGCAGGGAGGAGCCATCTTTCAACTTACGCTCTACGATACGGTAGGGACTCAACCAGTCGGGGTGAGTATATCTCTTCTCTTCGGTGATATTGGCGGCCACATGGGGGATATTCAAAGCGGCGGTGTCCACTAGATAAGGAAGCCCCCAGTCGAACTCGTGGTTACCGATGGCGGACATCTCCACGTCCATCGCCTCGTACATCTCTTTGATAGGCTCGCCTTTCGTGATCTTGGAGAAATAGCTTCCGCTGAAATTATCTCCGCCTGAGACAACGATGGAATGCGGATAGCGTTGCTTCTCGTTTTGTGTCATTTGTACCAACCGGGCGGCTCCCGGCGTGATCCCGTCGGAGGCGAAAGCCCCATGGAAATCGTTGAATGAGAAAATGGCTAAAGTGTCTATCGAGCTAGACGGGGTGGCGATATCTTGCGCGAATAGGGGAGCGGTTAGCGTGCTGCCTAGCAAAATCGCCGATACGAATTGTTTTTTCAGTCCCATGGTTGTATGTATTAATAGGGACAAAAGTAGGAAAAATAACGAGATTCACCGAGGAAAACGCCCGATTCGTCGAATTCTTTTTGGTCGTTTTAAACCTTCGGCCTACCTTTGCGTCATAGTAATAGCTCGTGAGAGTGAAAGCGAACCGGTTGTTCATCATAACCGGGAAATAGGTAAACATTAAGTCAAAGGGCCGTCATCCGGATAAGATGCGGCCCTTTTGATTTATTCGGACTTGAGGTTGTTTACGGGATTGTCGTGGGTGGTACGGAATACGTTATATCCGGAAACCGCCAGTATGACGGTGAGTACCAATACGCCTCCTCCCACGAATAGATACCAGGATAGCTGGATCTTTTCCGAGAATTGCTCTTGCCATTTCTGGGAGATATAGAAAGCGATACCGCAACCAAGTAAGATGGCCGGCAATGCCATGGTGATGATATCTTTCAAGAAGATATGGAGTATGTCTTTTACCGTGGCTCCGTTAATCTTGCGGATCGCCATTTCTTTCCGGCGACGGTTCACCTCGTCGTTCGTGTATCCGATCAATCCGATGAAGACGATCAGCAAGGTGACGATACCACCGATCATGACGGAGTCACGGAATTTCCGGGAGGAGGTGTATCCTTCCAGCATCTCGCTCTTGAAGGAGATCACGTTGAGTTCTTTATCCGGGATGAGTTGCCCCATTAGATCCTGCGTCTTGCGTAGGGCCTCGGAAGAAAGGCTATGGTACCGAATGACCATATGTTGGGCCGCCCCTTTCGTATAGAACATGATCTTGGCTCGCGGATCTTCTCCCGCTATGGAGCCTAGGCGGAAATCCTCGAACACGCCCCGGATCGTGAAGAGAGGCATCGACTCGGACTTGGTATCGTGTCCGGTTATTTGTACCGTCTTGCCCACGGCTCCATCCTTCCAGTCTGCGAAAGGTTTCATGTATTCAATGAAATTGCGGCTCACCAGTATCTCTTGCGAGGAGGTGGTATTCTCTGTGAAGTATTGTCCTTCTACGATCGGGATTTCCAATACGTTCAGGTAATCGTTTCCTACGTCGTAGAGGTCGGCGATGTTGAATAGTTCCCGGTCGTCTCCCGGAAGATAGACGTTATTGCCCGAGGCTCCCCAGAAAGGAAGGTTATAGCAAGTCGTGATGGCGTCTACCTCGGGCAATCTCTGGGTTTCCTCGATCAGTTTGGCACGCCCCGTGGAGTCTACGGCGCCGATATACACATAGGCGAGGTTCTCAGGATTGTATCCCGGATGATCATTCACCATATGGTCGTATTGCTTGCCTACCACTAGCAATAAGGAGGCGAGGAAGCTGATTGCCGTGAACTGGAAGAACAAGAGTCCCAGTTTCCAAAGGCGGCGTGCTTCACGAATACTCCGGAAAACAGCCGCTACAGGAATGCGTCCTAAGAACCAGCCGGTAGCTATGCCCGTAGAGATAAGTACGACTATGACCGTGAGGCATATCGCCCACATACCCGTGGATAGGAATAACGATCGGACTCCCGTGCCGATCAGCTCCTTTATAATTCCTTGAAATCCTAGGATCAAAAGTACGACCAGCACTAGTGCGACGGTGACGTGGGTCCCTACCTCGGACAACGCCATACCTTGGATATCCTTACCGCTCGCCCCGTAACATTTGCGTACGGCCATCTCTTTCGTGCGGTTCACGATGGAGGAGATCACGATCAATATATAGTTCATTACGGCGGTGAAGATCAATACGAAGGCGATGAACGAGAGGATCAAGGCCATACGTTTGGCCATATCGTCCTCCATATGTACGTTGAGTAGTTTGTGGAAGGTGAAGGTCAGTTCCACGCCGGCTTTCTTAAGGTCGTTTACGGGGAAATGCTTGTCGATCATCTGTCTCATTCCCGCTTCCAACTGGGCCTCTGTCGTACCCGGCGATACCTTGACATAACTTTGGTAGCGGTCGTTTCCGGTTAACATATGGGTTCCGTCCCACATGAACTTGCTGATGGAAGAAAGGGATACGATAATGTCATAACTCTGTTCGGTGTTGTCCGGTAGTTTCTTGAATACGCCGCCTATCGTGAGGGCTTGTCCCGGCGCGTCGTCAATCTCGAAGCGTTTTCCCATCACGTTACCGCCGATACGTTCGGCGATCTCGTCGGATACGAGCACGTACATGGGTTGGGAGAGAACTTGCTTAGGGTCTCCGATGAGCATGGGGCGGGGCAATACGTCGAAAAGACAACTGTCCGCTAGGATGAAGGTCGCTTTGAGCCGATGCTTGTTGTCGGACATCGTAAAAGGGGAGTTTCCCCGGAAGTACGTATAGCGTGTGGCGGCCTCGATCTCCGGTGTCTCTTGTTTCAAGAGGGGGATTACTCCGGCGGGCGTTTGCCCGTGGTCGCCCACTTCCCCGTTCATGAAAAATTTCTCATATACTCGATAGATCCGGTCTCCGTCCGGATAGAAGTTATCGTAGGTGTTCTCGAAGTGGACTTTAGCGATCAGCACCAAGCCGATGGTCAGTCCTATACCCAAGGAGATAATCTTCATTACATTGTGTTGCCCTCTCTTAAAAAGGGAGCGAATTGCGATCCCGATGTTTTTCATATTGTTATTGTATTATTTTCCGGTAAGATAAAATCAAATACCGTGCCATTGTGTTTATGTGGTTGAAAAACAGAGGGGTGAGTAGCGTATGATTATTTATGAGTGTCCAATAATTGGACAAGGGTGTCCAGATTTTGGACACCTTTGTTTAATACCTTTTCTCAATAGAGGCTCCGGGGAAATAATGCGTGAGGATTTTCCGGTACGAATACCCTTTGGCTCCCATCACGGCGGCTCCGATCTGGCAAAGCCCTACGCCATGTCCCCATCCGGCTCCTGTCAAGATGAAGCGGGAGGGGATATCAAGGCGGATATCCTTCTTATCGACAACAAAGGCCGAGCTGTATAGATGCGTCTCGGATAATGTCCGGCGTATCTCAAGCTCTTTGCCGATGGTGAACGAACGGCGTACCCCTACGATCTTGAGTTTCGTGATACGTCCGGACGAACCTCTTTCCAACGGTACAAGATCGATGATCGGCCCGAAATCCATACCCGTTTTCCGGTGGATCAACCCCGATAGTTCCTCTTGCGTGTATTCTACTTTCCAACGGTAGAAATCCGTGGTCTCTTGATCGTAGTTGTTTAGCACTTGGCTAAGGATCTCCTTGTCCGTCGTATTACAGAAGGCTTCGGGTGAGGTACGTATCCATTGTTCCGCTTCCCGCTCGTCCGTCAGGTCGGGATAGGCGGGAGTCTCGCCGTCCCTCAATGCGGTAAGATAGGAGTGGGGAACCGGTTCCCAGCAATTCTCGAATTTCTCGGTCACGCCTCCGCAGCATTTCGAGAAGCGGGCGTCGCAGATCGTATCGTTATCCATCAATACCTCTCCACGTGTCTCTTTGATCACCTCCCTGACTATCGGGTTCGATGCCCGGGTAATACCTTGGTAACGCTGGCAATGGTCGTCGGCACAGACATCGAACAGATCATGGTCCTCCCGGTCGTACCAGCGGATCAAGGTCTCGTTGTTGCGGTAACAACTTTTATAGGGCGTAACCGATCCGTTCAAGTTGAAATTCTTCTCGACCTGTGCCAAGAGCCAGCTTCGCGAGATCACGGCATGGGCTTTCAGCAACTCTTTGGAAGCGTTGGCGCTCATCTCCGAGGAGATTACGCTGGTAAGGTATTCCTCCACGTCCACTTGGTTGATCGTGACGATACCTTTATCGGTCGCCACGAGGTTCAACGCTCCCTTGAAGCGTTGATCCTCCTGTCGTTGCCAGTGAAAATCCACGCCGATCGTGACCGCCTTCAAGTCGAAAGAGGATTGCGGGCTGGTCGGCTCGAAGAATAGCTCCTGATAAAGCTTCCCATTGTACACGATCTTGCCGTTTACCCAGAGGGCACGTTGCTCGCCTATGGTGAACGTGCCGGTTTCCGTATGTACATACTCCTCGTTAAAAACAAATGAGATTGCTTTGTGGGTCATGATTCCCACATTGATTACAGGTGCTTCCATATCCTTATTCCTTTATTCTATTCTTTTTTTGCGTTCAGGGAATTAAATGTGAGGTAAGCGATCATGACAAGGTACATGACAACCGCCAGTATCTCGGCGGCATTGCTAGATGCCCATTCCTCGTTCATCAAGTTGATTCCGCCGAAACGTAAGGCTGCGCTGACCACGCCCATCAAGGCGCCGCCGGCGATAAAGCCGGAAGCCAGTAACGTACCTTTCTCCAAGCGGGCTGAGTTCAAGCTTTGGTCTTTGCTACGGCTTCCTACGTACCAACTGATCGCTCCACCGATCAAAAGCGGCGTATTCAGGTCCAAAGGGATAAACATACCCAAGGCGAATGCCAACGCCGGTATCTTGCAGAAGTTCAATACGACGGCGAGGACGGCTCCAATTGCGTATAAAGCCCAAGGTGCCCCCGAACCACTCATCAATGGCTCGATAACGGCGGCCATAGCGTTCGCTTGCGGAGCGGCCAATTGTCCGGTCGTGAAACCGTACGTCTGGTTCAATATCAAGATCACGCCTCCTACCGTAGCGGCGGAAACTAGTGTGCCTAGGAATTTCCAAGTCTCTTGCTTGGCGGGCGTACTACCCAGCCAGTAGCCAATTTTCAAGTCGGTAATGAAACCTCCCGCCATGGAAAGCGCTGTACAAACCACGCCTCCGATAATCAGGGCGGATACCATGCCGGCCGGCCCTTTCAACCCTACGGCGACCAAGATGATGGAGGCGAGGATCAACGTCATGAGCGTCATGCCCGATACCGGGTTCGTCCCTACGATAGCGATAGCGTTTGCCGCTACGGTCGTAAACAGGAAAGCGATCACCCCGACCAGCAATAAGCCGATGGCGGCATGGAACCAATTATGAAGTACGCCGAACTGGAAGAACAGGAAGGTGACGATCAGCGATACGATGATACCGATCGTTATCACCTTCATCGACAAATCCTTTTGCGTACGTATGGTATTACTCTCCACAGCGTCTCCTTTTCCTTTCAACTCGTTCGCCGCCAAGCCTACGGCTCCCTTGATGATTCCCCAAGAGTTGATGATGCCGATCACCCCGGCGGTAGCGATACCTCCGATACCGATGTGGCGGGCGTAGGTGGTGAAGATTTGCTCGGCGCTCATGCTCCCGACGGTCGCCGTGATAGCGTCATTTCCGAACGTAAGCACGTCGGCGCTGAAAATGGCGGACATGGCGGGGATGATTACCAACCATACCAAGAATGAACCGGCGCAGATGATCAAGGAGTATTTTAATCCGATGATGTAACCCAGACCTAGTACGGCAGCGCCCGTATTGACTTTCAATACGATCTTGGCCTTCTCTGCCAGCATCTCACCGGCTCCGACGATACGGGTACTGATCGTCTCGCCCCACCAACCGAAGGTGGCGATGATGAAGTCGTACAAACCTCCGATTAATCCGGCGAAGATCAAGGGCTTCGCTTGGCTTCCGCCTTTCTCGCCGGAGACGAGTACTTGCGTGGTAGCCGTAGCCTCCGGGAAGGGATACTTACCGTGCATATCGGATACGAAATATTTACGGAACGGGATTAATAGCAAGATCCCGATGATACCTCCTAACAAGGAACTCATGAAAACCTCGAAGAAATTGACCGTGATCTCCGGATATTTGTCTTGCAGGATATAAAGGGCGGGCAAGGTGAAAATGGCCCCCGCCACGATCACGCCGCTACTGGCCCCGATAGACTGGATGATGACGTTCTCTCCCAAGGCGTTCTTCCGCTTGAATCCGCTGGACAACCCTACGGCGATGATAGCGATCGGGATGGCGGCCTCGAATACCTGACCGACCTTCAGGCCCAGATAAGCGGCCGCCGCGCTGAATATCACCGCCATGACCAATCCCCAAAGGACGGACCAAAGCGTAACCTCCGGATAGTGTTTGTTGGGAGACATAAGAGGCTTGTAGCTTTCCCCTTCTTTTAATTCTCGGTAGGCGTTTTCTAGCAGCCCGGTTACCTTTTCTTCATTTTCTGGTTTCACGATATTAAAATGTTAGATTATTAGTTCGTAATAGCTCCACCAAACGGGTGTTGGGTGACAAATTTATGTTTTCTGGCTGAGACATGCAAGGATTCTTTAGAATAGTTAGGGCAACCGTACCCAAATTATCTATATGAATTCTTACCCAGTAGCGTATGAATTCTTGTTCGCATGCTGTATAATTCTATAAACCACGGCGTGATCTGTACAGACCAAGTCGTGGAATATACAAATCACGTCGTGGTCTGTACATCCCACGGCGATCATTTGGAAATAGATCAAGTAGCAAGTATGTTTGTATATGGCAAAAAGAATGTTTATTACTTGAGGACATGAACAATTATACCTAGAGCAGTTATAGTTGTACATATCAAGCAAGAGATGTGCGACTTGAATGGGATGGGGGAGAAGCCGAGTAAATAATTTGAGGTTTATCGTTAATTCGTAAATTCTTTCTATTTTTGTAGTCAAATACAGAAAGTAGATGAATCAAAGATATCCTTCAGCCTTGTTGGAAAATGCCGTGAATGAATTGGCTTCCTTGCCGGGGGTGGGGAGGAAGACAGCGCTCCGGCTAGCGCTTTATATGTTGCGCCGGGACGTCGGCTATACGGAAAACTTCGCCGCGGCCTTGGTTGCCCTCCGTCGAGACGTGAAGTACTGCAAGGTCTGCCATAATATATGTGATGATGAGGTTTGCTCTATTTGCGCCAACCCCAGCCGTGACCATTCCTTGGTTTGCGTGGTAGAGAATATCAAGGAGGTGATGGCGATAGAGAATACCGGGCAATTCCGTGGCGTATACCATGTGTTGGGCGGGATCATCTCGCCGATGGATGGTATCGGACCGGGCGACTTGCGTATCGACAGTCTGGTGCGACGTGTGGCCGAAGGTGAGGTGAAAGAGATCATCTTGGCGTTGAGCACTACCATGGAAGGCGATACGACTAACTTTTTTATTTACCGGAAGCTATCCGGTTACGATGTGAGGATCAGTGTCATCGCACGTGGCGTATCTATCGGTGATGAGATCGAGTATGCCGACGAGATCACCTTAGGACGATCCATTATCAATCGTACCGAGTTCAATCTCACCTCTTCTAATTCATAAATCATAACTCATAATTAATATCCGGAATGACCTACGAAGAAACCAAGTTGTCCGTTATCATCGTTAACTATAACGTGAAGTATTTTCTGGAGCAATGCCTCTATTCTGTCCGTGCCGCCGTAACGGGGATGGACGCCGAGGTGTTCGTGGTGGATAATAACTCGACGGATGGATCTGTCGAATATCTCCGGCCTAAGTTCCCGGAAGTGGTTTTCATCGAGAATAAAGATAATCCCGGTTTCGCCAAGGCCAATAATCAGGCGATCCGTCAGTGCACCGGGGAATACGTGTTATTGCTGAATCCCGATACCGTGGTGGGAGAGGAGAGCCTCCGCAGCCTGTGCTTCCAGATGGATGAGGATCCGGAGATCGGAGCTATCGGCGTGAAGATGCTGAATGGACACGGGGTATTCTTGCCGGAGAGCAAACGGGCTTTCCCTTCGCCTTGGGTGTCGTTCTGCAAGATATTCGGCCTTTCAAAGCTGTTTCCTAACTCTCCTGCATTCGCACGTTATAGCCTGCCATATCTGGATAAAGAGCAGACGCATAAGGTGGAGGTGCTGGCGGGTGCGTTCATGTTGCTTCGCCATGAGGCGTTGGATAAGGTTGGCTTGTTGGATGAGTCGTTCTTCATGTATGGGGAGGATATCGATTTGTCTTATCGGATCGTGTTGGGAGGCTATAAGAACTTGTACGTGCCGGAACGGATCCTGCATTATAAGGGGGAGAGTACGAAGCATGGTGACTTGAGGTACATAAGGGCTTTTTACGGCGCCATGTTGATTTTCTATAAGAAATATTATCCGGGGTCCGGTTGGTTGATGCGGATACTGATCCGGTTGGCTGTCCTGCTGAAAGCTTGCTGGGCGACGATTTCAGCCCCTCTACGCAAGAAGGCTAAAGCGGTTAAGCATCGCCGCCTTTTGATCTTGTGTAGGGAGGATCATTTTGAGGAGGTAAAGGCCGTTTGCCTGAAAGCTATGCCGGATCTGGAATTCGTGAATCTCTGGGATTTGGACGTGGAGCGTGTGATGGATGCTATCTGTCGCAAGAACCAGATGAAAGGCTTTACGGACTACGCTTTCTGCTTCCCCGATGCCCGTTACGAGCAGATGCTCTTGTTTATGGACAAGCTCGTGAACAAGAAAGCGGTTTACCATATATATACGAAGAAGAGTGGTCGGCTTGTTTAAGTAATCCTTGGGTAAATATGTTATTGTCGAATGATAGAGTCCGTTTGAGGGCATTGGAACCAGAGGATCTGGAGTTGTTGTATCGTTGGGAGAATGATCCGGAGTTATGGGAAGTAGGGAATACCTTGGCTCCCTATTCCCGTTATATATTGAAGGAATATATAGCGGGTAGCGACCGGAGTATCTATGAGTCTCGCCAACTTCGCTTCATGATCGAGGAATGCGATACGGGGACTTGCGTGGGGATCGTGGACTTATTCGATTTCGAGCCGCACCCGAACCGGGCGGCTTGCGGTATTATGCTGGATCGTAAGTATCAAGGACGTGGCTTCGCTACGGAAGCGTTAAGACTATTGATGGAATACGCTTATACGTTTTTGAAGCTTCATCAACTTTATGTGCATATTCCCGTGGCGAACGAGCCTAGCAAGAAATTATTTACCCGTCTGGGATTTGTCGAGGCGGGGACGCTTAAGGACTGGATCAGGACACCGGATGGTTATTCCGATGTCTGCATAATGCAGTTAATTTAAATACGGGTCCTTCGGATATTTTGTCCAAGTTTTATAATCATTGCCTAATAATTCTACGGAATCTTTCCAATAGCCCTCCCCATCGGCAGACAGGATATTATCGGTGGTGATATGGCTTACGGCCCACGAGTTCCGTTTGATTTCATGGTTTAATTGCCCTTCGGTCCATCCGGAGTATCCCAAGAAAAACTTCACTTTCCCATCGATTGGGTGCCCGTTGAGGATGTATCGTTTCAATGCGTTGAAATCCCCGTCGAAATATAAATAATCATTGATCTTTAATGCGTCCGGAATGATATTATCCCCTAAGGAATGAATAAAGAACAAACGGTTGGGGCTGACCGGCCCCCCCAGATAAATCGGTATCTCCGGAAATTCGGCAAACTCCTTGAAAAAAGAGTTTACGATAAGATCCGTTTTTTTATTCAAGACAAATCCCATCGATCCGTGTTCCGTATGCTCTATTAATAATACGACGGAACGTTGGAAATAGGCATCTTGTAAAAAAGGCTCGGCAATCAGAATACTTCCTTGAATAGGAAGGACATCGTTATGTGTTATTTTAAATATATTTTTATAAGATGCCATGATCGTGAATGTTAGGTTGTTACTAATTCACCGACAATATAAGGCGTTTTTTAATAAGAAGCAAATGAAAAGCCCGGGATTCAAGTTAATAAACGTGAACCGACCGGGCTTATTGTTAATTTATGCTTGATGATTTTCCTCGAATAATCTCAGTCTTTCGTCCAGCAAATCATATTGGTGATCTTTTATGAAAGAGGTACAAGCCCGTAGTCCTTGTTGGTTACTGCCTGTGGTACTTAATGATATGGCGCTTACTCCGTAATAAACCAGCTCTTCCATCAATTGTCCGCCGGTCATTCCCGGGTAACCGATCGTGAAATAGAAACCGTCGGCTATCGGTTGGTCTAGATCGTGATCATAAACGATTGTGAAACCATGATCCGTAAAAATCTTCTTTAGTTTCTCCGCTCGGCGTCCGTATTCTTTCACTTGCGAGACAAAGTCGAACGTACCGTCCGCGGCGGCCTTGAACATGGCGGCTAAGGCGAATTGGGCCGAGTGGCTGGTTCCGGAAGATAGGGCGTATAAGACACGGTGGATATATACCGTACCGAACGTACCGCCTCCATAACGCTGAGTCAATCCCGGATAGGAGCGATGGTAAAGTTTATTGGAGATCGCTGTCACGCCGATACGCTGTCCGGCATAGCTGAACGCTTTGGAACCGGATATCTGCATGATATAATTATCGGTATAACGGGCTACGCTCGCTTGGTAAGGAGGCTCGAAAGGACATCCGAGGTCCTTGCGGAAATCCATGGCAAAATAGGCGAGGTCCTCTATGACGATCACGTCGTATTTGTTGGCCATCTCGCCGATGATCTTCAACTCCTCATCGGTGAGGCAGAACCAAGCCGGATTGTTCGGGTTGGAATAGATCATCGCGGCAATATTGCCTTTGGAAAGATGCGTTTCCAAGGCCTCACGCAATCGCTCGCCACGGTATTCGTATACGTCGAACGACTCATATTTATAGCCCATAACGGCTATTTGCTGTTTCTGCACGGGGAATCCGGGGTCGATAAACAAGATGGTGTCTTTTCCCGGCGTACATTGTCCGGCCGTAAGGAAAGAGGCGTATGTGCCCTGCATGGAACCGGTTACGGGTACGCAACACTCCGGGTCTATATCTATATTTATAAACGCCTTGATAAAGCGGGAAGCTTGCTTTTTCACTTCGGGAGTTCCGTTGATGTTCGGGTAGATAGACGCTATACCGCTACGAAGGGCTTCGATCTCAGCGTCTACGCCTACTTGAGCGGCTTTCAAGCCCGGTACGCCCATTTCCATATGGATGAACTCGGTTCCCGTTTCTTGTTCCAATTGCGTGGATATGGCAACTACCTCCCGGATAGTCGCTTTCCCAAAATCGGGAAGTCCAAAGCCATCGATAATCCGTCTGGCTGTCTGATAGTCTACAGGAGTATTTTTCATGCTAGTGTTAATTATATATGAGGGACAAAAGTATGAAATTTATCGATTTGTTCTAATTTTTTCATCCTAAACTATTGCTAATTCAAAAAATCCACCTATCTTTGCATCGCAATTCAACGGAATAGCGATAAAGAATAACATTTTGGTCTGGTAGTTCAGCTGGTTAGAATACATGCCTGTCACGCATGGGGTCGCGGGTTCGAGTCCCGTCCAGACCGCTTTTTATTTCTCCTTCCTCTTTTTAAATTTTCCTTTAATACATATTTTAGTACGATATCATCCGGTTCGATGGATTTTGCCTGATGGCATGAGGTTGTTATATTGGGAATGTTTATCTTTGAGACCAATAAAACAGATAGCCTTATGGAGAATCTAATAAAGATCGATACCGTTGATCAATACAACAAGATGTTTGGCTTGGAGACGTTGCACCCATTGGTGAGCGTGGTAGATTTATCCAAGTCCGAGACATGGCCTACTAATTTCCGGGTTAATTATGGTATATACGGACTTTTCCTGAAAGATACGAAATGCGGGGATATTCGGTATGGGAGGCAATATTATGATTATCAAGAAGGAACCGTAATAGGATTCGCTCCCGGGCAGGTGACGGGTATTGAGCTTAAGGATGGGACCCGGCCTTTGGCGCATGGGTTGCTTTTCCATCCGGACTTGATCCGTGGTACGGCTTTGGGACGGGACATCAAGCGTTATTCTTTCTTCTCCTATGAATCAAACGAGGCGTTACATCTCTCTGAGGAAGAGAAGGGGATCTTCGTGGATTGCCTGAGGAAAATCCAGATCGAGTTGGAGCACTCCATCGACAAGCATAGCAAACGGCTGATCGCGATGAATATCGAGTTGCTGCTCGATTATTGCCTGCGTTTTTATGACCGTCAGTTTACGACCCGTGCGGAGACGAATAAGGATGTGTTGGTGAGGTTCGAACGATTACTGGATGAATACCTGCAAAGCGATCTGTTAAGACAGGAAGGGCTACCTACTGTACGGTATTTCGCTGAGAAGATTTGTTTGTCCCCAAACTATTTCGGTGATCTGATCAAGAAAGAAACAGGGAAAACTGCCCAAGAAAATATACAAGACCGGATTATTTCCTTAGCGAAAGAATGGATATTAGGGACAAACAAGACCGTCAGCCAAATCGCTTACGACCTAGGATTCCAATACTCCCAGCACTTCAGCCGCATATTCAAGAAGACCGTGGGGTGTACCCCGAATGAATATCGGAAATCCCAGATGTCGTAATCGGTGTTACGGGTTATTGGATGTATTTTATGACCTTGGCGGGAACACCTCCCACGATGGCGTTATCCGGTACATCTTTAGTAACTACCGAGCCGGCTCCGACTATAGCGTTCTCGCCAATGGTTACGCCGGATAGGATCGTTGCGTTCGAGCCTACCCAGACATTCTTTTTCAGAACGATCGGGGCAGGGTAGGTAGTGCTCCGGTCTTCGGGGGCGAAGCCGTGGTTGAGGGTGGCAAAGACCACGTTATGCCCGATCTGGCAACCGTCGTCCAGTGTCACCCCGCCATGATCTTGAAAATGACAGCAAGCGTTGATGAAAACGTTCTTACCTACCGTGATATTCTTCCCAAAATCCGTATAGAACGGGGGGAATACACGAAAAGACGGATCGACCGGTTTATTAAACAAGCGGGATAACAGCTCACGGATTTCCTCGGGATCGTGATATGAGCCGTTTAACTCGAATGTCATGCGTCTGGCCTCATCGCTCATCTCGTTCATAAACTGATGGACCTCGTTTCCTTTAAGAGGCTTTCCTGTTTCTACGTACTTTAAGAATTCGTTTAGTGTCATAATTGCTATTTTAATAAGTTCTACTTCTTGGTTTGTTTATCCCTTTTCGATTGCAACGGCAAAGATCGATGAAATCCAGAGAAACTTTTGTAGATGGATTACAGGAATTATGACCTAAATTACATTTACCGATTCTCCAAGGCCTTATATTTCTCAATCAGTTTCTTGACCGTGACAGCGTCCGAGACCTCTTGCTTATAGGTAGTCGGGTTATAATAGGCCTCGAGGAAACTGTCTGTACCGGACCAGACTGTCTCGATAATTCCTTGGAAATGGCGAGACATTTCCGGATTTGAATGCTGGCGGAAATGGATCATATCATCTACCTGTTGAAGCGCTATCTGAGGTTTACGCCAAGGGCATGTAGCAACGTCGAAGCCTTTCATGGCAAAGTAAACAGCGGTTTGCTCGGCACGCTCATAATGCCAGTCGCAGATAAAAACATCTTTCGGGATCAAGTCGATCGCACGGTAGGTATTGTTCATGCTGGCTTCCCAAGCGCCGATCCCGGTAGTCTTGCCATCGATCAGGCGGTCTCCCCATATCATCAATCGTTTGCCTTGTGAGGCTAAGTGGTTTTGTATTTTAGTGACCTCACCGGCATATAACTCAGCCTTGTCATGTCCGCCGCAACGGACGCAACTATCATGTCCGATATAAAAGACCTCGTCCATCCCGGCATGGAATAATTGAGTCTCGAAAACATCCGTCAACTCGTCTACTAAAGCGAATACGATTTTATGTACTTCCGGATGAAGCGGGCAGTAACTTTTACAATAAAGCCCGTCTGAGTTGGGCCAACCCGTATAGTTCTTGGTATCCACGTGTGGCGTCTCGTCGAACTCCGGATACTCACGTAATAAAGCGTAGGTAGTCTCAGCCCATGATTGATGCCCCAAGAGATTGATCTGGGGAGCGATACGTATTCCGTTATCCCGGCAAACCTTTACGATCTTTTTCACATCCTCTCGTGTGAGTGGGGTCGGATCCCTCAGTTCAGGATGGGACTCATAGGCATAATTCCAGTCTACCCGTAGAATCAACAAGTTGAAATGACTGGGAGCCAGTTCCTCTTGGACGAACTTCAAGAATAGATCCAACTTCTGCGCGGATGGAGCGGCGATGGCCAAGCCTCGTACGGGCATGATACTATCTAAACGGTTTGTCTCTGATTGGGCGGAAACTTGGGCCGAACCTATGGCCCATATAAGCAAGAATAGTCCGATAATCTTTTTCATATAGCGATATGTTTTAAAGTTTAAATTTTTAATTTGATGTACGCTTTCGAAGATCATCACGCACATCGTGACAGCCCGGAGGATGTCGATGGCTATGTTACGTTGCGTAAAATCTATTGGTTGATCGCTCATAATATATTTAGACTAAAGGTGAATTTAATACAAGACAAATATAATCAATAAGAGACATATCATTACATTTGTGCCTTATAAATATGAATAATAATTAAAAATGATAGACATGATAAGACAATTGATTTATTGGGTTCTCCTGCTTTTTGTTTGTATGGGTGCCCATGCCCAATTCCGGGTGACAGCCCATCAAGAGGGTTGGGACCGGATTCCTCCGCAAGCGCAAAAAGACGGCTTTTGGTTTCAACAATCCGTTTTAGCGAATATGGATGATGACACCGCTATGGAGGAGGTCATGCTTTTCGGGCGGGATAATGGGCATTACCCTACTTTCGACCTGTTTAAGTTTTATTACGTGATCGTGGATAATTATACGAGAGAGATCCAATATATATCGGATGAGATCTATGTGACAGATAAATATACGTTTACGGTGGAGGATCGCAATAATGACGGGATCTCCGAGTTATATATCGATTATTTCAAGGATGGGAAGTTTACGGTTGATGAGCGAGGATATAATTTGCGAACCACCCGTTGCTACGACCGTATCGAATGGAGCCCCGAGAGTGAAAAATTTAACCCCCAACAACCATGAGAAAGTATATCTATTTTATAGCGCTTATCTGTTGCGCCTTATCAGCCTCAACCTCTTACGCCCAGAAAAAGGTGATAAAAACGATGATGATCGCCGGGCAAGATGGCAGTCATTATTGGCGAGGTGCTTGCGAGGCCATGAAGCAGATCTTAGAGAACAGTGGAATGTTTAAGGTGGATTTCGTCTTTACCCCGGATTTCGGAGGAGATATAAATACCTTTAAGCCCGATTTCGCTAAATATAACTTGGTTGTTGTTAATTACGGAGGTGAAGTCTGGCCCGAGCCTGTCCAAAAAGCTTTCGAGAACTATGTAGCGGATGGTGGTGGGGTCGTGATTATCCATTCCTCCGTGGTACCTATGGCCGGTTGGAAAGCGTACAACGAGATAATCGGCATGGGAGCTTGGGAGGGGCGAAACGAGAAAGACGGTCCTTACCTGTATTGGAAAGAGGGCAAATATGTATACGATTATACACCCGGTTATGCGGGTTATCATGGCTTGCAGCATGAGACGATCCTAGAGCATCGTGCGCCGGAGCACCCTATTTTGAAAGGTCTGCCTATAAGATGGAAACATTTTAAGGACGAGATTTATACCCGCTTGCGTGGTCCGGTACGGAATGTGGAGATATTGGCTACCGCTTATGAGCGTGGACGCCATGAACCGTTGATGTGGACGGTGAAGTGGGGGAAGGGGCGTGTCTTTGTCGATCTGTTGGGGCATTGTGGCAATGACCCGAATATGATTTACTCGATGGAGTGTACGGGTTTTCAGGTAACCTTACTAAGAGGGGCTGAATGGGCAGCCACCGGGGAAGTGACGCAAGAGGCCCCTCGGGATTTCCCATTGGAAGATACCTGTACGCTCCGTCCGGAATTCAAGGCTCCTTTCCATGCGACGAATTAAATGCCTTAATAAGATGGTGTCTTTCGACAGAATAATCAAATTGACAAATTGTAAAGTTAAGTCCCGGAGAATCGATTTTCCCGGGACAAAGTACGGCTCGCTCCTAAATACGCAAGAGAAAATCGGTAATCATCTGTTAAATAGATAGATGTCAAAAAACAGCCTTTCATTCTAGCGGAATTAGTTCATCGTAATTCATATCTTATGGGTTGTTTGGGCTATCTCATAGGGTTACGATGGGGAAATGATAGGGTTATGATGCCTATTCATGACAGTTCATAACCCTATTCATGACTGCTTTCGATGCCCAACGTGACTATTGGCGTTGCCTAACACGACTAGTTGCGTAGGCTTTCATGACCTATCGTGTATAAAAAGCGGCCTTTTTGAGTAAAAAGCGCCATATATAGCTATCCTCTTTCCTCTACTTGGCAATCTCTCTCAAAAGGTTGTGTTACAAGATACGCCTTATATCTATTAAAAAGACAGGATTAGATCGTATATTTGTCATCTCGCTTACTCGTCATACGAGATATTCCCTAATTCCTTAATCTTCGAATCTCCGACTTGATGCGTGAATAACTCGATCAATTGAGCGGGCGTTAATGTCATCTGAGGCGAGAACTCGGAGGAATCCATATAACTTAATAAGGTATGGTATAATTGGCGGGCTTCCGGGTATTCTTGTTGGGTTTCCAAGTCTGTCATACAGATTAATAACTTACCCGGGCCGACATTGAATTCTTGGATCATCCCTAATTTATGATTACGCTCCACGTTATCGATCACTTGTACGATTGGCCTGTAATTATCCGGAAGCTGGTCCAGTATCAACGGATGGCTATTCTTTATCATCGTGAACCATTGCCAGTTTGTATGGAAATCCGTCGGGAAATGAGTGAAAGCCGGATGAGAGGGATTCATTAATAATCCGAGGGTACCCGGAGAGACCGGTTTCTTTACCCATTCGCAGATGGACTTAAACATCCGGTAATTCCAGTAATCGGTCTGGAATAATCCGTCTACCGTCACGTTCTTGTAAGTCTTGGCATCCGGGAACCACAATACTTTCGCCCCGTTCGCCAATAAGTTCTCGGCCTGTTTATCCCATTTCTTAATAACATTGATATCCGTAGGGATTTGCACGTTATTATGTTCCGGATAAATCCATAACGGATAATGATTGTGATAATCCGTGCCCTCGATCGCCAGCCGTAAAGTATAGGTCTCAGCCTCTTGAATGGCAGGTAAAGCGATATTTAATGGGCCTACCTCGGCCAACGTCCCTTGATTGATTTGCAGCGGTATGTTGTTTTGGGCGATTACTTGATCTTGACGATTTGTCAAGGTCCAAGTTAGATGTTTCCCTTTTAAAACGGTAGGTGTATAGTTCGCTACCTTGATGGAGCCTTTGATCGCCTCATTCCCGGAGTAACAGAATTTAGGCAGGAGAGCCAATAATACGACATCATCGCAAGATTCTTTCCATTCCTCGGCGGTTATCAAGCCCTTATTATCCATAAAAGCGTCCAAGATACCGACTAACGCCGTGCCCTGTCCCGGATAATCCTGTAAATCCAATAATTGGAAGCCGGCCATTCCCGGAGTACGGAACGCCATTTCCATCTCGGCCCGGTAAAGTTGCGCCATCCATTTACCGGAAGCCTTGAAGAAATCATCCGCTTGTCCGGCCATACCGGACTCGCCCAGCCGTGTGCGGAATATCTCCAGATTCCAAGGTTTTAGTGCCCCGGTATATTTCTTGATTTCCTCATAATTCGGATAACATTGGAATTGCCCGGTTTCGTGTCCGATGATAGGCAATGAACATTGTTCGATAGCGGATTCGAAATTCATGACCGAGTTTGGATAGGTATGGTTGATATAACCGCCATCCTCCGCATCTGCGAAAGAGAAGGAACCCCGGGTATGGTTGCTGAATACGTTAGCGCCGGGGACTCGACAGGTCGTGAAGTAATCGTCACCCGCCGCAGGGCCGTTGAAGCCTAGATAGTCATTCGATCCAGATGCGTATAAATGCCGTCCGTCCTCACTACGGAAACGGGCGATCATGTCCACCATCGCGTCTTGATCCCCGGAAAGCTCGTTGCCGATCGCCATCATGACGAAAGAGGCGTGATTCCCGTAAGCCTCCTGTATTTGTAATCCTTCTTTGGTGAGGAAATGGATCAAAGTGGTATCGCCCTTTTCCATCTTTCCCCAAAAAGGCAGTTCCGGTTGGAGGTAAAAACCTTCGATATCGGCCGCCTCGAAACAAGCTTTAGGAGGACACCATGAATGGAAACGGCAGTGATTGATACCGTATTCCTTGGCGATCCGGAAATAGCGTCTCCATGCTGCGGTATCCATCGGTACATGGCCTGTAAGCGGGAATACGCAAGCATCGTGTTTTCCACGAAGGAAGGTGGTCAATCCGTTGATGTTGAATTGTGTTCCTTCTGCTTTGAAATCTCTTAATCCGAAAGTAGTACTTTGGCTATCTTGGATATTCTCTCCTTGGATGTTCGCGGTCAAGCGATACAGGGTAGGGGAGAACTCGCTCCATTCCAAGGCGTCATCACCCATCGGTATTTGGAATACGATCTCGTCTTGTTGAACTACGATATTCTTATTGAATTGGATATGGTGCTCTAAGCCTGTGTTGAAAGCCTCCATCTCTATTTGAACGGCGGCTACTATCATTTGCTCGAATGGATTTGAAAGCTTTATTTTTACGTCCACCGTTTTTTGATCCGCATGTGGATATACTTGTATCCGGCGGATATGGAATTGTGGACGGGCTTCCAATTTTAGGTCTCCGATAATACCGTTCCAGTTTGTCTGCGTGGATTCCGTATAAGCGTGTGAATTGTCCAATAATTGGGGCGGAACGCTCAAACCGTTATCGACTAGAATGGTCAAGTGATGCTTCCCAGCCCGGAGATATGCGGACAGATCGTATTCTTGAGGGGTGGAAATATGGTCGGATGAACCGACATATATGCTATCTACCCATATTTGGGTCGGTTTTGTTCGCTCCAAGATTAACCAAATGCTCTTGCCTTCCCAATTCTCTGGAATCGTGATCTCTTTCTGATACCAAGCCTTACCTTGATAGCGGAAGGGCCTAGACAAATGAGTTGTCTCCTCCTTGTCATTGTTAGGGTATCCTTTTTGGTTGGTGTCCGTGGTACCCGGTAATTGAACTTGCTCGGTGACATCTGTTGAATCCAATCGTAATTCCCAGCAACCGGCAAGCGATAATTCCTCTCTACTCTCTTTGGGAGTTTGGCATGCGAATAGCATGAGCATAAGTGGAATACTCCAAAATCTCTTCATGGTAATGTTTTTACTCTAAATATGGTTTACTTAATTAATAGTGTACAAAGGTAGTATTTTTGGCCTTTTTATTAAGGAGAAGATATGAAAAAAGAAGAAGATTTTGTTATGGGCCTGTCCATCTACATGGCTTGTCTGCGTGAGAAAAAACGGTATTCCACGGCGAAGAGTTATCAAGATGCCTTGAACTCGTTCAAGTGCTTTTGCGGTATGGAGGCGATTCCTTATGCCTATATTAATAGGAACAGGCTTTTGTGCTATCAGTCATGGTTGTTGCGTGGGGGCCGTTCGTTGAATACGGTGTCCACCTATATGCGTCGGATTCGTCACATTTATAACTTAGCCGTGGAGGCGAACGAGGCTCCCTTTGTACCCAACCTGTTCAAAGATGTCTTCACGGGCGTTGAAAGCAAGCGGAAGAAGGCGTTGCCGCGAGAGATGCTGGAGCGTATGTTTAACGCTGAATTGGAGGATCAATCCTTGCGGCGTGTACAGTTGACCGTTCGGTTGATGTTCGCGTTCAGCGGGATAGCGTTTGTGGATCTTGCGCATTTGAAATGGGAGAATATCCGGGATGGGATATTGCAGTATCACCGACAAAAGAGCGGGTCTCTCATACAGCTGGAGATTCCCTCCGGGGCGTTGCGGCTGTTGGATGAGTTGTCCGCTTGTACGGCAAAGGAATCCCTTTATTTATTTCCTTTTTTGAGTGGAAGGAGAACCGGTGAGGCGGCCTACAAAGAATATAACAGGACCTTGTCCCGCTTTAACCGTGACTTGAAGTTGTTGGCGAGATCGACAGGCGTTACGCTTCCGGTCACCTCATATACGATCCGTCATTCATTCGCCTCGTTCTTGAAGGAACAAGATGTATCGATCGAGGTTATCAGTGAGTTGTTGGGGCATAAGTCTATTAAGACAACACAGATCTATTTGAAGAGCTTCTCGTTGGAACGTTTGTCGACAGTGAACCGGAATTGTTTTGAGAGCGTGTGTAAACCGATACCCAAAGTGGGGTAAGAGGCTTGCTACTCGGGAAGTAGCGTATTCTTTCACGGCGCAAAAGTAATAAAAAATAACAAATAACAAGCAATCATAAGGCTTAGTTTGTTCATTAGTTTGTGCTCCGACCTTGATTCTCCTTAAATCTTCGTTCTTATTCCTAGTGCATAGACATGGCAATAGAGACGAAATGATCTCGTATTTCCTACATCATCACGTCCCTCCTAAAAATCGAACATACATTCTTGTAGAGACGGGGCGTGCCCCGTCTCATCCCCTCAAAATGGTATTCTAAATTACTGTCAGACGGTGGGAGACGGAGCACGCTCCGTCTCTACAACTGGGTAATAACCATTTTCCAACCTTTTAAGCTACTTCCCGAGTAGCTTAATATTTCAAGCGATGGTGATTTTCAGAAAAGCCATTTTTAAAGACATAAAGTGTTGTTTATCAGGAGTAAATATGGTTCTCTTGGTAGGGCTTTGAATTGTCGTGAGGCTTGAGTGGAGATCCTGCTATAATCTTAGGAAAAGATAATCATAATGATGAATGTTTTGAGAGACGGTCGCTCGGAGAGGGGTACGGCGCGGGTTGGCAAGCGTCATGACCTGAAGACTGTACGCTGGTACGTGCTCACGCTTCCTACTACGGGTGTGGCACGACGCGACAGGATCAGCCCCGCTAAAAGCTTGGATGCCGAGCTTTCCCGGCGCAAGCGTCGTGGGGAGACGTTGTTCGAGTATTTCGCCCCCTCCTATGTGGAGGTGAGGAAGGTGGACGGAAAGATGGTCAACACGAAACGACCCCTGCTGTTCAACTACGTGTTTGTCCGGTCCTCGGTTGAGGAGATCTTCCAGATGAAGCGCACGCTTCCCCTATACAATTTCCTTCCCCGGGTCTCTTCCGGAGGCATGACTCATTTCCCTTATCTGTCGGATGACGAGATGGGGAATTTACGTTGGGTGGCGGAATCTTATTCCAACGAGCTTCCGGTGTACGTACCGGACAGCGACCGCTTGCTGAAGGGCGACCGTGTGCGTATCACGTCCGGTTATTTTACCGGTATGGAGGCGGAGGTGGTGATCCAGCCGGGTGGCGGTCATAAAGATGTGATGGCTCGTATCCTCGATTGCATGTGGGTCCCCTTGTTGGAGGTGAAGCCGGGCGAGTACGAGCTGATCGAGCTGAACACCAAGGGCAAGCACGTCTATACCCATCTGGACAACGACCGCCTGCGGGAGGGTTTGCACGATGCCTTGGGACGTTACCATGCCTCCGGCAGCGTATCAGAGGAGGATACTCGTTTGGCCCGTGAGGTGTTGAGATCCTACGGTTCGCTCCGTGCGGAGACGGACGTGATGCGTTGCAAGATCTACTCATTGCTTCTTTCTGCCTACAAGTTGTTGGGCGAGGAAGATGAGTTCGTGCGTTTGCTCGCCACGATGCGAAGCATGCTCCCGGCGGTAAAGGCGGCGCAATCCCGTGCCTTGCTGCTTGTGACGCTCTACGGTTGCACGGACAGCAGTCTCTACCGGCAGATGGCGCATGAGGTGGTGGATCCTTGGCGGGGTGAGTCCTCGCCCAAGAAAAGCAAGTTATCCTTGATCCGCCGGCTGGACGATTACGACGGGTGGCTCAACCATGAAATAAGTTAACAGTAGACAAGTGACAGTTGACAGTTTAAATCATAAATCATAAATCAAAAAGAAATGTCTTCCCTTCCTTCCGGCGTTCGTTTGGTGCGGTTGCTGAACGAGCATTTAAATGATATCATGAACCGCGAGCGTGCGAACCAAAACTCGATTCACCTGTATTGCACGGGTCCTTACTGGGTGGCATTTGAGCGCTCGGCCTATCAGTTGCGCCATGTGTTCCCGGACAGCGAGATTACGCCAATGCGTTTGCTCGGCTACCCTTTTCCTGTGGTGATGGTGTCCGTTACGGATCGTTCGCTCCGCTCGTATGCCCGCAAGCACATCTTGCGAAGAGACGACATAGATTACAAATTATTAACAGCATCCCAACTCTCCCATGAGGACTACCAAGCGTGGCATGCCGGCGAGGTGAAGGGGTTGCCTTCATTAAGTGAGATCGTATGAGTGAGGTGCAAATTCTATTATTGTTATTACTGTCCGGATATCTGATCTCCGTGTCTTTGGGCATGGTGATCATCCCGAGGATCTTGGTGATCTCCCACAAGAAAAGACTGTATGATGTCCCGGATTCTCGAAAGGTACACACGACCCCGGTTCCCCGCTTGGGTGGCCTGTCGTTTTTTCCCGTGGTCTTGATGTCGTTTGCCTTGGTGATAGGCTTTCGCCTTTATCTGTGGCCCTCGGATCTGTCTAGCTTCTCGATCGAGATGCTCCATGAGTATCTTTTCTTGTTCGTGGGCATGACACTTCTTTATCTGGTGGGTGTCTGCGATGACTTGGTCGGGGTGGGTTACCGCTACAAGTTCATCGTACAAGTCGTGTCGGCCCTCCTGCTGGTGTTGTCCGGCAATTGGCTCGATACGCTGGGAGGCCTATTCGGGATCTATTCGGTCCCGGCCTTGCTGGGTGTGCCAGTCACGGTTTTCGCCGTGGTTTATGTGACAAACGCTATCAACCTGATTGACGGGATCGATGGTCTGGCCTCCGGTTTGTGCTGTATCGCCTTATCGGTCTTGAGCGTGTTCTTTTTCATTCAAGATCAATGTGTTTATGCCTTGCTCGCTATCTGTACGCTGGGAATCCTCATGCCTTTCTGGTGCTACAATGTCTTTGGCAATGCCAACTGCGGACATAAGCTCTTCATGGGCGATGCTGGGAGTTTGACGTTGGGCTACGTGATCAGTTTCCTGATCATTCATTTATGCGTATCGAATAGTACCTCTACGGAGCGTTCGAATCCTTATTTGGTGATTGCCTTTTCCACGGTCTTGGTACCGTTGCTGGACGTGGTACGTGTGGTGCTGCGCCGCCTTCGTGAGCACAAGAACCCGTTCTTGCCGGACAAGAACCATTTCCATCATAAGTTGTTGCGCACGGGTATGCGGGTGCGGATGGTGATGGTGACGATCATTTGCGTGTCCGTTTTCTTTATCGCATTGAATATTGTATTGGCTAATCATTTGAATGTCAATTGTATATTATTTTTAAACCTGTCTCTATGGACGGTTCTTCACTTGGTGATCGATTGGCTGATCGCCCGGAATCGGCAGAAGAGGGAATCGGCATTCGACAAGAGGTTCTAGACAAGGAAAGCCGGGAAGGGCAATTCCGTCCTTCCTATAAATCAAAATACCATGAAGAAAGTATTGAAAGGCTGGCTCATCGATAATGCGGTGACCACCGACAACAAGACGGACAAGATCTTGTTACTGGCCTCGGCCGGAAGTTTAACTTTGGATGACGTGTTGGAGGAGATGTACAAGCAAGACACCGGTCTACGCCCGGAGACGATGCGTCACTCTGTGACCCTCTACCATCGGATAGTAATGGACTTGATCTTAAACGGCTATAGCGTGAACACGGGTCTGTTCCGTGCCGTCCCCCAGTTGAAAGGCGTGGTTGAGGGCGGCGCTTGGAACAAGGAGAATAATTCCATCTACGTCTCTTTCACGCAAGACAAGGCTCTGCGCGAGGCGATCGCCAAGACCGTGGTGGAGATCCTCGGCGAGAAGTCTAACATCATGTACATCTTGGAGACCGAGGATCGTAAGACGGGCTTGAAAGACGGCAGCGCCACTGCGGGTCACAACTTCTTCGTCCGTGGGGCGATGTTGAAAGTGGTTGGCGACCACGAGTCGGTAGGTGTTACGCTGACCGACTCCAAAGGTGCCACCACGAAACTGACGGACGACCAGATCACCATCAACAACCCTTCTTCGCTCACGTTGCTCCTGCCGGCTGATTTGGCGGAAGGTGAGTACACGCTGACTGTGACGACGCAGTATGGTAGTGCGGGTCACATACTGAAAACGCCTCGTAGCGTAAGTACGCAAATTTGGGTGGGCGGAAAGCCTGCTGATGGCGGTGGCGATAGCGAGAGCCCGGATGAGATCTGACATATTTGGTAAATCGCTATTACCAGTACAGATAAATCACTATTACCTGTACTGGTAAACCACCTTTACATGATAAGGTAACAGGGATTTCTCGGTTGAGTATGCTTTGGAAATAGCTTGTACATTGGTGAGACCACGGTGTGATCTGATAATGGGTGTAGGAATTATGTGAATAAAGTTCCTAATAACATTACATTGGACACAGATAATGTTAAAATCAAAATTGATTGTTAATATGACTAGGTTTAGGGTACTGCAAAGAGCCTCCCCTAGAGTGTACGCCTTGTATTGAGTTTGCATAATATTTAAATGATTTATTAATAGAGAGATGAGAGAACGTATTGTTGCCTTCGACTATTTAAGGGCTCTTGCTATTACCGGTATATTGCTATGCCATTTTTGTCATAATTATAATTCAATTTCATTTTTAGGACATTATTTCGGAGGTGTCTTTGTAACATTGTTTATCGCAATGTCTGGTATGCTATTTGGTATTGTATGGAATAATAATAGCCGGATGGAATATGATATGTCTTTTCTGAAACAAAGATTTTTTAAACTTTCAGTTACATATTATCCATTTCTGATTTTAATGTTTGCATTCCTTTATTTTGTGGATGATTATCATTTCAATGTAAAAAATCTGTTCCTAATAAATATGTTTCATTTTTGTTTTTTTATTAGTTTTGAGATATATTTGATGTTTGAGGTTGTTAGTGAAGGACGTTATTCCTTAATGCGTATTATAGATAATCCTTTTTTTGCTTTTGTAGTGTATGTGATTTCTAGTGTATTATTGGGTTGTATATTGCATTTTGTTGTAAAATACATAAAAAAATATGTGCTTTAATTGCTCTTAAGTCATGAAATATTATTCTCTGCATTGTCTGGTGTGTCTTAATAAAGTGTGTGCTTTGGATTGTTCGATTACGATTTTATGTCTGCAAATTCCGAAAACAATAAGCGAATAGCTAAGAACACGTTGTTCCTCTACATGCGCATGCTTCTGATTATGGGGGTGACGCTGTACACCAGTCGGGTCGTGTTGAGGGTTTTGGGTGTAGAGGATTTCGGCATTTATAATGTGGTGGGAGGGGTAGTTTCCATCATGAGCTTTTTTATTTCTAGTTTATCTAATGTTACCCAACGATATATGAATATAGGTTTGGGAAAACAAGACTTAATGGAGACAGGATGTGCTTTTAGACAGAGCCTAACCCTCATGTGGCTGTTATCCGTATTATTATTGCTGTTTGGTGAAACATTGGGACTTTGGTTTGTATACAATAAGTTAGTGATACCTCCAGAGAGGTTAGGTGCTGCCGTTTGGGTATATCATTTTTCATTGATCTCCATACTTTCCGCTATTAATCAAGTCCCATTAATGGGGGCTATAGTTGCGCATGAGCGAATGAATATATATGCCTATCTTGGTCTTTTTGAGGCTTGTGCTCGATTATTCATAGTCTATTTGCTTGAAGCTTTTGGAACAATCGATTCGTTGATATTGTATGGTTTGCTTATGGCTATAGTTTCTGTCTTCGTCTGGCTAATTTATGCGATATATAGTGTAAGGTCATTTACCGAATGTAAATTTAGGTTTTATTGGAATTATAGTTTGGTCGCAGAGATGTCAAAGTTTATAGGTCAAAATTTATTTGGCTGTTTCGCTTGGTCTGCAGGTGTACAAGGAACAAATATCCTTTTAAATATATTCTTTGGTCCCGCTGTAAATGCGGCACGAGCGGTTTCTGTGCAAGTAAGCGCAGTTGTTACACGTTTTACTGAGAATATGATGACAGCGGTTAAACCTCAAATAATTAAATCATATGCTTCCGGTGATTGTGAATACATGGTGACACTAATTGAGAAAAGCTCTAAATATGCTTATTTCTTAGCGGCCTTGATAGCTATACCTGTAATGGTTGAGATAGAGTTTATACTGGAGGTTTGGTTAGGTGAGGTTCCAAGCCATACTATATCATTCACTCGTCTTGTTCTGTGTGAATCCTTGATAGGAGTATTTATACCACCTCTATGGATGGCGGCAAATGCAACTGGACATATAAAAAACAGTCAAGTATATGGTAGAATGTTCACGTTGGCGATATTACCTATAAGCTATCTTTTGTTAAGATTGAATGCTAATCCGCTTGTCCCATTTATTGTTGCGGTTTTAGCAAATGTAGGATATTGGTTTTATAGTTTGTGTGATATTCATAGGCAAATACAGTTGAATATGAGAAAATACTTTCGAGATGTTGTTAGGCCTATATTAATTTTTACATTCTCATTGGTGTTAGTCGGTTCTATATTGATGTTAATCGAACCTAATGATTCAGTTTTTCGTTTCTTGATAGTTTTTTCGCTTTCCGTATTTATTGGCTTTAGTGTTATTTATAGTTTGTTGCAATCAAGTGAGCGTATGATATTGCATGCGGCTCTAAAACGATTTGTTGTTAAATAGTTGTTTTTGTTATTAATAGAGTAAAAATAGTATATAAGCAATGTAGGGTTATTGAATCATGTTAAGTAACTAGAATATATTTGATGTAATTTGAATTTAAATTATTTATATATGACTTGTGGCAATAAAAAAAGAATTCTGTTCGTGATGCAAAGCCTTTATGATGGTGGAGCGGAAAAATTATTGGTGGATATGCTTAATAATTTTGATTATAGTAAATATGATATAGATCTTTTGTTAGAACATGATTTTGGAAATTATGCAAATCTAGTGCCTTTAGAAGTGAGAAAAATAATATTATTCTATAATATTAATAGACCCTTATTAGAAAGAATGATAGGAAAAATAATGTCCTATTTTGGTTTATATTATTTTTATATATTATTTTTTAGAAGACAGATAATAATTGATAAGATGAAAGGTGAAAAGTATGATACGATAATATCTTTTTTAGAAGGACGGAGTTTGGTGTATCATAGCTTTATATTGAAGCAAGGAATTAGGCATTTATCTTGGGTGCACGTAGATCTGTTTAATTTCCATTGGACAAAAAGGTATTTCAAAAGTAATAAGCATGAGAAGAAATGTTATGAATTAATGGATGATGTGATCTTTGTGTCTAATGATGCGAAAAATAAATTTCAACAACTTTTTAATGTGACTACATCCACAAAAGTAATATATAATTTGATAGATTGTAAGACAATTGTCTTGCGGGCAAATGAGTTTAAAGTTGAGAAAAGGAAATTTACGGTTTGTCTAGTAGGAAGATTGGTTAGACAAAAACAATTTGATAGTATTATAAGAGTTGCTAGAATTTTTGTAGATAATGGATATGATATAGATTTTTGGATTGTTGGTGCAGGTTGTTTGGAGTCAGATCTTAGTAAAATGATCCATGATTTACATTTGGATGATAATGTACACCTTTTAGGTTATAAGCCTAATCCTTATGTCTATATAAAGTGTGCGGATTTATTTGTGAGTTGTTCTTTGGCAGAGGGATTTTCTTTAGTTGTGGCGGAAGCATTATGTCTGGGAAAAGCAATTGTGTCTACAAAAACAGTTGGTCCAGTAGAGCTTTTAGGGTCAAATTCCGAGTATGGGGTTTTGGCAGACAATGATGATGAATCTCTGTATAATGCAATTAAATTATTTGTCAATGATTATAATAAGGTCTTTGTCTATCAAGATAAAGCAGCAAAACGTTCTTTGATGTTTGATGTTGAAAAAACAATGAATGAAATATATAGTATTTTATGACTGGCTCATTTGTTATTAAGAAGAATAGAATTTTAGAGATATTGTTCTTTATTATAATATTTCTTGTTAATCTTAAAATGACACTAAATATATCAGACTTTGCTACAGCTAATTTATCTATACTTATTATTGGTATTTCTTTTATTTCGTTGCTTTTTACAAAGATAGATGATAATATTTATTGGATAGTTCTATTTTTTATACTTTCATTGTTTCGTGTGGAAGCATCTAAAATGTTGTTTGTGTCATTGCTGGTATCAATATCTAGGAATCTTTATATTGATAAAATGGCTAAATATTCTTTTTGTCTAACTGTATTATTCTTAATTATAAATTACGGTTTATTGATTTTAGGAGTGTTGCATGAAGAATATTCTGATTTTTTCTATAAGTCTGGAGGCGTTGTTAGTGATATGGGATATGGAAATCCTAACCTGTTTTCATTGTATTTGTTTTTCTTGGTTATTTTTCTTGTGGTTTTAAAGAAAGAAATTAATACATTTCTTGTCGCTTTTATAGTCTTTGTTATATATGAATCATTTTATTCTCGTACGGTTCTGTTCTCTGGCTGTATTCTGCTTGTTTTATCTTTTGTTCAAAAAACAAATTTAAAAAAATGTTTCTTTAATAAATATATATTGTTGTCTTATCCATTTGTGATACTATTCTTTTTTATTGTTGTTTTGTTTAATGAATCAGAGTATTCTTTTATTCATGAAATTAGTTCTGGTAGATTAAGGTATTCTTTGCTCGTATTTGGCGAATTAACTCCGAATAATTTGTTGATTGGTGCAACTAATATTGATGAGTCTATTATAATAGATGTTGCGTATATATCATTGCTGCTGTCTTCTGGAATTTTTTCTTTAGCATATTTGTATAATCTATATTGTAAGGCTGTTTCTAAGTTTGATTATAATTTGATTCTCATTCCTGTAATGCTTCAATATTTATTTTTGAGTTTGTCCGAAAGTGCTATTATTAATACATATCTTTGGGGAGGTCTGTTTTTTTGGATAGTAATGTCGGGTAAGTATTCTTGTGGTAAAACCAATTAATTATTTATATGTTTTTTGATTTAAAGAAAAAAATATCTTATAAAGAATGGAATGTGGGATTTTTTAATGCTATTCCAGAAGATTTAGTCAGTGATAATATTGATTTGTCTAATATCACTTGGTTAAGGAGAGACTCTAAATTTCATTGTTATGCAGATCCATTCATTTTAAATGTATCTGACTGCACTATTGATTTGCTTGTAGAAGATATCTTGTTAGGTAGTAAAAATGTAGCAACAATATGTCATTTGTCTGTCGATAAATGTACAGGTGAAATAATTGAAAAATATACGTTGATAGATGATAATATACATAACTCTTATCCCTTGATTATTAGAGGTGATACTCTTGATGAGGTTTATATTGTTCCTGAAAATTCGTATTCTACAGAACTTAATGTTTATAAGTATAATACTTTGTTACATTCTTGTGAACATTTCAGTACTATGCTTCCTGTTGCAGTTGCGGATGCTACAATCTTGCCTTATAATGGAGCCTTTTATCTTTTTGCAACTTCAAGAAATGCATATAATAAGGATTTGTATATGTGGACTTCAAATAATAGATTATATGGATACGATTTGTCTCCAATATTAATAAAATCTAATTTGTTTGGGAGCAGAATGGCTGGTGATTTCATGTACGTAAATAATACTGTATACAGACCAGCTCAGGATTGTTTACAAGGGTATGGTAAAGGTATTATTCTGTATAAAGTTGAGGATATTTCAGATAAGTCCTATAATGAAACAAAAGTAATATCCCTTTATCCTGATTCCTCGTCATATTACTCGGATGGTTTGCACACGATAAATTTTTATAAAAGCATATGTGTTATAGATGGTTATAAGAATCACTATATTCCTTTTCAGAAAATATATCGTAAATTATTTGATAAGTATAGATCATGAATATCTTGTTTATTAGTTTATTAGATCCTTCTGAATCAGGTAGTGGCAATCAAAAAGTCACTTTGTTGTCTGCCAAATATTTGTCTAGTGTTGGAATTCATTGTTTTATAGCTTATTTTAAAGATTCTGAATATAGTTCCTCTCAATTAGTCTTTGATGCGAAATTTAAAATTGATTATAATGATTTAGATGGTTTCCGTTCTTTTCTTATTGATAATGAGATTTCTATTATTCATAATCAGGCATCAAGAGCTGTTAATATGAAATTCCTTGGTCAAGCTGTTGCGGGATTAAAAGTGAAAATTATATCAGTTTTGCATAATCTTCCAGGAACAGAGAATATTAGATATAATAAGCAATCTCTTTTGTTTCAAGTTCTTAATAGGCGGATTTCTTTTAAGTGGCTTATTTATCTTTTATTGTTATTCTTCTACCCTATTACTCGTTTTCTAGTTAAATATACTACCAAAAGGAAGTATAAATCTATCTATAAATACTCAGATGCTTTAGTTCTCCTATCTGATGCTTATATACCCATTTATAGATCTATTGCTAATTTGAAGGATTCTTCTAAGATGGTCTCAATTCCCAATTTTCTCTCATTTGATTATGTTGAGCGTAACTATTCTAAAACAAATGAATTGCTAATTGTGGCTCGATTTGATGAAATATCTAAGCGTATATTACTAGCATTAAAAATTTGGAAACATTTTTTATCTACTTATGACGTGAGAGATTGGTGTTTAACTATAGTTGGTTATGGAGAGTGGGAATCTGTTTATAAAGACTTTATAAATAAAAATGATATTGTAAATGTGAAATTGGTTGGGCGTGATGATTCAAAGAAATATTTTGAACGTTCGTCAATACTAATGTTTACCTCTTTATTAGAAGGTGCTCCACTAAGTCTGCTTGAAGCTATGCAGATGAAAGTAGTCCCTATTGCTTTTGATGATTGTATGGCTATTCGAGGTTTCTTAATTAATGATGTTAATTCAAAAGTTATTAAGTCTTTGGACATATCTGAATATTCTCGCTCGATTTATGACTTAATTACTAATGAAAAATTGCGTTGTAAACTTTCAGAGAATGCTTTTAATTGTCTCCATTATTTTACTGTAAAAAATGTTATGCTAAGGTGGGTGGATTTGTATAATAGTTTGTTGAAATAATATATAATTATGTGTCACGAAAATTTTATTATTGGATACACTTCTGGAGTGTTTGATATGTTTCATATTGGTCATTTAAACATACTAAAACGAGCTAAGGAATTGTGTGATTTTTTAATTGTTGGTGTTAGTACCGATGAATTGGTAAGAGAGTATAAGCATAAAAGTCCTATAATCTCTTATGATAATCGTAAGGCAATTGTTGAGGCTTGCAAATATGTAGATAAAGTAGTTCCTCAAGTTAATCGAGATAAAATGTCTGCTTATCATCGTTTGCATTTCGATGTGATGTTTGTTGGTGATGACTGGAAAGGTAATTCTTTGTTTCAGGAAGTAGAAGCTGAGTTGAATAAGAATGGAGCTAAAGTTGTTTATTTTCCTTATACTAAAGGTATTTCTTCTACTATATTGCGTGATAAACTAGTTTAAATTACTATTATGAATGTTGATATTAAAGATTTTCAATATAAAATATTAGAAATAGCGTTTTATTTTGATGAGTTTTGTAAGAAATATGATATAGAATATTATTTAATGGGTGGAAGTGCTTTAGGTGCTGTTAGGCATCATGGCTTTATTCCATGGGATGATGATTTTGACGTTTTTATGACTTTTAATAATTATCATAAGTTCCTTCATTATGCTTCTATACATCTTGATACAGAAAAATTTCATCTTCAAAGAGAAAATTCTACTGAGTGGCCTTTGTTTTTTTCTAAGTTAAGAATGAATGGAACAACTTGTATTGAAAAAGGATATAATAAAATGCATCAAGGTATTTATATTGATATAATGTGTTTGTATAATGTATCACCTAATAAGTTTGTTCGTTATATTCAATATTTATCCGCTCAAATTTTAAAAGCTACATCTCTTTATTTGGTAGATTACGATTCTGATAGCTTTTTCAAGAAAGTATTTATTAATTCTTGTCATTTTGTTGTAGGTACTACAGCAAAAAACTTTTTATTCAAAATATTGAATCACTTTTCAACTAAAAATACGTTACTTGTTGGCCATTTTTTTGGAAAGGCTCCGTTTCCCAAAACGAGTTTTCCTCGTAAATGGTTAGGAATTCAGCGCTATGTGAATTTTGAGAATCTCCTTTTACCTATTCCTTTTGAAGCGGAAAAATATCTTTCTCTTAGGTATGGTAGCGATTTTATGAAAATCCCTAATTCTGATATTTTTACAGAATATCCTATTCATGCAGTTTTTGTTGATATACATAATGATTATACAATTTATAAAGACAAGTTTAATTCTTAATTATCTTAGCTTTAGCTGATTACTTAACTGAAAAATCTTTTCTTTATCATGAAAGTAGTACTTCTTGCAGGAGGTTTCGGTTCTCGTATATCTGAGGAATCTCAGTTCAAGCCGAAGCCAATGATTGAGATTGGTGGTATGCCAATCTTGTGGCACATTATGAAAGAGTATGCCTATTATGGTTATACCGAGTTTATCATTTGCGCCGGTTATAAACAGGAATATATTAAGGAGTGGTTCGCCAACTATTTCCTTCATAACTCTGATGTGACTTTCGACTATCGTGGTGGCAACAACGAAATGACCGTTCATCAAACTAATATGGAGCCTTGGAAAGTCACAGTCGTTGATACGGGCTACAACACTATGACTGGAGGTCGTATTAAGCGTATCCAGAGATATATAGAGAATGAGACTTTCTTGATGACATACGGCGATGGTGTTTGTGATGTAGAAATTGATAAATTGGTGGAGTTTCATAAGAGCCATGGCAAGCTTGCGACCCTTACGGCCGTCAAGATAGCACAAGATAAAGGAGTCTTAGATATTACTAAAGATCAAGCCGTAAGGGCTTTTCGGGAAAAGAACGCCTCTGATGGCGCTCCTATTAATGCCGGCTACATGGTGTTGGAACCCGAGGTTTTTGATATGCTGGAAGGGGGTGACTCTTGTGTCTTCGAAAAGACCGCACTAGTCAAGTTGGCGCAAGAGGGTCAGTTGATGTCTTACATCCATACTGGTTTTTGGCAGTGCATGGATAATATACGTGAGAAATCTATGCTTGAAAAACTGCTTGCCGAGGATAAAGCTCCTTGGAAGCGTTGGGAGCGCTCTGTTCCGGAAATACCAGATTACGCAAAATAATAAGTTATCATACGAATGGGAAATATATTGGATTTTTATAAAGGCAAGAGGATTTTCCTTACAGGCCATACCGGCTTTAAGGGCTCTTGGATGTGTAGGATGCTCGCTAATGCCGGAGCGATCGTTACAGGATATTCACTGAAAGCCCCAACAGAACCATCGCTATTTCGAATTGCCAATATTGAAGATGACATACATTCCGTGATTGGCGATATACGAGATTATACCTCTCTAAAGAAGGCTTTTGATGAGTCTCAACCAGAAATTGTACTGCATCTTGCCGCTCAGCCCATTGTTAGAGATTCTTATAAAGATCCTGCCTATACCTACGAGACAAACGTGATGGGTACCGTGAATATTCTTGAGTGTGTTCGCAATAATTGTTGTGTGAAGTCTTTCTTGAATGTCACTACGGATAAAGTGTATTTGAATAGGGAGTGGAGTTGGGGCTATAGGGAGAATGAGGAATTGGATGGGTATGATCCTTATTCAAATTCCAAATCCTGTTCGGAGCTGGTGACTCATAGCTACAAGCGTTCTTTCTTCACAAATATTGATGGTCTGCCTATTATTCCTATTTCTACTGCTAGAGCGGGTAATGTGATAGGTGGTGGAGATTTCGCCAATGATAGAATAGTACCTGATTGTATCCGTGCGGCTGTAAAACATGAGGATATTGTTGTGCGTAATCCATACTCTACCCGTCCTTATCAACATGTTCTAGAACCTTTGTATGCTTACCTGCTGATAGCGATGAAGCAATATGAGGATATCGGTTTTGCGGATTATTATAATGTAGGTCCCGATGATGTGGATTGTTTTCAAACAGGCGCTCTTGTTGAGCTATTTGTGAACAAGTGGGGCGAAGGTATGAGGTGGGTGAACAAGTATGACGGTGGTCCTCACGAGGCTAATTTCTTGAAGCTTGATTGCTCTAAATTGAAAAAGACTTTTGGATGGAGCCCTCGATGGAATCTGGATGAGGCAATGGAAAAGATTGTTGAATGGAGTAAGGTTTGGCTAGCAGGTGGGGATGTTCGTGTTTGTATGGATAAACAGATAAATGAATTTTTAAACGTATAACGATAATATGAAGAACGTAATCGTCACAGGGGGCAATGGTTTTATAGGTAGTTCACTTATAAAGAAATTGATAGAAAAAGGTACTAGGGTTGTTGCTGTTGATATTACCTTTCATGGCAATCGTTTGCCTGATTCAAATCTTATTACGAGGATAGAATCAGGGGTGAATACATCTCTAGTCGAAAGACTGCCAGTAATTGAATATGACTCTTTCTATCATTTTGCGTGGAAAGGTGTAAATGGGGCTGATAAAGCAGATCCTACGGTTCAATTATCAAATATTCAGATGGCAGTAGATTGCGCTAATATTTGCAAGAGGCTAAATGTGAAAAAATTTCTTTGTGCGGGTACTGTAGCGGAGAATGTAGCATTTAGTTTGTCGCATCTGAAAAAAACGACTGGTGGAATGATGTATGGTGTGGCTAAGCATGCTTGCAGAATAATTTTGGAAGATTATTGCAAGAATATCGCTCAACAGTTTGTGTGGATGCAGTTCTCAAATATATACGGTGTAGGTAATAAAACGGGCAATTTGGTTAGTTATACGTTAGGTGAGTTGATGGCTGGTAAAGAAGCAGCATTTGGTCCTGCTTTACAACCATATGATTTTATTTATGTGGATGATCTTATAGAAGCTGTATATCGTCTAGGCTTTAAGGAAACTAATAAGCCATTCTATTATATAGGCTCTGGCAATCCTAAAGTCTTGAAAGATTATCTTATTCGTATAGGAGAACTAGTTGGTTGCGCAGATAAGGTAGGGATAGGAGTCCGTGAAGATGATGGTGTAAAGTATACAATGGATATGTTTGACAATAGTAACTTGGTTAGTACTATTGGAGAATATGCGTCTATAGACTTTGATAAAGGCATTAATAAAACTATTAATTGGCTTAAAAACTCTTTGATGTTATAGCGGAATTAGTCATGATACAGAAATTTGAATTCAAGGGACTTGATATGAAGGGGGCATATGAGATAACTCCCTTCTATGCCACAGACGAACGTGGTGGCTTTATAAAGGATTACAATATTGATGCATTTAAGCAAAATGGTATAGATCATGAACTTAAAGAGGTGTTCTATACCATTAGTAAAAAGGGTGTAATTCGTGCGATGCACTTCCAGCTTGTTAAACAGCAAGCCAAGCTTGTTCGTTGTATAAGTGGCCATGTGTATGACGTAATCATAGATCTTCGCCCTGATTCGCCAACATTTGGTAAATGGCAAGGTTTTGATCTGACCGGAGAGAATCAGAAGGCTCTATACATACCTCAGTATTTTGGCCACGGCTATTTGGTGCTGGAGGATTCTGTCGTTAGCTATAAATGTGGTGAGGTGTTTTATGGTGAAGGTGATGCCGGCATAATGTATAATGATCCGGATATGGCTATAGAGTGGCCTTTCGATAAGATTGGCGGTATTGAGAAATTGATCATTTCTGACAAGGATAAAAACTTGATGAGTTTGAAGGAATATATAGAAAAAGTACAATAGCTGATGGATAAGCGACTTTCTATTTATGTTAGTTCTCCTGATTCGTATTCTGATGTGCTTGCCGTATTTTTAAAAGGGTATCGGAGATATTGGAGTGATTGTCCCTATGAGTTTATTCTAACCACCAATACCAAATCGTATGAAGGTATTACTTGTATATGCAATAATAAGCAAAATGATACTTGGGTTGAGCGTACTATAGCGGCTTTGCCAGTTATAAAATCGAAGTATGTAATGTTGATGTGTGATGACATTATCTTGAGTGACAATGTTGACAATTCATTAATAGAGCGGTTACTTGACTATATGGATAGCCACGAGATAAGGTATTGTAATTTAGGCCCTACTCCTAAAGGATCTAAAATTAAATCTTTTCCTTTATTGCGTAGTGTCAATAAGCAAATCCCCTATGCTATCAATCTTCAATTTGGAATATTTCGAAAGGATCTTTTTGTTGAGCTGTTAGGCGATGGCTCTCTTAGTGCATGGGATATTGAAAACTCAATAAATGAACAAGCCGCTGTTGCTCCATCAGAGGATTATAAAGATGTGGTGGCAGTTTCAGAATATATCTTGCCATATATACATGGAGTATATAAAGGTAAATGGATTAGGCATGCTGTTGAAAATTTGAGTAGATTGAGCTTGTATATAGATTCTGGTAGAGGCATTGTTCCTCTCTCTCAACAGATAAAGATTGATATGACTAATTGGCTTCAGTGGAAAATATCACCTAAGCAACGGAGAGCGCTAAAAAATGTCTTAAGTAGAGTGGGTATGAAATTTGCAACGAAGAGATGAGCTGGTGTAATGTGGTTATGAAGAATGTTTATGTTTTTTAATTCTGTAAATCAGAGAGTTGTTTTTTTTATGAGGCAGATTAGGATCATGAGAATGAGAAAGATAGATTTGAGACGGTTCTTTACGTACAGACTCTGTAAAGAGTCAATCTTCAAGTGTTCCGGATACATCTTATATGTACATATAGAAATTTTTCTTATATAATACTTTTCCTGAAAGTCTATGTTATTTTCCGTATTACTTTCTTTATATCATAAAGAGAGCCCACTATTTTTACGTCAAAGTCTGACCAGTATCTTCACGCAAACGCTATTGCCTATAGAAGTTGTCTTGGTGGAAGATGGTCCTTTGACGGATGAGCTGTATGCGGTCATAAAAGAATTCACAAGCCAGCATCCTGAGTTAAAAGTGATTTCTTTGCCCACCAACCGAGGTCTCGGCAAGGCTCTTAACGAGGGGCTGAAGCATTGTTCGTATGACCTTGTGGCTCGTATGGACACGGATGATATCGCTAAGCCGGATCGTTTTGAGAAGCAATTGGCGATATTTTTGGAACATCCGGAAATTGATGTAGTGGGGGCTTGGATCGATGAGTTTGAAGGGGAGGTATCAAATGTACTTTCCATGCGGAAAGTGCCGGAGCAGCATGAAAATATCTTGAGGTTTGCCAAGGGAAGGTGTCCGGTGAACCATCCGGTGGTGATGTTTCGGAAGTCGGCCGTGCTAAAGGCTGGAGGATATAAGCATTTTCCTTTGTTCGAGGATTATTATCTGTGGGTACGGATGCTGATGAATGGTGCCCGGTTCTATAATATACAAGAGAGCCTGCTCTTTTTCCGCTTCTCGCCGGATATGTTTCGGCGGCGGGGAGGATGGCGGTATGCCGTAACGGAAGTGAGGTTGCAGACGCTGTTTTACAAGATGGGTTTTATCGGCTTTTTCTCCTTGCTAAAGAATGTCTGTATTCGCTTAGTGACCCGTCTTCTCCCTAATGGCTTGCGTTCGTTGCTCTATAAGAGGCTCATCCGGGGGTAAATAGCTTTTTGTCCTCATCCACAGTATCGCTCACGGAAGGTGTCTCAAATATCAAATAACATTTTATCAATAGTCATTTTTATGGCTGGCAGATTATTTTTCATCACATCAAACACTATAACAGCGTCTATATCGAAATAATGATGTGCTATAATGTCTCGCATTCCCATAACTCCTTCCATGTTCACGGACAATGTCGCTATCGCTATAAACCATTGGCAGTACTTGCTTGTTTAATAGCCATTATTACGTTAATAAAATAGAGAATATGAGAACAAATGATTCAAAAACATCCGTAGACTCTAAATTGGAGGAGATGGAGGAAAAGTATCCTGTAGAGCAAATCGCTGTTAAAAATGAGAAGAAAATAACGGCCAAGGATGTAAAGGAGGCTGTGAAAGAGATTAATCCCGATACGGACAGCTTGGGTAGCAGAGGGTAAAACGTATTTTAATTTGCTTAAAAGAATAATTATTAAGATTTATAGTATTATCTTTGTGGTTGCGGTTTGTAATAAACCGAGGTATAAAGATTGGTAAATCTAGCAAATTAAATAATAAAGATGTATAGAACAAGAACTTGTGGCGACTTGCGCCTTGCGGATGAAGGTCTGGTGGTTACACTGGCCGGTTGGGTGCAGAAAACCCGCAAAATGGGAGGAATGACATTTGTCGATATCCGCGACCGTTATGGTATTACTCAGTTGGTATTTAATCAGGAGGTTGATGCAGCTCTTTGCGAAAAGGCGAATAAACTGGGCCGTGAATTCGTGATTCAGGTTACGGGTACGGTTCGTGAGCGTTCCAGCAAGAATGCGCATATCCCGACAGGTGATATTGAGTTGATCGTTTCTGAATTAAATGTCCTGAACACTGCGCTTACCCCTCCGTTCACGATCGAGGAGGAGACAGATGGCGGTGATGACTTGCGTATGAAATATCGTTATCTGGACTTGCGTCGTGCTTGCGTTCGTAAGAATCTGGAACTTCGTCATAGAATGGCGTTCGAGGTTCGCCGCTATTTGGATGAGCAAGGTTTCTTGGAGGTAGAGACTCCGGTTCTTGTAAATTCTACCCCGGAGGGTGCCCGTGACTTCGTGGTTCCTTCCCGTATGAACCCGGGACAGTTCTACGCTTTGCCTCAGTCTCCACAGACCTTGAAGCAATTGTTGATGGTTTCCGGTTTCGACCGTTATTTCCAGATCGTAAAATGTTTCCGTGACGAGGATTTGCGTGCGGATCGCCAGCCGGAGTTCACGCAGATCGACTGTGAGATGAGCTTCGTGGAGCAAGAGGATGTCTTGAATATGTTCGAGGGCATGGCGAAACATTTGTTTAAGGTAATCCGTGGTGTCGAGTTCAAGGAGTCGTTTATGCGTATGACTTGGCAAGATGCTATGAAACAATATGGTAGCGATAAACCGGATTTGCGTTTCGGCATGAAGTTCGTCGAGTTGATGGACATCATGAAAGGCCATGGTTTCTCCGTATTCGATAACGCTGCTTACATAGGGGGTATCTGTGCGGAAGGTGCTGCAAGCTATACCCGTAAACAACTGGATGCGCTGACTGAATTCGTGAAACGTCCGCAGGTAGGTGCTAAAGGTTTGGTTTACGCCCGTGTGGAAGCGGATGGTAACGTGAAATCAAGCGTAGATAAATTCTATAGCCAAGAGGTTCTTCAAGAAATGAAGAATGCGTTCGGCGCTAAGCCGGGTGATTTGATTTTGATCCTTTCCGGCGACGATGCGATGAAGACTCGTAAGCAACTTTGCGAGTTGCGTTTAGAGATGGGTAATCAATTAGGCCTTCGTGACAAGGATAAGTTCGTTTGCTTGTGGGTAATCGACTTCCCGCTGTTCGAATGGAACGAGGACGATCAACGTTTCTACGCTATGCACCATCCGTTTACCTCTCCGAATCCGGATGATATACCGTTGTTGGACACGGATCCGGGCGCTGTTCGTGCGAATGCGTATGATATGGTTATCAATGGCGTTGAAGTGGGTGGTGGTTCTATCCGTATCCACGACAGCCAATTACAGGATAAGATGTTCAAGCTGTTAGGATTCACCGAAGAAAGAGCGCAAGAGCAATTCGGTTTCTTGATGAATGCGTTCAAGTACGGAGCGCCTCCTCATGGAGGTTTGGCTTATGGCTTGGATCGTTTCGTGTCTTTGTTCGCCGGTTTGGATTCTATCCGCGACTGTATCGCTTTCCCGAAGAACAATTCTGGACGAGATGTTATGCTCGATGCTCCGGGTGTCTTGGATCCGGCCCAGTTGGACGAACTGAATTTGATCGTTGATATCAAGAAATAATCCAATCTGAAATTCCATTCGAATGGGAATCTTATTCCATCTGAATGGAATTTTCTTTTCTTCCGAAAGGAATTACTTTTTCTCCCGAACATAAATCAAAAGATATTTAGCATGGTAAAGGTTAAAGATATATTGAGAGAAATCGAGCATTACGCCCCGCTGCCGCTTCAAGAAGGTTTTGACAATGCGGGTGTGCAAGTTGGCGACGTGAACCAGCATGCGACGGGTGTGTTGCTATGCCTAGATGTTACCGAGGAGGTGCTTGATGAAGCGATCGAGATGGGATACAACCTGATCATCTCTCATCATCCTTTGGCCTTTAAGTCGTTTAAGTCGTTGACTGGCTCCAATTATATCGAGCGTTGCATGATGAAGGCGTGTAAGTATGATTTGGTGGTTTATGCCGCCCATACCAATCTTGATAATGCCGTAGGAGGCGTGAATTACCGTTTGGCAGAGTTGATCGGCTTGCAAAATGTACGGATCTTGAGCCCCCAAAAAGGCGCTTTGCTGAAGTTGGTGACGTTTGTCCCCGAGGCTTATGCCGAGATCATGCGGAATACCTTGTTCAATGCCGGTGCGGGAAGTATCGGGAACTATGATGCTTGCAGTTATAATTTACATGGCGAGGGAACATTCCGTGCCAATGCGGGATGCAATCCGTTTTGTGGTGAGATCGGCGAGTTGCATGTAGAGAAAGAGGTGCGTATCGAGATGATCCTTCCGGCATTCAAGAAGACGGCGGTGACCCGTGCCCTGTTATCCGTTCATCCGTATGAGGAGCCGGCTTTTGATTTTTATTCGTTATCAAACACATGGGAACAGGCAGGTTCCGGTGTAGTGGGAGAGTTGCCTGCCGAGGAAGATGAGTTGAGTTTCTTGTTGCGGATCAAGGCCCTGTTTAACGTCGGTTGCGTGAAGCATTCCCCATTTACTGGTAAGCCTATCCGAGAGGTCGCTATCTGCGGAGGCAGCGGCGCTTTCTTGATCAAGGACGCTATCGCGTATGGTGCCGATGTCTTTATAACGGGGGAGGCGAAGTACAACGATTTTTACGATGTGGAGGACCGGATTCTACTGGCGGTTATCGGTCATTATGAATCGGAAATCTGTACAAAAGACATATTTTATAACATAATATCGAAAAAATTCCCTACCTTTGCGGTACATTTTTCGAATGTTAATTCAAACCCAGTAAAATATTTATAGAATGGCTACAGATAAACAATCAGCTGAAAAGGAATATACGGTTGAAGAAAAGCTTTCTACGCTGTATCAACTTCAGACGATGATGACTGAAATTGATAAGATCAAGACCCTTCGTGGTGAGCTTCCTCTGGAGGTTCAAGACTTGGAGGACGAGATCGCAGGACTGGAAACACGTCTCCAGAACTATCAGGCGGAGATCAAGGAGTTTGAGGCTTCTGTTGTTGAGCAAAAGCATAAGATCACGGAATCTACCACATTGATAGATCGCTATAAGGCACAATTAGATAATGTGCGTAATAACCGGGAGTTTGATAACCTGTCCAAGGAGATCGAGTTCCAAGGTTTGGAAATTGAGTTCTCAGAGAAGAAAATCCGTGAGTTCGGAGAGGCGGTAGACGCTAAGAAAAAAGATATCGCTGAACTGACTGAGAAGCTGGAAGGCCGTAAGGCTGACTTGGTTCAGAAAAAGAGCGAGTTGGAGCAGATCATTTCCGAGACAAAGCAGGATGAGGAGAAACTTCGTGAGAAAGCGAAGAAGCTGGAAGCCACTATCGAACCTCGTTTGTTGACCGCTTTCAAGCGTATCCGTAAAGGTGCTCGTAACGGTTTGGCTGTTGTTTATGTGCAACGTGGCGCTTGCGGTGGTTGCTTTAACAAGATCCCGCCTCAGAAGCAATTGGATATCAAGTTGCGTAAGAAAATTATTGTTTGCGAATACTGTGGTCGTATTATGATCGACCCGGAATTAGCAGGTGTAGAAGATTAATTCAAAAGATCTATAAGTAATGGCTCTAGCTAAAACCGGCTAGGGCCATTATTATTTTTAATACAAAGATGTTATGATACATACGATACGTTTATATATAGAGAAGTACCGGCTGTTATCCGAGGATCGTCCGGTTTTGGTCGGATTGAGCGGTGGTGCCGATTCTGTGGCTTTGTTGGGCGTATTGGTGCGTTTGGGATATCCGTGTATAGCGCTTCATTGTAACTTTCATTTGCGTGGGGAGGAGTCGGATCGGGATGAGGCATTTGCCTGTGAGTTCGCGGAATCTTTGGAAGTACCCTTTCATAAGATAGATTTCGATACGATCTCTTATGCCGGAGAGAGGCATCTCTCGATAGAGATGGCTGCCCGTGAATTGCGCTATGCTTGGTTTGAGGAGATGCGGGAGCGGCTGGGAGGGCAGGCGACCGCCGTCGCCCATCACCGGGACGATAATGTGGAGACGGTCTTGATGAATTTGATACGGGGCACGGGAATCCGGGGGATGAGCGGGATCCGTCCGAGGAATGGTTTCATCGTCCGTCCTTTGCTGTGCGTAAGCCGTGAGGATATCTTGGCTTGGCTGGCGGATCAAGGCTACGCCTATATGGTGGATAGCACGAATTTATCGGATGCTTATACCCGTAATTTCATCCGTTTGAATGTGTTGCCGCTTTTGGAGGAGATAAATCCATCGGCCCGGAATACCATCGCACGTTCCGCCGAGCATCTTTCTGCCGCAGAGACTATATATATATATGTATTGGAACAAGCCCGGAAAGAGGTTGTCGTATCGGATGATCGTCTTTCTATCGGGGCGTTGATGCGGTTTCCGGCTCCGGAGACGATTTTGTATGAGTTATTAAAAGAATATGGTTTTACCCGTCTGGTCTCGGACGATATTTTCGCTGCCTTGACCAAGGAGCCTGGTAAGCTGTTTTACTCTTCCACCCATCGTTTGCTGAAGGATCGGGATTATTTATGGATCACTTCTTTAGAGAAGAAGGAAAAGCGAACCTTCGTTTTAGATCCAGAAAAGGGCATTAATCATGAACCTATTGAACTATCTTTCCAAAAACTTGTTATAACTATAGATTTCCCTATCGAGAAGAATAAGCGGATCGCTTATTTGGATTATGATAAACTCGATTTCCCTTTAACATTGCGGACTTGGAAAGAAGGCGATTGGTTTATTCCCTTCGGAATGAAAGGACGTAAGAAGTTGAGTGACTATTTCTCCGATCATAAATTTAGCCGGATTGAGAAGGAGCGCACATGGCTTCTTTGTAGTGGCGACGCTATCGTTTGGGTGGTAGGAGAAAGGACTGATAATCGTTTTCGTATAGACGAATCAACAAAGCGTGTGCTAATTGTGAATTTTTTGGGCTAAATCCTCGTTTATTGTAAAAATATTCTTACATTTGCGAAGATTTACTCCGCAGATATGTTACTAATGGTTCAAATTAGCTGAACAATCCGGTTATTACATGAAAATTATAATTAAATAAAGATACAATGATACCATTGGGCGTACATCGTGTTTGTATATGTGATCCGTGTGTATGTACCATTTATATTATTACTTTGCAATATGCAGAAATATAACATTCTAGAACTAAATGAAAAACTTCTTCCCGAACTTCAAAGTATCGCGGAAGAGTTGGGAATAAAAAAAGTTAGCAGCTTAAAGAAAGAAGAGTTGGTTTATCGGATTCTTGATGAGCAAGCGATCTCCTATGCCGGCATCCAGGCTGAAAAGATGAAAGAGAAAGAGGCTAAGAAGCCTGCAGAGGGCCGTAAGAGAGGCCGTCCGGCCAAATCTCCTAAAGTGGCGAAGGCTGAGACTGCCGAAACTGCAGAGAGTACCCAACAGGCTCCGGAAAAGCTAGTGACTGCTCCGGCTGACAAGAAAGAGCAAAAAGAGCAGCCTGAACGTAAGAAAAGAGTCCGTATCGAGAAAAAGGAAAAGGTAGCGGGCGCTATCGCTCCTTCCGAGGATAACAAGGAAGTGGTGGTTTCGAAAGAGCCGCAAACGATCTCTATGGTAACGGAAATCTCGGCCGTGGAAACTCCGGCGGTAGTAGAGAGCCCGGTGGAGAAACCGTTGTTGCCTCCTGTTGTGGCGGAACTTGAAACGGAAGAAGAAGCCGCTTTGCCGGAAAATACGACTCCGGTAGAGGTAGCGGAAGAAACCACTTCACCACAAGCGACGGAAGAAGAGCCTAAGCGCATCGTATTTCGCCATCCGGACGCTAAATCCGTATTGGATCAGATTTTCCCGTTCTCCGCTCCGAAACCCGAGGCTAACAAACCTCAACCCGAGGCCGCTCCCCAGCAGAATAATCCTCGACAGAACAATCGACAGAATAATCATAATAACAACCGTAATAACAATAACGCTAATAACAACCAGCAGGCTCAAGAGAAAATGTATGAGTTTGATGGCATCCTTACAGGAACCGGCGTGTTGGAGATGATGCAAGATGGTTACGGTTTCCTTCGTTCTTCAGATTATAACTATTTGACTTCACCGGACGATATTTATGTCTCTCAATCCCAGATCAAGTTATTTGGCTTGAAAACGGGTGACGTGGTAGAAGGTTCGATCCGTCCGCCGAAGGAAGGTGAGAAGTATTTCCCGTTGGTGAAAGTGGACAAGATCAATGGACGTACGCCGGAAGAGGTTCGCGACCGGGTTCCTTTTGATCATTTGACCCCGTTATTCCCGGATGAGAAATTCATGCTTACGGCACGTAAATCACCGAAAGTATACGATAATATCGCCGTACGTGTGGTTGATTTATTCTCCCCGATCGGAAAAGGGCAACGTGGTTTGATCGTCGCTCAACCGAAAACCGGTAAGACGATGTTGTTGAAAGATATCGCGAACGCTATCGCTTACAACCATCCCGAGGTTTATATGATTATATTATTGATCGACGAACGTCCGGAGGAGGTTACGGATATGGCTCGTAGCGTGGATGCGGAAGTGATCGCTTCTACATTCGACGAACCGGCTGAACGTCACGTGAAAATCGCTGAGATCGTATTGAACAAGGCGAAACGAATGGTAGAATGTGGTCATGATGTCGTGATTCTTCTGGACTCGATCACTCGTTTGGCTCGTGCTTATAATACGGTACAACCGGCTTCCGGTAAGGTGCTTTCCGGTGGTGTGGACGCAAATGCGTTGCAGAAGCCGAAGCGTTTCTTCGGTGCCGCCCGTAATATTGAGAATGGCGGTAGCCTTACGATTCTAGCCACCGCCCTTACGGAGACTGGCTCTAAGATGGACGACGTGATCTTCGAGGAATTCAAGGGTACGGGTAATATGGAGTTACAATTGGATCGTAAATTATCCAATAAACGTATCTATCCGGCTGTGGATATCACGGCTTCCAGCACTCGCCGTGATGATTTATTGCAGGATGAGAGCACGTTGAACCGTATGTGGGTCTTACGTAAATATCTATCAGACATGAACTCTATGGAGGCTATGGAATTTGTTAAGCAACGGATGGAACAAACCGTTGATAACATGGAATTCTTGGCATCCATGAACGGTTGATAATATCCCATAAAAAAACACTATACTTTTGAGTTCAAAACAATATTGTTTTAGCTCCAAAAGTATAGTGTTTTACCTTAACAGAAGTATAGTGCTTTTATTGCGCCTTTTTAGGTCTTCCACGATGTCCCATATTTCGTTTTTGTGGTCTCGAGGATGATCCTTTATCCTCACTTTTACGAGGCCGTCCTCTACCCCTTTTATTCATACCGTATTTTTCCGGCTCATACAAGGGCACTTCACCGAATTCCGGGCTGACCGGTATCTTATAAACCTCTTTTTCCAAGAAATCCTCTATGCGCTTGAATTGTGCTTGTTCGTCGATCGATACGAAAGTAATCGCCAATCCTTCGCCGTTCGTACCCCGTGCCGTACGTCCGATTCGGTGTACGTAATCCTCCGGATCATGCGGGATATCGAAGTTCACGACCAACTTGATGTCATTGATATCAATTCCACGTGCTACGACATCCGTAGCCACAAGGATATCGATATGTCCGCTCTTGAATTCTTTCATGACCTCCTCCCTTTGGGATTGCTCTAGATCCGAGTGCATGGCGGCTACATTGAACTTTAATCTTTTTAAGGTAGACGCTAATTCTTTCACCTTCATTTTAGAAGAGGAGAAGATAATTACTCGTTGAGGGCGGCTTTGAGTGAAGAGATCTTGTAGAATCTTGAGCTTTTGTGGATCGTAGCAGATATATGCGGTTTGCATGATAGATTCGGGTGGGCGTGAGATAGCGATCTTGACTTCTTCCGGATCTTTTAGGATGGTTTTAGCCAACGTCCGGATCTTAGGCGGCATGGTAGCCGAGAACATGATCGTCTGGCAGTAGGGGGGCAGCTGTTTATGAACCTGCATGATGTCGTCATAAAAACCCATGTCCAGCATGCGGTCCGCCTCGTCTAAGACGAAGAACGACACTTTAGACAAATCTACAGTACCTAACTTAATATGGGACAATAAACGTCCCGGGGTAGCGATCACGATATCCGCACCCATCTCTAAACCTCTCTTTTGTTGTTCCCAAGCGATTCCGTCGGTACCTCCATACACGGCTACTGCGGATACGGAAGGTATAAAATAAGTGAATCCTTGAATTTGTTGGTCTATTTGTTGAGCCAATTCCCGGGTCGGTGCCATAATGACCGCATTCACCGCGTCTGTCGGATGACAACCTTTGCTTAGTTCATTAATAACTGGCAAAACATACGCCGCCGTTTTACCGGTTCCGGTCTGTGCGCAAGCGATGATGTCTTTACCTTCTAAAATGACAGGAATCGTTAACTCTTGGACTGGAGTCGTTTCGTCAAAATTCATGTCATAAAGCCCGTCTAATACGGCATCTTCCAAATCTAATTCATCAAATCTCATCTTTTTACATTCAAATTCCCGGTAAAGATAAAGATTATTTAGAAATATTATGCAATAGGTAGGTTTCTCTTTGGTGATAAATAGAAAAATAAATACCTTTATCCCCGAGTTATACCCCAAAAACGAAAGAATTAATATGAATAGTCTAGAAAGCGGAAGTAACGTTCAGTCTGGATTAGAGATGATCATGGAGAAGAGTCCCGATACGATTGTATTAGTAGATCGAAATCTTACTCTTGTCAAGGTTATTTCTGCAAAAGACGATTATTATCATTATTTAGCGAATAACTGTATCGGAAAGCAACCTCAAGCGTTGTTCCCGGACGGGAAGAACTACGATCAATATGAGATCTATAGAGCTGCGGTTAAACGTGTTTTCGAGGAGCAAGTGAAAGTGGATTTCTCTTTTGAGGTCTCTTTTGAAGGAAAGAACTATTATTATCTATCGCAAGCAAGCCTTTTTAATGAGGAGCTTGTAATCGTTTATACACGCAATGTATCTTCTCTGAAAACAGAAAACAATCTACAAGAACTGATCAATACGATATTAGATCGGTTACCGTTGGGGGTTTTCGTGAAAGATGGGGATAACCATTTTAATTACCTGTATTGGAATCATTTTATGGAGGAAATAACGGGTATTGAAACCCGGGAGATCGAGGGACATGATGATTTCGAGGTGAATTATAATGCCTTGATGACCGCCGAGGAGCGTCTGGAAACCGATATGAACGTGATCAAGACAGGACTGACCGCTAGATTCAAGGGCAAGGTAAAATCGGCCTCCGGCGATTACCGGGATATAGAGGTCGCTAAATATCCTATTTCCCTAAATAATGGCAAGCCGCTTGTCTTGGCTTTATGGAGAGATATAACTTCCGAGTTGGCTACGGAGAATACTTTGAGAAGAACCCGGATCTTGACGAAAATGGCATTGCGGATAAGTGATATACGTACATGCTCGATCTTCATCGATCCGGACAGTACCCATAATTTCAAGGATTCCGTTGTGACCTTGAACGATTGGAATACCATGTCGGAAGATATGATAGAGGTGTCATGGGGGCAGTTTATCAGCCGGGCGCATCCGGATGATCAAGAACATTATCATAATATGTTTACCCGTCTTTGCCGAGGGGAAATCTCTGAGGCAAGGATCGAGGCACGTATGCTATTTCCCGGCAAGAAGGAATATGTTTGGAGAGAGGTATTCGCTACCGTGTATGAACGGGACGAGAAAGGAAGACCTTCGGTTATCCTTGGATGTTCAACGAATATTCAGGAACGGAAGAATCAAGAATTAAGCCTTGAGGAGGCGAAGGTGAAGGCCGAGGCCGCTGATAAGATGAAATCGAAATATCTGGCGGATATGAGCCATGAGATCCGGACTCCTTTGAATGCGATTACCGGCTTCTCTGAATTGATGGCTTTTGCTGATACGGATGAGGAACGTATGTCGTACTACGATGTGATCAAGATGAATAACCAATTGTTGATGCAATTGATTAATGATATCTTGGATATCTCGAAGATCGAGGCGGATGCGATAAAGATCACATATGAGCAATTAGATGTCAGTGAATTGATGGATACGATTTATGCTTCCGCCAAGTTACGGGTTCCGGGAGGAGTCAAGTTGATTTTGGAGAAAGGGGCTGACCACCATATGTTCGGTACGGATAGCATGCGTCTGTTGCAGTTGATTAATAATTTGGTGAACAACGCTATCAAGAACACGAAAGAAGGTAGCATCACGATGGGATATACCATTCAACCGGATAATCAATTACGTTTTTACGTAAGGGATACGGGAATCGGTATCGATAAGGACAAATTGAAAGATGTCTTCGGTCGTTTCGTGAAAATAAACGACTATATGGAAGGTATCGGATTAGGACTGGCTATCTGCAAAGGATTAGTTGTTAAGATGGGAGGTTCGATACATGTTACTTCTGAATTAGGGGTAGGTTCAGAGTTCTCCTTTATTTTGCCGTCTCACGAATAGCGCTATTTGTAATAGCGCTTATAAATTTGGTCGTATAATCCACTGTTCTTGATTTGCTGGAGCCAACTATTTAGGCTATCCAGTAGGACAGGGGAGTCTTTACGGACCGCCCACGATTGCAATTGGGTAAAACTGACATCCGTTAGGATATCGACTTCCGGCAGGTTTTTCTGGGTCATGCGAGCGATTTGTTGGTCGCATACGGCATAATCGATATCGCCTTTGGCTACCATGATCATAAGCTGCTCGGTAGAATATAACTCATCTTCCACCACGTAGATCGTATCGCCTATCTCGTGTCCCAGATTTTGCAGACGCAATAAGGCCGGGGAATCTTTCGGTATGTATAAAGTCTTTTGGGCTAAATCCAATTGGTTACGGATAGGGGCTTGTCCGTTGTTCGCCTCTGCCGTACGTTGTACCAAGACTTGCTTGTTGAGAACGATCGGTTCGGTGAACAGGTAGTTTTCCCGCATCTCGGAGGTGATGGGGATGTTTCTTGCGATTACGTCGCATTTGTTGTCCGATAATTCCTCGAAACTTTTCGCTAAACTCATTTCCAAATGCGTCTGAACCTCCAATCCGGATAATTTAGCGATCGCTTGGCTAAGCTCGTATTGAAAACCTTGCACTGTATCGCCTGATACGAAATACCCGGATTGATTGTATTCGGTTATCATCCGGAGAATTCCTTCTTCCTTGATTTCCGGATAATCACGAGGTCCGATCTCTTGAGGACGTTGGTTGAATCTCCAAAGCTGTATCATTGTCGTTACAGCGACAATCAGTAGAAAAGCGTATAGGATAAGCAACTTCTTAGATCTCATGGCAATCGATTAATTATTGAAAGTCACGGAGATGCCCATTTTCAAGACCATCGGGTCCAACGGATAATGCGCAAGAGAGAAGTAATTCGGGTCAACGAACTTAGAGCCTAGATTGTATGCCATGATGAAGAAGCGAGCTTGCTTCAAATGGAAATTCGCATAAGCGTTGATCAACGGATAATTGCCAACCTTCACTTTCTTGTCTTCTTCCTGTACTTGGAACTGCTGGGTAGCCGGCTCGTAATAAGGAGCGTAATAAGCGGTGTTGTAGTATACGTTTGCGCCAATCTGTACGGTTAATACTTTCGCCAACTTAAACGCTAGATATATATTCGAGTATGCGCTGATATCCGGTAACGGGAGTTGAGACTTCTCGCTAGAAAGCTGATAGGCCACCTCATTCTCCCATCCGAACGCACGGTACATGATATCTTGCTTGATACGGGCTGAGACAACTTGAATGTTCTTACTGCTTTGCTCCGGCAAACCTTTGCCGTTGAAGAATACATAATTCTGGATACTTTCCACTCCTCCGGATAACTGGGTACGGGTGGATTCCAAGTTGATTTTCGCTCCGGCGTAAATCCTTTGCACATTTTTCAATGATAGATCCCACCAATAGTAACGCCCATGATGGTGACGTTGGTAAAACGCCGGGGTGATATTCTTGATATATCCTTCCGCCTTGATGGTAGCGTCTTTCTTGAAAAGCTTGAATTTGGTCTGTAAGTCTCCGCTCACTCGAACCTCTCCGGCGTCACTTCCCGCAAGTCCTAATTCTCCACGGACATTGTAGGTAAGAAGGCTACCACGGCGTTTGGATAATTCGCCTCCGATGTAGGTCGTAAACTCATCATATACCTCGGAAGTAGGGAAATTTAATGTACTCGGCTCAGAGCTTCCACGACCATCCGGACCGTAATCCAGTCCGGGAACTTGGGATGCCAATCTAAACCGGCGTTTCTCGAAAGTAACGAAGGCGGTCAGCCCAAACTTAGCCCAATCTTGGAAACCTTCCCGCAAGGCCAACGCAAAAGTATTCTTTAAATTCCAGGAGGAAGTCTGGTCATTCAAAGATGCGTCCATACCATAAAGATGAGTGTAGCAGGTATCGATCCCGGCATCATTAGAGATAAAGCGTCTGCGGTTATCTTCGTAATCGATGGTATGGATGATACTGGAAACCGGAATGAATACCTCTTTTATGTTCCCTTCCTCATCGGTTTCTTCCAATTCTTTGGTAAAACCGAGATTGTATCTCTGTGTCAGGAAATATTGTTTTCCACGGACACGGTTCCATGTGTCCGTGTAACGGACAGGGTATGATTTACTATCGATATTTCTTTGATTCTCGGCCAAGTCATCGGGATTCGTGATATACTGGTCATTTGTAAGTCCACCGTTCTCGTAGTTTACGAAATTGAAATTACTTAAATAAGCGTTTAACTCGTAACGGTCGGTGATATAACTTCCGAAAAAACGATAACTTAATAATTTATTACCGTTGGAGTTATAATATCCGCGGCTATAGATATAATCCATCTCGCCACCGACATTGATCTTCTTGCCAAAGTTCATGGTCAGTACCCCTTTCAGTCGGTCCATCTTATTCTGGCTAGCTCCTCCTGTCGTATAAGTCACTTGGGTATAGGGTACTTTGGTATCATAGAAATAAGCGTTTGTCGGGGTCGTGATATAATAATCATAGGCATCGGCGAAGATGAAATCACGTTCCTCCTTACGTTCGTTAAAAATACGGGTTTGCGCCGGCGATCCCACATTCGCCAGATAACCTACGGCCAATGAGTTCGCTTCCACCAACGTACTATTCCCGAAATTTAATCGATTGGTATCCATAGGAGCGATATAACGTTCTCCCAAAAGAGGCGTGAGCCGATAACCGATGATTCGTTTTGATTTCAGCGCCGCGCTATCTGTTTGCAGCAAGCTATCCGGTATTTCCTTGTTTGAGGATGATAAATTAGATAACGAGAATCCACCTCGTCCTCCCCGGCTCCCGGAACGTCCTTGCGCATGCGCGGAAGCCGCCGTTCCTATCAGAAAAAGTAATATGTATAGATAATACTTCATGGGTTGCAAAGATATAACAAAAAATAATGTGCCAATTATAAAATATGCCAATATGCCAATCAGAAAACTTAATTGGCATATCGGCACATCAATGAATGAGCTTCTTATATTTTCTGTATAATCTCCATTCCTTTCTTAATGGCAGCCTCGTTCATCGGCAACAAATGATGGTGACGCTCGGGCAAGGATTTCTTCAATCCTAGCATGACGTTCTCCAATTGAACCATCGGGACGATATTAAGTAACCCGCCTAAGATCAACATATTGAATGCCTTCTCGTTCTTCATCTCGGTAGCGGCGTCCATGGCATCTACCCGATATACGTTAATATCCGTACGTTTCGCCGGCGTATGGATGCCATAACCATCGTAAATCAAGATACCACCCGGTTTCACCTTGCTCTCGAACTTATCCATGGAAGGTTGGTTCAAGATAATAGCGATATCATATTCATTCAATACGGGTGAGCTGATACGCTCGTCGCTCAAGATAACGGTTACGTTGGCCGTACCGCCACGTTGCTCAGGTCCGTATGAAGGCATCCAGCTAACCTCCTTGCCTTCCATCAAACCGGAATAGGCCAAGATCTTACCCATAGACAATACACCTTGTCCACCGAAGCCTGCTATAATTATTTCTTGTTTCATTGTCGTTTACCGTATTACTTATTCAACATTCTTTAAGTCGCCCAGCGGGTAGAAGGGGAACATGTTCGCTTCCATCCATTTATTGGCTTTTTCCGGAGTCATCTTCCAGCCGGATGAGCAAGTGGAGACGAACTCTACCACAGAAGTACCCTTACCGGCCATAGCGTTCTCGAAAGCCTTACGAAGCATCTTCTTCGCTTTCCGTACGGCTGCGGCCGTCTGTACGCTTTGGCGTGTTACCAAGCAAGTTCCTTCCAATTGGGCTAATAAATCACCGATCTTCAGCGGGTAACCGTTCAAGGCGATGTTACGTCCGTAAGGACAGGTAGCTGTGGGCATACCTTCCAATGTAGTCGGAGCCATCTGTCCGCCGGTCATACCATAGATCGCGTTATTTACGAATACGATCACGATATTCTCGCCACGGTTGGCTGCATGAATCGTCTCGGCCGTACCGATAGCCGCCAAGTCACCATCTCCTTGATACGTGAATACCATCTTCTCCGGATTCAAGCGTTTAACGGCGGAAGCGATGGCTGGCGCACGTCCGTGGGCTGCCTCGATCCAATCGATATCCAAGTAGTTATATGCGAATACGGCACATCCCACGGGGGAGATACCGATTGTCTTATCTTCCAGACCCATATCGGCTATAACCTCGGCGATTAGCTTATGTATCACACCGTGGCTGCAACCGGGGCAGTAGTGCATGGGATTTTCATTCATCAATCTGGGCTTTTCATACACCAGATTTTCCGGTTTAATTATATCGTTGAGTTCCATAATCTTTAATTATTAATGTATATATCTTAGGACATATTGCACCAGCCGCAATACGATCGCCGCTCCACCGCAATACAAGAATACGGTCTTATCGCTAACAGCGAAGTAACATACCACGGCAGCTATGGCCAGTAGCATAAAGACCAGCGTCAATATCTCGTCAGCTTTACTTCCTCGTGTCATACGGATCAGAATAATTTTTCCTTCAGCGCGTTCAATACCTCATCCGGGGTGAATACGATTCCACCCAATCGGCCAAAGTGCTCTACCTTCACCTTACCATTTACGGCTAGGCGAACGTCCTCTACCATCTGTCCGGCGTTCAACTCAACCGATAACATACCTTTTACCTTATCCGCATAAGCGGCGATCACTTTTGTCGGGAACGGCCATAACGTGATCGGGCGTAACAAGCCAAGCTTGATACCTTCCGCACGGGCGATCTCAACTACCTTCTGGCAAATACGGGCGGAAGAACCGAACGCGATCAATAGATAATCAGCGTCCTCACATTGGAACTCCTCGTAACGAACCTCGTTTTCCTCGATCTTGCGATATTTCGCTTGGAAACGGATATTGTTCTCTTCCATCTTCGCCGGGTCTAGCTCCAAGGAAGTGATGACGTTACCTTTGCGTCCGCCCTTCTTTCCTTGTACGGCCCAAGGACATTGAGCGATAATCTCTTCCTCGGTACGACGGGGTTGATAGGGAGGCAATACCACCTTCTCCATCATCTGTCCGATGATACCGTCCGCCAAGATAATAGCGGGGTTATTGTATTTGAAAGCCAGATCAAAACCAAGGCCTACGAAATCGGCCATCTCTTGTACGGAAGAGGGTGCCAAGGTAATCAAACGGTAATCGCCATGGCCACCGCCTTTCACGGTCTGGAAATAATCAGCCTGACTCGGCTGGATCGTTCCTAATCCGGGACCGCCACGCATAACGTTCACGATCAGACAAGGAAGCTCCGCTCCCGCGATATAAGAAATACCTTCTTGTTTCAAGCTCACGCCCGGACTGGAAGAAGAGGTCATCACTTTCTTTCCGGAACCGGCTCCGCCGTATACCATATTAATAGCGGCTACCTCGCTCTCCGCTTGTAAGACTACCATGCCGGTCTTTTCCCACGGCATCTCTGCCATAAGGGTTTCCAATATCTCCGACTGCGGAGTGATCGGATAGCCGAAGTAACCGTCCACGCCATAGCGGATAGCCGCATGGGCGATGGCCTCGTTACCCTTCATTAATTTTATATCTTCTGCCATATCTTGATATAACTTTATATTTTTACTTTGTAGATCGTTAGACAACCGTCCGGACAAACTAACCCGCAACTAGCGCAACCGATGCATGCGTCCGGGTTCTTCATGTACACATAGTGATACCCCTTGTTGTTTACTTCTCGTGGGTGCAACTCCAGTACATCCGACGGGCAGGCTACTACGCAAAGGTTACATCCCTTGCAGCGCTCTGTGTTTACAACAACAGCTCCTTTTATTTTCGCCATAATACTTGTTTATTTAAAATCTAAATGTAACACATTTCTATTGAGGCATCAAAGTTAGTAAAAAATTACTCGTTGCCAAGATTATAACGTTTCATTTTGTTGAATAGCGTCTTTCTACTGATATTTAAAGCCTCGGCGGTCAGGGTACGGTTATAGTTATGCTTTTGCAGCGCGGACAGGATGCGGGCCTTCTCCGCCAAGGAGTTCGTATCACGGAGCGAGGTGTCTTCTTCCGCTTCCTGAGGAGCTATCAGTCGCTCCATCTGGTAGCTTTTGATACGGGCGGGCAGATGTCCGGAATGGATTTGCCGGTCTACGCAGAGTATCATGGCGCTTTGTACGGCGTTCTCTAAATCCCGTACGTTACCGGGCCAGTCGTAGGCGCATAACTGATCCATAGCCTCGGGCGTGATGCTCTCGATCGAGAGATTGAGCAAGGAATTATGTTTGCGAAGGAAAAATGCGGCCAGCAACGGGATGTCCTCTTTCCGTTCCCTAAGGGGTGGAAGCTGTATGGTGAAGACATTCAGCCGATAGAGCAGGTCCAGACGGAATTTACCCAGTCTTACTTCTTCTTCCAAGTTCCGGTTCGTAGCCGCCACGATCCGGACATTGACGGGGATCGCTTTCTTGCCTCCGATGCGGGTAATCTTACGTTCTTCTAATACACGCAGTAATTTTACTTGGGCGTCTAGCGGGAGTTCACCGATCTCGTCTAGGAACAGGGTACCGCCATTTGCCCGCTCGAACGTGCCGGCTTGTGTTTCCTTGGCATCGGTAAAGGCGCCTTTCTCATGCCCAAAAAGCTCGCTCTCCATCAAGGTGAGCGGGATCGCCCCACAGTTGATCGCCACGAAAGGCTGGCTCACGCGTTTACTCCGGTCGTGTATCGCCCAGGCGATCAGTTCCTTTCCGGTTCCACTCTCTCCGTGGATCAAGACGGTAGCGTCGGTTTCCGCCACCCGTTCCACTTGGAGCATGACCTGCCTCAGTCCGCTTTTCTCGCCGATGATACCGGTGTTCATATCTCCTAACTTGTTTTTCAAGTGCTTGATCTCGCCTTTCATCCGGCAATGCTCTACGGCACGGCTTACGGTAAGGAGCAACTTATCGTTGTCAAAAGGCTTCTCAATAAAATCGTAAGCGCCTTTCTTTACGGCATCTACCGCCAAGGAGACGGAACCGAAGGCGGTTATGAACACGACGACTTGGTTCGGGCATAGCCGTTTGATCTTCTCCAATGCCTCCACGCCGGTAAGCACCGGCATTTGCTGGTCTAGCAAGATCACGTCGGGACGGAAGGAGAGGAGGGCGTCTACGGCCTCTTGTCCGTTTGCGGCGGTTTGTACCTCGTATCCGTCTTCTTTTAAGAGCAGGGCGATCATCGCACGGATGCGCGGCTCGTCGTCGGCTACTACTATTTTTGCTTTCATACTATATATTGCGGTAACTTGATGGTGAAACATGTGCCTTTGCCGGGAGTACTGTGTACCTCGATCTCGCCCTCGTGGCGGTTGATGATACCGTAACAGATGGCGAGCCCTAAACCAGTCCCCTCGTCTTTGGTGGTGAAGAAGGGATTGAAGATGTTATCCAGATCTTTCTCGCCGATGCCTTTTCCGCTGTCCTCGAAGGAGAGGAGCAGGTAATGGGAATGATCGTCAATGGATGCTCCCTTCTCTATACTTATTATTAATGTACGTGAGCGTTCCGGGGGATTCTGGCTCATCGCCTCCACTGCGTTGAGGATGATGTTGAGAAATACTTGCTTGAGTTGCTCGGCATCCGCTTGCAAGGCGGTATTCTCATGGAAATATTCAAATTCCACCTCGACCTGTTGCTTCTTCAGCGTATTATGGACGAGTAGCAATGTCTGGTTGATCAATTGCTCCAGATTGACTTCCGATGAGTTCAAGGCGGATGGACGGGCGAAAGAGAGCAGGCCTTGCACGATTTTGTTGATACGCTCCACCTCGGAGATGAGTTCCGTGACCATCTCCGATTTCACGGGATCGGCCGAGAAATCCTTGCTTAAGTATTGGATCGTGCTACGAATGGCGGTCAGCGGGTTACGGATCTCGTGGGCGGCTCCGGCAGCCAGTTCCCCTAAAGTGGCGAGCCGGTCGGTCCGGTACATCTTCTTGATCCGTTCGGATTGGATCTCATAAAGGGAGGCATGTTCGATGGCGAATGCCGCTTGGTTGAACAAGAGGGAGAGAAGTCCTAGCTCATTCTCGGTAAAATCGGTGCGATCTGTCTTCTTTCCCAGCATAATCACTCCACTCACCTTATTCATCACTTTCAGCGGATAAATGAGTTCCGCTTGGAGTTGCCCCAGCTTCTCCCGTTCCTCGGCCGTGAAGTAATCCGCTATATCGGGATTTTGGGAGAGCAGAAGCGAGCGTTCGTTCACGAATAGCCAACTGATCAGTTTATCTTTTCCATTGAAAGAGAGGGAAGAGGATAGCGGGCCGTCTTGCGGTTTATACTTTCCCGTATTCTCGTCTAATAAGAAAAGATGGACGATCTCTACAGGACATATCTGTCTGATCTTAGAGATAAAATTATTGATCAGTAAGGACTTATCTGCGATAAGCATCAAGGAGCGGTTGAACTCGGAAAGCATCTTGCTGAGTTCGGGCTGCGGTGTATTTGTGTGTCGCTTGAATAAGGATAACATGCTTCTCGGGTATTAGGATGGGCAAATGTACTCTTTTTGAGTAAGAATTTACCCGTTTTGAGTAAGGATATTACCCGTTACCCAAAGATGGAATATTGGCTGTTTGTATATAATATTGTTTATTAGTGAGTTATATGCTTTGGCACGGCGTTTGTATTCTATAGGGTAAAGAGGGATGATCTCTGGTATATTTGGGTAAAAGTTTACCGATACCCATTTAGTTTCCATAGGGGGGGCTATGTTTTTCCTTACTAGAAACTAAAGTTTTCCTATAGGGAAACAAATGTTTTCACAGGAAGAAACTAAAGTTTCTATTAGGAGAAACAAAAGTTTTCCTAGTAAGGAATTTTAAGAAACTGTAGTTTGCTGGTTATCAATGCTTAGTGGATAGTGATCGCAGACTTGATTAGATACGATAAAAAGAATAAGAATATGAGAAAGAGAGCTGTTATTTTACTCGCTATACTTATAGCGATCTTTGGGGGAAGCGTCAATGCACAGTCTTTCCTAGGTAAGTTAGTAGATGATAAAGAGGCGCCTGTTGGTTTCGCCAATGTGGTGTTATTGAATCCGGAAGATTCCGCGTTCGTAAAAGGGACGGTTAGCGAGGAGTCGGGTGAGTTCGTGTTGGAAGGCTTGAAAGAGCAGTGTTATATCTTGCGGGTATCTTATATCGGATATAAGGATATTTGTCTGGAGTGCCCGAAGGCGGGGGATGTGGGAACGATCCGTCTGGAACCGGATGCCATCGCCTTGGGCGAGGCGGTCGTGACCGGTAAACTGCCTACTTACCAACTAAAGGGAAGTAGCTTGGTGACGAACATTCGGGAGACTTTGCTGAGTACGGTCGGTACGGCGAATGACGTGCTCTCGCATATCCCCGGCTTGGAAAGCTCGGACGGGAAATATACCGTGTTCGGCAAGGGAGAGCCTTTGATCTACATTAATAACCGTTTGGTTCGTGATAATTCGGAATTGGAACGCCTAAGCTCGAAGGATATCTCCAAGGTGGAACTGATCCAGAACCCGGGTGCGGAATATGACGCTACGGTGAAGGCGGTATTGAAAATTCGTACGGTTCGGCATGCGGGCGAGGGATTGGGTGTCAATGTCCGGAGTAATGTTTCCCAAAACCATAAGACGAGTAACACGGATCAATTGAACTTGAACTATCGTAAGAACGGATTGGATTTGTTTGGGATGGTTAACTATTCCTTGTGGCAAGCCCAAACGAGGCAACGGACAAGTAGCTATATTCAAGTGGACACGCTGTGGGAACAGAAAGCGGAAACGACAGTGGACCAGTCTTCCCGTTCGGTATATGGTCAGTTGGGTGCGAATTACGAGGTGAATGAGCATCATTCCTTCGGCGCTACGTATGAAGGAAATAAGGGTTTTAACTCGGGAGGTGATTTCATATCGGATAACACGATGTACGCAAATAAAACGGTATATGATGTATTGCATTACCAAACCCGCATGGAAACGGACGTAAATCAACACAAGGTGAACGCTTATTATGAAGGGAGGTTTAATGATAAACTAACCATTAGTTTTAATGCGGACTGGTTAACCGGATCTTCGGAGAACCGTATGTTTGCCAATGAGAATAGCGAGATGGATGACGATCGCTTGGTAACAACCAGTAACCGGACTCGCAACCGTTTGTATGCCGTTAAATTAGTGATGACTTACCCGATCGCCGTGGGAGAATTGAAATGGGGAGGGGAATACAGTTATGTACATCGTACGGACCGTTTCGACAATCCACAAAGCATCCTGCCCGCTACCGATAGCAAGATACGGGAGCAGAATGCCGCCGCTTTTATCAGTTATGCCTTGACTTGGCAGAAATTAAGCACTGAGATCGGTTTGCGTTATGAGCATGTTGACTTTGATTATTATGACAAAGGTATTTTCCTTCCGGAACAAAGCCGTCTGTATGATAATGTCTTCCCGAATGTCGCTCTTTCCATGCCGATAGGAAAGACCCAGATGTCGTTAAGTTATACGGCAAAGACAAGTCGCCCCTCGTTTTTTCAATTGCGGAGTGATTTGCAGTACGACGATCGTTTCACTTACGAGGGCGGTAATCCGCTATTGAAACCCTCTTTCAATCACGACTTGACTTATCAATTTGGCTATAAATTTATCCAAGCCTCATTGAATTACCAATATATAAAGGATGTTTCGTCGTTTATGATGAAGGCGTACGAGCCGGATCCGGTCATTACGGTCTTCTCCCAAGAAAACTATCCGAAGGCGCAATATTTGAACGCTTCCGTCTCTTTTTCCCCTAAGTTTAATTTCTGGGAACCTTCCCTTTACCTAAGCGTGAGCAAACCTTTCTTTGAGGCTTTTACGATGGGGGAGGTGCGATCCTTTAATAAACCTACTTATGGCTTTAGTTTAAACAACTCGTTTCGTTTGCCTAAAGGATGGATATTCTCGTTGGATGGTCGTGTTTCGACAGATGGCGATAATATGCAAAGCTTAAGTAAGCGAACGGGAGGGGTTTATGTGGGGTTACGTAAGTCGTTCTTGAAAGACGAGGCGTTGACATTGAACTTGCAAGGCTTCGATATTTTCGCTACGCAACGTTATTCTTTCGTGATGTATGCGGCGGACCGCAGTATGACGAAATGGAGTAATCCGGATAGTCGCCAAGTGCGCCTGACCGTTACGTATCGTTTCAACGCCACCCGTAGTAAGTACAAAGGTTCCGGTGCGGCCAATGAGGTTATCAACAGATTATGATTATCTTTGTTTCATGTTAGAAGCGATTGATTTAACGAAACGATATGAGGATGGGCATCTGGCTCTGGATGCCTTGAACCTCCGGATCGAGCCGGGAGAGATCTTCTTTCTTTTGGGGGCTAATGGGGCGGGGAAGAGTACGACCTTGAACCTCTTCCTCGATTTCATCCGTCCCACTTCCGGGCGGGCCTTGGTGAACGGGGTAGAGGTCCGTTCCAATCCGGCGGAGACACGCCGTCATATCGCCTATGTCTCCGAGAACGTCATGCTGTACGGTGACTTTACCGCCCGGGAGAACTTGGACTTCTTCACACGCCTTACCGGGAAACGCTTGGATCGGAGAGACTATTATCAAGCGATGCGTCGTGTCGGCCTGCCGGAAGAAAGCTTCGAGCGTAAGTTGAAGACCTTCTCCAAGGGAATGCGGCAAAAAGTAGAGATCGCCGCCCTCTTGTTGAAAGACGCCGACAATATGGTGATGGATGAGCCTACCTCCGGCCTTGATCCCCGGAGCACCGCCGAGTTGATGCAACTCTTGCACCACCTCCGCTTGGAAGGAAAATCGATACTGATTTGTACCCACGACCTGTTCCGTGCCCGTTCCTTGGCGGATCGAGTAGGGATCATGAAGGATGGGCGTCTGGTCATGGTCCGTGCCCGTGACGAGTTCTTGCATGATGACCTGGAACGCATTTACCTTGATTATATGCAGGAGGCTATCCTATGAGGAATGTATGGATATTCGCTCGGAAGGAGTTCCTGCTAAACGTCCGCTCGTCCCGTTTTGTGGTAGGATTATTGCTCTGCTTGGTGATCGTGCTTTTCACGATGATTGTCAGCGTCAGCGATTATCAGATACAAAAAGAGGTATGTGAGGCAGAGGCGAGACAGGCGGGGGAGGAAATGCGCTCCTGCTTGGTATGGTCTAAAGTGAGTCCTAAGCTCGTCCGTGAGCCGGAACCTTTGAGCCTGCTCAGCCGGGGGATCACGAATAACGTGGGCTATATCGTCTCCATCGACTTATGGGAAATCCCGTTTCTGCCACTTCAATTTAACTGGGCGCAAAACAGCCCGTTCATGAAAGTGTTTCCCCCGTTTGATTTCTCGGCGGTATTGAGCGTTATGATCTCGCTCCTTGCGCTGGTCTTTTCCTATGATGCGGTGACGAGGGAAAGGGAAGAGGGGACGCTTCGTTTCATCTTCTCCTCGTCCGTGAGCCGGTATAGCTTCTTGTTGGGGAAGTGGCTAGGCGTGGTATTGACCGTTTTGCCGATCTTGCTGGCTTGCTTTTTGCTGGCGCTCGGCTTGGTGGTGTTGGGAGGCGGCATCCGTTTTTCGGGCAGCGAATGGATGGGCGTAGGGTGGATGTTTTTGGCTTCGTTTGTCTATTTGGCTTTCTTTGCCTCGTTCGGTATCTTGGTGTCGTCGCTGACGGCCCGGTCGGTAACCTCAATCGTGCTCTGTATGCTCAGTTGGCTGACATTCCTGTTCGTGATTCCGGCTTTGTCCTCCTACGCTTCCCGGAGCATGGTGGCCTTGCCCTCCTATAAACAGGTGGAGAATGAGAAGGTGGAACTTTTCTGGTCGATGAGAGGAGAGTGTAATAAGCGATGGGTGGAGCTACGGGATTCCATGAGGCTCCAGTCACTTCAATATTTATTTAACATGGAGGATGGGGAAGGCATGAAAGATATCCGGGGAGGTTCTCGCTTGGTGCTGGAACATACCCGCCGGATGGCCGTCGTAGAGGCTAATATACGGATGGATCATGCGGAGCGGCTCTGGAAACTGGATAAGGAATACTCGCGTATCTTGTCTGCCCAGCGGAAGTGGCAGGATATCTTGAATCTTCTCTCCCCGTCGGCTACTTATATCCGTTTGATGGCCCGGCTGGGTAATACCGATGCCGATGCGCTTTTGTCTTATATGAGCGATGCCCGCGACTATCGCAAACGGTTCATCCAATACTTGACGGATCGGGACCTGTTCTATTCGGCCTCTTATGTGACCCCTTGCCGGGAGGATGAGTTCATGCCCCAAGCGGAATGGGAGGCGTTAGAGCGACAATGGGAGAGACTCCAGAAGGAAGATCCTGCCGCTTTTGAGAAGACCATGAAAGAGGCAGAGAAACAGTATGCCGACGCGAACTACTCGCCTGTGGATGTTCGGGATGTTCCTCGGTTTTGCCCACGGGAATTATCCGGCTGGCAACGGGCGAAGAAAGGGATGCGGGCATTTGTCCTCTTATCCCTCCTGCTTATCGGGTTCTTATCGGGTGGTATATATATTTTTAAAAGATATGATTTGCGATAGTCTTATAGTATATCGTCACGAGGTGAGCCGCCTGCTGCGTAGTTTGCGCTTCCGGGTATCGTTCGTGCTTATCGTGCTGTTATTTGCCGGCGGAAGTCGTTTGTTTGTCTCGCTCTACATGGAGCAGCAGGCTACTTATAAGCAATTGGTGGAAGATGAGGTGCAAAAGGAACGTGAGTTGAGCGATAACCTGACGAATTTCGCGAATCATTTACGAATATTCCGTTACTCTCCCCGTACGGACGGTTTCCTGTATGGCTGTAAAGAGGAGGAAATGGTAAACTCCATTCAATATAATGTATGGAACGCGGGAAGGCTGGAGGTGGAACAAGGAATGTTGAACCCTTTGCTGGACACGAAAAGCTCGGTGGACTGGACGTTTATCGTCTCGATTTTCATTAGCTTTATCGCCCTGTTATTCTCTTATGATTCGATATGTGGAGAGAAACGGGATAAGGTGTTAGGCTATTTGTTATCCTATCCCATTTCCCGGAGGAACTATTGGATCAGTAAGATATTCTCGCATATATCCGTTGTCATGCTCTTATTGCTAGGAGGCATATTCGTGGGATTATTAGCCTTAGGCGATATGTTACCATCCATCTATACGCCCTCTTTCATTTATAAGTTACTCGGATTTATCGGAATCAGCCTTTTACTGATCACGTTATGCGTCTGCTTTGGACTTTTCGCCTCCGTCATGACAAGGCATTCGAATGTAAGTCTGCTGATCTGCGTATCCTTCTGGCTGTTTGGGACTATTATCATCCCGAATAGCGCCACATTCTGGGGCTATACCCTTTATCCGACCCCTTTATTGCGAGACATAGCCCAAGAGGTAGAGGCGAAGGAGAGCCAATTGACCAAAGAGGCACCTCCCGGTAGCATGGCGCAACAGAGTGAGAATCCGTTTTATCCCTATCATGAACGCCGTGCGATCCTGTGGATGAAAAAGAAAGAAGTAAGGGAGAAATCCTATCGGGATTACTACGAATGCCTGATCCGCCAGTTCGAGGGAGTCCGTCGATTGACCCTCCTGTCCCCAACCGTCCAATACGAACGGGCGATGGAAGCTCTATTAGGAGGAGGCCATCTACGATTCCAGAAAAATTGGCGTGATTTACAGGCCTTCCAACTTACGTTCCTCGCATGGTTCAAGCAAAAAGACGCCGAGGACCCGGAAAGCCCACATTGGTATAATCCTTATGAGGATGTCTCTACCAGCCGAAAGTCGTTTGATATAAAAGAAGCGCCTCGATATCAAGAAAGAAGCGTTCCCTTAGAAGAACGTCTTGCGCTTATCGGCCTGTATGCGCTGACCACGTTTTTCTTTATTGCCTTACTGGGATGGGGAGGGTTTCGCTTATTGGAAAAATACGATGTGCGATGATAGAAATGATAAGTAGATAAGAATGGGCATTGTAGCCACCTTTGAATGGGCATTATAAGAAGGTTACAATGGGCATTCTAATCACCTTATAATGCCCATTGTAATATCGGTTACGCCTTAGCGCTTTTTTGTGAGAGCTTTTCTAGGAAATATACGATCCCGAAACCTAAGATCATCAATCCGACGGCCTCCCAAACAAACTGATTCGGAGCGATATTCGCCTCAACCAACGGCTTGGTCATGCCATGGCTATCCACATAGGTCTCGATCGTTTCTTTCCAAGGCCATACCTTGTTAAGCGAACCCAACATGAATCCGGCCAATACGGCGATCGTTATATCATGGAATTTACGAAGGGCGAATGACAACACGCGGGAGAACGTCGTGATACCAATAGCTGCACCCGCTATAAACACCAACATAACGGGAACGTTAAACGTCTTGACCGCCTCCATGATATAGAAGTATTTTCCGAGCAACACTAAGATAAAGCTACCCGAGATACCCGGCAAGATCATGGCGCAAATAGCGATAGCCCCACAGAGGAAGATAAAGAGTAAATTACTCGGAGTCTCGGCGGGAGTCGCCACGGTGATATAAAAAGCGATCACCGCCCCGACAACAAAACTCAAGATCGTCTTCCAGTTCCATTGCTTGATATCCTTAGAGACGAACCAAGTGGAGGCCAGCACCAAACCAAAGAAAAAAGACCATACCAAGATCGGATGATACACCAAGAGATACGTAATGATCTTCGCTAGGGAGAATATACTAATACCAATACCACCCACGATAGAAAGCAAGAAATTAGCGTTGATCCCTTTCCAGAAGGCCGCTATTTTCCCCGTGAATAATTGTTTCAATGTCGTCCCGTTAATACTTTTGATAGAGTCGATCAGTTCCTCGTAGATACCTACGATAAAGGCGATCGTTCCTCCCGACACGCCGGGAACGACATCCGCCGCTCCCATACCCATACCTTTTAATACTAAGAAACCGTAGTCCTTGAGATTTCGTTTGTTAGGCATATTACATTATTAATTGTCTAATTACTGTTATCTTTATTCTTTAAAAACTCTTTTACCAGATCCTCGGGTTGGATATGTTTCTTCTCTTTATCGGAATCGATGGTAAAGTCCGCGAATACTTCTGGTCCCACTTTACGAAGCAAATAAAGAAGATCATCTCCGGATATTTGGCCGATATGCTCCATGAAATTTTCCATATCACGGTTATCCAGATAAGCCATAGCCAAATGGATATGAATCATTGGAGTCTTCGGGTTGATTTGAAGGACTTTCTTGTAATAAGAGATCGCCTTATCTATATCTCCCTTAGAAAGCAAATATTGTCCGGCATGAAGCAGGCTGTTGCATTCTTCTTGAGTTTCCGGATTGATGCTTTTCTTATCGATGATCTTGAATATCTTATTCGTAATAGCGATAGCCTCCTCCTTTTTCCCGCTATCAAGCAAGCAAAGCGCTAAAAGAGAAAGGAGACGGACATTGTTCGGATACAATTGCGCCGCCTTGAATAACATGATGGAAGCCTCGTTGTCGCGCTCAGTCTCGGTACAACAACGGATATAATTGATATAATTGGTCGGCCCATCCTCCATATCCGGATCGTTTATGATCGTGGAAAGCAGTTGGTAAGCCTTCTCATATTGCTCCAGCTTCATATAACATTCCGCCATGAGTGGAGAGATACGGCGCATCACCTCCTCATCACCCTCGATTTCTTGATATTCCTCGATCGCCTTCTCATAGCTCTCGTTCATATACAGGCAGTACGCTTTCAATATTTTCAGTTCCGTATCGGAATCATCACACGTCAAGGCGAAGTCGAAAGCCTCGATCGCTTTCTCGTAATCGCCAACCATGGAATGTAGCCTTCCCAGCGTAAACCAATACTCGTATGAGAAAGGATTCTTATCGATTAGCTCATTACATAACTCGATCGCCCGGGGAACGTCTCCTTCCGTCTCGAGGATGTAGCAAAGCTCATTCTTAAGAATCAAGTTATCCGGAAATAAAGCCAAGCCACGGTCCACGAAATCGCGGGCCTCTTTGTTCATGTCTAAATCATTCAGGATGGGGGAGATGTACTCGAAGACTTCCTCCAAATAGTCACAATCCCTAGTGATCAACTCTTCCGTGATCTCCAGAACCTTGGGATATTGGTTGAGCGAGCAATAGCATTCCATTTTTAACATATCCAGATCTTGGTTATCAGTCTCCGCTATATTCTCGAGCAGAGCGAGAGCGCTCTCATAATCCTCGTTATACGCGAATTGCCTGCCTTTCTTGATTTGCAAGGCGGAATTACCGGGATGAAGCTTTAGCCCGAGGGCTAAGACTTCATCAAAGTAAGTATAATCGTTCGAATCTTCAAAGCTGTCCAACATTTCATCGATTTGATCAGCGTCGAAATAAGGCTCCTTACCCTCTTCCTTCGCTGAAAGATAATGTTGTAACAAGCGTGAGATATCGTCTTTTTTCATTTACTATTCTTTATTTATTAATCTTGCTCCACGTGTCCTTTAGTCCTACGGTACGGTTGAATACCAAGTTGTCGGGGGTGGATTCGCTATCTATGTTGAAATAGCCGATACGCTGGAATTGAAGGTAGGAAAGCTTGGGCAAGGTAGCCACGAACTTCTCTACGTAACAGTTTTTCCGGATCTCCAAGGAGTTCGGGTTGATGATTTCCTTCATCGCCTCTAGCGGGGAGCAATTCTTCTCCTCCCGGATAGCGGCCAATTCGTCTCTAGGGTTCTCCACTTTCCAAAGGCGGTCGTATAAGCGTACTTCCGCTTTTTGGCAATGGGCGCAGCTTACCCAGTGCAAGGTACCTTTTACTTTACGGTTAGCGTCCGGCATACCGCTGCGGGTATTCGGATCGTATTCGCAATATACCTCGGTAATCTCACCGTTCTCGTCTTTCTTACAGCCCGTACATTTTACGATATAGGCGTTCTTCAGACGAACTTCCTGTCCCGGTGTCATCCGGAAATATTTCTTGGGAGCGTCTTCCATGAAATCCTCACGTTCCATCCACAACTCACGGCTGAACTCGATCGTATGGCTGCCGGCTTCCGGATCTTCCGGGTTGTTGATCGCTTCCAGCTCCTCCACCTGTCCTTCCGGATAGTTGGTGATAATCAGTTTCACCGGATTGATCACGGCGGATACACGGATGGCGCGGGCATTCAGATCCTCGCGTACGGCGCTTTCCAGCAAGGCGAACTCGTTCAGGGCGTCGTAAGTCGTATAACCGATCTTGTCGATGAACTTACGGATAGACTCCGGAGAGTAACCCCGGCGGCGGAAACCGCAGATGGTCGGCATACGGGGGTCATCCCAGCCGTTTACCAAGTTCTCTTTTACCAATGTAAGCAGGTTACGCTTGCTCATCAGCGTGTAGCTTAGGTTCAATTTGTTGAACTCAGTCTGTCGGGGGCGGTTGTCGTTCAAGTCCTCGCCTTCCTTCAGCCAGTCGATAAACAAATCATACAGAGGACGGTGTACGACAAACTCCAAGGTACACAAGGAATGCGTCACGCCCTCGAAGAAATCGCTCTGTCCGTGGGCGAAGTCGTACATCGGATACGCTTTCCACGTCGTGCCCGTACGATGGTGCGGATGGTTAACCACCCGATAGATGATCGGATCGCGGAAGTGCATGTTCGGGTTTGCCATGTCGATCTTCGCGCGAAGTACCATGGCACCTTCCGCTATCTCACCCGTGTTCATCTTCTTGAAGAGAGCTAGGCTTTCCTCGATCGGACGGTTGCGATACGGGCTCTCGATGCCCGGTTGTGTAGGCGTGCCCTTTTGCTGGGCTATTTGTTCGGATGTCTGCTCGTCAATATATGCTTTACCTTCCTCAATGAGGCGGATCGCGAAATCCCACAATTGCTGGAAGTAGTCGGACGCGTAATAAATATTTCCCCACTGATATCCCAGCCATTGGATATCCTCCTTGATCGCCTCCACGTATTCCTCATCCTCCTTCGTCGGGTTCGTGTCGTCGAAACGGAGGTTGCAGATACCGCCATGGCGTTCAGCGATGCCGAAATCTAGGCAAATGGCCTTCGCATGGCCGATGTGAAGGTATCCGTTGGGCTCGGGCGGGAAACGGGTTTGTACACGTCCTCCGTTCTTGCCTTCCGCTAAATCTTTCTCTACGGCTGCCTCAATGAAATTCAGGTTCTTCTTGCCTTCTTCTTCGTTTGTATTGATATCGCTCATACTTAAAAATTGATAGTTTTTCTTCGAATGGGGCAAAGGTAGCGATTTCTTTTTAAAATAGGCTGATGAGCAGGGCTATATTTAGGACGGTTACCATCGTTCCCAACAGCAAGAGGATGATGGTCGTAGAGCGGCTGTTCGCGTAGACACCCATGACCTTCTTGCTGGAAGTGAGGTACACTTGCGTGAAGACCGTGATCGGCAATTGCACGCTCAACAACATCTGCGACAGGATCAATCCCTTGAACGGATCGCCGATCAGGAATATGATGGCCAAGGCGGGGACGAACGATAGCAGGACTCCCAGCTTTGAGTGGAGGTCGGTATGATTGTACGCCTCGCCATAGAATCCGGCGAAGATGGAAGCCCCGGCGATACCGGATGTGATGGTCGAGGAGATGCCCGCCAGTAATAGGGCGGCGGCGAAAATCACCCCGGCGTTATTTCCTACGAGGGGTACCAATAACTGTTGCGCTTGGTCCAGCTCGTCTACGGCGATGTTTTGCTTGAAGAAGGTAGAGGCGGCCAAGATGATCATCGCCGAGTTGATCGCCCAGCCGATCACCATGGACAGGAGCGTGTCGTAGAACTCGTACTTCAGTTGTTTCTTGATGACCGACTCGTCTTCTAGGTTCCATTCCCGGCTCTGTATCACCTCCGAGTGCAGGAACAGGTTGTGAGGCATCACGACGGCTCCCAGTACGCTCATGATGATCAGCATGGAGTTCTCGGGGAAGGTGGGTTTCACCCAGCCTACCACGGCCTGCCCCCAGTCTACGTCGACCAACGCCAGCTCGTATAGGAACGAGAGCCCGATAATGGACACGAACGTGATGATCCAGCGTTCGGTCTTACTATATGTATTACTAAATAGCATGGCGAGGCATACGATGGTGACGATCACCGCTCCCGCCTTGATCGGCATACCGAACAGCATCCGGAGGGCGATGGCTCCACCGAGTATCTCGGCGAGGGAGGTGGACACGCTGGCGAGCATGGCCGATCCTAGGATCGGGCGGCTTAGCACGCGGGGCATGTATTTGTTGGTCGCCTCCGAGAGGCAGAGGCCGGTCACGATACCGAGGTGGGCCACGTTGTGCTGGATAATGATCAGCATGACGGACGAGAAGGTGACGACCCACAGGAGGGCGTAGCCAAACTCGGAGCCTGCCGCGAGATTCGTCGCCCAGTTTCCGGGGTCGATAAAGCCTACGGTGACAAGTAATCCGGGGCCGATATATTTTAGCAAATCCAATGCCCCGGAGCGGGGGCGGTGGTTGATCTTCAGTTTGTCTAGTAAGTTCATGTTTGTATAGATACTTTTAAATTTAAAAAACAGTGTAAAGATACGAATAGTTTCGTTGTTACCCAACGGTGGCCGGAAATACGTTCGTACGGCCGATGGCGGGTATCCGTACGGCTGTCCTCTTGTAGCTGCCCGGCCGCGTGTCCGCGTTTATGCGGATACGGTAAACGAGCTACGGGAATGTCAACACGAAGGTAGTCTGCCGTTGGGCCGGGTTGCTTCTCAACGCGATGCTGCCGCCGGACAGGCGCATGATCTGTCGTGAGATGGACAGCCCGATACCGCTTCCACCTTCTTTCGTGGTGAAGAACGGCACGAATATATGCTCGGCTTCCTCGGGGGGGATGATGGGGCCGTTGTTCGTCACTTCTAGGATAACGGCCTCGTTGGGGTCGCAATACGCCTTGAACAAGATAAGGCCGTTTTCTTGCTCGTGCCCGATCGCTTGCATGGCGTTCTTCAAGAGGTTCAAGACTACTTGCGTGATCAGGTTCTCGTCGGCGTAGACGATCAAGTCCTCCGGTTCCACGTCGATACGAATGGTTATGTTCGGGTAGTTATTGTGGTGGCGGGCCAACCGCGTGAGCCGTTCGGCGAACTTATTGACGTAGAATAAAGAGGGCTGAGGCGTCGGTATATGCGTAAACTTACGGTACGACTCGACGAACGCGATCAAGCTCTTCCCGGTAGAGCTGATTACCTCCAAGCCGCCCCGTATCTCCTCGTCGACATTCTGGTGGAGGGAAAGCAAGGTGTCGCTCAAGGAGGTGATAGGGGTGACGGAGTTCATGATCTCATGGGTCAAGACCCGTGTCAGTCGTATCCATGACTCGATCTCCTTATCGTCCAGCTCGCTGTTGATATCATTGATCGCGATGATGCGGACGTGTTTCTCTTGGAGCGTCATCTCGGAGACACGGACCGAGAGATGTACCGTGCCCCGCTCGTTGATAAAAGAGATCTGATGTTTCTCGCCGGGACGAACGTCGCTGATGAGGCGCTCTAGATTCTCGTCGATACGTCCGAGCTGGCGGGCATGGGTAAAGACCGTCAATCCCAGCAGTCGCAAGGCCTCGTTATTTGTCTGGAAAATATTGCCCTTATCATCTTCTACGATGATACCCGTATTCACTTGGTTCATGATCAACTCGTAATATTTCTCTTTCTGGATCGCCTCGGCTTTCGCTTGAAAAAGTATTTGGGTGATGCGGTTTAAGGAGTCGCTAACCAGCTTGTCGTTGGAGGAGCGCCCCCGGGTAGCGTACTTGAAAGCGTAATCGCTATTGTCGATCGCGTCGAACATGAAGGCTACCTTTTGCGCATTCCGCTTGAACAAAAGGCTGATGCCCCGCAAGGCAGCCAGCCATCCGATGCCTAAGAACAGGAACCATCCCCATTCTTTCTCCAAGGCCTGGTAGGTGAGTGCCGCCGTCAGCCCGATAGCGAGGGCGAGGCGGAAGGTGAGGCTGTAATAAATGCCTTTAAAGTTCATACCGCTTGATCTTATTATAAAGCGTTTGCCGTGAGATACCCAACTGGTTCGCCACGAGCGAGAGATTACCGCCGAATTTATCCATGGCGGCCTTGATCATAGTATACTCCATTTCCTCGAGCGTAGTGATGTCATTCTTGACGGGCACCTCCCGCTTACGGGGGAAATCGAAATTGCTGCCATCTAAAGTATCACCATCGGCAATGATAATCGCTTTCTCCACGGTATGTTCCAGTTCGCGGATATTACCCAGCCAAGGTTGGGCTTTCAGCTTTTCCTTGGCGTCGTCGGTGAGGGCCATGGGCTTTTTACCGTAGATATTGGTATATTTCGTGATGAATATCTCGGTAAGCGGTACGATATCCTCCGGCCGCTCCCTCAAGGGCGGGATCTCTACGTGTATCGTATTGATACGATACAGCAAGTCCTCGCGGAATTGCTCTTTCTGTACCATCTCCTGCAAGTCCCGGTTCGTGGCGCAGATCAGGCGGATATTGATGGGGATCGGGGTATTGCTACCTACCCGTACGATGCTCCGGCGTTGCAAGGCGGTCAGTAATTTGGCTTGCAAATGATAAGATAGGTTCCCGATCTCGTCGAGGAACAAGCTTCCGTTGTTCGCTACCTCGAACTTACCGGGGCGATCCGTCCGGGCGTCGGTGAAGGCCCCTTTTACGTGGCCGAATAACTCGCTCTCGAACAGCGTCTCCGTGATCGCGCCCATATCCACCGGTACCATGGCTTCATCCTTGCGGGGGGATAGCAGGTGTATTTCCCGGGCCAGCATTTCCTTACCGGTTCCGTTCTCTCCCGTGATTAATAGATTGGCGTCTGTCTTGGCTACTTTCTCTATCAGCATCCGTAGTTGCTGCATGGCATTGCTGTCTCCCCAGAACATACCGCTTTCCTTGGATACCAACTGCTTGTTGCCGACACCGCCTTTATGATTGGCCGAGCGGATTTGATAAGCGGCTTGCAAGGTTTCCAATAATTTAGCGTTGTCCCAAGGCTTTACCACGAAATCGGTGGCTCCTTCCTTGATTCCTCGTACCGCCAGATCGATGTCGGCGTAGGCGGTAAAGAGAACGACTTGTATCGAGGGATAAGCCTTCTTGATCTCGGAGAGCCAGAACAGCCCCTCATTGCCGCTGTTTATACCGGCGCTGAAATTCATGTCGAGCAATACGACATCCACGTTCTCGTCGTGCAGCGTGTTTTTTATCTTGTTCGGGGTAGAGATGGTGATAACCTTCTCGAAGCAAGTTCCTAACAGCATTTGTACGGCGGTCAGGATACCTTTATTATCATCCACAACTAGTATAGTGCCTTGTTTTGCCATGTCATGTCCATTTATACGGGCAAAGATACTCGATCTGGTCGATACTTCCTAAACCAGATACATCCTATTTCTGTTTCATATACCGTATGGATAAAGAAATAACGAATATAAATGGTCAGACGGGAGGGAATATCCCGGATGGCTTGCCAATCCCTAGCCGTTATTGGGCGATCCTAGCGATTGGGCTTGGTGTTACCGTGTCGGTGTTGGATGGGGCGATCGCAAACGTGGCTTTACCTACGATTGCCGGCGATCTCCATACGAGTCCGTCTGCTTCTATATGGGTGGTGAACGCTTATCAGTTGGCGATCACGATTTCTTTGCTGTCGTTATCGTCGATGGGAGAGATCTGGGGGTATCGGAAGGTGTATACGATCGGGTTGCTGTTATTTAGCTGTACCTCTTTGGCCTGTGCTTTATCCGATTCCTTGTTTACGCTGATTATCGCCCGTACGCTACAAGGTTTTGGCGCCGCTGCCATAGCGAGCGTGAATACGGCCTTGATCCGTATTATTTATCCCAAACGTTTTCTGGGGCGAGGTATGGGGATTAATGCCTTGGTGGTATCCGTATCGGCCGCCGCTGGTCCTACGATAGCCGCCGGTATATTGTCCGTGGGGAACTGGCCTTGGTTGTTCGCTATAAATATCCCGATAGGTATTACCGCTTTGATATTGAGCTTTAAGTTCTTGCCGCAAAATCCGGTGAAGGCTGTCGGACGTAAGTTTGATGTTACGGCGGCACTCATGAATGCGCTGACATTCGGTTTGGTGATAGCGATTATCGAGGCGTTCACGCATGATGTACATATCTCATTGATAATAGCGGCGATTGTTATCGTATTGTTCTGTGGGTATTTCTATGTCCGGAGAGAGGAACGGCAGGCCTATCCATTATTGCCGATAGACTTGCTGCGTATTCCTCTTTTTACCCTTTCTATCATTACGTCTGTGTTTTCTTTCATCGCTCAGATGCTGGCTATGGTCTCTTTCCCGTTTTTCTTGCAGCGGGTACTGGGACGCGATGAGGTGGCGACCGGCTTATTATTGACTCCTTGGCCTTTGGCGACAATGGTGTGCGCCCCTTTGGCCGGGATCTTGTCGGAGAAAATGAATGCCGGGGTCTTGAGTGGTATCGGGTTGATTATCTTCTCGGGAGGGTTGTTCTCGTTGGCGGAATTACCGGCGCATCCTTCCGATCTGGATATTATCTGGCGCATGGCACTTTGCGGTTGTGGCTTCGGGTTGTTCCAGACTCCTAACAATAGCCTCATGATCGGGGCCGCTCCGGAAAGTAGGAGTGGAGGGGCTAGTGGCATGTTGGGTACGGCCCGTTTGCTGGGACAAACTTGCGGGGCTTCGCTGGTAGCCTTGATGTTTAAGTTATTTCCCGGCCATAGCATGCCCGCGGCGTTATGGCTGGGAAGTGTGTTGGCCTTGATCGGGGCGGTTATTAGTTTCTCCCGGATCAATCGTAAGGCTTGATCGGATTAGGCGAGATGCGATTTTACCTGCATTTTCGCCCGGTATCCCAGCAGGCATACGGAGCATAAGAAGCCTAATGGGTAAGCCATCCAAATCCCGGCGATACCCCAATGGAACGTGAATCCCAATAGATATCCGGCAGGTATGGCTATGATGAAATAAGCGAGAAACGAGATCCACATAATCGCTTTCACGTCGGCTAGCCCTCGTAAGGAGTTCGCTAAAATGATTTGTGCGCTGTCGCCTATTTGATAGAGCATCAATATGGGGAGTAGTGTCTTCACGATTGCGTTGACATGAAGATTATCCGTAAATATTAATCCAAGCCCGGATTGGGTCATGAATAAGGAGGTACAGACAATACAAACGACAATAAGCCCCAGATGAAGCCCGGCAATGGTGATCTTACGCACCATATACCAGTCGTTCGCCCCTTTATAATAACTGGTACGAATCGCTACGGCGGCTCCAAGACCTAAATAGATGGTAAAACTGATCGTTGATATGGTTATGGCTATTTGATGGGCGGCAAGCTCAAGGCTACCCAGCCAACCCACCATGATGGCGGTGACGCAGAATGTTCCCGCTTCCAAGCCTTGTTGCAAACTGATCGGCCAGCCTATGGAATTCAGCCTTCTCCAACTCTGCTTATTGATACGAATATGGGTGAAACCTTTCCGGTAAGGCTTATAGTCGGTTCGCAGCATGAATACGGCGATGAAAAGCAATAGCATGATGATACGCGAGATAAAGGTGCTTATACCTGCCCCGAGCAGTCCGAGTTCCGGCATTCCGCATTTTCCGTAAATGAGGATATAGTTGCCGATGATATTCAGCAGATTCCCTGTCAATAGGACCCACATGGATATGGATGGGTTGGCTATGCCTTCCACGAATTGACGGAATGAATTATAAAGCATTACGAATAGGATCGAGACTAATGAGACCGCGAAATAAGGTCTTATCAATGGCAAGAGTTCTTCGGGTTGGCCTAAAGAGTCTAGGTTTAGGTAAATCCCCAGTAAGACGGCTATCAATAATAAGGTGGTAGTCATATTGGCAACCAGACTGTTTTTGAGCCAGCCTCCGATCACGATCTTTTTATTCATCGCTAAATTCTGTCCGATCAGCGGGGTAAGATTATAGGAGAATCCGGTTCCCATTATGATAAATGCGTTTATTACATTATTGACGAACGATGCCGCCGCTAGTTCCTCCGTACTGTGTTGTCCCACCATGATGGTGTCTGCCAATCCGGTGATGATAGCCCCCAATTGTCCAATGATGATAGGTACCCCTAGCATTACTAAGGATTTATAATATAGTTTGTAACCCGCTATTCTATTGTACATATGTATTGTTCTGTTATTAATGATGGTGTAAAAATCCTTGATCGTATATGCCGGATATACGATAGAGTTGTTCTAAATGAAAATGTAAAGATAAATTAGAAGGAATAGGGTGCGGATACAGTAGAACCTCTCGTAGTCCAATGGACGAACAAGATGCTTTTAGTCGTAAAAAAATAATATTCGAATTTACAGCTCATACCTCTTCTTAGATTTAGCGGTGCAAAATTACGTAAAATCACTGGAATCCGCAAACCTTCAAAATTACCTTTGTTTTTGGGATCGTACTTTTTTTATATCTTTACGGTTATAAGATAAATGAATGATTATGGATCAGTTCGTAGAACAATTAAGGCAGGTGTCTCCTTTATCAGATGAGATCGTGGGGCAGCTGTTGGAAGAAATGAAAGAGGTTTCTTTTGCTAAGGGAGAATTATCGATCCGGGAGGGAGAAAGAGATCCGTTTGTTTGGTTCGTGAAAACCGGATTGGTCCGGGCTTTCGTGGAGCGTGAGGGGAAAGATATCTCGTTATGGTTTGCCTCGGATAGCGAGGTGATCAATTTTGTTTATCGGGATATCTCCGCCTATAATGTTCAAATGGTGGAGAATACGACATTATTGAGAATACCGAAAACGAAATTGGATTACCTATGCCGGAGCTCCCTTGAGTTGGCCAATTGGGGATTGAAAATACAAGATTACTATCTTCGGGAATATGAGAACTATTTTATAAACGATAGCTGGATGGAAGCTCGTGAACAATATGAGTCATTGCTGAAAACCCGCCCGGACTTGATCTTGAAACTACCCTTGAAACATATCGCCTCCTATTTACAGATAACTCCACAGTCATTGAGCCGTATCCGTGCTTCCGTAAAAAAATAGGGAAAAGTCATTATTTATCATAGGGTAATTTTTCTTGTTTTCAATAGCCATACCTTCGCATCGTTAAAAACGTGAAGTGGATAATATGAAAATGAGTGGAGAAAAGGCGATCCATCGCCAAGAGTTGGAGCGTGGTTTACTAACCCAAAAGATTTCAAGACTATTTCTGAAATATACGATACCGGGAGTAGCCGGCCTATTATTCCTTGGGATTCAGTCGGTGATCGATGGTGTGATATTAGGGCGGTTTGTCGGGGCGAACGCTTTGGCCAGCGTGAATCTGATCTTACCTTGCTATAGTTTGATGACGGCTTTGTCTATCGTGATAGGAGTAGGGTGTCAGACCTTGATCGGTATAAACCTCGGACGTTCGGATCGGCAAGAGGCGAATAACGCTATAACTACTTCGTTCTTGTTTCTTGGAGGAATATCCGTTTTGATTAGCGGGTTGATTTATATATTCGCCGGAGATATCGCCCGTATGTTAGGTGCGAATGACGTATTGGTTACGGGAGCCGTGGACTATATTCGTTCCCTTGTCCCGTTTTTCCCTTTATTATCATTGATGTTCTTAGGAGATTATATGATTAAGGCGATGGGGCATCCGCTTTATGCCATGATCGTAATGGGAAGTACGGTGTTGATTAATATCGGTCTGGATCTTTTGTTTATCCCGGTAATGGGTTTAGGGATTAAGGGGGCGGGATTGGCTACAGGCTTGGCCTTTACCTTGGGAGCGCTGTTCAATATTCCCCGGATGTTCCAGCGAGGGCAAGTCGTAGCGGTACAAAGAGGACGTTTCCGTTGGCCTTTGGTCTGGAATGCGTTATACAATGGCTCTTCGGAAGGAATATCCGAGCTATCTGCCGGAATCACGATTTTTTTGTTCAATATAACGATGATGCGATATTTAGGAGAGGATGGAGTCGCCGCCTTTACGGCGATTAACTATATCCTGTTTATCGCCACCACGGTATTTTTAGGGATATCCGATGGAATTATACCGATTATCAGTTATAATTTCGGGGCAGGAAGATTGGACCGGATCGAGAAAGTGCTGAGATTAGCAGGGCGTGTTAATTTTATGATAGGTATAACGTTATTCGCCATCTTATTCTTTTTCGGGCAACAGATCACGTCCTTTTTCTTTAAGGGAGGAGAGGCTTTGGACGCTTTGGCGATCGCTAATTACGGCATAACGATTTATTGCTTCACCTTCTTGATGAGTGGGCTGAATATATTGGCCTCCAGTTATTTCACGGCTATCGGCAACGCTAAGCTGTCGGTTGTTATCTCTATGCTGCGTAGCTTGGTATTCGTAACCTTTGGTATTATCGTTTATCCTTCTTTATTCGGCATCCAAAGTATTTGGTATAATGTACCGGTGGCGGAGTTGTGTACGTTATTTATCTCCTTTATGTTGGTAAGGAGAGAACTTTTAAAAGAGGCCGTGCTGAAAAATTAATCAGCACAACCCTCTTAATTTCTTATTCGATATTCTTCCGTATCTTCGTCAGATACTCTTTCATCTTCTCGGAATCCTTATCCTTGATGATTTCTTGCAAGATATGCAATTCCTCTTGTATCCGTTCGATTTGGCGAGGGGTACGGGGGTTGAAAAGGATCTCGGTCAATAGATAATCGTCCTCGGACAGAAGGCCGCGGGCGATTTTCATATGGCGTTTGAAAGTGGTACCCGGAGCATCCTGATGCTTCATCGTAGCGGCAAATACCATAGTGGAGGCGAAAGGGATACCTAGTGAGTAGGCTACCACTTTATCGTGCTCCTCGAACGTGTATTCGCAGATATGCAGGCGGAGGCTGGAATAAATATCCTTGAAGAAGATCTTGCCCAGATGATCGCCCTCGGAGATAATAATCGTATTCTCTTTCTCCAGTTGTCCCAGATTAGCGAATGTCGGTCCGAACATCGGGTGAGTGGAGACATACGGGAAACCGCATGTCTCATAAAACTCCTTTAAATAAGTCTTCACGGAAGCGATATCGGAAATAATGCAATACGGTTGCAAGTAAGGCATTACGGCCTTGAAAGCCTCTATCGTGTAACTTAACGTCACGCAGTTGATGACCAACTCGGGATTAAAATCCTTAACCTCTTCCGGGTTTTGTAGGCGAAGGGCGTTATAGATAAAACGCATACGTTTCGGATCTTTCTCCAATACGGCTACCTCATGATCAAAACTAAGCAGGTCGGTGAAGAAAGAACCCATCTTTCCTGCGCCTAAAATCAATATTTTCATCTTATAAATTATTGTTCGTTCATGATAATCATTTGCTGGCGCACGGATTCCTCATGGATCTCCTTCAAGATCTCCTTTACAAAGTCCGGGCTCAGGTCCATTTGTTCACCCATGCTGGAGCGTTTCTCTAAGATCTCGCTGTAGCGGGGAGACTGCAAGATCGGCATATTGTGCTCTTTCTTATAAACGCCGATCTCCTTGGAGATACGCATACGTTTAGCCAAAAGCTCCAATAATTGCTCGTCGATACCATCGATCTGGCGGCGAAGAGCGGTCAGGTTCTCGGTAGTCTGGTTTACGTCACGGATCACCAATAGGTTCAATACGTAATCCAATACATCCGGGGTGATTTGCTGGGAAGCGTCGCTCCATGCGCAATCCGGGTTACAATGAGACTCTACGATCAATCCGTCGAAACTCAAGTCCATCGCTTGCTGGCAAAGTGGGGCTACCAACTCACGCTTACCACCAATGTGACTAGGATCACAGAAAATAGGCAGGTCCGGCATACGGCGGCGAAGCTCGATAGGAATATGCCACAACGGAAGGTTACGGTAGATCTTCTTGTCGTATGAGCTGAAACCTCTATGGATAGCACCCAAACGATGAATGCCCGCTCCGTACAAACGCTCGAACGCTCCGATCCACAACTCCAAGTCCGGGTTAACCGGGTTCTTGATCAATACAGGTACATCAACCCCTTTTAACGCGTCGGCGATCTCTTGGACAGCGAATGGGTTTACCGTCGTACGTGCTCCGATCCAAAGGATATCGATACCGGCTTTCAATGCCTCGAATACATGATCTTTAGTCGCTACCTCGGTAGATACCAGCATACCGGTCTCTTTTTTCACTTTCTTCAACCAAGCCAATCCCTCGGCTCCGATACCCTCGAATCCACCCGGTTTCGTACGAGGCTTCCAAATACCCGCACGGAATATCTTAACGCCTCTGGAGGCTAATCCTTGGGCTGTTTCTAACACTTGCTCTTCTGTCTCGGCGCTACAAGGGCCTGCGATTACGATAGGACGTTGTGTGTCAACTCCCGGTAATGCTAACGGTTCAATCTTCATTTCCATCTTTGTGATCTATATTTTAATTTTCAATTTTCAGTTATAAATTCTCAATTCTCTTCAAGGCTTCTTCTAAAGTCTCGTTCTTGCAGCAAAGGGAGATACGGATATAACGCTCGCCACGGCTACCGAAGATAAATCCCGGCGTAAGGAATACGTTTGCCTCGTATAGCACCTTGTTGGCGATTGCCTCGCCGCTCTCGGCGGAGTCGGGGATACGTCCCCAAAGGAACATACCTACTTGGTTCTCGTCGTACTCGCATCCCAAGGTACGCATGATTTGTCCGGCAAGGTCCCGGCGGCTACGATAGACACGGTTCATGTTATCGTACCACTCTTTCTTTGCGCTTAGGGCCTCTACCGCCGCATATTGCATCGGCTTGAACTGCCCGGAGTCGATATTGCTTTTTACCTTCAGTATCCATTGGACGAATTGGGCGTTGGAAGCCAGCATCGCCATACGCCAACCCGGCATATTATGAGCCTTACTCATGGAGTTCATCTCGATACAGATCTCTTTGGCTCCCGGTATGCTTAAGATACTTAGCGGATGCTCATTCAAGATGAAGCTATAGGGGTTATCATTACATATAATAATACCGTGCTTCCGGCCGAAGGCCACCAGTTTCTCGTATAGCTCTACGCTAGCGTTCGCCCCTGTGGGCATATTCGGGTAATTGGTCCACATCAGCTTTACGTTGGAGAGATCCATTTTCTCCAGTTCCTCGAAATCCGGTTGCCATCCCAATTCCTCTTTCAACTCGTAAGGGATCAAACGAGCCTCTACTAGCTTGCTGACGGAACTATATGTCGGATATCCCGGGTTCGGAACCAGTACGCCATCCCCCGGATTCAAGAATGCCAGCGAGATATGCAAGATACCTTCTTTGGAGCCGATGAGCGGTTGGATCTCTGTTTTCGGGTCCAAGTCTACGTTATACCACGTCTTGTACCAGTCGGCGAATCCCTTACGCAGTTCCGGTATGCCCACGTACGGCTGATAACCGTGCTCGTTCGCTTTGCGGGCATGTTCACACAACGTCTCGATGGTCTGTTCCGAAGGTGGAAGGTCGGGGCTGCCCACGCCAAGGTTGATGACGTTCTTGCCTGCGGCGTTCATCTCGGCTACTTCCTTCAGTTTCTTGGAGAAGTAGTATTCCTGTACGCTACCTACACGGTTAGCGGGTGTAATGTTACACACTTTGTCTTCCTTCTGCATATTCGCCTAATATTTTTAAGTCTTTTGTTAACGGTCTGATAGCGTCCAATGCTTGTTTGTAACGGGTAAAATCCGTGAAAGTAAGGTCGATGTAGAACAAGTATTCCCATTCACGCCCGATAATAGGCAAGGACTGTATTTTAGAGAGATTCATGTCGTAAAAAGAGAGAACGGAGAGGACTTTGGAAAGGCTGCCGGAGGTGTGGGGAAGAGCGAATACGAGAGAGGATTTGTTTTTATCGGTTCCTCGAAGCATCTCATCCGCCGTCCAGCGGTCCGCTATAGCGAGGAAGCGGGTGAAATTCCGTTTGTTAGTTTCGATCCCCTCGGCAAGGACTTCCATCTTGTAGATCTGGGCAGCCAGTTTCCCGCATATCGCCGCATGTCCTTTCAGTTGGTTTTCCGAGATCCACCGGGCACTCATGGCGGTATCTTCTTTCTCTACCACCTTGGCGTTGGGCAGAGTATCGAGGAAATCGGTACATTGCATCAACGCTATCGGATGGGAGTTGACCTCTGTTACCTCGTGTATCGAGGTTCCCGGAAGCGCTACTAAGGAATGGGAGATACGTAGCTTATACTCGCCGGTGACGCTCAGCCCGCTTTCACGGATCAGCTCATGGTTTTGAAGGAGGCTTCCCGCTATCGTATTCTCGATGGCCATCATGCCCAGTACGGAAGGGTCTTTCTTGATAGTCGTGATAACATCCCGAAACGTATTGCAAGGGATGATTTCTATTTCTTCACCTTCATGATAATTACGGGCGGCGATGTCGTGATACGAACCGGCTATTCCCTGTATTGCTACTTTCTTTTTCATCTTGTTTCTCTATTTTTACTCTAAACTGTTACAAACAAAAAAAGTCCCACCGAAACCGGCAGGACTTTATATTTTATTGATATTTATATTCAATCATCAACGCTTTACATACAAACTCCTGCCTTTACTCTGCTAAAGTAAAAGTAATAAAAGTAATATGTAAAGCTAAATCGATTCATTGTCTGTTTGTTTTTAAATACGCAGCAAAAGTAACGCTTTTTTGGAAACTACAAGCAAAAAGTGATATTTTTTTCTGTTACATTTAAATTTTATCTTAACTGTTTCTGAACTTCTGTGGAGATACGCCTACGTACCGTTTAAAGTATTTACCGAAAAAGGATACATTCGGGAAGTTCAAGGAGTAAGATATCTCTTGGATAGTCAAGTCCGTAGCCATCAATTGCGATTTTGCGTCCATGATTATCATATCGGCTATGATATCGGATACGGAACGTCCGGTCTTTTGCTTGATGATCATGCAGAGGTGCTGGGGAGAAATACTTAGTTGGCTGGCATAAAAAGCCGTTTGCCGCTTTGAGGTATAATTCTTCATCACCAGTTGGATGAATTTCTTGTGGATCTCGTCGCTACGGGTCGTTATCTTGTTAGGCCATGATTTCCCTTGATACAAATCGCTGATCCCATGGATCATGGTAAGCAGGATATGTTTCACCATCTCCCTGTTTATGGATTTCTCTTTCGCTTGTACCCGCTCTAGCAAATGGAAATAATCGTTAATGAAGTCCGCCCGGTCCTCACTCAGTGATATGATCGGATTCTCGTAGATAGTAGGTAAGGCGCTCATCGTAGACTTTATCATGTTCACGCAGTCCATGAACTCGGATGAGAATCCTATAAAGGAAAGGCGGAAACTCTCTTTCTGCTCACAGAACTGAATAATGCTTCCCGGCATCAAGGTGATGAAATCATTCGGTTTCAAAGTGTACTCTGTCAAGTTGATGGATGCCCTTAAATTTCCTTCAACGCATAAAGCGAAAATACCTGCTTTTAACCGGCAAGTCTGCTTGTAAAAGTTTAAGATTGCCTCGGTAATGTCGTTTCCTACGACATAATCCCGGGGCAAATCTAATTGTGGTAAGTTTGCGTTCATCCGTTATTTTATTAATGATCGAACACAAAAGTAGTAAAAGTGCTGTTGATTCACTTCTTAATTTAAAAATAGACCAATTAATCCTTGAATCAGACTTATTCCGCTTGTGCTTCCTTATTCCGTTTATGCAAGCTTTTCAGTTCGAAGGATAGCATGACACGGAATATACCTATTATTAATAAGGCATAAGCGATCATGTAAACCAACGTGAAGGCCCCTAGGGCGGGTTGCCAGATAACACCGATGGAGCAAAGGATAGCCAAGATACCGAAGACCATGTACCAACCCCAGTTCCGTGTACCGTATCGTTTCAGGTCCATTGAGTAACCGGTTGCCGAGAAGCCTCTGAACATAAGCCAGAATGCCAAGACAAACGGAAGCACCTCCATGCTAAGCCCCGGGCTTGCCATCAAGAATATACCTAAGATCAAATCGATAATACCTCCGGCCAAATACCATCCCCAACTGCTGATACCCTTTTTGTTCGCCAAGGCGAAAGCGATCTCGAACAAGCCGCTTACGAACATAGAGACGCTGAATAAGATACTAAGCGCTACGTAGCTCGCCAATGGCGCGAACATTAAATAAATAGCGACGATGATGTAAAGCAGTCCGACCAATAGTGATAACCACCAATTCTTGACCGCATAATCCATTTTATCAATAAATGTTTTCATATTGGATAATATTTGTATTGTAATTACCCAATTAACAAAGGGAAGGAAGAAAAAGTTCTGGGTATTTGTGGCTAGGATATCCTTAAAAACTTTGTCCTTTGGAAATTAATTCTTTTCTTTGACGTTTCAAATCAATATAGGTATATAAGTACGAGGATTATGATGAAAAATTTGATAGCGATAACTTGTTTTGTCGTGGCGTTGGTGTCTTGTAATAAGGTGGAACATAAGCTGGAAGGGAAATGGCAATTGAAAACCGTAGAGGCGAATGGGGTGGTCCAGACGGTGGATACGGTTTGGTATAACTTCCAGACCTCTTTGTTCGAGTACCAATTATATGACCCGGCAAAGGACGTATATCGTACGAATTTCGGTTATAAGACGTTGGAGGGAGATACGAGACTGGATCTGGAGTTGGTCAACTATGGAGGTACGCCTTTGGAACAATTCATGCGTTATACGGATTGGACCTCACCTAAACAAACTTTCACGATCGAGCAGTCATCTGTGACGAATCTGGTAATGAGCTGCGAAGGAAGAACGTATACGTTTAAGAAATTCTAAGATATCATGTGCTGTTTGATCTCAGTCCCTCATAAGGAGTACTCCAGTACTCCCTAGGAAGTACTGCGATACTCTTTGCGGAGTACTGGAGTACTTCTTACGAAGTACTCTCAGCGATGTTAGATCATGCGATCAAATCCGCTTCTATAGCTTGTGCCACCTTGATTAAATCGGCGGGGGCTATCTGTATCTGCAAGCCTCGTTGTCCGGCGCTTACATAGATCTTATCGAAGCCGGATGCCGTAGGATGGATATATGTAGGGAAATGCTTTTTCATGCCGATAGGCGAGCATCCTCCCCGGATATAACCGGTAAGCGGTAACAACTCTTTCACGGGGATCATCTCACATTTCTTGTTCCCGGATACCTTGGCCGCCTTTTTCAAGTCCACCTCGTCCGCTCCGGGGATCACGCATACGAAATAACCGCTCTTATCGCCATGTAAGATCAAGGTCTTGAATACTTGGGCGATATCTTCCCCTAGCTGCTCCGCTACATGCGTAGCGCTCAGATCATTCTCGTCTACTTCATAAGGCACGAGCTGGTAGGCGATCTTAGCCTTGTCCAGCAGGCGCGCCACGTTTGTCTTATTAATCTTCTCTTTCATCGTTTAGATCCCTTTCATGGATAATTGAACACGTTTTCTGGATAGGTCTACGCTTAGAACCTTCACCTTGACATGCTGATGGATGGAGACCACTTGGGTAGGATCGCTTACGAAACGATCCGCCAGCTCGGAGATATGGACAAGCCCGTTTTCCTTGATTCCTACATCGACGAAACAACCGAAGTTGGTGATGTTGGTCACGATACCGGGCAATACTTGCCCTTCTTTCAAATCCTCGATCGTTTTCACCGTAGGATCGAACGCGAATACTTGGATCGTTTGGCGGGGATCACGGCCCGGTTTATCCAGTTCCTCCATGATATCAAGCAGGGTAGGCATCCCGACCTTATCCGTAAGGTAGTCCGTTAGTTTTAGTTTCTTTTTAAGCGCTTTGTCGGTGATCAGGTCGGCTACCGAGCATTTTAGGTCCTTGGCCATCCGTTCGACGACCGGGTAGCTCTCGGGGTGTACGGCCGAGTTGTCCAACGGGTTCTTTCCGTCGGGTATCCGTAGGAATCCGGCGCTTTGCTCGAAAGCCTTCTCTCCCATACGGGGGACTTTCATCAGTTCTTTCCGGGAAGTGAAGGGTCCGTGCTCCGCCCGGTAATTCACGATGTTTTGCGCTAGCGTAGGGCCTAATCCCGAGATGTAAGTCAGCAAATGCTTGCTCGCCGTATTCACGTTTACACCCACCAGATTCACGCAACTCTCTACGGTTTGATCCAGACTCTTTTTCAAGGCGTTTTGCTCTACGTCATGCTGGTATTGGCCGACACCGATACTCTTCGGGTCGATCTTGACCAACTCGGCCAAAGGGTCCATCAGCCGGCGACCGATGCTGACAGCTCCGCGTACCGTGACGTCGTATTCGGGAAACTCCTCCCTAGCGATCTTGGACGCGGAGTAGATAGAGGCTCCGTTTTCGCTGACTACGAACACTTGTACCTTGCGGTCGTATCGTATATTCGTGATGAACTGCTCGGTCTCACAGCTGGCCGTACCATTACCGATGGCAATGGCATCTATGGCGTAAGTGGCTACTAACTGGGCGACCTTAGCGGCGGCTTTGCCCTTCTCGTTCTGGGGCGGATGCGGGAAGATCGCCTCGTTATGCAGTAAATTCCCCTGTGCGTCCAGACAGACCAACTTACATCCGGTACGGTATCCGGGGTCTACGCCTAATACCCGTTTTTGTCCCAAGGGAGGAGCGAGCAGCAATTGCCGGAGGTTCTCGGCAAATACCCGGATCGCCTCCTCATCGGCTTTCGCCTTGCTCTGGTTGGAGAACTCCGTCTCGATAGAGGGTTTCAGCAGGCGTTTGAAAGAATCGTCGACAGCTGTAGCCACTTGCTCGGAAACCTCTCCACGACCTTTTACGAAACGCCGGTTCAAGCGATCCAGACAAGATTCCGCGTCGGGAGAGATACTTACACGAAGGATACCTTCCGCCTCTCCCCGTCGGAGAGCCAATAAGCGATGGGAACTGGCCCGGTTCAAAGGCTCGCTGAAATCAAAGTAATCCCGGTATTTGGCGCCTTCCTCTTCTTTCCCCTTGATCACTTTGGATGTGATCATGGCGGTATGAGCGAAAGAGTTACGTACGGTGTTACGTGCCGATTCGTTCTCGTTGATCCATTCGGCGATAATGTCCCGTGCCCCTTGCAAGGCTTCTTCGGCGTTTTTCACTTCCCCCTTGATAAAGCTCTTGATACGTGCGGATAGGTTATTCTCGTTTTGCATCATAACGATCTTAGCCAAGGGCTCCAGTCCTTTTCGGCGTGCGATCTCCGCCTTGGTGACCCGTTTCGGTTTGTAAGGGAGATATAAATCCTCGATCTCGGTGCTATCCCAAGACTCCTCGATGCGTTTCCGGAGCTCGGGAGTAAGTTTCTCTTGCTCTTCTATCGTGGCGAGGATCGTTTCCTTTCGTTTGCGCAGTTCCGTCAGTTTATCCAGTTGATCTTTGATGGCACCGATTTGCACCTCGTCTAATCCTCCGGTCACCTCTTTCCGGTAACGACTTATAAAAGGTATGGTAGCGCCTTCGTTCAAGAGCCCGATTGTCCGTTCCACTTGTCCTTCCGGAATTTGTAGAAAACGGGCTATAAGCGTGTGAAATACGTTTGTCATATCTAGTTTTCTTAGAATTGGAGTACAAATATACGGTTTTGCTTATATTTTCGGTCGGGATGCTCACTTCTTGGGCTTATTATTTGTATCTTTCATTAATTTTCAAGAATTTTACGGCCGGAATATTCAAGCCTTTGATTAAAAAAATCAACATGGAAGTTAATACTACGGAGAACAAAACTTTGGAACAGGATTATAGGGATTTAGCAGGATTGTTATCTAATATCGTGGACTCGTTGCCCATCTACTTTTTCGTGAAGGATACGGGTGATAATTTCAGGTACGTGTACTCCAGCCCTTTGATGAACCAACTTTACGGACGATATCATAATGATGTGGTCGGGAAAACAGATTTTGACCTATTTCTAGATCCGGTTGTCGCCCAATCTTTCAGGGATATGGACGAGGAGGTGGTGAAAACGGGTAAGATGCAGCGTTTCGTGGAGCAAATGATCGATCCGAAAGGTATCTTGCGTACTATGGATACGATGAAACTGCTAGCGCCCCGTGAGGATAAGCCTCCTTATTTAGTAGGGATTTCATGGGATATTACAAAGCAAAGGCAGGTCGAGGAGGAGTTGCATAGCTATAATAAGCGCTTGGCGCTCGCATGTCAAGCGGGTAAGATCTACCCGTGGCTTTGGGATCTGGTAAACGGTACGGCGGAGCTTTCCTTGGAAGAAAACGGCCAGATCAAGCATGTGCAGATCACCCACGCTAGTTTTACGGAGAAGATCCATCCGGATTACCGGAAGGTCTATGAGAATATTACAACCGCTTTCATGCGGGGCGAGATCGATTCCATGCGATTCAGTTTCCCTTGTCGCTATTTCTCGGATGAGTATGTATGGCTGGAGAAGATCGGTGAGGTCTATGAGGCCGATCCGGACGGCAAACCGATCCGCTCGATCGGAATCCTTCGGGATATGACTGTCGATAAACGGCACGAGGCGGATGTACAGGCCAAGCGTTTGGCGGAAGAGAGCGACCGGATGAAGTCCGCTTTTATCGCTAACATGAGCCATGAGATACGTACCCCTTTAAATGCCATCGTCGGCTTTTCTACCTTATTGGCGGAGAGTGACGATGAGGAGGAAAAAAAGGAATATCTGAGGATCATAGAGAGTAGCAATGAGTTTTTGTTGCAGTTGATCGGTGATATCTTGGATATCTCTAAGATCGAGTCCGGAAAGATGGAGTTTATTTATACGACCCTGCGTTTGAGTGAGATATTCGCTCCCCAGCAGCAAGCTTTCGCCTTGAGAGTGGCCCCGGGTGTAAAGGTTATCTTTGAGTCGGACGGTAATGACTATTGTATTGTGTCGGAGAAGACCCGTTTGACTCAGGTTTTGACCAATTTCCTTTCCAACGCCGTGAAGTTCACCAGCTCGGGTTCTATACGGTTTGGTTATCGTTTGACCGATGATGGTATCTATGTCTACGTAACGGATACGGGTATGGGAATCAGTAAGGAGTCTCAAGCGAGCATATTCAATCGTTTCGTGAAATTGAACAGCTTTAAGCAAGGAACAGGATTAGGGCTTTCTATCTGCAAGACGATTATTGAGAAGTTGAAAGGTAAAATCGGGGTTGAGTCGGAGGAAGGAAAGGGCTCTACATTCTGGTTTACGATACCTTGCCAACCGATGAAAGTGAAATAAGACATTCAAGTTTGGTTGGAATTTATAGGTAAATCACCTCATCCGCCAACAACCGAATCTCATCCGGATTATGTGACGTGAAAAGAATGATCCGTTCTTCTTTCATTTGCTTTTCTCGTATTCGTTCTATAATACGATGGCTTAAGGCTTCATCCAAGCCTTTGAACGGCTCGTCCATCAAAAGGAGAGGAGAAGGGTATGCCAATGCCCTAGCTATAGCGATACGTTGTTGCTGTCCGTAACTAAGCTCTTTAGGATATCGGTTCCCGAAGGGCTCCATTTCCATTTCCTGTAAGTGTTTTTGGGCGATTCGCCGGGCTTTCTCCTCCGTGAGAAAAGAGGAGAGGGGGAGGATGATATTTTCTTCTGCGGTTAGATAGGGCAGGAGTTGCGGTTGTTGGAATATGGTGGCGATTCCAAAGTGTCTTGTGGGATGTATCTCTCCTTCCGTAGGCAATAAGATACCTCCGATTAGGTTTAATAACGTTGTTTTTCCTTTGCCTGAAGGTGCGCTAATTCCATAAATAATCCCTTTTTGAAAGGAATGGGAAAAGTGCTGTATGCCGTATTGGTAACTTATATCTTTCGTGTCTAAAACTGATAATGTAGGGGTGGGGATGGTCTGATCCTCATTCGCGAAAGATATTTTAGGGGTGATATCAGCGACTTTGCTAATTCCTTTATCAAAAAAGAAACTGATGAATACCGCCACGATCGTCCAAGCGAGCAGCTCAGGGACAGCGATAAAGTTTTGCGCCCTTTTCATCTCGCTTCCGATTCCGAATGCGCATTGCGACAAGACTTCTCCCATAATGATCGCACGCCAGCCGAATCCGGTGGCGGAGGCAAGCCCGCTATATAAGAATGGCTTTAGCTGCGGATAGATGATCTGGAATAAGACATTGGAACGTCTGATATGGAATTGACGTGCCATAATGGATAAACCCGGACGCAGGTCGAGGATTCCCCGTGTCAGATTCTCTGTTAGTAGCGGGAACATGGTGAGAAAGGCGATCATCAAAGGGATGCTTTCCGGATTTAGGAATATAAGCGCTAAAAGTATGAAGGATATGACCGGGATCGAGCGCATGATGGCAAGCAGAGGTCTGAATAATTCATACACCCACTCAAAACGGGCGAATAACCCGGCCATCCCTATCGCACAAACGAATGAGATCGACATGCCTAAGACTCCCCGGAGTATAGTAGCTCCGACCGACTGATAGAAACTACCGGAGACGAGCCATTCGCAAAGTGTCCGTACGAGTCGAGGAAGTGAAGGTATCAGCTCCGGTTGGTTGGCTATAACGGCGAATAGTTGCCATCCCGCCAAGAGGATAGCGGTAGCGACTATCGTAGTGATTGTTTTTCGCAATCTCATTGTTTTTCGGGGATAAATCCGGCATCGGGAAGCCTCCCGCCGACGGCCTTGGGTTCATACTGTTCGATGAGACGTAGGAAACCCATGACGGCGTCTTTCGCCTCGATAGCTGATAAATAATGGATTTTACACCGCTCGATACTCTTAGGAGTTAAGGCCCCTTGGGCGAAGATTCCATGTTCTTCCAAAGAATGGATGGTCTCTTTCGGATATCGTACGGCTTTTTGGCAGGAGGCTCGTAAGGCATCCTCAAAAGCGATACGATATTTCTCCATCGTCGGGGTGTATACGACCGCTGTTTGGGCGAATCCGAGGGTATCGTTGTCTGTAAAATGATTCAAGTCCGCAGTTATTCGTAAGCTGCTGTCTTTCCGTAAAGCGATGCTTAGAAACGGTTCCCCGAGCACGGCACGATTTACTTTTCCGGCTAAGATGCCTTGGGTGATTTCCCCGGCGGTATTGAAGGCGTAATTCAAAGGATAATCTAATCGTTGGCGGCGGAGATAGTACCGGGTAAGGATATCGGGAGTCGTACCGTTGCCGAATACATACAATGCCGGTTCTTTTAAGGGTGTTTTCTCGACGAGGTAAAGGGTTCCCCAGATCGGGCACCCCGCTAGTTTGATCTTGATCCCTTTATTGTACAAGTTCGCCGCATTGATCATGGGGAGTACGGCTATGTCGGTCTCCTGCTTGATCAGTAAGGCTTGCGCCAGATCAGGCGAGTCTACCACTTTTACTTGTACTTTTTTGTTATCTATAATTGGAGGATTCTCAAGCCAATCGGCGAATGCGATAACGGATGGACCACGAAGTACCGAAACCTTGATTACGGTATCTTCCGTTTGTGCGTGCCGGCAACCGGAGCAACAAAGTATGAATAGTAGAAAAATGTATTTAATCATATCTAGACCTCTATAAAACAATTAAGGATTGCCTCCCGGCAACCCCTAACCAACTTTGTTAACCTTAAATCTAATACTATTATGAAAAAACCACAGTGCAAATGTACTGTTTTCTATATATCTGTCAATAGAATAAATGCTAATTAGTGTTTTGAGGTTCATAAGAAAAGCTAAAAAGCCTTCTTTTGAGTCGCTAGGCTAACCAAAACAATCGTTATCGCCGATAATGGCAAAGCAAATAAGATCGGATCTATCGCATGCCACGGATATACATCGATCAAGACGTCTTGTCCGAATAAAGCCTTGCAAAGTCCTACCGGAGCCGCTTCCGCCTTATGAAGGAACAACATGGCGAATAAACTGGCCAAGCCTCCTACCCATAAGCTGGCCAAGGCCCCTTGCCGGGTAGCCCCTTTCCAATATAGCGAGCAGAAATAGGTAGGTAGGAATGTAGCCGCGCAAATACCCATGAACAAGGCGGTGCCTCGTGCGATAATACTCGCACTTAGCGTATAGCAGATAACGTAGCTGACCAAGATAGAGCATAGCACGCCGATACGTACACCTAATGTAGAGTTCGGATTTTTGCTACGTCCTAGTTTGGGGAATGCGTCTGCCCCGAAAGCCGCTCCCATGGTATGAAATTGTGCGCTAAGGGTAGACATACTGGCAGAGAGAATACAAAGCATGAAAACCGCCCCGAACCACTCCGGCATCGCTTTATTGATAAATAGGGGGATGATCTTGTCCATATCTTTTACCGCCTCGGAGGCGACTACACCTTCCGTCTTGAGGAAAAACAAATTAGACAAGGCTCCCACGTGATAAATCGCCCCTACCGTGACAATCAAGAATACGCAGCCGATCAATACGCCCCTGTTGAGTTGCTTGGTACTTTCCACCATCATGAAGCGTACGACTAGTTGTGGCTGCGCTAAGCAACCGATTCCTACGCCAAGGATCAATGAGGTAACCAATGTATACCATTGTGGAGAGCCTGAGATGGGCATAGCTGTCCATCCTTGATGTCCCAAGGCCTTGAAGCGTTCGGGCACCATGGGGGCGATATCCGTCAACTTCTGGTTTGCCTCGATAAAGCCCATGTCCATGATATGGTAAAACCAAAATAGCAGGAATAGCATACAAGCGAACATGATAACCGCTTGCAACGCATCCGTATAAAGTACTCCCTTGATTCCGCCCGTAATCACGTAGGCCGCTACGATCAAGGTGAAGATCAACAAGGCCAGATGAAGGTCGATATGAAACATCTGCTCAATGAAGACGGCTCCTCCCTTCATCACCACGGCGGCGTAGAGGGGCATGCCGATGAAAATGATCGAGGCGATGAAGATCTGTATAGACCGGGACTTATAGTGTAATCCCAATAATTGCGGGAAAGTCCGTGCGTTATGTGCCTCGCCTAACTTCCGGGTCCTTCGTCCGAAAAAGATAAAGGCTACCACTACGCCCATGAACATGTTCAATAAGCAAAGCCATTGAATACCCATGCCGAACGTAGCGGCTACGCCACCGAAACCAACGATCGCCGATGCCGAGATAAAGGTCGCCCCGTAAGACAGAGCCATGATAATGGGGTTTACTTTTCGTCCGCCTAATAAATAATCACTGGCGTTTTTCGTCTGCCTGTATCCGAGATACCCTAACCAAGCGATTACAAACATGTAAATGATGACAATAATGCCTAATGTTAGCGTACTCATTTTCGTGATCCTTTAGTAGGGTTTGTTTTTTCGTCGTCTTCTTTATTCCAAGTGGTTATCCCGAACCAAATAGAAAATAGGAGGCAGGCGAACGCTAGAAGGTAAGCCAGCCAAATACCGGGGTCGCTGATTCCGAACATATATCCGTGCCTATTAAAGTTTTATTAGATCACTTTCACAGATATACTCGAGATTCTGACGGCGGATTACCTCACGGGCGCTTTCCCGGTTGTTCGTACGCAAGATCAAGATCGCTTTTTCCCGGATGGAGAAACAATACATATATTCTATGCTGATGCCCGCTTTCGTGAAATAAGATAATGTATTGGCAAAACTTCCGGCGCATGAGCTGGTTACGATCGCTAATACGTCGGTCAGGTTTGCGCTGACGTTGTTTTCTTTTAATATCTTGTATGCCTTCTGGGGATCGCTTACGATGATACGAAGGATTCCATACTCGGAGGTGTCGGCTACGGTGGCCGCGATGATGCGGATGCGCTCTTCTGCCAATAACGCTAATATCTCGCTTAATTTCCCGTACTTGTTTTCTAGGAAAATAGAAATTTGATTGACTGTCATAAGGTGTTATTTTAATTGTTTATTTAACAAAGCTTGCGATGATCTTTCACTCGTACCGCCTTACCATCTGTGGTTGGCAAAGATCCCTTGGCTACCAGCTTGATACGCGGCGTAAGTAATAATTCGTCCTTCAACTGACGGGTGATACCTTTCGTCAAGCGCTGTAAGGCTGAATAATCATCGGTGAATAGGTCGCTCAACTCTACCTCGATCAACATCTCGTCGCTGTTGCCGATCGTTTCGAGGGTGATCAAGTAATTGCTGCCCAATTCCTTGAATTGCATCAATATCTTTTCGATTTGGATGGGGAACAGGTTCACGCCCTTCAAGATTATCATATCGTCGCTACGTCCTTTGAAACGGGCAAGGCGTTTATGGGTACGTCCGCAAGGGCAATCGCCCGGTAAGATGCAAGTAAGGTCACGGGTACGATAACGGAGTAAAGGCATCGCCTCCCGGTTGATGGTCGTTAATACCAATTCTCCGACTTCTCCCTCGGGCACCGGTTGCAGGGTAACCGGGTCTACGATCTCTACGATCACGTTGTCTTCCCAGATATGCAAGCCGTTCTGCTCCGTACATTCGAAGGCTACACCCGGCCCGTTCATCTCCGACATACCGAAACAGTTGTAAGCCTTGACACCCAGAAGCTGTTCGATGCGTTTACGTTGTTCTTCCGAGTGAGGCTCGGCACCGATACATACGGTGTGTAGTTTGGTATCCTTTCTGGGGTCTATTCCCTCCTCATACATAACCTCGGCCAAACGAGTGGCATAGCTCGGTATGATATGTAAACAGGTGGTGCCGAAATCGGTGATGAACTTAATCTGTCGTTTGGTATTACCGGCCGCCGCAGGCACTGTCAACGCACCTAGTTTTTCTGCTCCATACTGGAAACCGAGGCCACCGGTAAACATGCCGTAGCCGGATGTATTTTGGAATACGTCCGTATCCCTTAGCCCCACCATATACATGCAACGAGCTACTTGGTTAGCCCATTGGTCCAAATCCTTGGCGGAATGTAAGACAACGGTAGGATTACCTGTCGTTCCACTGGAAGAGTGGATACGTACACATTTCTGTAACGGGATGGCTGCCAATCCGAACGGATAGTTATTTCTAAGATCATCTTTCGTTGTAAACGGAAGTTTTTGTAAATCCTCCAAGGACTGAAAACTGTCCGGGGTAATTCCTTTCTCTTTGAATATCTTATGGTAAAAAGGGGAGTTGCCCGCTAGTTCTATGGTTTGTTTCAGTCGTTCCAGTTGGAATTTTACCAGATCTTTACGATCCATGGTTTCTATTTCTTTCTGCCAATACATCATCGTTTTTTCAATTAGAGTGTGTTTAATTCATGAAATTAGATTGCAAATGTATCTTTTATTTTGGATAATGCCATGCTTTTGTGTCAAAATATTAGTAATGACCTTTTGAAAATAAGAATTATTAGGCGGTAAGCCGTTGTAAATAAAAAAATAATAGTTATTTTTGTCCATTACGCAATTTAACTTTATGTATGGGCCATGGGAAAATATGACCACCTTTCCAAAGAAGAGTTGATTCAAAGGATTGAGAGACTGGAAGCCGATGTGGAAAAAGCCACTTTGACACCATCCGCGAGCGATAACGAACTTGAGATGCGCCAAAGCCAGCATACGATCAACTTCTTAAATATCTTGATGGATACGATCTTGTCGAACGTATTTGTGGAGATCACGGTGAAAGATATTTTCAACGGTTTCCGGTATATCTATTTTAATAAGGCGGCGGAGGAATTTACGGGGGTCAAGGCGGAAGATATCTTAGGGAAGACGGATTTCGAGCTTTTCCCTGATTCCCGGCGGGCGCATGAGATCCGAACGGAAGATTACCATACGATCAAGACGGGACGTATGGTAAAGGAAATGGTCGAGTATGAGAAACCGAATGGAGAGGTGAGAATCGTAAATATCGTACGTTTACTGATCACGAATCCGGACCCGGGAGCCTCGCCTCTGTTATTGGTCATGCTGAATGATATCACGGAGCAACGTCAAGACCAGTTGGCGCTGATGAAAGTACAAGAGGCGGATAAGATGAAAAACGCTTTTATCGCTAATATGAGCCATGAGATCCGGACCCCGCTGAATGCTATCGTTGGCTTTGCCCATCTCGTGACGGAAACGACTAATGCCAGTGAGCAAAGGGAATACTTCTCGATTATAAATAAGAATTGCGATTTATTGTTGAAACAGATTAACGATATCCTGGATTTGTCGAAGATCGAGTCCGGTCGGTTAAACTATAACGTGTCGGAAGTTGAGTTGAGGGATATTTGCCAAGAGGCCTATGTGGTACAATCCTTGAAGATGACTTCCGATGTGGCATTATTATATAACTCGGTCGCCATGCCTTCTGTTCGTCTGTGGATCGATCCGCACCGGGTAGAACAGGTCTTGTTAAATCTCTTGTCTAATGCCATTAAGTTTACTTCCAAAGGTTTTATCTCGCTTTTTTATGAGGTGGAAGATATGTTCGTACGTGTCTCTGTCATGGATACCGGAATCGGGATATCAGAGGAAAAGCTGGAGTCTGTTTTCGAGCGTTTCGTGAAATTGGATGATTTTTATCAAGGGGCTGGTTTGGGACTACCTATCTGCAAGATGATTGTAGAGCAGTTGGGTGGTGAGATCGGTGTGCGATCTGAGCTTGGCAAAGGTTCCACTTTCTGGTTCACCTTACCATTGGTTGTTACGGATAAGGCTGTTGTGGAGAAGGATGATCCTTCTGTTTTAAGTGAATGTCAACTATATTAAATAAAAAAGAAATGAAAAATGCGGTTGTCTTTTTAGCGACAGGCTTTGAGGAAATAGAGGCCTTGGGTACGATTGATGTCTTGAGGCGTGGTGGTGTACGGGTTATGATGGTATCTATTACGGGTGACCGATTGGTGATAGGAGCTCATGATATTCCGGTAATGGCTGATTACCTGTTCGAGGAGGCGGATTTCAGTTGTGTCGATGCCTTGATTTTGCCGGGTGGAATACCCGGAAGCAACCATTTAAATGCGCATGCCCATTTGAAAGAATTAGTCAAGGAGAAAACGGAGGAAGGCGTATTAATCGGTGCTATCTGTGCCGGACCGATGGTTTTAGGTGGTCTTGGATTGCTAAAAGGGAAAAGGGCTACCTGTTTTCCTTTCTTCGAGCCAACAATGGTAGGCGCTACCCCTACGGATAATGGAGTAGAGCAGGATGGAAATATCATCACAAGCAAGGGGCCGGGTTTTATGTTTGAGTTCGGCTTGACGATCTTGAGGAATCTGAAAGACGAGGAAATCGCTTTGGAAGTGGCGGATGCCTTATTATATGACGCTTTGTTGCATGGGACAAAGCATTAATGTGCTTGAAATTAAAATCCCTTGAGAGAATGTCTCTAAGACATTCTCTCAAGGGATTTTTGTTGTAAAGAGTTTTCCCTTTCCTAAATTATTTCTGGAAAGATTTTTTCATACGTGCGATATCTGTCAAATAGTCTTGCAGATCTTGCTCGTGTTCTTCTTCCTCAGCTAAGATATGCTTAGCGATATCACAAGTCGTGAAGTCGATGCCGTCCGTGAATTTAGCGATTTCTTGATAACGCAAGATGGCGCAACGCTCGGAAGCTACATTCTGGTTCAGAAGGCTTACTACGTCAAAGTCTGTCGGTGAATCATATTTGCATCGGGCTAATTCAAACCATTGTTTCGGATCAAGTACCGGAACTCCTTCCAATTCGATGATCCGGTCTGCCAATAATTGGGCGTGATGCCTTTCTTCCTCGGCATGTTCCTCGAATTCACCTTGTACGTCGGAACGCATGGCTCCTTCAACGACCAAGGCTCCTACCCAATATTGATAGTATGCTAGCCATTCTTCCGCTAACGCAGCGTTTAGTTGAGATAATAAATTGTCGACATCCAATTTCCCTCTTAAAATTTTGACGCTTTCTTTTGCCATAGCTGTATTAATTTAGAATTAAACGTATTGTTCGTTTTTTATAGTTCTAACAAGCTTACTAGGGCATTGTTTATTGTTTGTCAAAATTTTAACGTTATGCTGCGATTGTTACAATTTAGGTAATTCCCAAGGTGCCCGGTAATAGGCTTTCGACAAGGCGGTAGCTTCGTTATCGCCGACAAACAAATTGTTTTTATCATCCCAATGAACTTCCCGTTGAACCCGGCAGGAGATATTCGCCAGATGAGCCATCTTCGCTACACGGGCACCGATAGCGACATCGGCGTTCGGAAACTCACGGCTTTTAATGCAGCTCAACATGTTTCCCACATGATTATAAAGTCCTTTGCCTTCTCCTTTCTTGAAAGGAACGGCTTCCATGCGAGCTACGTTATTGGATACGACCGGTATGACCTCCCAACCGGCCCTGTCGAGTACCATCGTACCATTCTCCCCATAGAACGCTAATCCTTCCTTACGGTTATAGAGTCCGTGATTGATTCCGCAAGCGTGATCCCAGATGATATTAAAATCATCGTAGGCATAAGTCGCCATTAAAGTATCGGGTGTCTCCATAGCGTCGTCCGGATAGGCGAACTTGCCGCCGCCTGAGAATACACGGGTGGGAAGACCCGCGTTCATTCCCTCAAGGGCATAATCCAGTAAATGTACGCCCCAGTCCGACATCAAGCCTCCGGCATAGTCCCAGAAGAAACGGAAATTATAATGAAAGCGATAAGGATTGAACGGACGTTTAGGAGCCGGGCCTAGCCACATATCGTAATCCACACCGGCGGGAGCGTCACAATCCGGTTTAACCGGAAGTGTCGGCTTGCCGTCTTGGTAAGCCCAGACCTTGACCGTACGGATCCGTCCGATATTTCCGGCTTTCAAGAAATTAGCCGCCTCGTCCCAATGCGGGTCGCTACGTTGCCATTGGCCTACCTGTACGATCCGGTTATATTTACGGGCGGCTTTTTCCATCAGGTTGCATTCCTCGATCGTATTGGAGAGCGGCTTCTCTACATATACGTCTTTTCCCGCTTGGCAAGCCCAGACCGTCGGAAGGCAATGCCAATGGTCCGGCGTACCGATAATGACTACATCTACGTCTTTATTATCGATTACTCGTCGCCAGTCTTTATATAAGTGAGGTACTTTTTTCCCTGTTTTCTTCTCAACGTCGGCAGCCCGTTTGTTTAACCATTCGTCATCGACATCGCAAAGAGCCACGCATTCCGTCTCCGGATAATCAAGAAAAGTATTCAAATCCCCGTATCCCATGCTACGGCATCCGATGAGGGCTACCTTTACTTTGTTGCTAGGGGCGGTTTGTCCGTATATGGAGGAATACGATTTACCGATAAGCGGCGATAAAGTAAGTCCGGACATGATAAGTCCGGTTTTTTGCATAAAAGTACGTCTGTTCATGATATTAGTTTTTAATACTGTTATAAATATATTCCATATCCACGTGCTCCCTTACGAGGGCGGCGAGTTTGTCATACTGCTCTTCCTTAAAAGCGGCATAATCGAAAGGGCCTGTAGTCGTTTCCGTGTCAAAGCCTTCAGCTAAGTTGTCCAATACGGCCGGATTATCAAGGATACCATGCATATAACTTCCCCAGCATCGGTTGTTGAGGTAATATCCGTCCGTTCGTCCGTCTTCCAGTCGGGCTACGGGCTGTTCGGGGGCGTCACCCAATAGGGTGGTTCGTCCCATATGTATTTCGTATCCTTTACAATCCTTATTCTCCGAGGAGGGGAGGAAAGCAAAGTCGCTTTGTCTCGTGATCTTCTCCTGCTCGATGACCGTGCATTGAGGCAGAAGACCGAGACCGGGAATCGCCGGGATATTTCCCTCGATACTTTCCGGATCTTCCAAGCGGACTCCCATCATTTGATAGCCACCGCAAATACCGATCACCTTTTTACCCACTTTATGCGCCCGGATAATCGCCATCGCTATCCCATTGGCCCGCAGGCTTTGTAAGTCCGATAACGTATTCTTTGAGCCGGGGAGCAGGATGATGTCGGCTTTCTCTATCTCATCGATATTGTTGGTATAATAAGGATTGAAACGGGGGTCCATCTCCAATACATCAAAATCCGTGAAATTAGACATTCGTTTCAGCAGGATGATAGCTACATTGATTTTCCCGTCTTTATAAGTGTTATTTTTCATATCCAACGCTACGGAATCCTCTTCCTCTATCTTGATATCCCGAAACCATGGAATTACGCCTACCACGGGAATCCCGGTCAATTCCTTTAACAGGTTCCGCCCTTCCTCGAATAAAGAGGCGTCTCCACGGAATTTATTGATGATAACCCCTTTCATTAACGCTCGTTCCTCTGGTCGTAATAAAGCGATCGTTCCATATACAGAGCCGAATACGCCCCCACGGTCTATATCTGCGATCAGGTAGGTGGAGGCGCCGGCTTTCATCGCCATCCGCATATTGGTGATATCCCGGTCTCGCAGGTTTAGTTCGGAGATGCTTCCGGCTCCTTCCAATACGATCGGGTTATAGCGAGCTTCCAGACGGTTGAAGGCTTCGATGGCTTCCTTAAATAACTCCTCCTTCTGGTTTTGTATCCCGAAATAATCCTTGGCGGACATATTGCCGACTGGCTTTCCGTTTAATACGACTTGCGAGCTTTTATCATTTGTCGGCTTTAGTAATATCGGGTTCATATCCGTATGCGGGGAAATACCGCAGGCCTCCGCTTGTACGACTTGCGCCCGGCCCATCTCGCCACCTTCCGGGGTAGAGTAGGAATTGAGGGACATATTTTGTGCCTTGAACGGTGCCGGTTGATAACCATCTTGCTTGAAAATACGGCAAAACGCCGCATTGATAACGCTTTTACCCGCATCAGAGCAGGTTCCGACAAACATAATCGGTCGTAGGTGTTGCTTCATCTGTATAGATTTTATTTACACAGTGTACAAAGGTAGTATTTTTGGCCTTTTTATTAAGGAGAAGATATGAAAAAAGAAGAAGATTTTGTTATGGGCCTGTCCATCTACATGGCTTGTCTGCGTGAGAAAAAACGGTATTCCACGGCGAAGAGTTATCAAGATGCCTTGAACTCGTTCAAGTGCTTTTGCGGTATGGAGGCGATTCCTTATGCCTATATTAATAGGAACAGGCTTTTGTGCTATCAGTCATGGTTGTTGGACAAGGGCCGTTCGTTGAATACGGTGTCTACCTATATGCGTCGGATTCGTCACATTTATAACTTAGCCGTGGAGGCGAACGAGGCTCCCTTTGTACCCAACCTGTTCAAAGATGTCTTCACGGGCGTTGAAAGCAAGCGGAAGAAGGCGTTGCCGCGAGAGATGCTGGAGCGTATGTTTAACGCTGAATTGGAGGATCAATCCTTGCGGCGTGTACAGTTGACCGTTCGGTTGATGTTCGCGTTCAGCGGGATAGCGTTTGTGGATCTCACGCATTTGAAATGGGAGAATATCCGGGATGGGATATTGCAGTATCACCGACAAAAGAGCGGGTCTCTCATACAGCTGGAGATTCCCTCCGGGGCGTTGCGGCTGTTGGATGAGTTGTCCGCTTGTACGGCAAAGGAATCCTTTTATTTATTTCCTTTTTTGAGTGGAAGGAGAACCGGTGAGGCGGCCTACAAAGAATATAACAGGACCTTGTCCCGCTTTAACCGTGAGATGAAGTTGTTGGCGAGATCGACAGGCGTTACGCTTCCGGTCACCTCATATACGATCCGTCATTCATTCGCCTCGTTCTTGAAGGAACAAGATGTATCGATCGAGGTTATCAGTGAGTTGTTGGGGCATAAGTCTATTAAGACAACACAGATCTATTTGAAGAGCTTCTCGTTGGAACGTTTGTCGACAGTGAACCGGAATTGTTTTGAGAGCGTGTGTAAACCGATACCCAAAGTGGGGTAAGAGGCTTGCTACTTGGGAAGTAGCGTATTCTTTCACGGCGCAAAAGTAATAAAAAATAACAAATAACAAGCAATCATAAGGCTTAGTTTGTTCATTAGTTTGTGCTCCGACCTTGATTCTCCTTAAATCTTCGTTCTTATTCCTAGTGCATAGACATGGCAATAGAGACGAAATGATCTCGTATTTCCTACATCATCACGTCCCTCCTAAAAATCGAACATACATTCTTGTAGAGACGGGGCGTGCCCCGTCTCATCCCCTTAAAATGGTATTCTAAATTACTGTCAGACGGTGGGAGACGGAGCACGCTCCGTCTCTACAACTGGGTAATAACCATTTTCCAACCTTTTAAGCTACTTCCCAAGTAGCTTAATATTTCAAGCGATGGTGATTTTCAGAAAAGCCATTTTTAAAGACATAAAGTGTTGTTTATCAGGAGTAAATATGGTGCTCTTGGTAGGGCTTTGAATTGTCGTGAGGCTTGAGTGGAGATCCTGCTATAATCTTAGGAAAAGATAATCATAATGATGAATGTTTTGAGAGACGGTTGCTCGGAGAGGGGTACGGCGCGGGTTGGCAAGCGTCATGACCTGAAGACTGTACGCTGGTACGTGCTCACGCTTCCTACTACGGGTGTGGCACGACGCGACAGGATCAGCCCCGCTAAAAGCTTGGATGCCGAGCTTTCCCGGCGCAAGCGTCGTGGGGAGACGTTGTTCGAGTATTTCGCCCCCTCCTATGTGGAGGTGAGGAAGGTGGACGGAAAGATGGTCAACACGAAGCGGCCCCTGCTGTTCAACTACGTGTTTGTTCGGTCCTCGGTTGAGGAGATCTTCCAGATGAAGCGTACGCTTCCCCTATACAATTTCCTTCCCCGGGTCTCTTCCGGAGGCATGACTCATTTCCCTTATCTCTCGGATAGTGAGATGGGAAACTTGCGTTGGGTGGCGGAATCTTATTCCAACGAGCTTCCGGTGTATGTGCCGGACAGCAATCGCCTGCTAAAAGGTGATCGCGTGCGTATCACGTCCGGTTATTTTACCGGTATGGAGGCGGAGGTAGTGATCCAGCCGGGTGGCGGGCATAAAGATGTGATGGCGCGTATCCTCGATTGCATGTGGGTCCCCTTGTTGGAGGTGAAGCCGGGCGAGTATGAGCTGATCGAGCTGAACACCAAGGGCAAGCACGTCTATACCCATCTGGATAACGACCGTCTGCGGGAGGGTTTGCACGATGCCTTGGGACGTTACCATGCCTCCGGCAGCGTATCTGAGGAAGATACTCGTTTGGCCCGTGAGGTGTTGAGATCCTACGGTTCGCTCCGTGCGGAGACGGACGTGATGCGTTGCAAGATCTACTCATTGCTTCTTTCTGCCTACAAGTTGTTGGGCGATGAGGAGGAGTTCATACGTTTACATGACACGATGCGTGGTATGCTCCCGGTGGTGAAAGCTCCGCAATCCCGTGCCTTGTTGCTGGTGACGCTCTACGGTTGCACGGACAGCGCCCTTTACCGGCAGATGGCGCATGAGGTGGTGGATCCGTGGCGGGGTGAGTCCTCGCCCAAGAAAAGCAAGTTATCCTTGATCCGCCGGCTGGACGATTGCGATCGCTGGCTGAAACACGAAATCAGTTGACAGTTGACAGTTTAAATCAAAAATCATAAATCAAAAAGAAATGTCTTCCCTTCCTTCTGGCGTTCGTTTGGTGGCGTTGCTGAACGAGCATTTGGGTGATATCATGAGCCGCGAGCGAACGAACACTGCTTCCATCCATTTGTATTGCACGGGTCCTTATTGGGTGGCGTTCGAGTGCTCAGCCTATCAGTTGCGCCGTGCGTTCCCGGACAGCGAGGTTACGCCGATGCGCTTGTTCGGCTACCCGTTTCCTGTGGTGATGGTTTCCGTGACGGATCGTTCGCTCCGTGCGTATGCCCGCAAGCACATCTTGCGAAGAGACGATAAGGATTACAAACAGTTGACCGTCCCCGGGTTTTCCCTGTCTGATTACCAAGGCTGGCATAAGAGAGAGGTGGAGGGATTGCCATTGCTAAGCGAGACCGTATGAGTGTGGCATACGTATAAGGGCATCGTTTTACACGTATATCGACGTCGCCCCACACATATATCGGTGTAGGCCTATACGAACGTAGGCGTGAGTCGATGCCGATATACGTACGGGATGGAACCGATGCCGGGGAAAACAGGTGCAAGTAATGCAAGTAATGCAGCACCTTTTTCCCACACACGCACGTGTACATTATATATGTCGAATCAAACTTTCATACGGCTATCCAGCGTTTCTCATCCGGATCGTTCCATGCCTTGTTTGCGATCGTTTAGTGTAAAATTCTTGTTCTATATCTTGTTTTATATAATGTACGCACGTGTGTGGGAAACAGGTGCTGCATTACTTGCATTACTTGCATTACTAGGGCCTATCCATAAGGACATAGATGTATAAAAATAATAACAAACCAGACATGTATCACAGACAATCATTTCCCCGTTTGGGCGATTACATCGCCACGGTTTTACAAGTCACCAGACTGACCAAGTCCATTATCCGCGTAAGCGGAGGCATTGGCAGTGACACTTACAATTCTTTTAAAAAGGCAAGGACATGCACTTTAGCGTTTACTATCGTTTGGTAGATCTCCTTTGGGACCATCTGTCGGACGAGGAACTTTTCCGCCGTCTGGTACGTGAGGCCTTGGAGCGGTATATCGATTACAAGAAAGAGGAGGAGAAAAATAGAGGAAAGGAATAAATTAAGCCATGCTTATAAAAGAGAGTGTTGATAAATCTACTGATTTTATCCCGGATGGGATGACCGCCTTCGAGCGTAACGTGAAGCGTATAGGGGATTGTCTTTTGGCCTTTATCGCCTTGGTCGTATTCTCCCCCTTGTTCTTGATCTGCTACATCGCCGTGAGGCGCGAGGATGGCGGCCCTGCCATTTTCAGGCAGGAGCGGATTGGCCGTTTCGGCCATCCGTTTCATATCTATAAGTTCCGCAGCATGCGTTTGGACGCAGAGAAGTTCGGCCCCGCCCTTTACAAGGGAGGCGCTGATCCCCGTATGACGCATGTGGGCAAGTTCCTGCGCGAGCATCATTTGGACGAGCTTCCCCAATTATGGAATGTATTCATCGGTGATATGGCCTTCATCGGTCCCCGTCCGGAACGGAAGTTCTACATCGACCAGATCATGGAACGTGATCCCCGCTATCGTTTCTTGTACCAGATCCGTCCAGGGGTGACCTCTTACGCCACGCTCTACAACGGCTATACGGATACGCTGGAGAAGATGCTCCGCCGCTTACGCTATGACTTGTTCTATCTGGAGCACCGCTCGTGGTGGTTCGATTTCAAGATATTGGTGAAGACGTTCTTGAACATTGCGTTCGGGAAGAAATTCTAGATAAGGATAACCGAGGAGAGCAATTCTGCCCTCCTTTAAATCAAGAATACCATGAAGAAAGTATTGAAAGGCTGGCTTATCGACAATTCGGTGACCACTGACAATAAGACCGATAAGATCTTGTTATTGGCTTCGGCCGGAAGTTTAACTTTGGATGATGTGCAGGAGGAGATGTACAAGCAAGACACGGGGTTGCGCCCGGAGACGCTTCACCATTCAGTGACGCTCTATCACCGTGTGCTGATGGACTTGATTTTGAACGGTTACAGTGTGAACACGGGCCTGTTCCGTGCCGTTGCCCAACTGACCGGCGTGATCGAGGGCGGTGTGTGGAACAAGGAGAGAAACTCCATCTACGTCTCTCTCACGCAGGACAAAGTGCTGCGCGAGGAGATCGCCAAAACCTCGGTTGAGATCCTCGGCGAGAAGTCGAACATCATGTACATCCTCGAGACTGAGGATAAGAAGACGGGCTTGAAGGATGGTAGCGCTACGGCGGGCCGCAACTTCTTCGTGCGCAGCGCCATGCTAAAAGTGGTTGGCGACGACGAGTCGGTAGGCGTTACGCTGACCAATGCGGCGAAGGCTGTCACAAAATTAACGGACGATCTGATCACGATCAATAATCCCTCCTCGCTCACGTTGCTCCTGCCGGCTGATCTGGCGGAAGGTGAGTATACGCTGACGGTGACGACGCAGTATTCCACATCAAACCGTCTCTTGAAAACGCCCCGTAGCGTAAGCGTGCCGGTCTGGATCGGTGGTCGCCCTGCTGATGGCGGTAGTGATAGCGAGAGTCCGGACGAGATTTAAAGGAAGGGGCACGGCGAGCCTTCTCTCTTCATAAAAAGGGATTGGCTCGCTGTATGATCCCTTCTCCAGCCTTGTATAACCATCTTATGCAGTGCTGTATGAAGCCCTTATGCAGGGTTGAATGATGGGATTATACAAAATAGGTTGGTGTAGATGTTTCAAGTAACTTGCTCTAAATAAAGAAGTGCTTTATGTTATAAGGTGTTTTTATTGGAACAAATAGGAGATATAGTGATTATATGTCAGAATCCATAAAAAAGAAAGCATTGCGAGGTGTCGCATGGAGTGCTGTAGAGAAATTCCTTCGGCAAGGTCTCATGACATTGTTCTCAATCCTTATTGCTCGTCAATTATCACCGTCTGATTATGGTTTGGTTGCGATGCTTACAATTTTCTTGGTGGTGGCGCAGGTCTTTGTGGATTCTGGTTTCGTGGAGGCTCTTATTCAGAAACAAGACAGGACAGAGGTTGATTTTTCCACGACGTTTTGGTTCAATATAGGGGTATCATTATTGATATATGCCGTATTGTTTTTGTGCTCACCCTTCATCGCCAGTTTTTATGATGAGCCTCTATTGGAGGAATTATTGGTATGGATGGCCTTGATATTTGTTATCAATGCGTTCCGTACGGTGCAACAAGCGAAATTGAATATAGCGATGGATTTTCGTAGACAAGCTTGGATTTCTATTATCGCCATATCTGTGAGCGGATGCGTGGGGATTTGGATGGCTTATCATGGTTTCGGTGTCTGGACATTGGTGTGGCAACCGCTTTTACAGAATTTCTTGAATGTGGCGTTGCTTTGGGTATCGGCGGGTTGGATGCCCTCATTCGTTTTCTCCATCCGTTCCTTTAAGGGATTATTCGGTTTTGGATCGAGATTGTTGATGAGTCGGACTTTGCATGCTATTTATGCGAATGGAAGTTTTTTGTTGATAGGAAAGTTTTATTCATCAGCAGCGACAGGTTTGTATAGCCAGTCCACACAGATGACAAGTTTTGTCCCGACGGCTGTTAACGATGTTGTAGCCCGTGTAGCCTATCCGATAGAGTGTGAGCTGCAAGATAATGAAGAGGAGTTGCAACGGCGTTTTTTCCAGATGCTGCGCATGACTTGTTTCGTCCTTTTCCCGTTGATGATGGGATTGGCTGCCCTGGCGGAGCCGGTGGTGCGATTATTGTTGACGGACAAATGGATAGAGACTGTTCCCTTGATACGTATTCTTTGCTTCGCTTGGATTTGGTGGCCGGCCTCGAACATGAGCTGGCAGTTGTTGAACGCAAAGCACAGGAGTGATTATTGTCTGAAGGCAGAGATAATAAAGAAAGTGATCGCTATCTCTATCTTGGTATTTTCCCTCTTTTGGGGTATCAAGGTGGTTTGCATAGGAATGTTGCTCTATTATGTGGCAGATGTCTATGTGATCACTGTATTTTCGGCACGTGTACTGCCCGGAGTGACCTTCGCATCTGAAATGAAGTCCATGCTGCCGATACTGGCGTATGCGGCGGTCATGGGTACGGGCGTTTACCTGTTAGACCATATGATAAGCTCCGATGCGGTGTCGCTCGCCGCGGGAACAGCCGCAGGGATCGTGCTTTACATGGCGGTAACGTTGCTTACCGGATCCCGGGAGGCTTGGTATCTATTGGAAATGATAAAGAAAAGGCGATGATATACCTGATTGTTTTCATTTACCTGCTGTATCTGTCTGTCCGCTATGATATTCTTGGGCGGGAAGATTATAGGTGGACGCATTACAGGATAGCTGTAACTCTGCTGATACTGGTGGCGGGGCTTCGCTGGAGGGTAGGCTCAGATACGGTTTCGTATGCGTCTGATTTTTATTTTAGTCATGACTTGTTCCATTTGGAATGGAGCGATTTTGAATCAGTGATGAAAATGCCGCTATGGGTTCTGTTGCAAGCGACCTGCAAGACGATTTGGAACGATTTTTTACTGTTCCAATTTGTTGTGGCGGCTTTCGGTATAGGGATGATAGCATATTTCATAAAAAAAGTGTGTCCCTCTCTATGCTTTTTCATACTTCTCTGTTTTTTCATAGGCCGTTATACGGCTACGAGTATGGAACATATGAGAGGATCCTTATCCATCATTTTTTTCTTGTTGGGTATATTAGCCGTCAATGACGGGAAAACCAAGAAGTTCCTGCTATATTTCTTGGTTGCAGTCCTGTTTCACGTGTTCACGATTTTCGCGGTTTTCCTGTTTGTTATCGGTTACTACCTAATTCCACGAAAGCCTGCTATTTACTGGCTCCTTTGTGTAGCGATGATTGTCCCGATACTTGTCGGAAAGGATTTTATGACTCCTATAGCAGAGGGTGCGTCATTGTTTCTCCCCAGTGAAGATATGGCTTCACGTATAACAGCGTATGCCACAAGTGAGTGGTTTGGAAACAAAGACTTGAGTATAATCAACTATGTGTGGATGGTTGCGCAGTTGATCGTTTATGTATTCATGCTTCATAAAACGCAGGTGATATATCCCCAGTATATCCGCTTGAAGCAAGATCTGTTTCAAACGTGTGTATGTATAGCTCTCCTATTGGTATGTGCAAGATACAGCCTTATGATCCTGTATAGAATGGTTGATTATTTCTATTTCTTCACGCTTTTCTTATCCGTCATGTTCGCCAAAGGGATATTGATCGACCGTATTGTACGCAGACAGAAAATCCTTGTTTTCTGTGTATTACTCCTATTCCCTCTGTTTTTTGGAGCTAAAGCTTGGTTGAATGAAGATATTATAGGAGGAAGCTACACTTATTCACGTTATTATCCATACAGTTCCGTATTTGATAAGTCCCTTGATCCTGAAAGAGAAAAACATCATCAGTTAAGAGGGAGTGGATGGTCGGTGGAAAATGATTATTAGATTATTTTTTAATAATGTTGCGTTTTATTTTATTAGATAGTGTTGTTCTTGTATTTATTATAAAGTGATTATGACTAGAAATGTTGCGATAATATTATCCGGTGGATCTGGATCTCGTATGGAGTGTGATATACCTAAACAATATTTGAAGATACATGGAAAAATGATAATATCTTATAGTTTAGAATGTTTTGTGTGTAATAAGCACATAGATGGCCTTATTATCGCTATAGATCCGAAATGGAAACGAATTCTGGAAGATGAAACTAATAGTTTTGATATCCCTATTCATTTTGCTATTTCAGGAGAAAGTCGGCAATATACGATATTCAATGCGTTAAAGGTGGCAGAAATGTTTTATGCCCCATCTGATATTGTTATTATTCATGATGCAGCACGCCCACTTGTAACAGATGTACTTATTGATGAATGTATCAATGTATGCCAAAAATATGATGGGGCTATGCCTGTTTTACCAATGAAGGATACGATATATGAAAGTTATGATGGACTGAGCATATCTTCTGTCCTTAATAGAGATATATTATTTGCAGGACAAGCTCCTGAAGCTTTTAAATTAGGGAAATATATAAATGCTTGTAAGTCTATGAATAGGGAAGAATTGTTACTGGTGAGAGGAAGTGCAGAAATAGCTTATAAGGCAGGAATGAAAGTAAAGTTAATAAAAGGTGATGAACGAAATTTTAAAGTAACGGTACCGGAGGATTTAGTTCGTTTAAAATTATTGTTGGAAAAATGAAAGCAAATGTGTTATTTGGTATAGGTGATTTAAAGTATACGAATATACCACTGCCTAGATTAAAATCAGATGAAGTATTAGTTAAAGTTAAGGCGGCTGGGATTTGTGGATCGGATATTGCTAGAGTATTTAAAACTGGAACATATCATTTTCCTACTGTTATAGGTCATGAATTTTCAGGTGTAGTTAGTGATATTGGAAGTTCAACATATTTATCTTGGTTGGGTAAGCGAGTGTCTGTTTTCCCTTTGAAACCTTGTTTTAAGTGTAATAATTGTAAAAATAAGGAATATGAATTATGTTCGAATTATGATTACTTAGGATCAAGATGTAATGGGGGTTTTGCGGAATATGTTGCTGTTCCTGTTTGGAATCTCTTGGAGATTCCGGATTGCGTTTGTTATGAAGAAGCGGCTATGCTAGAACCAGCAGCGGTTGCCTTACATGCATTAAAACGATCTGGTTTTAAAAAAGGAGATACAGTTGTTGTTATCGGTCCAGGAACAATTGGGATGATATTATCTCAAATGGTAAAACTTTTGGGAGCATCAAAAGTGGTATTAGTAGGTAGGACTCAAACAAAGTTGGATTTTGCAAAGACTTATGGGGTAGAGAATATCTGTAATTCTACTACTTCAGATGTATCTGAATGGGTATCAAGGAATATAGATAGCTCCGGAGCCGATATTGTTTTTGAGGGGACTGGGGCATCTATGTCGTTCAATACTAGCTTGAAAATAGTGAAATCTTCGGGTACTATTGTTGCTTTAGGTAATCCAATTGATGATATGACTTTAGAGAAAGATTTTTATTGGAAACTATTGCGAAAGCAATTGCAGATTTATGGTACTTGGAACTCTAGTTTTGGCATCAATGATAATGATTGGACTCAAGTTTTATATTGGTTGGAGAATGAAAAATTGGATCTCAAAAGATTGATTACCCATCGTTTGGATTTTAGCCAGTTAATGGAAGGCTTGATGCTTATGCGTGATAATTCTATTTATTCAAATAAAGTAATGTTGGTAGATCATGAATAGAATATCTAAATTATCCGTTTCGCTTATGTGTGCTGACTTGGTAAACTTGGAGCGTGACATCCATATTTTAGAAGAAAATGGAGTTGATTATTTACATGTAGATATAATGGACGCTGCATTTGTCCCAAATCTTACATTTGGTCCTGATGTGGTTAATTCTATTCGAAAGATTACGAGTCTTCCAGTTGATATTCACTTGCTTATGGAACATCCTCGTACAATTATCCGTTCAATGGACATTAGAGATGGGGATATTGTATCTATTCATAGTGAATGTAAAGAAAGTGTTTTGGAGAATGCGGCTTTTATTAAACAGAGGGGTGCGAAATTTGGATTAGCCTTAAATCCGGATACTTCTATAGATGAGGTACGTAAATATCTCCCTTATGTTGATGTTATATTATTGATGCTTATTGTACCCGGATTTGCTGGAACAATGATGATTCATGGAATGATGGAAAAAGTAGGTGAAACTCGTCAATATTTGGATCAACATAATTATGGAAATGTAGAAATATGTGTAGATGGAAGTGTCAGTACTGAGAGAGCGAAATATATGCGTCAATTGGGAGCCTCTATTTTCGTGGGAGGAACAGCCGGAATTTTTAAACAAGGATGTATTCTACAAGATACGATTCCTTTATTTATGTCATATATAAAATAGTAATTTATGATACTTAAGCTTTGTGTAAAAGAAGTCTTACGATTTCTCTTGCGTGTATTCTATGTGTTTAGAGTAAAGTCAAATAGGGTGTTATTTGAAAGTTATTCAGGTGAAAGAATTTGTTGCAATCCATTTTATATTTATGATAATATTGAGAAAATAGTAGGTAGTAATGTTGAGATTGCTTGGAGTGTTAAGCCGAAATGCAATAATTAATATGCTGATATTAAGTGTGTTAAGAGATTTTCTTTAAGTTATTTTAAATATTTAATGACTGCAAAAGTTTATATAACAAATATTGGAGGATATGATTATATTCCTTTTCGAAAGACCCAAATAGTTATTAATACTTGGCATGCAGGAGGAGCGTATAAGAAAATAGAAAAAGATTTTTATGACATTGGAAGATGTCAGTGGTTATATAATAGATCAATTTTGCATTTCTCTAAGGCTACTTCTTATTTTTTATCATCGAGCTATTCTACTACAAAATGTATGAGTTCTGCGTGGAATTTGCATGAGGATAAATTTGTTAAATTAGGATTACCTAGAAATGATGTGTTTTTTAGTGCTCAAAAAATGAATGAATTGTCAAATTGTATTCGTGATAGATTTAATATTAAACAATCTGATTTTGTCGTATTGTATGCACCAACTTTTAGAAACACGACATCAAGTCCGTCTTATGATTGGAGTTTGAAAGAAAATGAATTATTGGAAGCTGTAAAAAAACGCTTTGCTGCAAAAAGAGTCATTCTATTTTTAAGATATCATATGTGTTTATTTAATAGTCTTTCGTTTAATTCAAAAATGCATGAATATACGTCCACTGTAAGAGATGTTTCAGACTATCCAGAAATGCAAGATTTGTTATGTACTGCAGATATGTTAATAACAGACTATTCATCGAGCGTTTGGGATTATTCATTTACCTATCGCCCTTGTTTTCTTTTTACTCCTGATTTAGAAGAATATAAGAAAAAAACAGACTTCTATACACCTATAGAAGAGTGGGGATTCCCTATTTGCAAGACAAATGAGGAATTGAGAAAACAGATAGAGGCTTTTGATGAGAATAAGTTTAAGCAAGCTATGATACGACATCATGAAAATCTAGGTTCTTATGAGAAAGGGACAGCCACAGAGGAGGTCGCTAAAATTATACTTTCACATATTGATCACTAACTTTATTATGAGAGTTAAAGAATTATTACAAAGTGTCCTTTGTAGATGTGTGATAGAATCGGATCTGAATCGGATAAAGAAAGCGATCAATAAATACTCTGTGATTTCTTTTGATATTTTTGATACTCTTTTACAAAGGAAAGTATCAACTCCTTCAGATGTATTCGACCTAGTGGAAAAAGAATATAATAAATTGAGTTCAATTCCGATTCGGGGCTTTAAGCAAATAAGAATAGAAGCTGAATTGAAATCCAAAAAACAATCTTTAACTGAGGAAACGAATATCTATTCCATTTATAATATGCTACCTTACGATAAAGAGGTAAGAGATTTGTTGCTCCAATTGGAATTGAAGATAGAACGCATTGAGCTTTCAGCAAGGCAGGAAATAAAAGCCTTATATGATTATGCTGCCTTTTTAAGGAAAGAAGTTATTATTATTTCGGATATGTATCTTCCTGTTGGTTTTATAGAAGAAATATTATATGCCAATGGTTACCGGTATCATTCTAAATTATATGTTTCATCTGCTACTGGTGTATTGAAATCTACAGGTAATATGTTTCGGTTTGTTTTGAAAAATACAGGCTATAGAACTCAGGATGTTCTTCATATAGGAGATAATATATTGGGAGATTATATTTGTCCTAAATCATTAAAAATTAAATCTATATGTATTTAAAGTACTTTACGTTGTTCTGCGTCCCCTTGGTCTATTTGTTTCGGACAAGGCCTCATGCGGTCGTATCGTTGTTTTTTACCCATCTGCTGCCCATCGTCTTTTTGTACGGAATGCAAACGGGTTTTACCGTTCAGACGTTGGCTTTGTCATTATCAACGCTGCTAATAGTAGAATGTGTGTATGAAATAGGCTATATTCAGAATGATACGGAGACAGTCAAAAGGGATGACAGTCCGACATGGAGACTCAACGGGACGGAACTGGATTTTTATTATCAGCATAAGCGAGTGGTGTATATTTCCCGTATTATCCAGACAATTGCATTTTTAACGATGCTCCATTTCTTTTTCCCCCATGCGCACACTATCTATTTTGCCGTGGGGTTATTGGTGTTGCTCATCTCGTTCTTGCTGTACAATAGTCTTAGTGGATATGTAAAGATGTTTTTGTACTTCATTCTTTCAAGTTTGCGTTACATTATCCCTTTCCTGTTGTTTCCCGAGAACATATCCGTTTCTCTATTAGTGTTATTATTGCTGATACATTCATTTGTACGAACATTAGAGTTTAAATCGTCCAAGCCTCCTTATATAACAACCAATATTTGTTTTCGGAAATATATTATCCGCTACGATGTATCCAGATTGTATGGATTCAGAGTCATCGCTTATTTTCTGCTGCTTTTGGTTTCAGCTGTTTTGTATAGAATCTCATTCTTCCCTTTTTACTATTTACTGATTATGCTTTATGTTCTGTCATTCAGAACAGCGATATATATGTTTAACAAACTAAGAACCCGATAGATTTATTATGAACATCTATTTCATCAATCCCCCTTTCAAAGCCGAATTCGGGAAGTTCTCCAGAGAATCCCGTAGTCCGGCAATTACGAAAAGTGGGGCTTTATATTATCCTCTATGGCTGATTTATGCGGCTTTGTATTCAAGCAAACAGGGACATAATGTCTCTTTTTTGGATGCTCCAGCTAAACAGTTAAATGAGGAACAGTCTTTAAACATTATTCGGAAGACGGATAATGAGCATTCATTGTTTGTTTTAGATACAAGTACGCCTTCCATTAAAAGTGACGTTGCTTTTGCCGGGAAGCTGAAGGCATTGTATCCTCACTCGTTTGTCGTGCTTGTGGGGACTCATCCTTCGGCTTGCGCAGAAGAGACGTTGGGTTATTCGAATGCGGTGGATGCGGTCGCTATTGGGGAATATGATTGTATCGTGAATGAGCTAGCGAATGTTCTGGACGCAGGAAAGGATCTGCGGGAGGTTCGAGGGCTTTGTTTTTGGGACGGGAAGGAGTTTGTACGAATTGCGCATATGCCACCGATGAAGAATTTGGATGATCTTCCTTTTGCCTCACAATTTATCAAGGAACATTTAAATGAGAGGGATTACTTTTTCGCTGCTGCCACATATCCCTCTATCCAGATATTTACCGGGCGTGGATGTCCCTTCCGTTGTAATTTCTGTGTCTATCCGCAAACGATGCATGGGCATGCTTTTCGGGCACGATCCGCAGAGAATGTGGTGGCCGAGTTCGAATACATTGCCGCTAATTTCCCAGATGTGAAGGAGGTAGTAATCGAGGATGATACATTTACAGCCAATAAGAAGCGAGTATTGGACATTTGTCGTTTGTTAGTGGAAAAGAAATTGAATAAACGGTTGAAATGGTTATGTAACGCTCGTGTGGATCTTGATTTGGAAACGATGTTGGCTATGAAAAAGGCCGGATGTCGTTTGATTATTCCGGGTATAGAGAGTGGTAGCCAAAAGATATTGGATAACATCAAGAAAGGAACGAAGGTGGAATATTTCTATCAGTATGTTGCCAACGCTAAAAAGGCGGGCTTGTTGATACATGCTTGTTATATGGTCGGTAACCAAGGCGAAACCCGGGAAACCATGGAAGAGACTCTTCGGTTAGCGTTAAGGTTGAATACGGATACCGCCCAGTTTTTCCCGTTGATACCTTATCCCGGTACGGAGGCTTATCAGTGGGCGAGGGAAAATAACTATATAGAGACGGATTATGAGAAGTATTGTTTGCCGGATGGTACACATAACACCGTATTGTCTTTACCGGATCTTTCCGCAGGGGAAATGGTTGATTTCTGTAATAGGGCACGGAAGAAATATTATTTACGTGCCAGTTACATTTTACACAGGCTGAGAGTCGGTTTGCGTAATCCTTCAGACTTGAAACGTTCGCTTAAGGCATTCGCTAAGTTGAAACGTTATTTATTTAAATAATCATTTGTATTTAACGTGTTGCCTCTTGTATCCATTATAACCCCGTGTTATAATGCGGCTCCTTTTATATCCCAAGCGATTGAGTCCGTATTGGCTCAATCGTTTGGGGATTGGGAGATGATTATTGTGGATGATTGTTCTAGTGATGATTCACTCTCAATCATTCAAAAGTATGCGAGAATAGATTCCCGTATTCGATATTTACGGACGGATAAACCATCCGGTTCGCCTACGTTACCCCGTAATATGGGAATAAAGGAAGCGAAAGGACGGTATATTGCTTTCTTGGATAGCGATGATATATGGTTACCGAATAAGCTAAGCGATCAGTTAAAAGTCTTTGAGAAATCTGAGGTCGCTATTGTTTTCTCTAACTATGAGAAAGTAAGTCTAGGCGGAGAGCGATGCGGGCGTGAGGTAATAGCTCCTTGTGAGGTTGATTATCCTTTGTTATTGAAAGGGAATTGTATAGGATGCTTGACAGCCATGTATGATTCAGCCTTGACGGGAAAGATATTTTTCAAGGAAATTGGGCATGAGGATTATGTATGTTGGCTTTCTATCTTAAAGCAAGGGTATAAAGCGCAGAACACAAATACGGTGACGGCTCTTTACCGAGTTAGTGACCATTCGGTCTCTTCGAATAAATTAAAAGCCATGCGTTGGCAGTGGAACATTTTGAGAAATGAGATGGATTTGCCGGTGTATAAGGCTGTTTATTATTTTATTCATTATGCGATTAGAGCTTTTGCTAAGGCTATGAGGTGATCTTACTCAGTGAAATATTTGTATGCCTTAGATCTAGTGCTTACTCATAGACAAACTGTCTTGTAAAATAGAGGGCGATATTCTACTTCCAGCTTATGGAAAGTAAAATATCGCCCTCTATTAGTGTAGAAAAAATTGAGTATTTCATAGAATGAAAACTATAATCGGAGACTTGTTCCGGAAAAAAGTTCTATCTTTGTTCAACAACAGGTGTGGTAAGAAAAAAGGTTATGACGACTATGCGTAAATTACCGATAGGAATACAGAGTTTCGAAAATATTCGGAATGAGAACTATTTATATGTGGATAAGACTGCCTTGATTTACCAATTGGTGACGAAAGGTAAGCCTTACTTTCTGAGTCGTCCTCGCCGTTTTGGGAAAAGTTTATTGATATCTACGTTAGAAGCGCTATGGTTTTCTGAACTTTATAACTCCTTTTTATTCATCTATATCTGATGAGGAAAGAGGCGTACGCTGAAAAACTGGAGGCTAAATGCGAGGGGAAAGATTAGGAGCGTCTTTTATGTCAAACCCCATTCGTATGTAAGTGAGTTTGAGTATATTTGTGTTGACTTTAAATGTAAATAGATTATATGGAAAAACAAAAACAACAACCCCAGCGGTTGCAATCATTGGATGCCCTTAGGGGTTTTGACATGCTCTTTATTATGGGCGGTGCTTCTTTATTTGTCGCTTTGGCGACATTGTTTCCGAATCCTTTTTTTCAGGCGATAGCCGGGCAGATGGAACATGTGGAATGGAACGGATTGGCGCATCACGACACGATCTTCCCATTGTTCCTCTTTATTGCGGGTATCTCGTTTCCGTTCTCACTAGAGAAGCAACGAGGAAAAGGTATGACGGAAGGGGCGATTTATAAGAAGATCGTCCGTCGGGGGATTACCTTGGTTTTCTTGGGATTGGTATATAACGGGCTATTGTCGTTCGAATTTGACCACCTGCGTTGTGCGAGCGTGCTGGCGCGTATCGGGTTGGGATGGATGTTCGCAGCCTTGTTGTTTGTCCGTTTCGGTTGGAAAGTGCGTGCGGGGATAACGGTTCTTATTTTGGTTGGCTATTGGCTGGCGATGGCTTTTGTGCCTGTGCCGGACGCCGGTGGAGCGGGGCCATTCACGCTCGAGGGAAACTTGGTAGGGTATATTGACCGCCTGTTTCTTCCCGGACGTTTGCACGAGACTGTTTTTGATCCGGAGGGTTTATTCTCCACCGTCCCTGCGATTGCCACGGCAATGTTGGGTATGTTCACTGGTGAATGGATTAAGTTACGGAAAGAGGGGCTGACCGACCGAAATAAAGTGCTTTGTTTAGTAGGAGTGGGAGCTGTATTGTTGATCGTCGGCTTGTTATGGAGCTTGGTCTTCCCTATCAATAAGAAGCTATGGACAAGCTCTTTTGTCTGTGTGGTAGGTGCTTATTCCGTTTGGATGTTTGCTTTGTTCTTCTATATCATAGATGTATTGGGGTGGCGTAAATGGACCTTGTTTTTTACCGTGATCGGCATGAACTCTATTACGATCTATTTGGCACAGCGTTTCATCCGTTTCTCCTATACTTCCGAGGCTATATTCGGAGGGTTGGCGAAATTGATGCCCGAGACCGCCCAGCCTTTGGTTAGCGCTATCGCATATATCGCTGTTTGTTGGGGATTCTTGTATTTCTTATATCGCCAACGTATTTTCTTGAAAGTATAATAGACGGATGGAGAAGAAGAAATTAAATCGGTTGGAGTCATTGGACGTACTCCGTGGCTTCGACCTTTTTTGCTTAGTGGTGTTGGAGATGGTGTTGCATCCGCTGGCCCATGCGATTGATATGCCTTGGTTTAATTCTTTTATGTGGGGATTCTCGCATGTGGAATGGGAGGGATTCTCTACGTGGGATCTCGTGATGCCCTTATTCTTATTCATGGCGGGAGTTTCCATGCCTTTCTCTTTGTCTCGTTATAAGGATATGCCCGATAAGATGGCGGTATATCGGCGGATCGGGAAACGGGTGCTACTGCTTTGGGTCTTCGGTATGATGTGCCAAGGTAATTTATTGGCTTTGGACCCGGACCGGGTTTATTTGTATTCAAATACTTTGCAGTCGATCGCTATGGGGTATTTGATTGCTTCCTTGTTATTCTTGTATGTAAGGATACGGGTACAGATCGGTATAGCGGCGGCTCTTTTATTAATCTTTTGGGGAGCGATGGAGTTTATTACGGTCGGTAACTATGGGGGAGGTTCGTACACACCGGATAGTAATTTGGCCGAATGGATCGATCGCACCGTACTGGGACGTTTCCGGGATGGGGCGACGGTGGAGAACGGGGAGGTGATATTCGCTACTTGGTATCGTTATACATGGATACTGAGCAGCTTGAATTTCGGGGTAACCGTGTTGACCGGGTTGTTCGCCGGATATATCCTAAAGAACAAATTATATTCCGAGCGGCTCAAATTACGGATGTTATTCGGTATTGGTCTGGGTATGGTTATCGCCGGATGGCTTTGGGGTATCGAGCTTCCCGTTATTAAGAAACTGTGGACTAGTTCGATGGTATTGGTGAGCAGTGGGTACTGTTTCTTGCTTATGGGGTTGTTCTATTATTGGATCGACTATAAAGGGCATCGAAAGTATACGACTTGGCTGAAAGTGTACGGCATGAATTCAATACTGGCTTATATGCTTACTAACGTGGTAAGTTTTAGGTGTATCGGCGAATCCTTGTTTTTCGGAACCCAGCAATATTTAGGAAATTATTATCCGGTGCTCATTGCCATGTGCAATGTATCGGTAATTTATGTACTTTTGTATGCGTTTTATAAACATAATATTTTCCTTAAAGTATAGAAACAAGAAAACTTAGATCGAAGAAAGATGGAATCAATCAAACAAATATACCGGATGGGTCATGGCCCTTCAAGCAGTCATACTATGGGGCCGATGCGTGCGGCACAAATGTTCTTGGAACGTAACCGGGGCGCTGTTCGTTTTAACGTAACCTTATATGGTAGCCTAGCGGCTACGGGAAAAGGCCATATGACGGATGCAGCTATTCTTGAGGTATTACAGCCGGTCGCGAAGACAAATATTACTTGGGAACCCAAGACTTTCTTGCCGTTTCACCCGAACGGGATGTTGTTCGAGTCGTATAATGAGAGTGGCGAGGAGCTGGATACGTGGACCGTATATAGTATCGGCGGGGGAACCTTGGCGAACGAGTCTTTCAATGAGTTGAGGACGGAGCAAGTATACGATATGCATACGATCAAGGAGATACAGGCTTGGTGTGAGAAGACTGGCCATTCCTATTGGGAATATGTCGAGCAGCACGAAGGCCCTTCTATCTGGGATTATCTGGCTGAGGTATGGGAAGTGATGCAGGATGCGGTTCGTCGTGGTCTGGAAGCGGAAGGCATCTTGCCGGGAGGTTTGGGCATTCGTCGTAAGGCTTCCGATTATATGATCCGTGCGAAAGGTTATGGCAGCAGTATCAAGAGCCGGGGAATGGTGTATGCCTATGCCTTGGCGGTGTCTGAGGAGAATGCGTGCGGTGGGAAGATCGTGACCGCTCCGACTTGTGGTTCTTGCGGTGTAATGCCTGCGGTCCTTTATCACTTGAAGGAGACGCGTGAGTTCCGTGATTCCCGTATATTGCGTGCGTTGGCTACGGCAGGCTTGTTTGGAAATGTGGTGCGTACGAATGCCTCCGTATCGGGGGCAGAGGTAGGTTGCCAAGGTGAGGTTGGAGTGGCTTGCGCTATGGCTGCCGCTGCCGCCAGTCAGTTGTTTGGTGGTACGCCCGCGCAGATCGAGTATGCCGCCGAGATGGGATTGGAGCATCACTTGGGATTGACTTGCGATCCTGTTTGTGGCTTGGTACAAATCCCTTGTATCGAGCGAAACGCTTTTGCCGCCGCCCGTGCACTTGACGCGAATACGTTCTCGAACTTCTCCGACGGAAAACACCGGGTAAGTTTTGATCAGGTGGTTGAGGTGATGCGCCAGACAGGTAATGATTTGCCCAGTCTTTATAAGGAGACCTCGGAAGGTGGTTTGGCGAAGAACATGGAGAACTCGAATAATTAAAAGATACTATTTGATTTACTAATAAATAATCTACTATTGATGATAAACGGAAAGAAAAGCCTGTTTTACACGGTATTGATGGCCGGTGCCTTGATGTCCTGCGGGGGCCCTAAACAGGCTCCAAGCGAAGAGGTAGCGAAGAGTGGTAATCCTGTATTCGAGGGTTGGTACGCCGATCCGGAGGGAATTATTTACGGGGATACCTATTGGATTTACCCGACTACGAGTGATTTATATGAGAAGCAAACCTTCTTCGATTGCTTCTCTTCCAAGGATTTGGTGAATTGGACCAAGCATACCGCTATCTTGGATACGGCAGAGGTGAAATGGGCGAAGATCGCTATGTGGGCTCCTTCAGTAATCAACAAGGACGGTAAGTATTATCTTTTCTTTGGGGCGAATGACGTGCACGAGGGAGAGATCGGAGGTATCGGTGTTGCCGTGAGCGATCGTCCGGAAGGGCCTTATAAGGATTTGCTGGGTAAGCCGCTGATCAACGAGATCGTGAATGGGGCGCAGCCGATCGACCAGTTTGTTTTCCACGACGCTGACAATGATGAGTATTATATGTATTACGGTGGTTGGAAGCACTGCAACATGGTACGCTTGAACAAAGACTTTACCGGACTTATACCGTTTGAGGACGGAACGATTTATAAAGAGGTAACTCCCAAGGATTACGTGGAAGGCCCGTTTATGTTTAAGAAGAATGGTAAATATTACTTCATGTGGAGTGAGGGGGGCTGGACCGGACCGGATTACAAGGTCGCTTACGCCATCTCCGATTCTCCTTTTGGCCCGTTCAATCGTATTGGGGAGGTCTTGCGGCAAAATTTCGATATGGCAAACGGAGCGGGTCACCACTCGATCATGCATGTGCCGAATTCGGAAGATTACTACATCGTGTACCATCGCCGGCCGGCCGGGGTCAAGACACGTGACCACCGGGAGACTTGTATCGAGAAGATGACGTTCAACGAGGAGGGATTGATCAATCCCGTGGAGATTACGACCGAAGGAGTTGAGGCTCGCACGATCCAATAATTATTTAAGAAGGATTACATAGCAAGAAAACTTAGGTTTTATTTGCTATGTAATTTTTTTATACTACTTTTGACGCATGTGTCAAACTATAATGACAAACGATAGTGACAAAACAAAAAATAACATTTAATTATGGAAGCGAAAGACATGAATGAGATGGAGCCTCGCATCATAGAAGCGGCGAAGCGAGTGTTTGTCCGAAAGGGGTACGAGGCGGCTACCATGAGTGACGTGGCGGCAGAAGTGGGTATTGGCAGGACGGCCTTACATTATTATTATAGGACGAAAGAGATTCTGTTCGACGCTATTTTCGGGCAATTGCTTTCTTCATTGTTGCCGAACATCGATCGGGTTTTGGATGAGAAGAGTACGATGCTGGAGAAAATGCCGGTGATCGTTGATCTGTATATGGGAATTGTTCGTGCAAACCCGATGTTCCCGAATTTTGTGGTGGGCGAGTTAAACAGAGATCCAGAACGTTTATTCCAGACCGTGCTGAAAGATCCGAAAAAAATACAGCCCATCTTGCGTCTTCGTCGTCAGATAGAGGAGGAGATGGACAAGGGGCTTCTACGGAAGATGCCGGTCATAGATTTGGTTTCGACCTTGGTGAGCCTAGTGGTCTTCCCGTTGTTGATCCGCAAGCCACTAGCGGCGGCTTTTTTGGATAACGATATGGGGCGGTTTGAGGAATATATGGATAGGCGCAGGGATTTGATCGTCGAGGTAATAACCCAGCTGATGGTCCCGGATGCCAGATGATGGATTTGTTCAATTTAATAAACATATCATAGAGTATATGAGAGGTGTATATGTATTATTGTTAATTAGCCTGTTGGGTTATGCCGGAAGGGTTAGCGGACAGGAATCGGTCACGATCACCCAATGTTACGAATGGGCGAGGGCGAATTATCCACAGATTCATCAAATGGGTTTGATCGATCAGACGGAGCGTTATAGCTTGAGCAATGTGGGCAAGGCTTGGCTTCCCCAGCTCTCGGTAAGCGGTAAGGCAAGCTATCAGAGCGACGTGACGAAGTTGCCTTTGGATGGCGATAAGATCTCCTCGCTTCTTCCCGGCTTTGAGATCCCGAGCTTGAGCAAGGACCAGTATCAAGTCGTGGCGCAGGTGGACCAGACGATTTGGGACGGCGGTAGCACCCGTTCGGCCCGTGCCTTGACTCGTGCCGAGGCGATCGCCAACCGGGAACAATTGGAAAGTGAGTTGTATGCGCTGAACGACCGGGTGAATCAAATCTACTTCGGTTGCCTGCTGCAAGACGAGTTGATACGTCAGAACGCTTTGCTTCAAAAAGAGTTGCAGGTCAATATCGAGCGTATCAAGGCGATGATGGACAATGGCGTGGCGAATCAATCGGATCTGGAAAGTATGGAAGTGGAACTGCTGAATGCCCGCCAAAATGAGATTGAGCTAAAAGCGTCTCGTACGGTATATCGGCAGATGTTGGCGACCTTTATCAATAAACCGCTGACGGATCAAGTCGTCTTGAAGACTCCGGAGTCACCCGAGCGTTCATTGTTCACGCAAATCAACCGTCCGGAATTACGGGCCTTGGATGCTAAGAGCGAATGGATCGAGACGCAAAACAAGCAGGTAACGGCGGGCTTGATGCCTCGTATCGGAGCTTTCGTACAAGGTGGTTACGGCCGGCCGGGCTTGAACATGCTGGAGGATAGTTTCGAGCCTTATTATGTGGCCGGTGTCCGTCTTTCTTGGAATCTGGGGAAGTTGTACACGCTGAAGAACGACCGGAGGAAGATCGAGGTAAGCCGTCGCCAGATTGATGTGCAACGGGAGACCTTCTTATTCAATACCCGCCTGCAACTTTTGCGGCAAAACACGGAGATAAAGAAAATGACAGACCTGATGCGTGCCGATGACGATATCATCCGTCTGAGAACAAGCATCAAGCAGGCGGCGGAGGTGAAGCTGGAGAATGGCGTGATTTCCGTCACGGACCTAATCCGGGAGATCAACGCCGAGGACATGGCCCGGCAAGCCGCCGCGGCGCACCGTGTACAGCGCTTGATGACCATTTATAATTATATGTATACAACGAATTAAATAGAGTATGACAAATACAATTGATTTATGAGACATTTGATTTTTATCAGCTTATGCAGCCTTCTATGGACGGCTTGCGGTAATACAGACAATGATTTTGACGCTTCCGGTACCTTTGAGGCAACCGAGATCTTGGTATCTTCGGAAGCCAACGGAAAGATCATGGAACTGAATATAGAGGAGGGCGATCGCTTGGATGCCGGCGCCATCGTGGGTTACGTGGATAGCACCCAGCTTTTTCTGCGGAAGATGCAACTCTCTGCCAGCCTTCGCTCGGTAGATATTCGCAAGCCGGATATCCGTAAGCAGATCGCTGTCTTGGAACAACAAATCGCCACGGCTAAGACCGAGCAACAGCGACAGGAAAACTTGGTGCGTGCGAAAGCGGGTAACCAAAAGCAACTGGACGATATCGTGAATAACATCAAATATCTCCAGAAACAACTGGATGCCCAATACTCCTCCTTAAGCAAGACGACGGGAGGTGCCGACGCCGAGGCGGAGGGCCTGCAATACCAGATCATGCAATTGGATGATCAACTGATGAAAAGCCGTATCCTCAATCCCCAGACCGGTACGGTATTGGTGAAATACGCCGAGCCGGGAGAGGTGACGGCGGCAGGCAAACCGCTTTACAAGATCGCCGATACGGACTTGCTTTATCTCCGTGCCTATGTGACGGCGGATCAGTTATCCCACCTGAAACTAGGGCAATCTCTCAAGGTCTTCGCCGACTATGGGAATGATCGCCGGGAATACCCCGGTACGATCACGTGGATCTCCGATAAATCCGAGTTTACCCCGAAAGGTATCCAGACGAAGAACGAACGGGCTAATTTGGTATATGCCATCAAGATCGCCGTCCGCAACGATGGTTATCTGAAGATCGGGCAATATGGGGAAACTTCTTTTAATGAATAATGAATAATTAATAATGGATAATGGAATTTATATAGATCATATTTCGAAGAGGTATGGTGGGGTGGAGGCCTTGCGGGATCTGTCGCTGGAGATCGGCTCCGGTGAGTTGTTCGGGTTAATCGGTCCGGATGGGGCGGGAAAGACCACCCTGTTCCGTATCCTGACCACGTTGTTGCTGGCCGATAGCGGTACCGCCTCTGTCTGCGGCTTGGACGTGGTGAAAGACTTGAAGGAGATCCGTCGGCGGGTAGGATATATGCCCGGCCGCTTCTCGCTCTACCAAGACCTGACAGTAGAGGAGAACTTGAACTTCTTCGCTACGGTCTTCAATACGACGATCGAGGAGAACTACGATCTGGTACGGGATATCTATAGTCAGATAGAGCCGTTCAAGCATCGGCGGGCGGGGAAGCTGTCCGGTGGTATGAAGCAGAAGCTGGCTTTGAGTTGCGCCTTGATCCATCGTCCGGATGTCTTGTTCTTGGATGAGCCTACGACGGGGGTCGATCCTGTCTCCCGCTCTGAGTTCTGGGATATGCTGGATCGTCTGAAACGGCAAGGCATTACGATACTTGTCTCTACGCCTTATATGGATGAGGCCTCCCGTTGCGACCGTATCGCTTTGGTGCGTTCTGGGGAATGCCTATCTATCGATACGCCGGTAGGTATCCGTACCTCATTCGATAGGCGGCTATACGCGGTGCGATGCGCGTCGATGTATAAGTTGTTGGGAGACTTGCGGGAGTTCCCGGATACAAACTCGTGTTTCGCTTTTGGAGATGCTCATCATCTTACGTTGAGGAGGGATGGGGAGGATGTCATGAGGCGATTACAGGAATATCTGAAAGGCAAAGGTTACGCAGATGTAAGCATCGAACGCCTTGAGCCAAGCGTTGAGAATTGTTTCATGGCCTTGTAAGAGAGGGGATGTGTCGCATTTCTCCAAGATTCGACCTCGCGTCGGGTGCGAAGTCGAATCTTGGAAAAATACGGGGCTTGCGTCAGGCGCGAGGTCGAATCGCGGAAAAATGCGAGGGCTCGCGTCGGGCGCGAGGTCGAATCTCGGGAAAATGCGGGGCTCGCGTCGGGTGCGAGGTCGAATCTCGGGGAAATGCGGGGCCTCGCGTTGGGCGCGAGGTCGAATCTTGGAGAAATACGGCATTGTAATTATGGAATAAGGATAAATAATGAAAGCGATAGAAGTAAAACAACTGACCAAGCGTTTCGGCACCTTCACCGCCGTCGATCATATCAGTTTCGAGGTGGAGCCGGGCGAGATATTCGGCTTCCTCGGGGCAAACGGGGCAGGGAAGACCACCGCCATGCGTATGCTCTGCGGCCTGTCGGCCCCGACATCCGGCGAGGCCCGGGTAGCCGGTTTCGATGTCTACCGGGAGAGCGAGTCCATCAAACGGAATATCGGATACATGAGCCAGAAATTCTCCCTATACGGCGATCTAAAGGTATGGGAGAATATCCGTCTCTTCGGCGGTATCTACGGCTTGTCTAAACGGCAGCTGTCCCAGAAAACGGATGAGTTGCTGGATATCCTCGGGCTGGAAAAGGAGCGGAATACCTTGGTCGATTCCCTGCCCTTGGGCTGGAAACAGAAGCTATCCTTCTCCGTGGCGATCATCCATGATCCCAAGATCGTTTTCTTGGATGAGCCTACCGGAGGCGTCGATCCCGTCACCCGCCGCCAGTTCTGGGAGTTGATCTATGAAGCGGCTGCCCGGGGGATCACGATCTTCGTCACCACCCATTATATGGATGAGGCGGAGTATTGTAACCGTGTCTCCATCATGGTAGACGGAAAGATCGAAGCGTTAGACAGTCCCTCCGCCTTGAAGCGGGATTTTAAGACAACGAATATGAACCAAGTCTTTCACGCCTTGGCTCGAAAAGCAACGAGAGGAGAATAAACGATGAAACAATTCATATCCTTTGTTAGAAAGGAGTTCTATCACATTTTCAGGGACGCACGCACGACAATGATCCTCTTGCTCATGCCCGTCATCCTGATCATCTTGTTCGGATATGCCATCACGACCGAGATCAAGCGTGTGCCGATCGCTATTTTCGACCAAAGCCGGGATGAGCTGACACTGAAGATGACAGACCGCTTGAATGCCAGCGAGTACTTCGAGCTGTATACGACCGTCGATAGCTATGAGGATGCCGGGGCCTTGTTTCGGCAAGGAAAGGTACACGTCATAGTTGTCTTTCCCCCTCAATACGCTTCCACGGCCGATGCCCAAGTACAAGTCTTGGCGGACGCTACCGATCCGAACGAGGCCACGCAGCTAATCGCCTATTGCTCGGCGATCATCGCGGAACAGTTGAAAGGAGAGTCGGCGGTTGAGAGTAAAGCCGTGACCCCGGTTACCTCTTTGCTCTATAACCCTCAAATGAAAGGCGCCTACAACTTCGTTCCCGGCGTGATGGGCTTGATCCTTATCCTTATATGCGCCATGATGACCTCGATCGGCATCGTGAAAGAGAAGGAGATGGGAACGATGGAAGTCCTGCTGGTCTCCCCGTTGAAACCCATCTACATCATTCTGGCCAAGGCGATCCCATACCTATTGCTGAGTATGGTGAATATCGCTACGATCTTGCTGCTATCCTATTTCCTGCTGGACGTTCCGATAAAAGGCAGCCTGCTGTTGCTGGTTTCCGTGTCCATCCTGTACGCGATCGTATCCCTCTGTCTGGGCCTGCTGATCTCCACGGTAGCCGATACCCAGCAGGCGGCTATGTTGATCAGCGGTATCGCCTTGATGCTTCCGATCATGTTGTTGAGCGGCATGATGTTCCCGATAGAGAATATGCCGGATATCCTGCAATGGTTCTCCCATATCGTTCCGGCCAAATGGTATATCATCGCCGTGAAGGACGTGATGATCAAGGGGCTTCCCGCCGTGTCGATCTTGAAGGAGATCGGGATACTGTCGTTCATGGCGGTCGTGCTGGTATTCTTGAGTGTGAAACGTTTTAAAATACGATTATAAGCTATGTTACGATATTTGTTAGAGAAAGAGTTCAAGCAGATCCGTCGGGACCGGTTCATGCCGAAGATTATCTTCATCATCCCGATCATGCAGTTGATCATCTTGCCTTTCGCCGCTAATTTCGAGATGCGAAATATTAACCTTAGCATCGTGGACAACGATCATTCCGTCACCTCCATGCAATTGGTAGATAAGGTACTATCCTCCGGATATTTCCGCCTGACAGACCGGTCGGATCGCTACGACGAGGCGCTGACCTCGGTGGAGAGCAATGAGTCCGATATCATTCTGGAAATCCCCTCTGATTTCGAGCGGGACTTGGGTAAGGAGGGCAGGGCGGACGTGATGATCGCCGCTAACGCCGTGAACGGAACCAAGGGCGGCTTGGGTAGCTCCTACCTCTCCTCGATTATACAGGATTTCAATAGGGAGAAAGGTTTCGCCTCTATGGGATCGGGCAGGGGAGTGGCTTCGATTAACCTGTTTAATCCCCACTTGAGCTACAAGATCTATATGGTTCCCGGCATCATGGTATTCTTGCTGACGATTATCGGGGGATCGATCTCCGCCTTGAATATCGTGAGCGAGAAGGAGAAAGGGACGATCGAGCAGATAAACGTCTCGCCCGTACCCAAGTCCCTGTTCCTGCTGTCGAAGCTGATCCCTTTCTGGGTGATAGGCTTTGTCCTGCTGACGGTGGCGATCCTCATCGCTTGGCTGATCTACGGCTTGGTGCCGGAGGGGAGTTTCGGGGTGATCTATTTGTTTGCCGCCGTATATTTGATCGCTTTTACGGGATTTGGCTTGGCGATCTCCTCCTTCTCGTCCACACAGCAACAAGCGATGCTTACGGCGTTTTTCTTCTTGATCATTTTCGCCTTGCTAAGCGGATTGTTCACGCCGATCAGCAGTATGCCGGAATGGGCGCAGAAGATCACGCTGGCGAACCCGGTGCGTTATTTCGTGGAGGTGATGCGTATGGTCTATTTAAAGGGGAGCGGCTTTGCCGATTTACGGGGACATTTTGTGATTGTCTGTCTATTTGCTGTTTTTTTTAATCTGTTAGCGGTAATTAGTTATCGTAAAAAGGGGTAGTTCGGAAATAAATGTTTTCTTTGTATCCCGTTTACGGATTATAAACTAATACAGCGAAAAAACATGTCATTTATCATTGTCGTACTTTGTTTGGCCTTATTGATTGTCTTGATATCCTACTTTAAGGTGGATGCTTTCATCGCGTTTCTGATCTCCTCTATCTTGGCGGGCATCGCTTTGGGCATTCCGTTGGAGAAGCTGCCGGACTCGGTGAATAACGGTATCGGGAGTATCTTGGGTGGGTTGACGTTGATTATCGTATTAGGCGCTATGCTAGGCAAGTTGGTGGCCGAGAGCGGAGCGGCACAGAAGATCGCTTCCGTGATGGTGTCGCTTTTTGGTACTAAGCATATACAATGGGGGCTGATGGTGACAGGCTTTGTCGTGGGTATTCCGTTATTTTATGGGATCGGATTTGTGTTGTTGGTGCCATTGATCTTCTCGATCGTGTATAAATACAAGCTTCCGGCGGTCTATATCGGGTTGCCGATGTTGGCGGCGCTGTCCGTGACGCATGGATTCCTGCCCCCGCATCCGTCTCCGGTAGCCTTGGTGGTACAATTCAATGCGAATATCGGCCTTACGCTGATCTACGGTTTATGTTTGGCGATTCCGGCTATCATTATCGCCGGGCCGGTGTTCGGCAGTCGGTTGAAACATATAAAATCCGGTCCGGTCACGTTGTTCGAGCAGAAAGAGGATAGCGGGAGATATAGCATGCCGGGCAAGGCGAATAGTTTTATCAGCGCTACGTTGCCTGTCTTTTTACTGATTATCGTGACGGTTATTCCTTATTGCTTTAAGGATATGGGCGAGATGGCGAGCGGGATAGTCTCTTTTATTGGTGCTCCTTCCATTGTAATGCTGATCGCCTTGTTGTTCGCTACATATACGCTGGGCATCCGGCAGGGACGTAGTATCAAGTCGGTTATGGCAGTCTATGGGGAGGCCGTGAAAGATATCTCTATGATCCTTTTGATCATCGCGGGTTCCGGTATCTTCAAGCAGATCATGGAGGATAGCGGGGTAAGCAATGAGCTGGCGACAAGCCTAGAGCAATTGCCCGTTCATCCGTTGATCTTGGGTTGGTTGATCTCTGCCGTGATCCGTTTGTGCGTGGGATCGGCTACGGTGGCGGCGTTGACGGCGGCGGGCGTGGTGATGCCTTTAGTTACGCAAACGGGTGCGAACCCGAACTTGATGGTTTTATCTTTAGGAGCGGGTAGCTTGATGTTCTCGCATGTCAACGATTCCGGTTTCTGGATGTTCAAGGAATATTTTAACCTAAGCATAAAGGATACGATCTGCTCATGGTCTATCATGGAGACGATCGTGTCGGTCGTAGGATTGATCGGGGTAATGATCTTAAATATGATTGTATAATAAAAGAATGATTGAGCAATGAGAAAGAGATGGCTGCTTAGTATCGTTATTATGCTTTTCCCTTTCGTCGCCTCGTTTGCGGCGGACCCGGAGGAAGGTACTTATCCAACGGTCGGGAGGCTTTTTCATATAGCACGAAGCGTGAATAAGAACTTGGTTTGTTACGATGTGAATCTGAGGGATGGTAAGCTGGATACACATGATCCCTTGAACGTTTATTGGGTCAATCGGGAAAAGCATCCGGGGGAAACCAATGGCTTGAGCTATATCCAACGGAAAATGGCTTATGGGTATAAACTGATCTCGGCGAGTGATAATGCTTGTGTATGCTCATTGACCGCTTATCCCTCCCGCCAGTTGACGATTACCAAACGTGATTCCCGCTATGTATGCTACATAACGATCAACAACCAACAGGCGATTCTCCAATCCCTCTACGTTAAAGCCAGCTCCAAGAATCCTTTAAGCGTCGAGTATGTAGAGCTACAAGGAATCTCTGTCGCCACGAATCAACCGGTAACGGAAAGAGTCAGGAAATAGATCAATATATTTTTTACTAACATATAAATGAAAGAAATTATGAGCATGATTAACGCAGATGAGAATTTTGAGAAATTAGGGTTGACCTTACCTCCCGCACCGGCTCCGGCCGGAGTTTACAAGCCTTGTGTGATAGATGGCAAATACCTGTATCTTTCCGGTCACGGGCCTGTGCGGAATGATAAATCCTTGATCATCGGACGTATCGGTAAGGACTTGACGATGGATGAAGGCAAACTCGCCGCCCAGCAAGTAGGACTTACCATGTTGGCGACCATTCAGGCGAACCTTGGTAGCTTCAACAAGATAAAGAGAGTGATCAAGGTATTGGGTATGGTAAATTGTACGCCCGATTTCGGAAAGCATCCTTATGTGATCAATGGCTGTAGCGAGTTGTTCGCCGCCGTATGGGGGCCGGATAACGGTGTAGGTACCCGTAGCGCCGTAGGATTCGGTTCTCTTCCCGATAATATTCCTGTAGAGATAGAGGCTTTGTTCGAATTATACGAATAAGCCATGGACGATTGGTACGTCATAAGTAATGTAGACCGGATAGACTCGCCAGCCTTGGCGTTCTATCCGGATCGTATTTCCGGCAATATCGAGTTGGCCAAGAGGATCATAGGCGATACGAACCGGCTTCGTCCGCACGTGAAGACGAATAAGGCGGCTGAGGTATCCCGCATGCTGCTGGATGCCGGAATCCGGAAGTTCAAGTGCGCTACGATTGCCGAGGCCGAGATGCTGGGGCATATTAATGCCCCCGATGTATTATTAGCCTATCAGCCGGTAGGCCCGAAGATTTCCCGCTTATTAGATTTGATAAAGGCATATCCTGCCACCCATTACTCCTGCTTGGTAGACCAAGCGGAGAATGCCCGTGCGATCTCGGCTCTTTGCGAGGCCGGGAATATCACCTTGGATGTCCTTATCGATCTGAACGTGGGAATGAATCGTACCGGAATCCTCCCGGAGAGAGCGGAGGCGCTGGTGGATGCCATCCTGCCGCTGAAGTCTCTGCAGATTATCGGGTTGCATGGCTACGACGGACATATACATGACGCGGAGCTATCGGTACGTTGCCAAGGTGCGGATGCCGCATACGCCTTGACCGAACGTGTGTTCCGGGAGATATCCCGCAAGTTTGCCTATCCATTGGTAAAGGTGATGGGAGGTACTCCTACATTCCCGATGTACGCGAAGCGGAAGGATTGCGAATGCAGTCCCGGCACGTTTGTGTTCTGGGATTGGGGGTATGGAAACGCTTATCCGGATATGCCGTTCAAGGTAGCTGCCTTATTGATAACTCGGGTCATTTCCGTGCTGGATGAGCATCATGTTTGCGTAGATCTTGGTTACAAGGCGGTAGCCTCGGAAAGTCCTTTGCCCCGTGTGTTTTTCTTGAACCATCCGGAGGCGAAACCTATCTCCCAGAGCGAGGAACATCTGGTCTTGGAAGTTCCGTATAGCCAGTCCTATCCATTAGGTTCCGTATTCTATGGCATTCCCGTTCATATTTGTCCTACGGTCGCTTTATACGACAAGGCTTATGTGATCCGGGATCGTGAGGCGATCGGCGAATGGCCTATCATTGCCCGTTCACGTCGCATCACCTATTAACGGTAATCAAATTTTCAATTATCAATTATCAACTCTCAATTAATAAAATGAATAAGCCATTTATTATTGATGCCCATCTCGACCTTAGCATGAACGCTTTGGAGTGGAACCGGGATTTGCGTCAACCCCTAAAGGAAATAAACCGGAGAGAAATCGGTATGACCGATAAGCCCGACCGTGGAAACGCCACTATATCGTTTGAGGAACTGCGTAAAGGAAACGTCGGGTTAGTAGTCGCCACTCAGATCGGTCGCTATGTAGGGCCGGATAATCCACTTCCCGGTTGGCATTCCCCGGAACAAGCTTGGGCGCAGACCCAAGGCCAACTTGCTTGGTATAAGGCGATGGAAGAGGAGGGCCAGATGGTCATGATCCGGGATAAGAAGGCCTTGGAAGCGCATCTGGCTCTTTGGAAAGACGGTGAACCCGCCGGCAAGAAGCCGATCGGTTATGTATTAAGTATCGAGGGAGCCGACTCGTTCATCACGGTGAATCATATGGAAAGGGCGTATGCTTATGGCTTGAGGGCGGTTGGCCCGGCACATTACGGCCCCGGAAGATATGCCAACGGTACGGATTCTACCGGTCATCTGAATGCCATGGGGAAAGAGTTGTTGCGTACCATGGATCGCTTGGGTATGATTCTTGACGTGACCCATTTATGTGATGAGGCTTTCTGGGATGCGTTGGATTTGTATAAGGGACCGATTTGGGCGAGCCATAACAACTGTCGGGCCTTCGTAGATCACAACCGTCAGTTTAGCGACGAGATGATCAAGGCGTTGATAGAGCGTGACGCCGTGATCGGTATCGCCCTAGACGCTTGGATGATGGTACCGAACTGGGTACGAGGCGAGTCTACTCCAAGAGGCATGAATTGTGGTATGGAGATTATGGCGAACAATATCGATCATGTCTGCCAATTGGCCGGAAACGCGAACCATGTGGCTATCGGCAGTGATCTGGATGGTGCTTTCGGTACGGAGCAATGCCCGTATGACCTAGTAACGATCGCCGATCTCCAAAAGATATTCCCGATCCTTCAATACCGTGGCTTTACGGACGATGCTATCAACCGTATCGCCTCTGGTAACTGGATTGAGTTCTTACGGAAGCATTTGCCGGAATAAGCTACTGCAACCCGGGTTGCAGTGATACCGCGATGTGGATGCAGTGTTACTGCAACCCGGATTGCAGCGTCACTGCATCCGCATCGCGGTAAAAAGACAAACAAGGTGAGTCTATTTTATATCTGCAATACCAAGACGAACCGGCATCCCTTCTTATATTCCTTATCGATAGATAGGGTTCCGTTTAATTTGCTAGCCATCAGTGCGCAGATGGGTAATCCCAAACCATCGCCTTGCGCTAGATCCTTCGCCTCATTGAATGGCTTGAATAAGTTCTCTTTTAGATCATCCGGTATGCCTGTACCATTATCGGTAATGATAAATTGGCAAACATGAGCGCCTTTCCGTTTAAAATCCAGACGGATGTTACCGCTGGAAGTATATAATGCGGCATTCTTTAACAAATGTAATAAGACTTGTTCCAGATGCTCGGCATTCGTCTTAATCTCCAATTGGGGCACGTCTGTTACGAGATTGACCTCCGGTTGAATATCCCCTTTAACCTTCTCCACGATTTTCTTACTGAAGTTTCCTACATTAAAAGAACTAACCTCATACGGTTCCATCAACGTATTCTCCAAGGAGGAAAGCTCTTGGATATGAACCGTAAACTGTTTCAAAGCCTCTACCCGTGTCCATACATCCTCGGCCTGCTTCGGAGCTACCGCCTGTAATTCTTTGGCGGATGCGCTAAGCTTGTTCAAGGTAGGCTCCATCTGAACCGATATGTTTTGGATGAATTGGGCTTGTTGTTCGCTATGCTCGTTTGTCGTCTGGATGATTTTCTTTAATTTCTTGTTCAGCACAATAAAGCGTAATAGAAGGAATCCCAAGAAAAGCAAGGCGGCTATCAGGATTACCACGAATGTGATAAGTCCGACAATCATATATTGCTTAACAGACAATTTATCGTCTTTCTCCTGTATTGTCTGTAGGCTCTGATCGTATTTTTGTTGTAATGCCCCTAGTTTATCCTCTGCCGTAAGAGCTTTTACGGAATCCGTCCATACGATGTATTTGTCGTAGGTACGTTCCATCAGTGGGGCGTTGTTTGCCTTACGAGCGATAGAGATCAGGTTCCGGTAGCAATCGTTCACCTTCTCATATTCTTTTTTCTCCTTATACTGGTTGATCAGTTTCTGGAAAGCAGCATCCCCCTGCTCGTTTTGCCCGAACGTATAATAATAACCTGCTTGGGTATATAATAAATTGTTCGATAACTTCTCATCGCCCGCTTGGCTGGCCAGATTATCTAATGTATTGAGTTGAACTTGCGCTTGGGCGGCGTTCTTTAGCTTAATATACATTTCCAACCGCTCTTTCGTTACTTGGAAGCGTTGCTCATAGAGCGATTTCTGCAACTTCTGTTCCTCGGTTAAGATGAATTGGTTCATCTGGCGGCAAAGATCGAATGCCTCTTGGTAATAATTCTCGCGATAATATAGATAAGCCGCCTGCGTACCGGCATCGATCGCCTGTTTGTAATCACCTTTTTGGGATAAGCTCTTGTAAGCTTGTAAAAAAAGATAACGAGCTTTGGTGTAGTCTTTTTTTTCCAGGCTGCTTTGTGCCTGTGTCATAAATTGATTCGTCGTGTTTTGCGCCTGTGTGACAGGGTAGAAACAAAGCATAAAAGATAGTAAAAGATAAATGACCCTCATAACTTAAATTTTTTTGAAGTAAAAATATGTATTTACTGGGATTCATACAAAATATATCAGGGGAAAAATAATAGATATTTTATTTTAAGATACGATTTGTGTGTCAATATTCATATTTATTTTGTCAATTCTGAAAGTTCCGAACAAGTGGAATGTGCTATCTTTATCACATTTATTAACCTTAAGAATTGTGTTTATGAGTATATCCGTATTAACAAAAGGCATGTCGTGTCTATTCTTTTGTTTTTGTGTTTGTTGTATGAATGCGCAAGTAAGAAACACTGATCCTGTACGTCACTTGAGGATATCCGGTTATTTGGGGCAACGGATCGACGCTTGTATCGAGTATCGAGTGAAAGCTCAAGATGTGGATCATTTGGTGGAACCTTTCCGGCATAAGGAAGAGACCTCGCGCTGGCAATCGGAATTTTGGGGAAAATGGATACAAGGGGCGATCGCCTCATACCGTTATGATAAAGATCCTGAGTTGTACAAGATTATTAAGAATGGAGCGGAGTTGTTGATGGAAACCCAATTGCCGAATGGATATATCGGTAACTATTCCGAGGAAGCACAGTTGAACCAGTGGGATATATGGGGGCGAAAATACACGGCTTTAGGTTTGATCGCTTATTATGACTTATCTGGGGATCGAAAAGCTTTGGATGCCGCCTGCCGGGTGATCGACCATTTGATGACGCAGGTGGGACCCGGAAAAGTGAATATCGTGACGACCGGTAATTATATAGGAATGCCAAGCTCTTCGGTACTTGAGCCGGTGATGTATCTGTATAATCGTACCCGGCAAGATAAATATCTGGATTTTGCCAAGTACATCGTAAAGCAATGGGAGACTCCGGAAGGCCCTCGATTGATTAGTAAGGCGATTGCGGATATTCCTGTCGCCGGACGTTTTCCACATCCAAAGGTTTGGTTCTCTCCGGAGAATGGACAAAAAGCATATGAGATGATGTCTTGTTATGAGGGCTTGTTGGAACTTTACAAGGTCACTAAGAATCCATTATATTTATCTGTGGTGGAGAAAACGATGAATCATATAATCAATGAGGAAATCAATGTGGCCGGTTCTGGTAGTGCATTCGAGTGTTGGTATGGAGGCAAGGCATTACAGACCTATCCTACTTATCATACGATGGAGACTTGTGTGACGTTCACGTGGATGCAGATTTGCGACAGGATGCTTGGACTAACCGGAAATTCCTTATATGCGGACCAGATCGAGAAGGCTATGTATAACGCTTTACTAGCCTCGCTGAAAGCGGATGCCTCTCAAATAGCGAAATACAGTCCGTTGGAGGGCTGGCGGCATGAAGGAGAGGAGCAATGCGGTATGCATATCAATTGTTGCAATGCGAATGGACCTCGTGCTTTCGCGATGATTCCGCGGTTCGCTTATCAGGTAAACGGCAGACGTATCGATGTCAACCTATATGCGGCTTCGAGTGTGGAGGTAGAGTTGGATAAAAAGACGAGGGTGTCGATGACGCAGGAGACGGACTACCCGATAGATGGGCAAGTCCGGATTGTGGTGGAACCGGAGAAGACGAGTGATTTTACGATCGCCTTGCGTATCCCGGCGTGGAGTGAGCGAACTGTGGTGTCTGTCAATGGTGAGCCTTTAACGGATCTGTTGGCTGGAGCATACCTACCGATTCATAGGACTTGGGAGAAAGGGGATGAAATTACGGTGGAGTTGGATATGCGGGCTCGCTTGGTGGAGCTGAACGAGGCTCAAGCGATCGTAAGAGGCCCTTTGGTGCTGGCTAGAGATAGCCGCTTTAAGGATGGAGATGTGGATGAGGCTTCCGTGATCGTCAGCAAGGATGGTTATGTGGAATTAACTCCGGTACAAGCCCCCGATTTCGCTTGGATGGCTTTTACCGTTCCTATGGTTTTAGGAACGGATTTGGAAGGAAACGGCAAGGCTCGCCCGATTCATCTGTGCGATTTCGCATCAGCTGGTAATACGTGGAATCAGGCAGAACGTTATAGAGTGTGGCTACCAAAAACATGGAATGTCATGCGTACGCCTTATAAACCTTATTGAGCGGTTCACTCCAGCTCAATGCGTCCGATCCCTGAACTCCGAGGGCGTGACCCCTTCTTTCTTCTTGAAGAATGTGGAGAATTGGCCGGCATTCTCGAAATGTAGGCTATAGGCGATCTCGGAGATCGTCAAAGGGGTGCTAGTCAGAAGCTCTTTCGCACGAAGGAGCTTCTGTTGTAATTGATATTGGGCGGGGGAGACGCCGGTGTATTCCTTAAACATCCGGCGAAACCATGAATAACCTAAACCAAGACGGGCAGCGATCTCTTCCGGACTTAATGGGTCCTCGATGTTCTCCTTCATTAATATACGTGCCTCGTTGATTTTATCTACGACATAGGTGTTCGTGAAGGAGTTGTTCTTTTCCTTATAATATACGGAGCCTAATATATGAAGCACGATACTGGAGATCATCTGTTGGTAACCGGATTTCTCCTCCGAGGCGAACTTCAGTATATCCTCATAAAGTCCGACGATCGTAGCGCTCAGCCCGATCCGGTGTAGCGGCTCTTCCTTGGTAAAGAATTTCTTCTCCACACGTTTATCGATATGAATACCCCGAAAACCTACCCAATACTCATCCCATCCCGTTTCCCGGTCCGGATAATAACTATGCCATTCCCCGGGGAAAAGGAGGATCATCGTCCCTGCGTTTATCTTTTGCGATTTACAAGACTGGGAGGAAAAGTACCCGCTACCTTTCGTTATATATACCAATTGATACTCATTCAGGATGCGCCCGGTCTGAGGCTTGAAATTATACTTCTCCGGATGCCGGGAAAGCGGATAGGCGCAACCCGGCGGGATGAATTGATATCCGACCGTCGTGACGACGATTCCCCATTCCTCATCCGTAGCGCTGATCGTCAAGTAACGTAGTAAATCATTCCGCAGTTCGTTCATGTCAGATTTGAAAGGTTTAAAATCATTTTCGTAAGCAAATATAGCAATAATGCTTCTACTTTTGCTTTCGTCAAACAAATAACTTTGTTAAGCCATGAAGGAATATAATTTTCTAGCCTTTGATATAGGGGCTACCAGTGGACGGGCCGTGCTCGGGACCTTAAAGGATGCCAAATTTGAAATGAAAGAGATCCATCGGTTCCCGAATCCGATGGTGGAATTACACGGACGGTTTTATTGGGATATCTATCATCTTTATACTTCTCTTATAGAAAGCTTGACGATATGCGCCCGGCAAAGAATCCGGTTGCACTCGATCGGAATAGATACATGGGGGGTGGATTTTGGGTATGTGGCTTTGGATGGCTCTTTATTGGGCTTACCTCGTGCTTACCGAGATCCTTATACGGACGGCGCTCCCGAGGACTTTTTCAAACGGATTCCCAAGGAAGAGGTCTATAAGCGGACAGGTATTCAAGTGATGCCGTTTAATAGCTTGTTCCAGCTTTTCAGGGCGGGGCAAGACTCGTTTATACCGCAGGAAGTGGCGGAAAAGATATTATTCATACCGGACCTTTTGGCTTATATGTTGACGGAGCGTATGGTATGTGAATATACGATCGCTTCCACGTCTCAATTATTGAATCCGGAAACCCATAAATTCGATTACAAGCTCTTGGAGGCCGTGGGTGTATCTCCTACTTTGATGTGTCCGGTGGTGATGCCGGGGACGTTGATCGGGCGGTTGAGCGAGTCGATCGCCCGTAAGACAGGAATCGGGGAAATCCCGGTAATCGCCGTGGCTGGTCACGATACGGCGTCGGCGGTAGCCGCTGTTCCTGCTTCTTCTCCTAATTTCGCTTACTTGAGTAGCGGTACTTGGAGCTTGATGGGTATCGAGGTGGAGAAGCCGATCATCAACGAGGTCTCTTTCAAGAATAATTTCACGAATGAGGGGGGTATCGAGGGTACGACTCGCTTTTTGAAGAATATTACAGGTATGTGGATCTTGGAACGTTGCCGGGAGCAATGGAAGCGGTCCGGATTGGATTATTCGTACGATGATATGGTTCGGATGGCGGAGTTGAGCGAATTTACTTCTTTGATCAATCCGGATGATCCTCGTTTCGCCAATCCAGAGAATATGCTACGTGAGATCACGGCCTATTGTGAGGAAACCGGACAGGCTGTTCCCGCTTCGGACGCCGATTATGTACATTGTATATTTTATAGCTTGGCGAATCGTTATAAAGAGGTGCTGGAAATACTCAAATCGATGTCGCCACATCCGATTGAACGATTGCATGTGATAGGTGGTGGCTCTCGGAACGATCTGCTGAATCAGTTGACAGCCAACGCTATCGGTATTCCCGTATTGGCTGGCCCGTCTGAGGCGACAGCCATTGGAAATTGCTTGATACAGGCTAAGTCGGCAGGATTACTGACGGATTGTTGGGAGATGCGAAGACTGATAGCCACCGCATTCCCTCCCAAGGAATTTCATCCAGTTGTAGAGACGGGGCGTGCCCCGTCTCATCCTCTCTAAACGGTAACTTAAAGATACTATCAGACGGTGGGAGACGGGGCACGCCCCGTCTCTACAACTAGATTCATTACATATAAATTTAAAAACATCATACCATGACAAAAGACAGTTTAATTCAACAGGCATTTGAAGTAGCGGCAGAACGTTATGCGGCCGTAGGTGTAGACGTTCGTAAAGCATTAGAGGATATGAAGAAAATATCCCTATCCCTGCATTGTTGGCAGGCCGATGACGTAAGCGGTTTCGAGAACCAAGGCGGCTCCTTGACCGGTGGTATACAAGTGACCGGCAATTATCCGGGACGTGCCCGTACTATCGACGAGTTGCGTCGGGATGTATTGAAGGCGAAATCCTATATCCCCGGTAATCATCGGCTTAGTCTGCATGAGATCTACGGGGATTTCCAAGGGGAGAAAGTAGATCGTGACGAGGTAGAACCCCATCATTTCGAGAGCTGGATACAATGGGCGAAAGAGAATGATTTCAAGCTAGACTTCAACAGTACCTCTTTCTCGCACCCTAAAAGCGGAGATTTGACCTTGGCGAACCCCAGCGATGATATCCGTAACTTCTGGATCGAGCATACGAAGCGTTGTCGCTGGATCAGCGATGAGATGGGTAAAGCCCAGAACGATCCTTGCATGATGAACCTTTGGATACATGACGGGAGCAAGGAAGTACCGGCCAGCCGCTTACGTTATCGCCGTATCTTGGAGGAATCGCTGGATGAGATATTCGCTACCGAATATAAATGGATGAAAGATTGTATCGAGGCGAAACTCTTCGGTATCGGTCTGGAAAGTTATACGGTAGGTTCCTATGATTTCTATTTGGGTTACGGGGCGAAAAAGAACAAGATCGTTACCTTGGACACCGGCCATTTCCATTTGACGGAAAGTATCGCCGACAAGGTTTCCTCGTTATTGCTGTTTACGCCCGAGATCATGTTGCACGTAAGTCGTCCGATCCGTTGGGATAGCGATCATGTCGTGATCTTGAATGACGATGTGCAGGATTTAGCCCGTGAGATCGTGCGTTGCGACGCCTTGGACCGGGTACATATCGGTTTGGATTATTTCGACGCTACCATCAATCGTATCGGTGCTTATGTCATTGGTAGCCGTGCTACGCAAAAAGCCTTTATGCTCGCTTTGCTGGAGCCGATCGCCTTGCTTCGCCAGTACGAGGATGAGGGTAAGTATTTCCAGCGTCTTGCCTTGCAGGAGGAAGCGAAGAGTCTGCCTTGGGGTGCGGTTTGGGATATGTATTGTCTGCAAAGTGGGGTCCCCGTAGGAGAGTCTTATATCGCTGAGATCGAGAAATATGAGTCCGACGTTACCTCAAGACGGAAATGATAGAGATCGGGATCGGGTTGTTGATCATCGCGATCGGCAGTTTCGGGCAGAGTAGCTCGTACGTGCCGATCAATAAGATCCGGGATTGGAGTTGGGAAAGCTTTTGGTTGGTGCAAGGTATCTTCGCTTGGTTGGTTTTCCCTTATCTCGGAGCGATGTTGGCGGTACCGGAAGGGAGTACCTTACTGGAGCTATGGTGTTCGCCGGGTAGCTTGGGAGCGGTTATCTATGGCATGCTCTGGGGTGTCGGCGGGTTGACTTTCGGGTTGAGTATGCGTTATCTGGGCGTAGCTTTGGGACAGAGCATCGCCTTGGGTACATGCGCCGGTTTCGGTACGCTCTTCCCGGCTTTGTTTGGTGGAACGAATCTGTTTGAGGGAACCGGATTGATCCTGTTGACCGGTGTTTGCATTACCTTGGCAGGTATCGCCGTGATCGGTTACGCCGGAAGCCTGCGGGCCCGGAATATGAGTGAGGAGGAGAAGAAAGCGGCGGTGAAGGATTTTGCCTTGACTAAGGGCTTGGCGGTAGCCTTGCTTGCCGGCGTGATGAGCGCCTGCTTCAATTTGGGTTTGGAATCGGGAAACGAGGTGCTGGCGAAAGCGAGAGAGGCGGGAGCTAGCGATCTGTTCGCCTTGAATCCCGTAATACTGTTGGTTACTTTGGGCGGCTTTTGTACGAACGCTGTGTATTGTATTTTCCAGAACGTGAAAAACGGGACGGGCAAGGATTATTTCTCGGTATCGGGAGGTACATTGCTGAATAATGTCTTATTTTGCGCTTTGGCAGGCGTGCTTTGGTACTCGCAGTTCTTCGGACTGGGGATGGGAAAGAGCTATTTCTCGGATTCCCCGGTTATGCTGGCTTTCTCGTGGAGTATCTTGATGTCGCTGAATGTTATTTTCAGTAATGTCTGGGGCATCTTATTAAAAGAATGGAAGGGCGTGGATCGCCGGACAATCGTGGTATTGATTACCGGCATGTGTATCTTGATCCTTTCCTTATTATATCCAAATATAGTTTAATTAAAATAGACATGATAACACTAAGAAACAATGAACGCCTGATGGCGGAAATAGATCGTATCGCCGAGGTCGCCGGCTATTTGTGGACCAAGGGTTGGGCTGAGCGAAACGGCGGGAATATATCGGTGAACCTGACTACTTTATTGAGCGAGGAGGAGAAGGCGTTGCCGGCTTTGGTTTCCTCGATTCCCTTGCAAGAGGCGATGACGGCCTTATGCGGGCACGTCTTTTATGTGACGGGTACCGGAAAACGGATGCGTTACGTGGCGAAAGATCCTTTCGCCAACGGCTCTTTGATCCGTATCGCCGCCGATGGGAAATCGTATGATATCCTAGCGGAGCAACCGATCCAACCGACTTCCGAGTTGCCTTCCCATTTGTTGATGCACAATTTCTTGCGTGCGAAGGGACGGGATAACCGGGTGGTATTGCATACGCATCCGACGGATATTATCGGCATGACGCATTGTAAGCCGTTCTTGGATTCGGAGAAGATTACCCGCACGTTATGGAGTATGATCCCGGAATGTCGGATTATCGTGCCGAAAGGGGTTGGTATCGTTCCTTACGAGATACCGGGCACTTTGGCGTTGGCGCACGCTACGATCCGCCAATTGGAGGAGCACGACGTGGTGTTCTGGGAGAAGCACGGTATCCTTGCCGTCGGTGAGGACCTGATCGAGTGCTTCGATGCGATCGATACGTTGAGTAAATCCGCCCAGATCTATTTCAGTGCCCGCATGACCGGTTACGAGCCGGAAGGTATGACGGATCAGCAATTGGATGACTTGGTTCCGGCTTTTGGACTCTAGCGTATGCGAAAGAAATTAATCATTCTATTCATAGGGATCGGTTCGTTCACGTTGTTCGCCCAGCAGCGAGACCATCGGACACGGGAGTATATCGCCCCGGTCCGTATTGTCTGGCAGCAAGATAGTTCGCGAATTACGGGAGCGAACCATTTGCTTGTTCCGGGCAACGGACAGTCGGATTTGGCGAATAATCGGTTGTGTGTGTTGAAAAGTACGCCAACCGAACATCCCGCTTTGCTGCTTGATTTCGGGAAGGAGTTGCAAGGCGGCCTTCAGCTGGTGACCGGTATGCCGCTGTCTCACGATCCGGTTTCCGTACGGGTTCGTTTCGGCGAGTCCGTTAGTGAGGCTATGTGCGAGATAGATGGCGCAAACGGGGCGAGCAACGATCATGCGATGCGGGATTTCGTGGTATCGCTCCCTTGGCTGGGCGTGCAGGAGATCGGTAATTCCGGTTTCCGTTTCGTGCGTATTGATGTATTGGGTGATTCTACGGAGTTGCAATTAAAAGAGGTTCGTGCGATCTCTACGTTTCGGGATATTCCTTATCTGGGCTCTTTCCGTTGTAATGACGAGCGGTTGAACCGGATCTGGAAGACAGGTGCGTACACGGTCCACTTGAATATGCAGGAATATCTATGGGACGGCGTAAAACGGGATCGTCTGGTCTGGGTGGGGGATTTACATCCGGAGGTAATGACGGTCAGTACCGTCTTCGGTTATAATGAGGTGGTTCCTAAGAGCTTGGATTTGATTCGGGATATTACGCCGCTGCCTAGTTGGATGAACGGTATCAGTTCGTACTCGATCTGGTGGTTGTTGATTCAGCGGGATTGGTATTATTACCAAGGGAATCTTGCGTATCTACAAGAGCAACGCTCTTATATGACTGCTTTGTTGCGTCACTTGATCTCGAAGGTTGACCCAAGCGGACAAGAGAGACTGGATGGAAACCGTTTCTTGGATTGGCCTTCCAGTGAGAATACACCCGCTATCGATGCCGGCCTTCAATCGCTGATGATACAAGCCATGCGTGCGGGAGAGGAGTTATGTACTGTTTTAGGCGAGGATGCGTTGGCCTCGGAGTGCCGTATGGTAGCTTCCAAGGCTATTGAGTTTTCCCTTCGGAAGAAATCCCGGTTCCCTTCGAAGAAAGATCGGATTACGCCCGGGGATAAACAAGCCGCCGCTTTGATGGCTCTGGCGGGTATCATGGATGCTAAGGAGGCGAACGAGCGTTGCTTGGCGGTGGACGGGGCGAAAGGCTTCTCTACGTTTTACGGGTATTATATGCTACGGGCGATGGCGTTGGCTGGTAATTACCAAGGTGCGTTAGATGTGATCCGTACGTATTGGGGAGCTATGCTGGATGTAGGTGCTACGACGTTTTGGGAGGATTTCAATATGGAATGGCTTCCTGACGCAGGGCGTATTGATGAGCTGGTTCCCGCTGGAAAGAAAGACATTCATGGAGATTATGGGGCGTATTGCTATCAAGGTTTCCGCCATAGCTTGTGCCATGGATGGGCTTCGGGCCCCACATCGTGGTTAAGCGAGTACGTATTGGGCGTACAAGTGGTGGAACCGGGTTGCCGTACGGTATGTATCATCCCACATCTGGGAGATCTCGAATGGGTGGAAGGTACGTTTCCCACGCCTTACGGGGTGATCGAGATCCGACATGAGAAAGGTGCGGACGGTAAGGTGATAAGCCATATCAACGCTCCTGAAGAGATACGAGTTACCCCGTAGCTCTTATACTTAGTTGTAGAATGTATATAATTATAGAATATATGAAACAAACTATTTGCATCTACGCTTTCGCCGCCCTCTTATTAGGCGGTTGTAAAAGCAATAATGAATTAACGATACCTACGAATCTCCGTACGGAATACCTTACGGAGCCTATCGGCTTGGATACTTCGTCTCCTCGCTTTACATGGGAATACTCCGGAAATGAGGAGGGCTTTAAGGCTTCCCGCTATGAGGTACGGATCGGTACGAGTCCGAACGACTTGCGGCCCTATGCGGAAGGAATGGCCCTGAAACCTCATACCCGTTATTACTGGAATGTTACGGTATGGGATGGTGAAGGGCGTCCGTGCGCTACCTCGGAGACGGCTTCTTTCGAGACCGCTAAGTTCGATCCCTCGGATTGGTCCGCCTCTTGGATTACCGATCATAAGGATAAGGAGTTCGAGCCTGCCCCTCTGTTCCGCAAGTCTTTCCCGGTAGGCAAGGAAGTGAAGGATGCCCGTGTGTACGTAGCATCTGCCGGGTATCATGAGCTATTCATCAATGGCGAGCGGGTCGGAACGAATTATCTGGACCCGGGGTATACGCATTTCGATAAACGTATCTTGTACGTGACGCATGATGTTACCTCTTTGCTGAAGCAAGGCGACAACGCCGTGGCCGCTGTTCTGGGAAACGGCTGGTACAACGAGCAGTCCGTGGCGGTCTGGAATTTCCATGAGGCACGCTGGCGGAATCGTCCCCGCCTGCTATGTGAGTTGCGTATTACCTATACGGATGGTACGACGGAGGTGATTGGCTCGGACGAGACTTGGAAGACTTCCACCGGTGCCTATACCTATAATAATATATATAGCGGCGATAAATTCGATGCCCGGATGGAAGAGGCCGGATGGAAAACCGCTCATTTCGACGATAGTAAATGGGAAGCGGCAATTCCGGCGCAGGCTCCGGCACCTCTGTTGGTAGCCCAGCAAATGCCGGGAATCCGTATCACGGAAGAGGTGAGGCCCGTGTCGATGAAACGTTTCTCCGATCAGTTATATGTATATTCTTTCCCGAAGAACATGTCCGGCCTTTGCCGCTTGAAGGTGAAAGGTGAGGCGGGAACCCGTATCACGTTAAAACATGGTGAGTTGTTGAAGAAAGACGGTCGCTTGGAGCAAGGCAATATCAATGTATACTATCATCCGGTCAAACCGGACGAGGTATTCCAGATGGATGTCTTTACCTTGAAAGGTACGGGAGAGGAGGAGATCTTCATGCCTTCCTTCTCTTATCACGGTTTCCAATACGTGGAGGTGGAGAGTAGCCGTCCCGTTACTTTAACGGAAGAGAACTTGACCGGCTTGTTTATGCATACCGATGTCCGTCCGTCCGGTTCCTTCGCTTGTTCGAATCCTCTATTGAATAAGATATGGGAGGCTACGATGCAGGCTTACCGCAGTAACCTGCACAGTATCCCGACCGATTGCCCGCAACGGGAGAAGAATGGCTGGACAGCCGATGCGCATATCGCGATCGACCTCGGTTTGCTGGGCTTCGATGGTATCACGCTTTATGAGAAATGGATGAATGATATTATCGATAACCAGCGTGAGGCGGGTGAGATTTCCGGTATCATTCCTTCCAGCGGTTGGGGATATGGCGAGTGGCCGGGTCCGGTTTGGGACGCTGTCATGTTTATCATCCCGAACGCCTTGTATGATTATTATGGAGAGTCTCGCAGTATAGAACGCTTATATCCTACGATGCTGCGATATCTGGATTATTTGAAGACGAAAGAGAAAGACGGTTACTTGCCGTTTGGCTTGGGTGACTGGGTGTATTGGAAAGCTACGACGAATAATGAATATACCTCTACCGCCTACTATTATCTGGATTATAAGTTGATGGCTCGCTTCGCCTCTTTACTGGGCAAGGATGCCGCTCCTTATCAAGAGAAAGCGAATACGCTCAAATCCTTGATCAACCAGAAGTTCTTCAACCCCGAGACCGGTGTGTATGCCGAAGGGACCCAAACGGCGCAAGCCTTGGCCTTGTATCTGGGACTTGTACCGGAAGGAAAGGAACAACTCGTGGCGGATAAGCTGCGTGAGGTGGTAGCGGGAAATAACTATTTCTTGGACTTCGGTCTTTTAGGCAGTAAGACCGTTCCGGCCATGCTTACGAAATATGGCTATATCGAGGATGCCATGAAGATGATCACGAAGACCGAGGCACCTTCTTGGGGATATTGGGTAGAGACGATGGGTTACTCCACATTGCCGGAGACGTGGACACTTAGTCCGAAATTTGCCGACGCTTCCTTGAACCATGTCTTTATGGGAGATGTCTCCGCTTGGATGATGAACCAGCTGGCCGGTATCAATCATGACGACTCGGCTCCGGGCTTCCGTCATATCCGTATCACGCCTCATTTCGTGAAAGAACTGGATTGGGCGAAAGGTGAGTACCATTCCGTACGCGGCCGTATCGCCAGCGAATGGAAACGGGAAGGGGATAAGGTTATGCTTACCGTGACGATTCCGGCTGATTGCTCCGCCGATATCGTGGTAGGCGATCAGACCGAGACCGTATCCGCCGGTACGCATACGTTTTCATATCCGGTGTGATAAGAACCGTATGACTTTAGTAAGCCGGTAATGACATCGCCTATATTGGCTTATTTTACCCAGTTGTAGAGACGGGGCACGCCCCGTCTCTACAACTGGGGATTTCGAAAGCAAATAATTGAGAACCTTAAAGATTAAACGTATGAACAAGCTACTTCTTGCTCTTCTATTGTTTCTCCTATCTTTCAGCTGGATAAAAGTGACTGCCTCGGACAGTTGTCCCGCTTCCTTCCCTTGGAAAGCCCAATGGATCAATACCGAGCGTTGCCAAAGCGCTACGAATACTTGGTTGATCTACCGTAAATCATTCGCTGTGACGAATGTCCCGAATCAACTCATCGCCCGTATCGCCGCCGATTCCAAGTATTGGCTTTGGATCAACGACCAACTGGTTATCTTCGAGGGTGGCTTGAAAAGAGGACCTTCTCCTTCCGGGACTTATTACGATCCGGTAGATATCGCCCCTTACCTGACAAAAGGTTCGAACACCATCGCTATCTTGCTCTGGCATTTCGGGAAAGACGGTTTCAGTCATATCAACAGCGGGAAAGCGGCTTTGTTATTCGAGGCGATCGCCCCGGGGTTGGAGATCGTCTCCGACGCGAGCTGGCAGTGCGCCTTGTATGAGGCTTATCAAAATACCGAGGCCCCTTTCCCGAATTACCGTATGCCGGAGAGTAATATTCGCTTCGATGCCCGTCAAGCGATAACAAACTGGAACCGTACGAGTTTCGAAGGTTTCGTTCCGGGGGCGGTCTGCGTCGGTAAGGCGGGGAAAGCTCCTTTCGGGGATCTGGTGGAACGTCCGATACCCCAGTGGAAAAACAGCGGCCTGTTATCCTATGTATCCGTCCGGGAATCCTTGAAAGGCGATACCCTGTTCTGTCGTTTGCCCTATAATGCCCAGATCACTCCGTATCTGAAAGTAGAGGCGGAGGCCGGGAAGACTATCCACATCCGGATGGATAATTACGAGGGAGGAAGCGAGCGCAACGTACGTGCCGAATATATCACCCGTGAGGGTGAGCAGGAATACGAAAGCTATGGCTGGATGAACGGCCATGAGGTCTATTACATCATCCCCGAGGGCGTGAAGGTGCTGGATGTGAAATACCGTGAGACCGGTTACAACACGGACCTCGCGGGCTCTTTCCATTGTGACGACCCGTTCTACGACGAGCTTTGGCAACGTTCTGCCCGCACCTTATACATAACGATGCGTGATAATTATATGGACTGTCCGGACCGTGAACGTGCCCAATGGTGGGGTGACGAGGTGAATGAGCTAGGCGAGGCTTTCTACGCCCTTTCTCCGTCCGGGCAGAAACTAGCCGTAAAAGGCATCCATGAATTAATGAATTGGCAGCGGGAGGACGGAACGCTCTACGCTCCGGTTCCGGCGGGTAATTGGGATAAGGAGCTTCCTTTACAGATGTTGGCGTCTATCGGTTGGTACGGTTTTTATACGCAATATTATTATAGTGCCGACAGTAGTTTCGTCCCGGTGATATACGACCGGATGCGCCGTTACCTGCACGAGGTTTGGCAAGTCGATAAGAGTGGCTTGGTGATCGAGCGTCAAGGTGCTTGGAGCTGGGGCGACTGGGGCGAACATGTCGATATGGGCGTATTGACCAATTGCTGGTATTATCTGGCCTTGAAAGCGGAGCGAGCCTTCGCCCTGCAACTCGGCAAGGATAAGGATGCCGATGAGATCTCCCGGATGATGCGTAGCATAGAACGTTGTTTCGACACGAAGTTCTGGACAGGTTCCGCCTATCGCTCCCCCGGCTATAAAGGGGAGACGGACGATCGCTCCCAAGCCATGGCGGTTGTTTCCGGGCTGGCCTCGAAGGATAAGTATCCGGCGCTGACGAAGGTACTTAAAAAGGAGTATCACGCCAGCCCTTATATGGAGAAGTATGTCCTAGAGGCCCTTTTCCAGATGGGCGAGCCGGCGTTTGCCTTGGAACGGATGAAGCAACGTTACACCCGTATGCTGGATTATGCCGAATACACGACCTTGTTCGAGGGATGGGGCATCGGAGCCGAGGGCTTCGGTGGCGGCACGATCAATCACGCTTGGAGCGGTGGCCCGCTTACCTTATTGAGTCAGAAGATCTGTGGTATCGAACCAACCTCTCCCGGCTTCCGTACCTTTAAGATCTCGCCTCAATTGGGTTCCTTATCGGAAGCCTCTGCCAGCCTAGAGACTCATTATGGAACCATCCAAGTAAGTATCAAGAAGAAAGGCAAGCGATTGAAGTTCGATCTCCAAATCCCGGAAGGCACCTCCGCCGAACTGATAAGACCGAACGGCACTCGCAAGCATCTCGCCCCGGGACACCATCAAGTGGATTAGTGATCGCCCTCTGTTTTCCTGCGGACATACACCCGGTGGCTTCCATAACCCGATAGGGTGATTCCACTCGCCGGGTCGCTACTGAGGCGTAGTAGCTCACGGTTTGCGCTACTACGTTTTAGTCCGGTGACAGCCATGTAGTCTTGTATGCGCAAGAATGGGTGTTCATCCAGGTAATCCAATGCCCGTGTCCGGCGTTCCTCTTCGGTGAAGGGCGATTTCCGGACACGGCTGATACCTCCCCGTCTTAAATCGCAACGCAGGTTAGTCTCCCGTATCAGTTCCTTGTCGGCCCGGTAGTTGATACCATTCACCTCGATGCTACGTGCGTTACGCTTCGGTTCGTCACCATCCAGCGAGTCGATCTCCTTGTCCTTCGCTACGCCTAGGCGGGGCGTGAACGTACCGATGCCATCCAACGTGACCGACTGCCCTTCCGCCATGCAATAGGCCAGATGTTCCGCTACTGTCGTCATCACCTGTATTACGCTACCCCTGCTCAAGCCCGATCCGGGGTAGGTGATCCGTTCCACGAAATCCTCCATATCCATGTTCCGTTGTATCTTCATCCGATAATACACCGGCTTTTCCCCCGTCCCGTTCAGGTCGCACATCTCTTGCTTGATATATTCTGCCATAACTGCTACTAGGTATAATTGTTCGTATCTTCAAGTTAAAAACATTCTTCTTACTATATACAAATATACTTATTACTTGATCTATTTCCAAATTATCACCGTGGAATATATAGACCACGTCGTGATTTGTATATTCCACGTCTTGATCTGTACAGACCACGTCGTGGTTTGTAGAATTATACAGTATGCGAACAAGAATTCATCTGCTACCGATAAGGTATTTATGCGGTATCGGAGCGTTATTTACTTAGGGAGAAGCGGGCAACCCTCACGTTTCCTCTGCCAAGTACGTCGACCAACCCTGCGGGATTCTCTATCTTCCCTAAACGGGTATAGCTGTAAGACGAGGAAAAGGTCTCGTAGAAAAGGACTACCGTATTCGCTCCCCATAGAAGTAGGTCGCCTGTATGGATTATACCCGGACGGAACGTATTGGTCGCGATCAAGAGTATTATACTCGTTTTCCCTGCTCGTATGCTTGCCTCAAGGTCGGGTTCCCTTCGATCTCGCCCACGTGCCACACACCACCGCAGAATAGCGTTCCTTTCACGGTCGGGTTCTCCAGACAGTCGAGGAATCCCATAAAGTTGGCCACAATGCGATCCATGATGCCGTTATCGTCTTCAGCGGCCGTGGCGATGAAGTAAAACTCCTTGTTTTTCATTTCGGTATAAGGACCGCAGCAACGGTCTATCAGCGTCTTCATCTGTGCGCTCATGGCATAGAAATAGACCGGCGTAGCCATCACGATCACATCGGCGGCAAGCATCTTTCCGATAATCTCTGCCGCGTCATCTTTTTGTGGACAAGGCTTCTTGTATTGGCTGCACACGCCGCATCCCGTGCAGGGGTGAATGGTCTTGTCTCGCAGAAAAACTTTTTCCACACGATGACCGCTTTCGATCGCCCCTTGCATAAACTCATCGCATAGCGTATCGGAATTGCCTCTACGACGGGGGCTGGAAGATAAAATCAATACATTTTTCATGTTTACTGTTATTTATTAGGTTCTACATTCATTTTTAGGATACAAAAATAGCGAGATAATCCCTATCTTGCGGTAGACAAATTACGGATGTTATGACCCTAATTACATAATAATACGGAAGAATGATCACAACGGACTCCGGTGAGCAAGTCGAGGCACTTGCTCCCATCATCATTTCGGCCAGCCGGTCAACGGATATCCCGGCCTTTTATGTCAAGTGGTTCTTTAATCGTTTGGCCAAGGGGTATTGTGTTTGGTATAATCCGTTTAATCGGCGGAAGATGTATGTGTCGTTTGAGCGGTGTAAGGCAATCGTGTTTTGGACAAAGAACCCGAAGCCGATATTACCTTATTTGCATGAGTTGGATAGGAGGGGTATCCATTATTATTTCCAGTTCACGTTGAATGACTATGTGAGCGAAGGCTTTGAGCCGAATGTGCCGAGCGTTACGCAACGGGTGGAGACATTTCGGGAGTTGTCGGAAATGATAGGGAAGGAACGGGTGATCTGGCGATTCGACCCATTGATTATAACTCCATCTATCACGCCTCGTGTCCTGCTTAGACGTATTTGGAAGATCGGCAATCAGTTGAAAGGATATACTGATAAGCTCGTGTTCAGTTTCGTAGATGTAAAGGCGTATCGTAAGGTACAGAACAATCTTATAAAAGAGACGAATTGCTTTACGAAAGAGGATGTGGAAACCGCTGAGATGAATGCGACGCAACGTCAAGAAACTGTAGAGGGATTGGTGAAGTTGAGGGAAATTTGGGCTTCTACTGGTTGGAATGTGACACTCGCTACTTGTGCCGAGGATATTGACCTTACGGTTTATGGCATTGAGCATAACCGGTGTATCGACGGTGATTTAATGGAGCGTGTGTTTGGGGAGGATTATGAATTGGTTTATTATCTTCGAACAGGCCAATTACCCGAACCGGATCTTTTTGGTACGTTTCCCGCTTTACCCGACAAACGCAAAGAGCTAAAAGACAAAGGCCAACGGAAAGCCTGTGGTTGCATGATAAGCAAAGATATCGGTAGGTATAACACTTGCTCCCATTTCTGTGTCTATTGTTATGCCAATACAAGTAGGGAATGCGTACAAAAGAATGCGGTACACTATTCGGACGATAGTGAAAGTTTGATTCGAAGTTAAATTTGAAAGCAAGGTCAAATGAAGCGGCGTATTAAATTAAGCCGTCTTTTATAGTAATCGAGACCAATACTATCCTAGAATAGTGTTGTATAACATGCCGGATTTATCTATTTTTGCGCCCAATACGAAAGGTTAAGAATAGGAAGTTTTAGGTATGGCAAAAAAGAAAGGTAAGCCTCAACCCCGGAAAAGCAAGAAGAAGCGGGCATCATCATTCATGTCTTCTGTAAAGAAGATGCTTCTTGGCGCTTTTGCGGTAGTTGTTTGTTTTATCGGTGTATTATTCATATATAACTGGTTTTATCCGGTATCCAAGACACGGCCTGTAGAGAAGAAACAGGATCGGGCGGAGACAATAGTCCGTCCGAAGATCTCGGACAAGGGCGGTTCCGGAACATCGGGTAAGAAAGCCGCACAAGCGACGAAAAACAAGCAAACGACGAACCCAAAGAAAGGGACCTCCGTTTATACTTTTCAAGAGGGAGCTGAGATACCGAGACTAAAGAATAAACAAAAAGAGCAGGTTATAAAGCATGAGGGCTATACGGTTTCTTATAATTCCGATTATAAGATCGCCAATTGGGTAGCCTATGAACTGACCTCGAAAGAGGCGACAAGTAAGAAGAACGAGCGGTCTAATAAGTTCGTCTCGGACCCCATGGTGAAAGGGGCTACCGCCACGAACGAGGACTATACCCGTTCCGGCTATGACCGAGGACATATGGCGCCTGCCGGCGATATGAAATGGTCCGCCAAGGCCATGCGGGAATCGTTCTACCTAAGTAATATCTGTCCGCAAAAGCCCGGCTTGAACCGGGGTATCTGGAAAGATCTGGAAGAGCAGGCTCGTTTGTGGGCGAAAGAGAATGGCTCTTTGTTGATCGTGACCGGCCCGGTGATCACGGACGACCTGAAACGGTTAGGTAAGAATCGGGTGGGAATCCCAAAGACCTTTTATAAGGTAATCTGTACGATAACGAACGGTAAACCGGAAGGGGTAGGTTTTCTGTTTGATAATAAAGACTATGGAAAGACTCCGTTGAAATCGATGATGATCCCTATCGATAGCGTTGAGAAGGTTACCGGAATTGACTTTTTCCCTTCTTTGCCTGATTCGATAGAAAATCCGATGGAAGCATACGTGAATGATGGTAGTTGGTCTTTTTAAGGCACGTTATGCTCAACAATCTCTAGGCGAGAATGTTTTATATTTACTGTGAAGAAAAAGAAATCATAATTAAATAACAAAATGCAAGTTATCATGAAAGGAAAATTAATCCCTGTGTTTGTTTTGGCAGCATTGGTTTCCTGTAGCCAACCACCCGTTAAGGAGCAAGGTCCTCGTCCAGTTAAATTGGCGGACGTTACTTCTCTGAACATGGTTGAGAAATCATTCAGTGGAGTGGTATCGCCCGATCAATTCAGTGATTTGGCGTTTAAGATGTCCGGCCCGCTGATCTCATTAAACGTGGACGAAGGCCAGAAGGTCCGTACGGGACAGATCGTGGCCGAGATCGATCCGCTGGACTTTAAATGGGAATATGAGGCGAAGAAAGCGTCTTTCCAGACCGCTGAGGCGCAATTGCAACGTGCGAAGAAGTTATTGTCCAAACAAGCTATCTCCAAGCAAGAGTATGAGTCTACGGAAGCCTCTTACTCAAATGCCAAGGCGGCTTTCGAGTATGCGCAAAATACATTGAACCAGACAAAGCTTCGTGCGCCGTTCGATGGATTTATCCAGAAGAAATATGTGGAGAATTACCAGAAGGTACAGGCCGGACAAGGAATCGTTTGCTTGATCAACCCGAATAAGTTACAGGTCGTGTTTACGATGCCGGAGAGTAATATCAATTACTTCTCTTCTCCTTATTCTGTTTATGTGGAATTCGATAATTACAAGGGCGTTCGCTTCAAGGCGAAGGTGAAAGAATACGTGGAAGCCTCTCCGGATGGTTCCGGCGTTCCCGTATATCTGTATATCGATGATCCGAACTTTAATTTAGAGAAATATAAGGTAGCCGTAGGTTTCTCTTGCCGTGTGATCTTGAACGTGGATAGCGAGAGTTTCACGCAAGGCGCCGTATTGGTTCCGCTAGCCGCTGTCGTGGCTGACGATGCCAATAGCGATAAGTATGTGTTTGTTTATAATGGGCAGTCTCAAAAGGTTGAGCGTCGCAAGATTACCGAGTCTATGCTGATCGGCAAGGATGGCGTGATCGTAACGGATGGCTTGCGACCCGGCGAACAGGTTGTCTCAGCCGGAGCCACTCGTTTGGTGGATGGACAACAGGTAAAAGTATTAACAGATTAAGAGATAAACAATGAATATTCCAAAATATTCCTTAGAGAATCAGAAGATTATATACTTTTTCCTAGCGGTCATGCTGATAGGAGGTATATATTCTTTCTTTAAATTGCCGAAGAAGGAAGATTCTCCCTTCGTGATCAAGACGGCGGTCTTGGTTACCCAGTATCCGGGGGCGACTCCACAAGAGGTGGAGAAGCTGGTGACTGAACCGATCGAGCGGGAGATTCAGGCCATGTCGGATGTGTTCCAGATCAAGTCTGAGTCTTATTTCGGTATGTCTAAGATTACGATTGAGTTGCAGCCTACATTGGCTCCGGATTATATGCCGGTCAAGTGGGATGAATTACGTCGTAAGGTGGCGAATATACAGCCACGCCTTCCGTCTGGCGCTTCTTCGATATCCGTTAATGATGACTTCGGTGATGTGTTCGGTATTTATTATGCCTTGACGGCGGACGAGGGCTATACTTATGATGAGTTACGTGATTGGGCGCAAAAGATCAAGACCGAGTTATCCCCGGTGCCGGGCGTGCAAAAAGTCTATTTGTTTGGTGAGCAGACACAAGTTGTCAACGTAAAGATTTCTGTCCCGAAGTTGGCGAACCTAGGTATTGACCCGAATGCCATTCAGCAGGTGATGCAAACACAGAACCTGTTGGTGAATACGGGAGATATTAATACGGGCAATTATCAGTTGCGTTTGCGTACCGAAGGCACCTATAAGGATATACAAGATATACGTGATCAGTTAATCGTGACGAAAAGTGGCGGCGAGGTGCGTCTAGGTGATATAGCTACGGTGGAACGTGGCTATATGGATCCTCCTTCCAACTTGATGCGCGTGGACGGTAAGCGCTCGATTGGAATCGGGGTCGCTACGGGAGCGAAAGATGACGTGGTGGCTGTGGGCAACGTGGTGGCGGATCATCTGAAAGAGATGGAGCAGCTTTTCCCTATCGGTATGGACTTGAAGGCTATCTATCCGGAAAATAAGATCGCGCAAGAGGCAAACAACGGTTTTATATTGAACTTGATCGAGTCTCTGTTGATCGTGATCGTGATCATCTTTATCGTGATGGGATCCCGTGCCGGAATGTTGGTGGGCAGTTCGTTGCTCTTCTCCGTGGGGGGTACCTTGTTGATCATGTTGATCTGGGGTGTCGGCTTGAACCGGACCTCGTTGGCGGCCTTTATTATCGCCATGGGAATGTTGGTGGATAACGCTATCGTGGTGACGGATAACGCCCAAGTTGGTATTAAGCGAGGACTTTCCCGTTATCAAGCGTTGATCGATGGCGCTACCAAACCGCAATGGGCGTTGCTGGGCGCAACTTTTATCGCCGTATGTTCTTTCTTGCCGATGTACTTGGCACCGGCATCTGTGGCCGAGATCGTGAAGCCGTTGTTTATCGTCTTGGCGGTGTCTTTGGGATTGAGTTGGATCTTGGCTTTGACGCAAACGACCACATTCGGTAATTTTATCTTGAAAGAGGCAAAACCGGGTGAGAATAAGGATCCTTATGATACGAAGCTTTATCATAAGTTCGAGAGGTTATTGGGACGTTTGATCAAACGTAGGTATGTCACACTTACTTCGGTTGTGGCTACTTTGTTCCTTTCCCTGTTTATAATGAGTATCATGCCCCAAAGTTTCTTCCCGATCATGAACAAGCCTTATTTCCGTGCGGACTTGATCTTCCCGGAGGGATATAGCATTTATGATGTGGAGGCGAATGTTAAGAAAATAGAGAAGGATTATTTAAGTAAGAATCCGAATATTAAATCTTTCTCGTTTACTTTGGGAGGTTCTCCGGTGCGTTACTATCTGGCTAGTTCCTCTGTAGGTCCGAAGCCTAACTTTGCTAACGTATTGATTGAGACGCAAGTTCCAGAAGATGCGCAAGCGGAGGAAGGCAAGTTCTATGATTATATGGTGGCTAACTACCCGAATATATTGACTCGCTCGGCCTTATTCGCCTTGTCTCCGGTTCCGGATGCGGCGATAGAGATTGGTTTTATCGGCGATAACGTGGATACCTTGATCGCTTTGACACAAAAGGCGCAGGAGATCGCCCGGAATTATGATCAGGTGATGGAGGTTCGCAATAGTTGGGGTAACAAGGTTCCGGTATGGAAGCCGCTATATTCCCAAGAGAAAGGTTTGCGTCTGGGTATTACCCGTCAGCAGGTGGCTTATTCCTTGCGTTCGGCTACGAATGGCGTACCTTTGGGTGAGTATCGTGAGGGCGACGTGTTTATGCCGATCTTACTGAAAGATGCGGATAAGGATTCTATCAGTCTGAATGATATAAAGACTTTGCCGGTTTATAGCGCTAAAGGCCGTTCGGTAAAAGTGGAGCAGGTGATCGATGATTTCTCGCTGGATTATGAGTTTAACGTAGTGAGACGATTCAACCGTGAGCCGTGTATGCTTATGCAGTGTGAGCCGAAGCGTGGTGCCAATACGATGGCTGCTTTCAGTCATTTGTGGAAAGAGGTACAGGAGAAGATTCAGGTGCCGGAAGGATATAAGATGACGTATTTCGGTGAGCAATCCGAGCAAGATAAAGGTAATAAGGCGATCGCCGCTAATATCCCGTTGATGTTCGGTTTGATTTATGTCACCTTGTTATTCTTATTCCCGAAATATTACCGGAAACCGGTATTGATCATGGCGATGCTGCCGTTGATTTTCATTGGTGTGGTATTGGGATTGTTGGTATTCGGTAAGTCCCTCGACTTCTTTGCTATGCTGGGTCTGTTGGGCTTGATCGGTATGAATATCAAGAATGCGATCGTGCTGGTGGACGAGATCGGTTTACAATTGAACGCGGGCTTGTCTCCGGTGAATGCCGTGATAGAGGCAACGAAAACCCGTATCGTTCCGGTGACGATGGCTTCCGGTACGACGATCTTAGGTATGTTGCCGTTGTTGGGTGACGCTATGTTCGCCGGTATGGCGGCTACCATCATGGGTGGTCTGTTCGTATCTACGATCTTGACGATCTTCGTGCTTCCGGTTACTTATTGTGTTTTCTTTAAGATTAAATCAGAGTAAAAGGTATGAGAAATAAAATAATCATAGGTTGTTTATTGTTGGGTGCCTTGTCCGCTAAAGCGCAAGACACCCGGCTATCGGCTGTGGAATATAAGGAACGGGTCCTTGAATACAGCCGTCAAATCAAGCAAAGCTCTGAGGAGCGTATCGCTATGCAGCATGCGATCAAGGCCGCTAAGACCGGTTTCTTCCCTTCGGTAGACTTCTCCGGCAGTTATCAGTATCGTATCAATAAATATGATTTGGATTTCGGACCGGGCATGTCCGTAGAGATGGACCATAATACGTATAGCCTAGGCGCTACGGTGAGCCAGCCCATCTATGCCGGCGGACAGATCTATAATAACTATAAGGCAGCTCAGGTACAAGGCAAGATCACCGAGCAAGCGGAAGAATTGACAACGGATAATATCGTTTATTCCGCCGATTTGAACTATTGGACGGCCGCCGCACGTAAAGGTATGTACGATGTGATGTGCCAGTATGTAGACATTGTCGGGGAGTTGGCGAACGTGTTGACGATCCGTTTCAATGACGGCCAGATCAGTAAGACCGATTTATTGCAAGTGGAGTCCCGCTTGAAAGAAGCGGAATTGAATAAAAGCTCGGCTTATAAGGAATATCAGATCGCGTTACAGAACTTGAACTCATTGATGGGTGTATCTCCGTTAGACCCGATCGAGGTGGAAGATTCCATTACGACCTATCTGGCCTTGCCGTTGCAAGTAGGAGAGGATGTAGCTCTTCGGAATCGTCCGGACTACGCTATTTCCGAGTTGAACATAGAGTATCAAAAGAGACAGATCAATTTGTCGAAGGCGAAATATAACCCGTCTTTGGCGATCGGTTTTCAAGGTACTTGGGGTACGCCGATGTTGAACGTGAAAGGTTCGGACCAGTTGTGGACTCCGGCCGTCTTCGCTTCCTTGAAGATACCTTTGTTCCGTTGGGGAGCCCGTTTCAAGGAGGTAAATTCCCAGAAGGCCATCCTTCGTAGTAAGGAATACGCCTTGGACAATACGCGTGATAAGATCGCTCAAGAGGTAGCGAACGCATGGACAAGCCTAACCGAGTATACGAAACAAATTACCGTCGCGGAAGAGGCTTGTAAGATTGCCGAGGAGAACCTTGATTTGAATACCTTCAGCTACAACGAGGGTAAACTACCGATCTTGGATGTGCTCTCCGCCCAATTGTCATGGATTCAGTCTTACAGTAGCTTGATCCAGACTTGGTATCAGCAAAAGGCTTCTTTAGCCCAATATAACAAGGCTATAGGTATCCGCCGTTTGCAGTAAAAGAAACATATTTATACTTAGAAGACAAGGTCCCTTATTTTGGAAACGAGATAAGGGACCTTCTTTATGAAATAAAACGTCCTTTATTCCGTTAGGTAAACTGAAGATTGCTACATTTGCATACAATCTTGTCTGTTTGGGATACTCGTCGGAATCCGGACTTTTTAAGTAGAATGATGAAATAATAAGATGTATACAAGGTTACTAGATAAACAAACAAAACTTGCCCTAATCGGACTAGGATATGTCGGGCTTCCTATCGCGATGGAATTCGCTAAACATGTTTCCGTTATCGGATTTGATATCAACGAGGATCGCTTGGACAAGCTTCGGAACGGTATAGATCCGTGTGGTGAGCTTTCCTCTGAGGTATTTGAACATAAGGACATCACATTTACTTCTTCTATAGAGAAGCTAAGGGAGGCTTCTTTTTACGTGATAGCTGTTCCTACCCCGATAGACAGCCATAATGAGCCGGATCTATCCCCTTTGTTGGGTGCGACTCGCACGGTAGGCAAAGTCCTTAAACGAGGCGATTATGTAGTATACGAATCTACCGTATATCCGGGATGTACGGAAGAGGATTGCATCCCGATCTTGGAGGAGGTTTCAGGGTTGAGAGTAGGAGAGGACTTTAAGGTTGGATATTCACCGGAACGAATCAATCCGGGTGATAAGGTACATACCTTGGTAAATACCGTGAAGATCGTTTCCGGCTGCGATGCCGAAGCTTTGGAAACGATATCGGACGTCTATAAGCTGGTCGTTCAAGCGGGGTTGCACCGTGCGCCTAGTATCAAGGTAGCCGAAGCCGCCAAGATTATCGAGAATACCCAGCGTGATGTGAATATAGCCCTTATGAACGAGCTTTCCATTATTTTCGATCGAATGGGGGTAAATACGTTTGATGTCTTGAAAGCCGCCGGAACAAAATGGAATTTCCTGCCTTTCTCTCCCGGATTGGTAGGTGGGCATTGTATAGGGGTAGATCCTTACTATCTGGTGCATAAAGCCAAAGAATTGCAATATCACACGAAGATGATCAACTCCGGTCGCTACGTGAACGATTCCATGGGACGGTATATCGGAAAGAAGGTCGTGAAAAAGATTATCTCGCAGGGGAAAAATATCCTAGGAGCGCATGTGTTGGTGATGGGTATGACTTTTAAGGAAAACGTATCGGATATACGTAACTCGAAAGTAGCCGATATTATCAATGAGTTTAAGGACTTCGGAGCCGAGGTCGATGTGATGGATCCGTTCGCTTCCCCTTTGGAAGTATTGCAAGAGTACGGTATCCGGTTAGTAGAGAGGCCCGGGAAGAAATATGACGCGGTAGTGGTAGCTGTCGCTCATACGACTTATTTGAAGCTGGATGAGTCCTACTTCATGTCGATCACGAACGAACATGCCGTGTTGGCGGACGTGAAAGGAGTCTATCGAGGTAGCATCCATCAGATGATCTATTGGAGTCTGTAATTGTTAAAAAGTAACACAAGCTGCAAAGAAATTTCGATAAACTTAAAAAAATGTGTTGTACAATATCTTTTTTTATTTGCTCAATTATATTAATTAGCCCATCTTTGCATGCAGATAACCTAAACAATCTTTTTGCCTTAAAGACTAATACCTATTAAAAACCTATAAAGGGAGCCTTTGCGAAAAGGCTCCCTTTATGATTTTCAGGGGATTAGTAGTTCGTTTCCTCTATCTTTGAGGTGATTCTGCTAATAGCCTCATTCAGTTTGTCTTCGGGTAATATTACGTTAAAATCTCCCCAGAAACCCTCGTCATAGTTGAAGTGAGTATCCGAGAAAACCGTGCGGGTGGGAAGGGATTCAATGCGTGAGAAGCGGTTCACATTGGCTGTATCTATCTTACAGGTAACCATTTCGAACCAAGTATGTAAAATATTTGTGTTAAAAAGTTGTCTTCTTTTTTTAATTTTAAAATGCAGATCTCCCCGGATATGGTTAATGTAGTAGGTGCCATTCCATTGCTTGTAAGATACCGTATAGGCTACTTTCTGGGGCGTGATCCGTAAATTCCGGCTTTTTCTCTCGACGAACATGCCGGCCGCTTGCTCGATATATTGGGGATTGACCTCAAAGTCCACCCTTAATAAGGCATTATTTTCCATGTCGATATATATCTGTCCCCGATAAAGCGGTTCATTGATACTCTTTCGTTGCTCGAAAGAGATGACGTTAGCAAGTCGATCATCCACTACCGTGATGTCGGTATGGGCGTATGTATAGGGTGAATCCGGGCTAGGATCCAGAAACTCCGGTAACTGTTTCATCAAATCCAAGACAAGGCAGGAGTAGATACCCGACTTCATTTTTGTGATCAACGTGTCCTTTTCCTGCTCGTTACTGATGCGGCGCATCTTTAGTAGTTTCACTTGATCGGCCAAGGCATTGCTGTGGTAAGATGCCTTATATACCTTAAAAACAGCCTCGGTCAGTCCTACGAGTCCTTTTTTACGTTCAACGCCTTCTCTGTAAAATGTGGTAAGGTAAATCGGGTGCTGGGAATAATTGCTTCTCCTCTCGTCCAGCATCTCCTGTAATAAGCGTTTCGGATTGGTTAGACGCACGATAACTTCTTGGATGGAGATTACTTTAGGCTCTAGGGATAAGACGGTATGTTTATCTATTAACTCCCGACCATCTATCTCTTGGGGAAGATAGCCGATATGAGAGAAACGTACCTTGGATAATCGGAGTGAGTCCGGTAATTTCAATCGGAACTCTCCATTCTGGTTGGTGATGGTGCCGATAGCGGCCTCGCCGATTCCTACCGATCCGAATGCGATTGGCTCATGGGTATATTGATCCTGTAAAGAACCTTCTATCGAGAAATAGGTTTGTATGGAATCGGGAGTTACGGATGCGCTTTTAGGAGCGGAGGGACTCTCTGGCAGATAAAGCAAGAGATGGTTCTCTATCGTACGGATCGCCAGATTTTTATTACCGGTAATAGCGTATATAGCTTCTTGTATCGTATAATCTCCACCTTTTATCGATGTTGTTTGTTCATTATCGATAATCTTACTGTCGTATATAAAAAGATAGCCGGAACGTTCCGTGACGAGTCCCAGCAATTGGTAGATATTTCCTTTTGATTTAGGCAATCGTATGACCTGTCCCAGTACGTTACCATTCTGGGCATTCATAGGGATGAGAGCTACGAGTAACAGCAACCATCCTACGATCAGCTGTCTCAAGGTTCGGAAATCATCCATATATTATTTTGTTGCGTACATTTTAGTTTTAACGCCGCGCAGATCAGTTCAGCCATCGTCGCGGGTGAGTTATTATAGAAACTAACGGTCAGCCGTCTATTCTCTAAATCAGCCGTTGTCTTCAATGGCATCATCGGATACTCCAGATTAATTACATGCAAGATATCTCCTAAGCGCTCATCCTTAAACTGGATACGGCGGGTGTAATCGGAAAATTGTTCGTTATCTTGAGTCGGAGCTACTTGTAAACGGTTGGAGAATAAGGATACGGTTTGACCGGCCTTTACCAGCGTTTGTTCTCCGTTCTTCTTGAGTGTCACTTTCACTAATCCCCGGCGAACGGCCAATTCAAAGGCACTTTTATCCGAGCTTTTGATATTGAATGAGGTTCCCAATACCTCGATCCGGGCCTGCTCTGTCTCGATTAGGAAAGGACGTTCCTTATTCCCGCTTACATCAAAAAGGGCGTTTCCTAGTAGAGACACCTCTCTTTTTTCTCTTTGGAAATGTTCCGGATAGCTTAACTGACTGTTATCGGCCAGATAAACGATAGACCCGTCTTCCAAAGTCGTGACCAAGGTGGTGGAAGCCTCGTTATTATGCAGGGTGAGCAGAGTGGTTTCCGGTGTCCGTTCTTGTCCAAGGAAAATAGCCGTAGCTACCGATACACAGAGTATAACGATAGCGGCGGCCCATTTCATAAGTCCGATCCGGTATGGGATTTGTGTACCGGAAATTGGCTTATCCAGCAGCCCGTCTTGCTCCAAGCGAGTGTATAATTGTTCCCATGCTTGGTCTGTCTTCAATTTATTTTTTTCTATTTGATTCATAACTGTTAGGTATAATTCTCGATTTCTTTTCTTAGTGTTTGTAGTGCCTTGGTCATTTCCGCTTCTACTGTCTTTATGGACAATGAGAGGCTGGAGGCTATCTCCGCGTATTTCATTCCTTCGAAACGGTGCATCCGAAAGATCCGGAGGCGGCGTTCGGGCAATTTACCTAATGCCCGGTTGACCAAGGATTGCAATTCTTTGTACTCAAGTTGATCTTGCGGGGTATACGATTCGGATTCCGGATTCTCTCCGGCTAAAACCGTATTCCGGTATCGGTATCGTACTTCCCGATGCTCCAGATATTGTAAGGACCGGTTCCGGGTAGCTCCATAAAGGTAGTTCTTGATGGAACGTAAGATTGGAAGAGATTCTCTTTCTTTCCAGAATACATAAAACAAGTCCTGAACGATCTCCTCTGCGACTTCCTGCTCTCCTGTTATACTGGTTGCGTACAGGCAAAGAGGGGTATAATAAAGCCTGAAAATACTTTCGAATGCTTTAATATCCCCTTCCTTGATCTTTTTGAGTACGAACAAATCCATAATAATTTGGTTTCAACAGATAATTGATAATGGACAAAGATAATGATTTGTCCATATCATTGTCGATAGTATATTTACACGGTCAATTTTTATGTTGCTTCTTTAATTTATATACCGCATTCTCCAAAGACTCGGTAGGCTCGATAATGTTGTAAGCTCCCCAGAAGTTCTCGTCGGCGAAGTCCGATACCTTGTCGGATAGAGACTGATCCGCTTTAAAAGACATCCGGTAGGGGATGGAGTTATTTTGTTCTTTACCATCGGTAACGACCATCTCGGATACGATCGTGTAGTTGGTAGAGAAGAGTTTTCGTTTCCAGTCGCATTTAAAGCGAACCTCATTGCGGATATAACTCAGATAGCTCATGCCGTCACGTTCTTTGTAAGTTACGAGGAAAGCTACCTCCACGGGTTTAAACCGCAAGCCAAAAGGCTTTTTGCGGAGGATGGCCTCGGTAGCCTTATTCCGGTCATCCATGCTGAGGGCGAATTCCGCACGGCTGAAGGAAAGCCGTTCCTTATCGATATACAATTTACCGTAATATAAGGCGTAAGGCAAGATCGCTTGAGGTTGGAAACTGATTACGTAATGCGGTCGGTCGTTTAACATCACGCTTTCTTCCATACGGAAGGTGTAATAAGGTAAGATATTCGGGTCGAGCAATAAATCCGGATTCTTCACCACATCCACGTAAACGGATAGGTTAGGGCCTCCTAATAATTTCACGGCTAATGTGTCGCTAGCCTTCTCGCTCAATAATTTACGTCCTTTATAGATTTGTACCCGATCCCGTTCCACGTTCCTGTCCTTATAGGGAGTTTTGTAAACATCGATAACCGCTTCAGAGATATTGATATAGCGACGGCCTTTTTGTGCGGTCTCCCGGTAGAACCCAGTAAGCATGCTACCCGTGGTAATGTAATTCTTATTTACTTTCTCAATCGCCTCCTCTACGATATATCGAGGATCTCCGGCCCGGATAATGACTTCGCTAAGCGTATTCATGTTCGGTTCGAGTAATACCGTACATTCTAATATGTCCTTATCGTTCACGGGGATCAAGCCATTCAAATATCCGATATGCGATACTTCTACTTGTCTGGCATGGAGGCCGTTTTTCACTTTGATAGAGAACTCACCATCATTATTGGTGATCGTTCCCACGTTGGTTCCCGGAATAGAGATATTTACGTATTCCAGTTTTTTTCGTGTTTGCTTGTCTTTTACTACACCGCTGACAGTGATAAACTCATCGTCTGCGCTATCCTGTGCCTTTATAGAGGTTACACCGCAAGCCAACAGTATCATCAGGATAAATCCCATAGTTTGTTTACAGAGCGCTTTCATATTTGTATTGTTTTAATGGTAAATAATCACTTTGTACTTATATGATCGCCCAGGAAAGAAATACCCTATGGGATTTATCGAAAAAATCACACAACCTTTTGTCCGGGCTGCAAAGTCAACATTTCTTTAGGTACCGCTTTCTTGATGCTCTCTATTAAAATACCCGCTACGGTATGCCGGATAAAATCTTTACGGGTGACAAAGACGATCTCCCGTGTCGGCTTGGGAATGGCGAACGGACGTACCAATTCTTTCTGCTCTTTACTTAATTGCAGGGTAGCCAATTCCGGGATGAACGTAATACCGTTACCGCTTTCCACCATACGCATAAATGTCTCTAGGCTACCTAAACGGTAAGCGGCTTGGCGAACCTTTACCTTCTCCATCTGGCAGAAACGCATCAGCTGGTCACGGAAGCAATGTCCCTCGTCCAGCAGCCACAACCGCTCGTCGTTGATATCGGCGGTACGGATCAAATCCTTTTTGAAGATAGATTCATTATGAGCCACGTATCCGAAGAATTGCTCATAATATAATATGTCTCCTTGTAAATAGGATTCTGTGGGTTGGTTCGCTATGATAGCGGCATCGATTTCCCCGTTTTGCAGGGCGGCCATAGTGGGAGCGGTTTTCATTTCCAGCATACGGATGTCAAGATCCGTATGCTTTTCCGATAATTGCTGGAAAAAGCGAGGTAGCAAATAAGGGGCGATAGTCGGTAGCACCGCTAAGCGGAACGTACCTTTCAATGACTGTTCCTCCTCGTTCACGATATCTTTGATAAGAGAAGCTTGATAGAGGACATTTCTCGCTTGCTCAATAACCTTACGTCCGGCAGGTGTGGGGCGAACGGGTTGCAGGTTTCGATCGAACAATTTAATACCTAGTTCGTCTTCCAGCTTTTGGATCATCATACTCAATGTCGGTTGTGTCACCCTACAATGCTCTGCTGCCTTTGCGAAATGACGATAAGTATCCACCGCTAGGATATATTCGAGTTGCTGTATATTCATAGTACTTAATTTTACAAGCGTTAGAAATTAATGAAGACAAACTTACGGAAAAACGCTGGAATAATCGAATAAAAGTGGAAGAATAAAGCAACTTAATTTGAGTATTAGGCATTTAGGGGGAAATCGGGGAAGTTGGGTGAAAAGCCAAAATACATTTGCTTATCATGGAACAGACGAATGGGCTAACTGGATGATAGATTTACACAGAAAAAATATGTAACTTTGGAGAGTAATTTACAAATGGTTTACAGTCGTATATATAATGAGCTAAAAATTAATTGATTAAAGTATATGTCAGACAGTATCGTCATTATTCCTACATACAACGAGAAGGAGAATATTGAGAATATCATTCGTGCCGTGTTCGGGCTGGAGAAAGTGTTTCATATCTTGGTGATCGATGATGGCTCTCCGGATGGGACGGCGGCTATCGTGAAGGGCTTGCAGAAGGAGTTCCCGGAGCGTCTTTTTATCGTGGAGCGTAAAGGGAAGCTGGGATTGGGTACCGCTTATATCCGGGGTTTTAAATGGGCTATCGAGCATAAATATGATTTTATTTTCGAGATGGACGCCGATTTCAGTCATAATCCCAATGACCTGCCGAAGCTATACGCCGCTTGTACCGCGCAGGGTGCCGACGTAGCCATCGGGTCGAGGTATTGCAACGGGGTGAATGTGGTGAACTGGCCGTTGGGCCGTGTGTTGATGTCTTATTTCGCCTCGGTGTATGTCCGTATCGTCACGGGTATGAAGATACAGGATACGACGGCGGGCTTTAAATGTTACCGCCGTGAGGTGCTGGAGACGATCGATCTGGACCGTGTCCATTTCAAGGGATACGCCTTTCAGGTGGAGATGAAGTTTACGGCTTATAAGTGCGGCTTCAAGCTCGTGGAGGTGCCGATCATCTTTATCAACCGTGCCTTGGGTGTCTCCAAGATGAACTCTTCGATATTCGGGGAGGCTTTATTCGGCGTCCTTCAGTTGAAATGGTGGAGTTTCTTCAGGAAGTATCCGAGGAAACATGCGAGCCATGCCTAATGAAAACAGAGTTTGACAATTTATAATAGGATAAGAAAGATGAATAAAATATTAATCCAAAATCCGAGAATCATCAACGAGGGCCGTTCTTTTATCGGCTCGGTGTTGGTGGAGGGAGATAAGATCGCGGCGGTGTTCGAGGGGGAGGTTCCCGGGAACGTGCGTGCCGAGGCGAACCAAGTGATCGACGCTACGGGGAAATGGTTGATACCGGGCGTTATCGATGATCAGGTGCATTTCCGGGACCCCGGGCTTACCCATAAGGGGGATATCGGGACCGAGAGCCGTGCGGCCGTGGCCGGTGGCGTGACGACCTTCATGGACATGCCGAACACGAAGCCACAGACCACGACGATCGCCGATCTGGAATGGAAATTCAACCGTGCCGCCGAGGTCTCCCGTGCGAATTACTCCTTCTTCTTCGGTGGGACAAACGATAATATGGACGAGATCCGCAGGCTGGATCGTAGCCGTGTGCCGGGGCTGAAACTCTTCCTCGGCTCGTCTACGGGAAATATGCTGGTGGACAAGAAAGACTCGTTGGAGCGTATCTTCGGCGAGGCCGGTATGCTGATCGCCATCCATGCGGAGAAAGAGGAGGTGATCCGGCGTAATATCCAGTATTACACGAACCTGCATGGCGAGGATCTGGATATCTCTTTCCATAGCAAGATCCGTAGCGAGGAGGCCTGCTACCAATGCTCGGCCGAGGCGGTTGAACTGGCTACCCGCTTGGATTCCCGTTTGCATATCCTGCATCTCTCCACGGAAAAGGAATTATCGTTGCTCAGTAACCATCTTCCCTTGAGCGAGAAAAAGATAACCGGCGAGGTCTGCGTGCACCATCTGTGGTTTCATGACGGCGACTACGCCCAATTCGGTAATCGTATCAAGTGGAATCCTTCTATCAAGACGATCGAGGATCGCGCGGCGCTGCGTGAGGCGGTCAATAACAATACGATCGATATCGTGGCTACCGACCATGCCCCGCATCTACCGGAGGAGAAGCAAGGCTCTTGCTTGAAGGCGGCTTCCGGAGGACCGCTTATCCAGCACTCCTTGATCACGATGTTGGAGCTGGCGATGGAAGGCCGTTTCACGTACGAGAAGGTGGTCGAGAAGATGGCGCATATGCCGGCGGAGCTGTTTCGTATCGATAGGAGGGGATACATCCGTCCCGGATACTACGCCGATATCGTATTGATCGATCCGGAGCAGACTTGGACGGTATCGAAGGAGAATATCTTGTACAAATGCGGCTGGTCTCCTTTCGAGGGCTATACGTTCCACCATGGCGTATGGAAGACTTTCGTGAATGGCGAGTTGGCCTATGGCGATGGAGTGGTGAATGACGCCGTGAGAGGTAAAGAAGTCCGTTATCTATAGCAGTAGAGACGGGGCATGCCCCCGTCTCATCCTATCTATTGGATATCGATCAGTTTATGGGTTTGCAGACTTAGTCTCCACCGGGGATGCCGGAGGATGTAATCCACTACCTCTTTCGTATTTTGGCAGGAGCAGGGTTGCAGGAAATGGTACCGTGCGGGGATTTCGGCGTATGCGGACAGGTCTTGCCCGGTATAAACCACCTTTATCTCGTCGACTCTTTCCAATACCACCGGGGCGTTCTCCTTGGGCGAGCAAGTCACCCAGTCGATGCCGTCGGGCAAGGGGCGTGTGCCGTTGGTCTCGATACAGATCTGTTTCCCCGCCTCACGTAAGCGGGATATAAGCGCCTTGTCGATCCACAGGCTAGGTTCTCCTCCCGTCAGGATCACCATCCGTGCGGGAAAGGAAGATACCTTCTCCACGATCTCCTCGTCCGTCATCATTACGCCCTCCTCGTGGCGGGTGTCGCAGAAGCTACATCTCAGGTTGCAACCGGAGAAGCGGACGAATACGGCGGGAGTCCCCGTATGGAACCCTTCGCCTTGCAAGCTGTAGAATATCTCGTTAATCTTCCTCATAGATCGCCGTGTTACCCTCAGACTCTTTTACCTCTACCTTGAAACAAGACGGGATCTGCTCGTATACCCAAAAGGCTATGTTCTCCGCCGTCGGGTTGAAAGGCAGGATATCGTTCAAGTTCTGGTGGTCCAACAGGGATTTCACCGATCTCTTGATATGGCTGAAATCGACTACCATGCCATCGGCGTTTAATTCCTTGGAGCGGCAATAAACCGTGATCATCCAATTGTGACCATGCAGATTCTCACATTTGCTGGGGTAGGACAATCTCAAGCTATGGGAAGCGGAGATCTCCATACGTTTAATTACGGTATACATACGATAATAATGTTTATACGATAAATAATAATGTACCTAATGTCACCTCGGCACACAAAAAAATCCCGGATATTAATCCGGGATGCAAATATACGAAATATTTAGTTTGTTTGTACGACACTTGTCTACGATCGGTAGGGACAGGCGGTATGTCGATCGGCTATGCCTCTTGGTTCAGCGCCTTCATCGAGAACAGGAAGGTCGTTCCTTTGCCCTCGCCCTCGGACTCGAACCAAAGCTTTCCTCCATGAAGCTCCACGAAGTCCTTGCAAAGCATCAATCCCAGACCGGAGCCTTTCTCGTTCTTCGTCCCGTAAGTCGTGAAATGCGAGTCTTGTTTCAAGAGCTTGTCTTGATCCTCTTTCTTGATGCCCTTGCCGGTATCTTTCACGCTAACGGTTACGAAATCCCCCTCGGAGCGTGAGGATAAGGTGATCGTGCCCCCCTCGAAACTAAACTTCATGGCGTTAGAGATCAGGTTACGGATAATCGTCTTGAGCATATCGATATCGACCAAGCCTACCAGCTCTTTATCCAGATTTTCTAGGATAATCTTCACGCCTTTTTGCGCCGCCATCGGGATATACATCTCGGCGGTACTGTCGATGATACTGTTTATGTCGGTCTGTTGCTTATATACGTGCTGCTTGTTCAAGCGGTTCTTGGCCCATTTCAGCAGGTTGTCCAGCAAGAGGAAGATCTCCTCGGAGGTCTTGTTCATCATCTGGATCATCTCGTACACCTCGTCGCCTACCCGCTCCTTGTCCACCATCATCAAGATGGCGTTATTCATCATTTTCAACGAGCCTAGCGGGGAACGCAGGTCATGGGCGATAACGGAGTATAGCGTATCCCTAGACTCGATCGTGTTCTCCAGCTCGGCCTTGATGCGCTTGATGCTGTAAAGCTCGTAGCGGTGGGCCACCCTCTTCACCAGCTCCTCACGTTGGAAAGGCTTTGTGACGTATTCGGTGGCGCCCAATTGGTAACCTTTCACGATGCTTTGCATATCGCTTAGGGCGGACATGATAATCACGGGTATATCCGTAGTCTCGGGATTGCTTTTCAGATGCTGGAGGACCTCATATCCGTCCATCTCAGGCATCATGATATCGAGTAATATCAGATTTGGGTGTTTCTCGTTAGCTATGCGTAGCGCTTTTGTCCCGCTGTCGCAAGTCAAAAGCGTATATCCCTCTTTCTTCAGTATGGCTTGTACTAGCATGACGTTTGTAGGGACATCATCTACGATAAGAACTTTATACTCTGAGGCCAATTTATCCATTGTATCTAAATTGTGTTCTAGTTTTCTTGATATTCAAATAGTATCAATAGCGCAAAAGTATTAATTAAAGTCGACATATAACGACTATTTATCCATCTATTTTTTTATTTTTTTATCCTGCGCCTCGTTTGGCTTTTTCCCAAGCGCCTGTGCCTTTATGCTTAGCGAGATAGCTATACCCTCGTATGACATTGATATTCATGAATAAAAAGTAATAAGGAATGAATAATAGCTTGTTCCGGATGTTCCGTTTTTCCATTTTATACCCCAAGTATCCCAGCAGGTAAAACGCTAATTGCAGGGCAAGGATGACCGTGTAAAGGGTATGCCCGGTACAGGCAAGGAGCAGGTTGAGGGGCAGGAGGGCGAAGAGCACGACCGGCGTCAGCGTCCAGCGCAGTACCCGGTGGCTGATGTATTGGAAGCTCAGTATCCCATACCGGAACATATTCAATAATCCCCGTAGCCGCCATACCGATTGCAATCCTCCGGCCGATATGCGTACTTTACGTTTCTCCTCCTCCCGCATGTTCAGGGAGGCGCTCTCGAGGGCGTACGCCTCTTTGCTGTAGGCGATCTTGTAGCCTCTCATCGCTATGCGCAGGGAGAGGATGAAATCATCCAGCAGGGTATCCGGGGGCATCTGCTCGAAGAGGGAGGTACGGATGGCGAAGAGCTCGCCTGCCGCCCCGACGGCGGAGTATAGGCGGTAGTCCAGTCGCTTGAGGGCGGACTCGTATTTCCAGTATATGCCTTCTCCGGCGGTGGCTCCTTGCTCGGCTTGTATCTCTACCCGTTTCTCTCCGGCCACGCAGCCTACCCGTGGGTCGCTGAACTGGCGTATGATCTCCTTGATGGCGCCCTTGTTCAGCATCGTGTTGGCGTCGGTGAAGATGACGTAGGGGGTATTGACGTAGGGGAGGGCTCGGTTCAAGGCGGCGGTCTTTCCTTGTCGCCGCGGTTGGTACAGTACGGTGACCTCCGGGTACTCTTTCAGTCTCTCATTCGTGTTGTCATTGCTTCCATCGGTGATCCAGACCAGTCTCAGCTTATCCGCCGGATAATCCAGTTGTCTGCAATTCACCATCTTGCTCGCCACGATCGCCTCCTCGTTGTAGGCGGCTATCAGCAACGTGGCCTCCGGCAGCGGCTCTGGAAGGCGGGGGGACCGGGGTTTTACGAACAGCTCCTTGATCTTGACCATAAGGTATAATACGATCCCATACCCCAGATAGGTATAGAAAACGATCCCGATCCCGATCCAGAAGAGGATCTCAATGACTTGACAGCTCTTTTCCATAAAATCTATTTAATTGAAGTGAAACCATTTTTGAAGTATATCCTTGATTTTAAATTTGATGGCTAAATTCACCAAATTGATTTTTATAGTTATAGGTAAACTGTAAAAAATGTATATAGCAAGAAAACGAAGGTAAGAGGTACTACAGATAATTCGGTTAGGTAGTTGGAAATTTCGAGTTAATAAAGAGCATGCGAGTTTTTTCCTTTCTTGTTTTTCCATTTTGTTATCTACGCATAATATTCTGTAGGCATGATATAGGCCCATGAACATGGTATCGAAGAGCAAACAGGAATAAATTGAGTGTGGTCTTAAGTGGGCTATATAGGCTCTTTTTGTTTTTTCTATTTCTGCGTAGCTGATACTTAATTTCATCGAATACCCTTGTGTCTTGATCTTTGAGGTTGTGGATTCTGGATTTATAGTATAATACAAGGTTTGATCGGATATTAATTGGCAAGACTTTGCGGATATAATAACTTGATATGTGAACCAGCAATCCTCTACCAGTTGATGAGGTATACACTGTATATTATGGGATTTTAAAAAGTTTAAATTATAAAGTTTGTTCCAGCTCATTACATATATATCATTGTTTTGTGCATATCGATATTGTGCGACTGGTAAATCATCTCCTTGGATTAAAATAGGGCTATACGTATAAGTAGGGTAGGTCTTTCCTGAGAGATCTTTCTTCATGTGTGATGCTGCGATGAAATCAACAGGATGTTCTTGCATTTTATGTACGAGAATTTCTATGCATGTAGGGATGATCTCATCGTCACTATCCATAAAAAAAAGATACTCGCCTTGCGCATTATCGATGGCAGTATTTCTTGTAGCCCCAAGGCCAATATTATACGGATGCTCGATGATACGGACATCCTTTCCTCTTGGATGATCTTTAATAATTCTATGGACAATGTCCATGGAATCATCTTGCCCTTTATCGTCTACTATTAAATATTCTATATTATCATATGTTTGGTTTAATACGGATAGTAACGCTCTTTCTACGAATAGAGACACGTTATAAATAGGTATTGCTAAAGAAACTTTATACATAACTTTGTTATTTTGAGTTATTGTTTATGAAATAAATACCATCTTTTATTCCTTTAAACAAAAATGGAATAAGATGGAATTTTGCTTGAATCGTAAATATTAGAATCTTTTTGCAAAGAGCAAATGTCGTTTGATATATATATGAACATATACGAATTCTTTTTTTTGATAAAATGCGTTGGGCAAATATGAGACGATTTCGGGTGTGATAATATATACGCAAAGGACTCTCAATACCCACACTAGCGCTTTCCTTATGATAGATTATAGCTTTGGGCTCAAACCAAATAGAGGATCCAGTCTTTTGAATTTGAGTACACCAATCTAACTCTTCATAATAAAGGAAGTAGAATTCTGGCATTTTCCCGAATTTTTGTATGTCAATCGCCTTGACTGCCATGGCAGCTCCATGGGCGAATGAGGTTTCATGCGCTTCTTCGAACTGTCCTTGGTCTAACTGATCATAGCCAATGGAGGTGTTCCGGAGCGTTATGTGGCTCATTGGTGTGGAACCTGCGTATTGTAAACGTTCTTTTTCGGGCCAACAAGCTATTTTAGGAGAGACGCATCCTATTCGAGGATTGCTGTCCAGTCTATTTACTAATGCTTTTAGGAATGGTTGGGTAATGATTGTATCATTGTTAAGAAGTAATAAATAATAGCCTGTGGCATATGATATTCCCAAGTTATTACCACCGGCGAATCCAAGGTTTTTCTCACTCCGTATAACCTGTATGTCTGGGAACTTGGATTGGAGAAGCTTATGTTCCAGAGGGTCGGTAGAAGCGTTGTCTACGACAATGATCTCATGAGGATAAGTCTCATGGATAGCCAAGGATTCTATCATCTCGACGGTATCTTTCAACCCGTTATAATTGATAGTGATAATGGAGACTTTTTTAATCATGGCTTTCTTCTTTTTTTATCGTTATGTCATGTGGAGTGCTCTGAAAGCTCGTATCCTTGTTTTTTATCCGGATGAATGAGGCTATATATCCTTTTGTCAAGATGAAAAAAAGGAAGGGAAGCTTCGACAGATTCCTGTAAAGTTTCCGTGTATGCATCTTGCGGGGAATGGCCAGCGTATATGTCAAGATGCTGATTAATATCAGTCCATACCATTTCAGGGCAAGCGGGAAAGTTGTGAGGCTCCATGCCAAGGCGAGGAGAGACGGGATGATCAGTTTTAATATTCTCGGGAGCGGGAACCATTGGACCGCCTTGTCCATATAATTCCAGTTGAGGGTACGGAGGTCGAGATGCCGTATGATCAAAGAGAATGCCAGCAGTTGGGCGTGGAACCAGCGGGATCTTTGCCGTGCCATGACCTCTTGGCGTGAGGTCTTCTCGTCGTACACGAGGATGTCCTCGGCGTAATCGACAAAGATATTTTCCGTGGCGAGATAGATCTCCAGCTCCTTGTCCTCGGCGAAAGTGCCGCATTGGGGCATGTGGGATTTCAGCCATCCGAAGTCGAATACCATGCCGGAGCCTATCAAGGAGGAGGAGATCCCGACATTGACCCGCCCCTTGCGGAAGATGGTGTTGTTGATCTCCTCGGAGATACCGTCCCATACCGCTATCGGCGTATTGTCGTTCTTGAGGGTACGGTGCGCTTGCAGGGCGATGTTGTCTTGCGTGATATCGTTGATCCGGGTCAGGAAATCCGTATCCGTGAGGTTGTCGGCATCGAGGATGACGACTTTATCGATTCCCTCTTTTAGGTATTCCAAGGCGTAGGTGATGGACTTATGTTTCATGCTATGCTCGAAATCCGGCGTGAGGAGCTCGATCGGGAGCTTGGCGAGCGCTTGGTTCGTTTCCTCCCGCATATGGTCCGATACCACGATCACCCGGTATTTGTCCGCCGGATAGTCTTGCAGGAGGATGCGCTCCACGGATTCCTGTATGACTTGGTCTTCCTTATAGGCGGCGAAGATGACGGCGAACTTCTGGAGCCGTATGCTCCGGTGCTTCCGGTGCCTCCTCCGAAAAAAGGACGCCAACGTAAAAAATAGGTCATAGCCTATGAAAAAGGCGATGAAAATGAATAGGGCGATATCTATGTAGATCAACAAGTGCATTCGCTTTTTTTTACAAAAGTACTTATAATTTTCAATAAGAGTTTGATTCTGCCGTTTTTTTCTCACCTAAGGAGGCCATATCTTTCCCAGCGAGCTCAGCACCGCCGAGAGTATCAGCCCCCAGCCCAGCAGGTTCAAGGGGCCGGGCGAGGGGTGGACGAGAGCGAGAGTATCGCCCCGATAGCTGCCAACGCCGCCTCCCGCATGTCTAGCAGGAGGGAGAGTGCCGCCAGCAGGAAGAGGCTGGCCAAGGCGAGCAGGCGGAAGTGGGGGAAAGGGGGGCGTGGGCTCCGTGGGAGTGTCGGTCGTGTCATGGGGCGGTTGTTTTTGGGGCGTGTGAGATCCTAGGTTTAGCAAGAAATCCAGCAGGCTGCGGACGAAGGCTAGTATTTGTCGTATCTTATTCATATCAATTGTTGTTTTTTAGGGATGAGTAAATCGGTTCGATCTCGTGGCAGAGCTGTACCAGCGTCTCCCGGTAGCGCTCCCGGTTGTCACCGTTCAGCTCGCTGATGTAGGGGCTGTAGGCGATGGCCTTGGCGTAGTCGGCGGGGAAACGGCTCATGGCGGCGGCCTGCGGGTAGGAGCAGACGAGGAGGCGGGCGAAGTCGAGGTAGGAGTTGCGTGCCGAGTCGTAGCGGCGGAACAGCAACTCGCCCCGCTTGTATCGGGCGGTGATGCGGCCCCCGTGCCAGAAGGCGTTGCTCGCCCCGTAGCCAGTGATGCCGAAATGGTTGTTGGCCTCCCGGGCTAGGCGGGAGGTGCCCCAGCCGCTTTCTAGGGCGGCTTGGGCAAGGAGGATGATGGGGTTTAGGTGGAAGCGGTCGCCGGCGGACTGGGCGTCGGCAAGGTGGGTGGAGATATAGGCTTGTTTCATGATATATACGATGAATTATGATTTGATTTTTCTTGGAAAATTAATCTTAAATTACTATCTTTGAATAAGTTAATAAATAAACAGCATCAGTATGGAAAAGCGGGAGACCGGTGTCGGCGCCTATTATTTTTGTGATATAGCGATGAGTTATTTTCCCTTATTGTCGAAGAAGAAAGCCTCGGATAAGCTGTCCCGGTGGATACGTGTCAGCGGGAAGTTGATGGAGCGGCTGGAGGAGTGCGGATGGCATCCCCGCCAACGGATCTTATCGCCCCGTCAGCGGGAGTGCATCGTTTCTCATCTAGGGGAGCCTTGAGTCAGATTTCGTCGGGGGATTCGCTGTCGCCTCCTCCCGGGGCGGGTGCGTCGGGCACGATCTTCTCGAACTTGGCGAGGCCGGTGACGCTCTTTAGCGTCACGCTCGGACGGAAGACGATCCGGGGACGTTTGATAAGGGAGGCGTTGAAGTCGGACTCCAGCTTGGTGCCCTTGCTGCCGATCACGGCTTGGAAGTGGCCGAGATCGCCCAGCTGGACGGTCTCCCCTTTCTGGAGGCGTTGCTTGAGGATGTAGAGGAGGCCGTCTACCACGACCTGCACGTCGCCCCGGGAGGCGGTGCTGCGGTCGGCGATCTGGTCGCACAGCTCCTCGAAATCGCAGGTGCCGGTGGACTTGTTCACGGCGTAATACAACTTGGAGCCGGCGGCGGCTCCCTTGGTCATGTCTTTTCGTAAGACTAATCGGTACTTGATCGGCATAATGTCTGGTGTTTTTTTGATTACGTTGTAAAGGTACGACATGCCGCCGGTGGGATTCCGGTCAACGGGGACGAAGGGGGGCGAGGTCGGGTGAATGGGGGTAAAGAGGTGATTTTAGGGGGGAGAATGCTTGTTTGTCAAGAAAAATAAGCGTATGTTTGCCTTATCAAAATTCGATTGACATGAAAAATTTACGGTATGAAAGAGAAAGACAAGCGGCGAGACGTGAGAGGTGAGTCCCGTGAACGGGCGAAGTGCCAGCGTGAGACGTTGGGCAAATATTTTTACGATTTGTCAAAACTGACGTTCACGGCATTGGTGCTGGGTGGAATAGCTATGTTATTCCAATCGGAAAAGATAGAGATAAGTATGATTGGAATGTTCATGGTAGGGATCTTGTTCTCTGTCGGGTTAGCTTTCTGTGGTAATAAAATCTTGAAATAATAAAGAGCTATGAATCCATTGACATTTCTTTTCGGGGTAATGCTATTGATACTTGTGGTGTTTATCGTTTGGATGTACACGCCATCCGGCAAGCGTTGGTTGGATAGCATGAAATAAAAGGACTATCGTATTTCCGGTCCGAACACTACTGTGTTTCGCTCCAGATACTACTGTGTTGGCTTCCCAACGCAATAGTGTTCGGCGCCAAACACGGTAGTGTTTTTTTTGTCTCCCCCCTATATCCCCTCCGGCAGGATACTTTGGCTTTGCAATTCCCGGGCGATACGGTCGCTCAGGGCGAAGTGATTCTCGAGCGTGGCTTGTAGGCGCAGGCGCTCTTCGGGTGTCGCCGCCGTGCGGACGGACTCCAAGGCCCGGGCTAGCTTCCGGCGTGCGAAGGACTCGCCGTAGAGGAGCACTTGGAAGCGGGTCTCGCCGGGAAGCCGTTCGTCCGGTACCGGCCCGGTATCTTGCGGCGCGGAGGCCCGGAGGGAGAGGACAAGGGCGGAGAGCCGCTCGTCCGCTATCCCGTCCGGGTGCTTGCCCTCGGATAGGAGGTGGAGCAAGCGGGCGTGTTCCGGGTCCTCTAGGGGAAGCTCGTTGTCCGCCAGTTCGCCAGAGACCCATGCGGGCAGGGAAATCCCGTTTCCGTCGGGGTCGTAGAACATCCGGTCATGGTGCGTGAGGCAAAAACGCAGTAACGCCCTTTCTCGTGGCAGGGCGTGCGTGAGGCCTGCGGCTTCCTTCTTCGGCACCGGTACCGGTACGTTTTTCGGGTCTGTGGCGACAGACATTTCCTGCCGTAATACCTCCATCGGTATACCCGTCGCCCCGGATAGCTCCCCAAGCCTCCGGTACACGGCCAGCGGGGAGGAGAGGAGGCCGATCTCGCCCAACGCCCCGTTGATGGCGGTGGTGTCCGTGCGAGGGCGGGAAGCCGCTTGGCGGATGCGGTAGGAGAGGTAATCGAGGGTACCCTCCCGTGCTAGGCGTGCCAGCTCGTCGCTCCCTTTCCGGCGGTACACCTCGTCCGGGTCCATGCCGTCGGGCAGGGGAAGCAGGCTGACGGCGCATCCCTCGGACAGGAGCATATGGGCGCACCGGACCGTGTTCTGCCGTCCCGCCGGATCGGGATCGAGAGAGAGCGTCACCTGCCCGGCCAGCCTCCGTATCGCCCGGATATGCTCCTCGGTGAGCGCCGTGCCGCATAGCCCCACGGCGTACCGTATGCCGGAGGCGTGGAAGGCGAGCACGTCCTTGTATCCCTCGCAAAGCAGGATGCGTCCCTCGGAGCGTATGGCTTTCACCGCCTTGTGCAGGCCGTAGAGGATATGCCCCTTGTGGTAGGCGGGACTGTCGGGGGAGTTGACGTATTTCCGCCCCTTCTCCGACGGGGTAAGGCTCCGTCCGGCGAACCCGGCCACCTGTCCCCCGGTGGTGTGTATCGGGAAGATGAGCCGGCCTAGGAAGGGGCGGAACACTTGGGGGACGTCGGGCGGGCAAAGTCCCACGCCGAAGCCGCGGTAGGTCTCTTCCAGCCCATGGCGATCCTCTATCGTACGTGCCGTACCTACGGGGTGGCCCGGTAGCAGGCCGCTAGCGAACGAGGCGTTCGCCAGCAACAACGCTTCCCGCTCGTCCCGCCGCCGCTCACGACCAGCGGCAGCGGTCTCTTCCACCTCGATATTGTATTTGCGTGCCAGTAGGCGTACTGCCTCCTCGAAGCCGCATCCCTCCATGTGGCACACGAGCCGTATCGGGTCCGCCGCCTCGCCGCAACTGAAGCACTTCCCGATGTTCCTCGCCGGGGAGACGCGGAAGGAGGGATGCCGCTCGTCGTGGAACGGGCACAGCGCCACGAAGTCCTTCCCCGAGCGATGTAGCGTGAGGTAACCGGAGGCTACCTCGTCGATGCGGGCCGTCTCCCGCACCTTGCGCAGCGTATCGTCTGTCAGCATTCGAAGAGGCCCTTTCCCTTCGGTTTAGGCTCCGCCGCCCGGGCCTTGCGGACGCATGCCGGCTGGGTGTCGTCCCAGAAGGAGGTCACGCCCTCGTTGTGCATGAAGCGCACGTGTCCCAGCTCGCCTTGGCGGTTCTTGGCCAGCAGGATCGTGCCCCTCCCCCGGGTAGGCAGGTGCGTATCCGGGTCCTCGTGTATGTTCACCACGGAGAGGCGGCTGATGAAGGCCACCGTATCGGCGTCCTGCTCGATAGAGCCGGAGTCCCGGAGGTCGGATAGCTGGTGCCTGAAGGAGTAGGTCCCCCTCGTCTCGCAATTGCGGTTCAGCTGGCAGAGCAGCACGATCGGTATCTCCTCGTCCATCGCCGTAATCTTGGCCTTGCGGGTGATGTTCGAGATGGCCTCGTTTGGGGTCTGCCCCTTGTCGTCCCGGTTTACCAGCTGCAAGTAATCGATGATGGCGAGGGAACACTTCCCTTGTCGCCTTCTGAGGGAGATATCGCAGCGTATCTCGTCTATTTGGATGTCCGAGCGTTGGTTGATACATATCGGCAATTCTTTCAAGAGGAGGCTCGCCTCCTCCAAGGCCCTCATCTCCTCCTCGGTGGCGGTTCCCTTGTCGATCTTCGAAGGCTCCACGTTGGCTATCTGGCCCAGCATCCTGAAGATCAGCTGTTCCCTCGACATCTCCAGACTGTAGACGCAAACCGGTACCCCTTGCTTAGCGGCGTTCACCGCCATGAAAAGAGCGAAAGCCGTCTTTCCCATGCCCGGGCGGGCGGCGAACACGTGGAGCGAGCCTGTCCGCAACCCTCCCATAAGCCTGTCCAGTCCCCCCAGCCCGGTATGGATACCCGCCGTACCGCCCCGGGCTACCCGCTCGCGTATCTCCCGTACCCGTGCCATGGCCTCGGCGGTGGCGGTAGGCATGTCCGGTATCTCGTGGGTGAGGGAGAGCTGCTCGCCCAGCTCGTCGGCCACCGTTCCCAGCTCCGATATCAGCTTTTGCGTATCCCGGTCGTCGGCCGACGCCTTATGTGCCAGCTCGTGGCACCTCAGGATGAGCCGCCTTGCCACAAAAGCCTCCCTTATGTACTGGCAATGCTGCCGTACGAACTCTCCGCCTATCTCCATGTAGCCGTCTTGCCGGGCCAGCTCGAAGAGGTCGGGCAACTGCCCGGCCCTCTCTGGCGAGAGCCTCCGTATCTCTTTCTCCACCGAGAGTATATCCGTTCCTTCCCCCTTCTCGTGAAGGTTGAGGTAGGCCTCTATCGCCAAGGCGATATCCGGGTGGGTGAACATCTCGGGCCTTATCCTGAAGGCGATCTCGGGAAGGCTCTTGCGTGAGGCCAGCAGCCCGAAGAGCAGGGCTTTCTCCGTTTTCCGCTCTTGTGGCAGCGTGAGGCTGGCGGGGAGGGAGGTAGGGGTTAGCGTTTTCTTATTTGCCATAAGATGTTTTGTTTAGTATGAACGACTGATAATTGATAATTTCCACCGCCATACCGTGATCTAGTTTTTTCTTGGTTATCACGCTGCTTTGTTCTAGGTCTTCCAATCCTTTCCGTATGGCATAGACCGTGCAGCCAAGATAAGCGGCCAGCTCGGGTATTTTCACGATACATTGCCCTTTCTGGATGGTGTACGTGTCATTTTTCCATGGACATTGGTAAGGGCTATAGGCGACTTTGCTGTACAGGTACAGCATGATCCCTATTTGCGCCGGGATCCGCTTTCCCTTGCAACAATTTCTTATGAGCATATCCAAGAAAACTCTGGGATAGCGGATGTAGCCGTTCTTCCGTAGCTCATCCGTGTTGAATAGTTTATACATAATGTTTTGAATTATACCCCTTTAGGGCGTGTTAATAAATATCGTACTCTGAATCGCATTCTAGATCAAACTCTGAACTTCTTAATCCTTAGCGGATAAGCTTGGAATCGTTGCTTTTTTTCGCCACGATTTCGCACCGCTATATATAAATATACAAGGGAGTTATTAAAAGATTTAAATAGGAAACGTGTCGTTTCCGTCTTTTTTGAAGAACCATTTCATTTAGATCGTTTTTTCACAATGGCCGTAAATCATGAATGAATATTCCACTCTTTTTTATGAAGATCGTGAGAATTTATAATTGTTGTTTAAATCTCTGCAAAGATCGGAATAAAATTGCAATAAAACAAAATATATATGAAGATATTGAATGTTTATAAACATGTATTATAATACGCTTTATTTGGATAGTAATAGCTAAATTTATGGAGGATTATTATGTTATGTTAATTGGGAAATAAATATTTTTTTAGGAATTGATTATTTTAATAAACTATGAGTGATTGTGCAGCCTTGAGGCTGATTCTAGACCCTAAAATATATTTGTAGATAATGGCCTATAACTCGTGAATTCTAGCCATGTAAATATTATTTATGTATAGTAAGTGCTCCCTACAAATATCGTGGGAAAAAGAAGGCGTCTTACCTTTTTGCAAAGGAATAACCATGTTTTTTTCTTATGAGATTTTTATTGAGTTAATTATTTTGTTCATTTGAGTTTCCCATGAGAGAGATCGAATTGATTCCCTGATCTCAAGGGGAGAAAGAGATTGCTTTTCATAAAAATGTATTAATGAGTTTATATCGATGGCGGTTTCATCTGCGGGCACTTTAAGTATATACGGTTTATTCTCAAAGTCGCTATCTGTCTCAGAGTAAATAAAAGAAAGGCCCCGGGCGGCATATTCCCTGTTCTTTAATGTTTTAATATGGGTGATACCGCTACGATGCCGTGCAAGACTACCGATAGCCATGTCTGCTTTCTCAAAAAGCCGGTCAAGTTCTTCGCCGTGCTTAGCGCCGTGAAGGGTTACGTAGTTCTCTAATTTATGCTGTTTGATGATTGGAAGGATATCATCTTTTTCTCGTTGCCCGAAGAAATCTCCTACAATATGGAAAAAGACTTTGTAATTGGGATGTGAATCATAATAATCAGCCAGACCTTTAACCAGACGGTCAAATCCATGCCAGTAATGAATCTCCGCCACTCCTATTAGGTGAAGTTTCTTGTTTGTATCGTTGACCTGTTGTTTCAATTTAATTTGCGAGAAGTCAATGCCATTGGATATTTGTATGGTAGGAACACCGAATATGGTTTTATAGTCGGAAAAAGTCACGATACCGCATAATTGTTTGGCCAAGACACGACGGAAACATTGATCTATAAATAGTAATTTTCGGCGAGAGAAACCTGCGTATTCTTGGTCATAAGGATAAGTTGGTATTTCCATTACAACCTTTATCCCCGCTTTACGCATTTGATGAACCATATGAATCGTGAATGGATTAGCGTTATGATCAGATCGCATATAAATAAAACTAATATTTTCTTTCTTCGCATATTCAACGATTGAGGAATATTCTATCCTTTTCAGTATTTTACCCTTGAACCCTGCTCCATAATCTTGTAGTACCTCGGAGTCTATCATTCTCAATTTCCTGCCGTTAGGCTCATTTAGGTAACAGAGTCTCGTATCAATGCCACATGCTCTTAAGGCATTGACTTGGTAGTAGATCTTCTTGCTGATCCCATTAGCAGGATTAAGACCGTGAAATATCAGGAATAAAGCTTTCATTTCTGTATCTTGGATTTAAGTAGGTTAATAATATCATAAGTTCCACTTAATTGTATATATATGGAAGAAAAAGATATAGCTAACAGAATCTTAACAGATAAGCTTCCTGGCTCAGTCATCTTGTATGATATCTCATATATAGGCCATAGTAAGAGTATCAAAATACTTGTTAATACAATGGGTGATAAAAATTGTCGGATAAAGATTTTTACATTACGCTTTAATGTCACTTTATACATCCATATATAGCATAGGATGAAATTGATCGTAAATGTTATAGTAATGCACCATGCGATCGCTTCGAGCGTTTTAAATACAAATATCCCTATTACAATGCCAGATACGTTTAATAAAGTGGAGAATACGCCGCAAATGAATAAACTTTTAGTGTCGTTGGCCGCTTGGAAAATAGAGCCGGATGTTGATAATATTATTTGTATACCAACAGATATAGATAATATCTGGAATACCGGAACGGAGGGCATCCATTGATCCCCAAACAAAATGAGAGTGATTTCCCTTGCGGAAAACCATAATAACGCAGACAGGGGTAAACCAATAAAGGCTAGAATATGAATAACCTTCTCGTATGAATCCGCTAGCTTATGCAAGTCATCTTGAAAACCGGAAAAGATTGGATGCATGACAGGAGAGATCACATGGGTTATATTTTGCAAAGGAAGCATCATTAACCGATATGATTTTTCGTAATACCCTAGGGCATTCATATTCATGTATTTTCCGATTAATAATTTATCAAGGTTTCTGCTGAAATAATTAATTACATTAAATAAAAATTGATAGGCTGAGAAACTGAATATCTTTTGGACCGAATCCAGACCGAATGTATATTGTAACTTTTGAGGGTTTTTCCGATATGATATGATAAACAAGAGAATGCTGGAGAAAATAGGATTAATGACCAATGCGTATAGTCCGGCACCTGCGATGGCGGCACTGATGGCTATGCTTCCTCCAATAAATTGGATAGCTAAGCTACGATATGCGATAAACTTAAACTCCTTATTCTTGAATAGGAGTGCGTTAGGAACGATGTTTGCCGAAGCAAAAAATAAATTGATGGATAGTAGTTGGCATATTGTCAGTAATGTCTTTTGTTTATAAAAAAAAGAAATGGGCCAAGAGCATAGGAAAAAAAGAATAGATATCATGATTCCCAACCATAAGGTAAAAGAGAATATTCTGTTAAGATCTTTGCCTGTTAAATCCTTATTTTGAATAATAGCGGGCGCAATACCTAGGTCGCTGAAAATACCAAAAAAAGAAATAATTACAGTTGCTATTGCTACTATACCAAATTCTTCGGGGGCAATTAAGCGTGCTAATATTCCGGCGACAACCAGAGAAATAATTATTCCGGAATATTTGGATATGGCCGTATATAATACTCCTGATATTAATTCTTTTTTTATGGATGCCATAGTTTCTTTTGTTTTTATAGGAATGATTTGAATAATAAAACTATTAGATTTTTTGTTGTCACGTATTGCCTATATTCTTTTAGACATCGTCTGGCTATTTTCAAGCGATCTTTAAAGGGTATTTTATAGGATAGCCATACTGCGGCGTTGAGCATTCTTGATAAATATAAGTCGATTATTTCACGGAACATTGGGTGTGAGTCCGCGAATTTGCTTAAATGGGCAGTTATCGTAAAGTAACTTTCCATGTTTCGCATTGAGAACTTACTGGTCATGATTGAGTCTTCCCGTAGCCTACGTTTGAAGAAATCCTTGTGTATGGAGGATACTCTTTGGGCCTGTAAATATAACAAGCATGTGAATAATTGATCTTCATGGATGATTCCGGGAAGAAAATCGAGTTGGATCTCTGTTAGGTATTCTCTTCTTATGAAATTAAGACATGGGGATGGAGAATATGCCTTATGATCTATTAGGAGTTTTAAGATATATGGGCCTTGATATACTAACTCCGGATTTGTACAATCTTTTCGTTGATAGTTTAAAGATATGTTTTTATGTTTTTCCTTGTTTAATATGTCCGCATCAAAAAAAACGAAATCTAAAGCCTGTCGTTCACATTTAATATAGCATGTTTCTAAGGCTTCTGGCTCCAGATAATCATCACTATCCATAAAATAAACGTATTTACCTTGGGTATATTCGTAGCCTTTGTTTCGGGTGACTGATGGCCCTTGGTTATACTGTGTATAAATTCGGATACGTTTATCTTCATCAGCTAGGCGTTTTATGATAGATAGACTGTTATCTGTTGAGCCGTCATTTATAACAATGATCTCTATTTCTCGTAAAGTCTGGCACATGATAGATCTTACCGCCTCTTCTACGAACTCCTCGGTATTATATAGGGGTATGATTACGCTAACTAGATTCTTATCCATTTTTGTTTGTTAATATCATAACGTTTGATAACTCTAGCGGGATTACCTATAGCAACGGAGTAATCTGGAATGTCCTTAGTTACTACGCTTCCAGCTCCGATCTGGCATCTCTTACCAATATGGACACCTGCTACGACTACACAGTTTGCTCCAATATGGGAGTCTTCATCTATTACTACAGTTTTCTTTACTAAAGGTTGTTCATTGGAATCCACATTTCCATCCTCATATCCATGATTAAAACCGGAGATGAAAACGTGCTGACCTAATCCGACTTTATTTCCGAATCGTACGGGACCAATCACCACCGAACCGATTCCAATACGGGCGTTGTCGCCTATGATAACATCGCCTGCCCCATTGTTGATGGTCGTGAAATCCTCAATGAGGGAATTTTTACCTACCGTGAACTGATTCCAAGGGAATACATCAATACGGGATCTTCTCCTTCGAATGATAGCTCCTTTTCCTTTCTTATGGATCCAAGGATTGACAAACCATTTTACCCAACAACGAGGTTTAGGATTTTTAGGAGAGGTTATTGAATAGAATACTATTTTCTTCAAAAACTCATTTTGCTTGATTTTCTGTTTGATTGGGCCTATATCCATGACTTATCAGGTTTAAATCGTTTTATATAGGGTCAAAAGATTTTCCGCTGTTTGTGACCAAGAGAATCTTTTGACTCTGTTTAAACCATATTCTATTTGATTTTGATAGAATATTTGATCTCGCTCTAAATATAGTATCTTGTCTGCGATTTCTTTTTCACTCAACGGGTCAACTAGTATTCCGCCTTCTCCAGCTATCTCTGGCATTGCGGATGTGTTCCCCGTAATTACAGGTGTGCCGCAAGCCATGGCTTCTAGCAAGGGAATACCGAAACTTTCCCTTAGGGAAGTATATAAAAAAGCGAAAGCGCCGTTATATAGATAAGCTAGGTCTGTATTAGGGATGTATCCCGGGTATGAGAGAAAGGGCTTGATCTCTTCTATCCGTTGCTCTCGTAGGATAGCGTCTAGTTTATCCTCGCTTAAGTCTGCGATAAGTAGAGGTCGTTTCTTTTCTGAGTGCTTCAAATAAAGGCTATATGCCTTTAACGTGCGGGCGACGTTTTTTTTAGGATCTGTATTGCCTAGGAAAAAAATATAATCGTCATTATTAATATACTTATGGATAATAGATGATATCTCTGGCAGGGGATGAAAGTGCTCGCTATATCCATTATAGATAGCTGTGATTTTATCCTTGGGTAATCGCAATACCTCACGTATGCGATCGCACTCAAAACGAGAGACTGTGATGATCTTCCTACATTGGGGGAGTATGCGAGGAACCACCATGCGGCGATAATACCAACCCATGTTTTGATACCAAGATTTATTTCCTCCCTGACGGGGTTCTAGGAAAATAATATCATGTAATGTCAACACTAACGGGACAGGGCAATTTAGTGGGGCGGTATTACTGGTACAATGCAAGAGGTCTGGCTTTATCTTGCTTACATTTCGTGGAAGCGCAACTTGTTCCCAAAGAGGGTAGGTAGGGCATTTTACCTCAATAATATGTACATTGTCTGTCTCTTCTAGGCAATGATCTTCACCTGGACTGACAAATATAAAATATTCATTTTCCTTGTCGATTTTTTGTAACTCTCGAATACTCTCAAGAGCGACAAAGTCCATCCCATGTTTGTTGGTCCGGAATATACGTTGTGCCTCAATTGCTATTCTCATGGTTTTAAAGAATGTTTAGTTGGATTAAATTTGTGTCCTCCTATACGGAAAATATTGAGGAACATAAGTATGAATAAGACAGGAACGCTCGCTATCGCTTTCTTGAATTTCCTGTCGACAAGATAGTCTGGTACCGCTATACTGAATGTAATACCTAACAAGACCAATAAGAGCCACCACTTGATGGATGTTATAAAATCGAGAACAGTCAAAAATGAGGCTATTAATATAATAAAACCTAGCAGTAATATGCGAGGAGGCATCATCCATTGAAATAATTTGTCGCAATAGTCCCAATTTCCATTAAATATGGCTGCCGGCATTTGGAAAAGACCCGAGAATAAGTTGCTGATTTGAGTTGTCAACCAACGACGGCGCTGGTTATAGAAATCCCTCTTACCTCGAACTTTCTCGTCATAGGTATATACTTCTTCCAAATACTCGATATAAACATTTTGCAACAAAAGCTTTCTTTCCATGTATTTATCTTCTCCTATATCGTGACATTCTTGTATGATATCCTTGAAAAGCTCGTATTCGAAAGCCATGCCGGAGCCGCTAAGGGCGGAAGAGAATCCAAGACGGGTATGGCCTTTACGAAAGATAGAGTTGTTAATTTCTTCGCTGACAGAATCGAGCACAGCGATATTGCTATCACGGTTTTTAGCGACCCTGTGTGTTTGCAATGCGGAACAGCCCGCATAAAGGGCATCGTTTATTTTCTCGAGATAACTTGGTTTTACGATATTATCCGCATCGAGGATAACGACATTATCATACTTTATATCTCCTTTCTCAATATAATGTATGGCTTCTTTGAGAGCCTCGATTTTTGTGCTTTGGGGACTATCCATTTTAACGACTTTCGCCGATAATGCTTTTAAGTTATCTATCGTATCTTGTCGCATTTGATTAGATATAACGATAATGTCGTATCGTTCTCTTGGATATTCTTGAACGAGAAAATTTTTTACGGAGTCTATGATAACTTCGTCTTCTTGATAAGCGGGGAACAAGACAGCGAAACGATACTTCTTCTTGGCAGTTGGATAATTATACTGTGGTTTCCGTTTTGAATAGATGGCAAACACGAATAAATATAGTACAAATATCAGAAAACAAAGGAATAAGATGGCATCTCCTAATTGAAAGGCATATTGTTCCTTATCAATCCAGTTTTCTCCTATTTGAAAGAATTGTTCAATCATAGCGTTATTTATTTGAAACAGTTAATTTTTTTTATTCGTATCTCTTTGTCAAAGTAAGGACCGTTTAACACAAATGTTAGCCCCATAAATGCGATTATCATTGTTGGAAATTGACCCCAAAACGAGTTTGCGTATGCGTTAATGAACATACCGAATATACCACAAAGTAATCCGGACAATAATCCTTTTAGTTCAAGATCCTTGATCTGTGTGGCAATGATCCACCCTCCCCATCCTATAGTAAAAAAAATCATACTAAGATAAAGAATCAATCCAACTATGCCTGTTTCTACCCAAATTTTCACGTACCAAGAATCAGTTGGAATAGAAGTGGTAAAACGAGTGGATATTTTTACTCCTAATCCATCTCCAGATAGTCCAAGCCCTTCTCCAAAGGGCTTATATTTGAGATATGTGGCTAATTTTTTTTGATTTTCTTTGCGTACGATATATGAGGCATCTTTGGTTGGGTTAAAAGCGGTTCTAATTCTTCTGATAGATGAGTTGCTTTGTCCTATAGTCGTAAAAGCGAAAAAGATATAGATAAACAATAACATACTTGCTCCCCCAATGACCATTTTAGTTTGTTTGCTGATCAGTGTGTAAAGTGCTAGCCCTGCTAATGGTACGATTATAGCTCCTCTTGTCCCGGAAAGGAACAAAGCATAAAGTGCTAGAATCGCTATACATGAATAATATATCTTGCATAATGCAGATCGCATGTAGAGCGAGGCTATACCGAAAAACATGATGGCGGCACCCATATTGGCACCCATATTACTGGCATCCGTAAAGAATGAGAAATAGCGGATTCCAGACCAAATAATATGCGTTGTGGCTCCTCCGGCATTAAGCCATTTTGTCTCAAAACTATCAAATCCAATAAACTTTTGCATTAATGTCTTAATTATCGCAAATAACGTGAATATGGATAAACAAAATATGATAGCTTTGAGTATGGAATAGCGTGTACATAATAGAGATGTAATAATGACTATAATCAATCCATTGAATATTAATCCTCTTGATAATATCCAACCTTCTAATGAGCTGGTTGGATTGATTATTTCTAAAATGCAATAACCCATCCAGATACATAATGCGATACTTAGGATATTAAATGCTCTACGCCATTCTATGTTTTGGAAAAGGGCAGCTTGAATAAAGATCAGTACCAAAGCTATCATATATAGGATTTCCATAATAACACTGATCCCTTCTATGGGAATGTATCGGGTGATGCCTAATATGAAGTAATTGGTCGTGAATATAACGAATAATATAAGCCATGGATATCTTAATAAAAGGATACCTCCTACACAGAATAATGGAATCAAAGTTATTAGTATGAATACTGGAATTGAGTTATACAGCAAGGATATGCCAATACCTCCCAACCCTAAGACAAGAAAGAGCTGAGATATTTTGAACGAAGTATTGTCCTCTTGTATGTATCTTGATGTTTCCATGTGTTTTCGTTATTTTACAGCGGTATTAGTCGCCGTTAATCCCATATACATCATCCGGTTTGCGAAAGATCGCATAGATGTTTGAGGGGGTAATTGCCCCGTGAAATCTTCCACGGCCTCTCTCGTGGCATTGTTTAGATATAAGTACAATGCCGTGCCTTCTGTAATGTCACGCAGATATTTAACTAACTCCGTATCGCTATTTTTCCAAACCCGGCAAGCGTTAGCTACTAACAAATTGACTTGGCTTGACCCTAGCAAATGGGATGGAACACCATACTGTTGGATAGAAGGATACTCAACGATTAATATATCCGGCCTGCTTTCAAGCTGGATATGTTTGTCTATATGTTCAGCCATGAATAAGGAGGCATCGATTGGGATATCTTGACCGACTCTTAGGTATTTTACGTTGAAGCCAAGCTCTTCCCAAGATTCCTGGAAATATCGTGAGATAAACGTTTTTCCTTCTTTTTCCTCTAGACTTAGTATATTGATACAAAGTGTATCGCCCTTTTTGATGTAAGGTGTTAACCGGTTACAAGCATAAGCCGCAGAGATACGGTTACAAGTTTTTACGAATCCACGATATTTTAATTGGGAATTACGTCCTGTGAAAGCCCCTAATATATTCATGCCAGTAAGACGTCTGGCCCGTTCGGCATCCCGGAGCGTACGATCTAGCAACTCGATAACTAGGTTTAATCCGATAATAAAGATAATGCTACCAATAAATGCGGCAATAACTAATAGAAACCGCTTTCCTTTATCACTGAATAAAGGATAGGAGGCATCCGAGATCGTATTTAAGTTTGAAGAGGTTAATTGAAGATTCTTCTGCTTCATCTTTGCCATATTTAAAGCATGAAGTACTTCAAGATAAGATTGCTCGGTTACATGAATCTCACGTTCTTGTTGATTTATTCGTGTACCAATAGGAGAATAATTCTTGTATTGATCTGCAAAATCATTCTTGCGCTCGTTTAGAACCTTCAAATCAGCTTGAGCTTTCGCTTGTATAAGTGTTTGATTTAACCATTCTTGAACTAAACCTTCAATGGCTAAACCTTCTTTACTTTCTTTATAACTATTAATATTATTAGTAATTAGACCTATTTTCTTTTCGGCATCTCGTAGTTCTTCCCTGTATTTTACTAACTCTTGGTCTTTACTTAGCATTTCATCGGAGGTGAAAGTCTCTATTTCTGTTATTTTACCACTAATACGGGATACCTCGGCTAAGGTATTAATGAATTCCTCATTGGACTTAACTAATTTAGTACGAATATCCATGTACTGCTCCAGATTTTTGATAATGCTGGATGAGCTCTCGTAATTTCGCCGTGTCTCCTCATATCGATTCTCAAAGTCTGCGAAAGAGTGGGCGATAGCTTTAGTTTGCTCAATATAGTTAATAACACTATTCTTTACATTATAATCAGTAAGCTCGTTTTCTTGCTTATTCAGTTGTACACGAAGTTTCTTAAGTTCTTCCTCATAATATTTAACAATATCATTTGCGGTTTGATATCGTAAGTTGTTATACGAATATTTTAATTCTTCACTCACCAATTTGACCGTATTCCATGTAATACCGGGATCGGTAGAAGTATAAGCTATCTCTATTAAGTCGCTGTTTCCTTGCCTTCTGATGATAATACTGGATAAGGCATTGTAACTGTAAAATGCACTAGATCCATTAAACAACTCATGTAAATAATTACGACTGTCGCTGTATTTATACTCCTTGAATAAGTTAACGGTTTTGTCAAGAGAAGCTGTGTCAACTAAATGTAAGATCTCTTCTGGCACGGAAGCTATCAACTTTTTATAGTTATTTGCTGTTATGTATAGATTATCTATTTCCGGATCTCCATGCATTAAGTTTAGAGCTAGTAATTTCAATGAGACATTTTCTAAGGTTCCTCTTGATTTGGTTAGATTTACCAAGTTATCATAGGTGTTATTCACAGCTTGCCAATCAGGCCGAGTCTCATCATTTAATCCTGTATTAGACGTGATACCCGTGTAAATAGAAGTGGTAACGGTATATTTTTTTTCTAAGAATTGACTGAAATAAGCAACCAACGCTGTTATTATTAGCGTTCCGAATACTAATTGATGCCGGATTCTATATATAAAACGCGATATATAAAGTGTTATATCCATGGGTTATCGATTTATAATCTTAATATTTGTGAGCATTTCTAATAAAGTTACGGCATTGTGCAAGGTCGCACGACCTTCTTGGTAAGAAATCACGGCACCAGAACGACGTCCACGTTCCATTGATAATGAGATAATATCAATTTTTCCATTAATAAAATCTTGTTCGGAGATTTTCATCTGGGCGTTGTAAAGTGCGGCAGCATCTGATTTAGCTTTTAATGTAGCCAATGCTTGTAAGACACTATTATAAGCTTCCAGTATTCTTAATTTCCGTTCTTCTATGGACATTTCATACTCATAATCCAATTGACGGAAACGAGCTTTCTTCATCCGTACTTTTTGGCCTCGGCTGAATAAGTCTCCGAATGGGATAGACACGGAAATACCTACACTGTAAGTATGCTGATTACTGCCTATACTGGTGAGAAATGAAGGATCTTCTATGGTTTCTCTTGTAGAAAGTTGAACTAATCGCCCATATTGATATTGGCCGTATACCCTGAAATAGTCCAACCATTCTCTTTTTGTAATCTTCATATCGGCGTTAGCCTCATCTCTTTTAGCTTCATAAATTCTGACAGAAGGATGGTCATATACGGATTCCAGAAAAACCGATAGAGGTGGTAATTGAATACGTTCATAGTCATCTAGCATGGCATTTATAGAATCCGTGCCGGAAGTTACTTCTATTGTTGTCGCTTTATCGAAGTATGTCTTCTTTTTTTGTGCGACAATTGAAAAAGCATTTAATATGAATAATAGAATAAATAGTATCTTCATGTGAATTATGTTTGTTATCAGCTATGTATAGTTTATACATCCTCTTTCTGCACGAACGCCGTAAACGTCTTGAATATAATCTTTATGTCTAGCCAGAAAGAAAAGGTATGAGCATATTTGATGTCTAATTGTTTACGTTCCTCGGCGGACATACTACCAGAATTGCCACGTTTCTCTACTTGCCAAAGACCTGTAAGGCCGGCAGGAGCCATGAAGCGTTGTATGTATTCGTCACTGGTCAGTAGCTCAGCCTCGTATATGGGAAGAGGGCGGTTACCAACTATTGACATGTCTCCATTTAATATATTGAATAGCTGGGGGAGTTCGTCAATGCTATATTTCCGGATAATATGGCCGATCTTTGTTATACGGGGATCATTCTCTAATTTGATGAAAGCGTTGGAACGTTCGTGACGCTTTATTTTTAGATAGTCGTTTTCGGGAGTAGCGTCATTATCAGAATATAAAATGATATTTTGTTTATTCTCTTTAAAAAAAGAGGTCGCATTCTGTGAATTCACAGAAGTTGATGAAGAGGCCACGGCCTCTTCATCAATAGATTCCATATACTGATTAAGTTTCTTATATTCAGCCAAGCGCTTGTCCGCGTCCATATACATAGAGCGGAACTTATAAAAATCGAAAACCTTGTAATTGCTGCCTACTCGTTTCGACTTGTAGAAAGCGGGGCCTTTGTCCTCCAGCTTGATCCAAATCACCGTGATGATAAAGATAGGGGAGAGGCAGAGGAGCGCCATGGATGAGAAAATGATGTCGAAGACCCTTTTCCATAAAGGCAGCTTGAAAATGGCGAGATCAGGCTCTTTTATTTGAGGCTTACGCGCTTTTTCCATTCTCTTGCATTTCTCGGCGATACCCAGTAGCTTCACTAAATCTTCCTTAGAGGTGGATTCGGAGATGACACAGTCCGTTCCGGCTTGCAAATAGGATATTTTCTCCTCCCGGGTCATTTCCGGGGCGATTAATACGATATATATATTTTGAAACGTCTTATGCAAATGCATGATCGCAGGAATGTTTAACGTAGGATCTGTTTTCTCGATGAATACACAATAATCCATTTCCTCGGCAGGAAGAAGCGTGTTTTTCATCTGCAGAAGCGTTATACATTCTATGACCCCGGTGCCTAATGCCTTACGTAAACGTTCGGCTAACGGCACGTTATTACCGAAAAAGACATAATTCATTATCTTAATATTCGTTTTACTCTTACCCTTAATTCCTCTGGATTGAAAGGCTTCAAGATAAAGTCTTCCGCCCCTTCCTCAAACAAACGGATTCTATTTGAGCTGCTCTCTACGCTCGATAGGATCAAGACCGGTATATGGCTGAACAGATAGTTCGCTTTTAAATAAACCAAGAATTCCTCTCCGGACATTTCTGGCATATTCAAGTCTGAGATGATCAAATCCGGTAAATTGCCTTCTTGAAGCCAAGCGATCGCTTTCAAAGGATTTTCTTTATAAGATACCTTGTAAGTACTTGATAAATAAAGCATGATTATCTTTGCGATTTCTTGCTTGTCATCCACTAAAAGAACAGATTTCTCCATAGAGTCGTATAATGTTGTCGTCTTTTGTTTTATTTGTCATGCAAATTTAGAACTTTTAATTGGAAAAATCTATGTTTTTCAATTGTTTTTTTGAAAAAACAGTTCGGACTTTGAAAATAGGGGAAACTGCGATTTTTTGATTAAGTTTGTACGCACATAAATGAGATGAGTATTCGAAGATGCGTTGGAGGAAATATATAGATTTTGATGTTATTCATTTATTGGTTGGCGCTATTGTCGGGATGGGCTTGTCCTCTTGCCAGCCGGAGATGCCGGTGATCTCTACGATAACCGTGGAGGCGGATGGCCTGACGGTTCCCGTGAACCCGGATCTGTATGGTTTGACCATTGAGGAGATCAACCACGGGATCGATGGGGGGCTGTACGCCGAGCTGATCCAGAACCGGAGCTTCGAGGATGGCGTGCCACCCTTGAACTGCCCTTACGACGCCGCCCGGAACGTCTTGATTACCCCGAATGGATGGACGATCCCTTTCATGCGGGGAGATTCCGTACCGGGATGGAGGCGGATCGTCCCTAATACACAGATATACCCGGATATGAAGGAGCTGGTGAATGATAAGAACCGGCGGTCGTTGCTCGTGGCCGTATCGACTTCCGGGGAGTCGGGGCGCGGAGGCGTGATAGCCGAGGGATACCGGGGGATACCGATCCGGAAAGGGGAACGATACGATCTATCGTTTTTCGCCAAGGGGGCGAATATGGTGCCCCGTACCATCCGGGTGGCCTTGGAGGACTCGATGGCTAATACGGTCTTGAGCGATGTGTTTCAGGTAGCGCCGCTATACGAGTGGAAACGATACAGGCATACGTTTACGGCTACGGAGGACGCGCCGAACGCGGTCTTGACGATCACGGCCGATACCTCCGCCGTGTTTTGGCTGGATGTGGTATCGCTCTTCCCGGAGGATACGTGGAAGGGACGGAAGAACGGGCTGAGACCGGACTTGGCGGCGCTGGTCGATTCCTTGGCCCCTCGTTTTATCCGTTTCCCCGGAGGCAGTTTCGTGGAGGGGTATACGGCGGGTACGTACCCTATCTGGAGGGAGACGCTGGGCGATATCTCGGAGCGTAAGCATTTCTGGAACGTATGGGCCTATGGTACGACGAACGGCATGGGCTACCACGAGTACTTGCAAATGTGCGAGGATATGGGGGCGGAGCCTATCTACGTTATTAATAGCGGGATCACGAGCCAAAGCCGCCGGCCCCGCTACGAGGATATCACGGCGATGGATAAGCTCACGGGAGATGCCTTGGACGCTATCGCCTACGCGAACGCCCCGGCGGATTCCCTGCCGGGCGCCCTGCGTGCGAGGAACGGGCATCCGGAACCTTTCAACTTGAAGTATGTCGAGATCGGCAGCGAGAACTATGGCGGGGAGTATTTCAGGCGCTTTGAGCTTTTCCGCAAGGCGATCAAGGAGGCCTATCCGGAGATTACCGTTATCAGCAGTTCGCCCCTCACGAAGCGAGGCCGTAGCGAGTGGGTGGATTCCCATTATTACGCCGGGGAGCATTTCTTCCTCTCGAACGCCAGCAGGTTTAATAGCGACCGGTATTCCCGACGTTCGCCGGCGGTGTTTATCGGGGAGTTTGGGACGACGGAGCGGCCCTTGGCCGGTACGCTCCGGGCGGCGGTGGCCGAGGCCTGTTTCTTGGTCGGGGCGGAGGAGAACCCGGATATGGTACGCCGCTTGGCGTATGCCCCGGTATTGGGCAACGCCGGGTTCGAGAACCAGCGCCATCCGTTGATCTCTTTCAACACCCATCAGGCGGTGGTCTCTCCTTCCTACCATTTATTAAAGATGTTTACCCGCCATCGGGGGGATGAGGTGCTGAAGACGATCGTGGATACCTACGAGAAGCCACAGGTACGTACGGGCCGGGCGGGCGTGGAGATGTTTGATAATAGCTATGAGTTCAAGGACGTGCGGATCGACGGCGTGCCCGTATCGGATATATCCGTGATGAGCGGGGGATGGAAGGTCCCGGAGGCTGGTACGTTGGTGCCGGAGGCCAACCGGTGGAACCAGGTATTGTTCGGCGACTCTACGAGCTACGCCTATGAATATACGGCTACCGTCCGGCGTACGAAAGGTAGCGGGCAGATACAGCTTCGCCTCCGCGACAACGGGTGGACGGGCGAGCAGGCGGATTATATCGCCCTGACGATCGGGGCGGGAACGAGCGAGCTGTACCATCAGGTAGGTGGCGTGAAGGATAGCTTGGTCTCTCCCGTGCGGTTCCCTTTTGAGAGTAACCGGTGGTATACGGTTCGCATGACGTGCGAGTACGAGCGCGTCCGTTGCTATGTGGACGGCGTATTGCTGCATGAGGTGGATATGCGTCCGATCCCGTCGTTGGTATCCGTGGCTACCCTCGACAAGGAGAACCGGGTGATTTACTTGAAGGTCGTGAATACGACCCGCCACGAGGAGAAGACCTCTTTGCGTATCGAGGGAGTGAATATCCGTAACGAGGCGGAGCTGATCCAATTGAGAGGGGAGCCGGAGGCTCGTAATACGTTTGAGAACCCGGGGGCCGTAACGCCTGTCACCGAGCCTATCGTATTCCCGATGAGCGGCCCGTTTATCTATAATTTCCCGCCTAATTCAGTGACGATCTTGAAATTATACATGGAGTAGGTCAGATAGGGCAGGAGGGCCGGTACACTTTATCTGTATTTATCCTAACTTCGCGGCGACTTTAACAAAAAAATGTGTTATGGAACCAATGCATAAGATAAACAAGGTAGAGCTCCGGAGTTTGCAGCTTGAGGACTATACGCAGTTGTCGCAATCTTTCAAGAGGGTATACGCCGACAAGGATGTTTTCTGGACCCGCAAGCAGATCGAGACGTTGATACGGATATTTCCCGAGGGACAGGTCGTGACGCTGGTGGATGACCGGATCGTAGGATGCGCCCTCTCCATCATCGTGGATTATGACATGGTGAAAGGGGATCATACCTACGCCAAGGTAACGGGCAACGAGACGTTCAGCACGCATAATCCGAACGGGAATATATTATATGGTATAGAGGTGTTCATCCATCCGGACTACCGGGGCCTCCGGCTGGCCCGCCGTATGTACGAGTACCGGAAGGAGCTGTGCGAGAAGTTGAACCTGAAGGCGATCATGTTCGGCGGACGTATCCCGAACTATTATAAATACGCCGATCATATGCGTCCGAAGGAATACATCGAGAAGGTGCGCTCACGTCAGATCTACGACCCGGTGCTCACCTTCCAGCTCTCCAACGATTTCCACGTGCGGAAAGTGATGATGAACTACTTGCCGAACGACGAGGAGTCGAAGCATTGCGCTACCCTGCTGCAATGGGATAATATCTATTACCAGCCGCCTACGACGGATTACGTGGATAAGAAGACAACCGTGCGTGTCGGTCTGGTACAATGGCAGATGCGGCCTTATAAGACACTGGACGACGTGTTCGAGCAGGTGGAGTTCTTCGTCGACGCCGTATCCGATTACAAGAGCGACTTCGTCCTTTTCCCCGAGTATTTCAACGCTCCGCTGATGGCCAAGTTCAACCATCTGGGCGAGGCGCAGAGCATCCGTGGGCTGGCACAGTACACCGAGGAGATCCGTGAGCGATTCGTGAACCTCGCCATCAGTTACAATATCAATATCATCACCGGTAGCATGCCTTTGCTGAAGGAGGACGGGGCGCTATATAACGTGGGATACCTGATCCGTCGTGACGGCTCCTACGAGATGTACGAGAAGGTACATGTCACCCCGGACGAGCAGAAGAGCTGGGGACTCTCAGGCGGGAAGATGGTGAAGACGTTTGACACGGATTGCGCCCGGATCGGCGTGCTGATCTGCTATGACGTGGAATTCCCGGAGCTTTCCCGTATCATGGCCGACCAAGGGATGCAGATACTCTTCGTGCCTTTCCTTACGGATACGCAGAACGGTTACTCTCGGGTTCGTGTGTGTGCTCAAGCCCGGGCGATCGAGAACGAGTGCTTCGTGGTGATAGCGGGCAGCGTGGGCAACCTGCCTCGTGTGCATAATATGGATATACAGTACGCCCAGTCGGGTGTGTTCACGCCTTGCGATTTCGCTTTCCCTACCGATGGCAAGCGTGCGGAGGCAACCCCGAATACGGAGATGATCCTTGTATCGGACGTGGACCTTGATTTGCTCAACGAGTTGCATACGTATGGTAGCGTGCGTAACCTTCGGGACCGTCGCCACGACTTGTATGAGTTGAGGGTAAAAAAACAGTAGTGTTTGCGGTTGAACACAATAGTATTCATGGTTGAACACAGTAGTGTTCGCTATTAAACACAATTATATTCGCCAGAAGAATGCAGTAGGGGCGGGATCTGTCCGCCCTCCCGTGTATGCGTGGGAGGGCGGATGAATCCCGCCCCTACGGTTTATATCGGGGGGAGGATCGCTCGCTTCCCCCCTTCGGAAATGATCTTAATGACTTAGCATCTCAGCCGTGATCGGCGTGAATTTCTCGGCATCCGATTTACGGAGTTGTACGCTGCCGTCGTTCCAGTTGGAAGGCCAACCTCCGATGATGTGTCCAAGGAATACCAGCTTGATCTCGTGCAAGCCTTTTGCCAAGGCCGCGGAGGTGTCATGACGGGAGAAGCGTTTTACCTCGCCACCGTTATTGACCATCAACTTGCCGTCGATCCATACCTCCTCTAAATCCGAAGAGATGTAATAAACGCCATCCTCCGGGATATTCACGTAGCCGGTAGCGATAGCGGCGTATTGCTTCACGCCTCGCATGGATTCGGGGGCGGGCACTTGGTTGGTCAGCTCACGGGTCGTCTTGATGACCTGTTTCTTACCGGTCTTCTGAGCAGCCTCCAGATTATTTACGCTTAGGTACATGCCATCGAATACCTCCATGTCGAGGCCCGGGGTCGTCTTGGCTACCTCCTTGGCGGGAGCCAGCGTTTGTTTCTCCACGAGGATCGTGCGGGGCTTACCCATCTTGCCGGAAGGCAACACGGAAGCGATCTTCACGGTCGTAGTCTCTGTGATGTCGAAAGGAGCCGTATATACGGTAGATTCCGGGGTAGGCTCGGTGCCATCCAGCGTGTAGACCATCTTCATCGGACGGTTCGTGGTGAATGTCATGGTAGCCTTGTCCGTGAAAGCCACGAAGTTGCAAGAACCGTTCGGTTGCTCGGGCTGCGGGATGTAGTAGTTGATACCGTGTCCGTCTAGGCGAACCTGAGCGTTGTCCAGACGGCGTTCGAAGTCCTTGTAATCCTTCCGGTCCAGCGGGCTCCAAGCGATCTCGGAGAGGGCTAGGATACGAGGATAGATACGGTACTCCATGATGTCCGTGTTATAAAGGTACTCACTCCATACGTTGCATTGCACGCCCTTGATGAAATGCCCTTTACCGGCCGCTGCCAGCGTGTCGGGGACGGGGTTGTACTTATAGACCCGCTCCGCCGTGGTGAATCCTCCGATAGATACCGGGTTGATCTTGTAGTCGCCTTGGAACTGGTCGATATACATACCCTCGCTTCCCGGGGTCATGATCACGTCGTGGTTCATGCTAGCGGCGGCGATACCGCCTTCCTCACCTCGCCAAGACATTACCGTGGCCGATGGAGCCAGACCTCCCTCAAGGATCTCGTCCCATCCGATCATCTTCTTGCCGTGCTTGTTTACGACCTTCTCCATGCGTTGCACGAAATAGCTCTGCAGTTTCTCCTCGGCCGTATGCTCCTTGTCGCCTTTCAAGCCTTCCTTACGGATACGGGCCTGACAAAGCGGGCATTTCTCCCAGCTCGTCTTCGGGCACTCATCGCCTCCGATATGGAAATACTCGCCCGGGAATAGGGGAGCTACCTCGGCGATCACGTCCTCGAAGAACTGGAAGGGTTCTTCCTTCCCGGCGCATAATACGATGTCTTCCACGCCCCAGATGATACGGGGAGTACCCTGCTTACCCTCGCAAGACAGCTCCGGATAGGCGGCGATAGCGGCCATCTCGTGTCCCGGAAGCTCTATCTCGGGAACGATCGTGATGAAACGATCCGCCGCGTATTTAACGATATCCTTCACCTCCTCTTGGGTATAGAAGCCTCCGTACTCGGTACCCTCGCCATCGATGCGCTTAGAGCCGATCTCGGTCAGTTTCGGGTACTTCTTGATCTCGATACGCCATCCTTGGTCGTCGGTCAGGTGCCAATGCATGCGGTTGATCTTGAACAAGGCCAATACATCCAGCTGCTTCTTGATATTCTCTACCGGGATGAAATGGCGGCAGGGGTCTAGCATGATACCACGGTAACCGAATCGAGGCTCGTCCTTGATAGATACGGCCGGAGCGGTCCATGCGATACCTTTCACGGCGGAAGGACTCTCGATCTCGGCGGGCAGCAATTGCAAGAACGATTGCATACCGTAGAAAAGACCTTGAGGGGTCTTGGCCTTGATACGGACGCCGCTGTCGGCTACGTCTAACGTGTATCCCTCGTCGTTTACGTCCAGAGAGCCGTCGATAACCAACGAGATACCGTCGGAGGTCTCTTTGTCGGCGGTAGCTATCTGGTAGCCTGTCGCCGTGTTCATTTTAGCCGCGAAGAACTCGGCTACGGTTTTCGCCTCCGGGGTGGAAGCGTAGATCTTCGTGTTTTTGTTTAGCTTGAAGTTTCCCTCGTTCTGCGTAAGGCTGACCGGTGTCGGGATGATGTTGATACCTTGGTTGTAAGCTTTCGCTTTACCGGGAGCATCATCACACGAGGCCATCAGACCCAAGACAGCGCCGGCGCAGATTGTAGCAAGGAGCTTTTTCATAGAATTAAAAATTGAAAGTTGAAAATTGAATATTGTTTAGATGTTTTTGAGAGTTTAAAAAGAGAATTGAGAGTTGAAGATAAGATGCCGTTTGGCATCCTTTTCAATTCTCAATTCTCAATTTCCTATTTACCACGCGAAGATAGGATATTCCTTCATGATACCGTTCACCTTCTCACGAACGGCGCCGATAGTCTTATCGCATTCGGGAGCTGCCAATACGGTGTCGATCAGTTCCACGATCTCGCCCATAAGCGGCTCTTTAGCGCCACGGGTCGTGATAGCGGGCGTACCCACACGGATACCGGAGGTCTGGAAGGCCGAGCGGCTGTCGAACGGAACCATGTTCTTGTTCACCGTGATGTCGGCGGCTACCAAGGCTTTCTCGGCCACCTTACCGGTCAGGTCGGGGAACTTCGTGCGCAGGTCGATCAGCATGCTGTGGTTGTCCGTACCGCCGGAGATGATCTTGTACCCTTTGTCCGTGAAGGCCTTGGCCATAGCGGCGGCGTTCGCTTTCACCTGTGCTTGGTACGTCTTGTATTCCGGCTCCAAAGCCTCTCCGAAGGCTACGGCCTTGGCCGCGATCACATGCTCCAGCGGACCACCCTGGATACCCGGGAATACGGCGGAGTCCAACAACTGAGACATCTTCTTGATCTCGCCTTTCGGTGTCTTCTTGCCCCAAGGATTCTCGAAATCCTTACCCAGCAGGATGATACCGCCACGAGGACCCCGCAGGGTCTTATGCGTCGTAGACGTTACGATGTGAGCGTACTCCAGCGGGTTGTTCAGTAAACCGGCGGCGATCAGGCCTGCCGGGTGAGCCATATCGATCATCAATAAGGCGCCTACCTTGTCGGCTATCTCACGCATACGTTTGTAATCCCAGTCACGGGAATAAGCGGAACCACCGCCAACGATCAATTTCGGTTTCTCACGAAGGGCTACTTCCTCCATTTGGTCGTAGTCCACCCGTCCGGTATCTTCCTTTACATTATATTCGGTAGCGTGATAGAGAACGCCGGAGCTATTTACTGGTGAACCGTGGGACAGGTGTCCGCCATGCGACAGGTTCAACCCGAGGAACGTGTCGCCCGGATTCAATACGGCGAAAAATACGGCTGCGTTGGCCTGCGCCCCGGAGTGAGGCTGCACGTTGGCCCATTCGGCGTTGAATAGCTTTTTCAACCGTTCGATAGCGATCGTCTCACTTTGGTCTACTACCTCGCAACCCCCATAATAACGCTTGCCGGGATATCCCTCGGCGTATTTGTTGGTCAGACAGCTTCCCATGGCCTGCATGACCTGGTCGCTGACAAAGTTCTCGGAAGCGATCAACTCAATGCCTTTCAATTGGCGTTGGTGCTCCTTCTCGATAATGTCAAAAATGATGTTGTCTCTTTTCATTACCTCTTAAATTGGTTATTGCAATGATATGTTCCTCATTGAAAAGGAATCCTCGCGAATGTACTATATTATTTTAATACTATTTAAAAGATTCCGTTTAATTATTACAGATGCGCCGGAAACGGCTCCGCTTACCACTTGGTGAGGGTTACGTTTCTGAACTCAACCTCCTTACCCTCGCTCTGTAGCCCGATATGGCCTTCCTTCACCTTGTTGGTTCCGGTGTTCTGGTATACGCCGTTGATGTAAACGGTGATGACGCCGTCTTTCACGAAGATGTTCGCCTCGTTCCACTCTCCGGCGGGCTTCTCGCTGGACGGGTTCACGTTCTTTACGACAGGGAAGAAGGGACGTTCCTCTCCCGGGCGTTGCTGGTACTCGACAAGGTCGGAGCCTCCCAGCAGTACGAACAATCCGGCCCTCCCGGCTTGCAGATTACACTCGATCCCGTTCGGGAAGGGGTTCTTTAGGTCTGCGATATGCAGGAAGATGCCGCTGTTCGCGTTGGAATCCCCATTCGGCCAACGCCATTCCACGTGCAATTTATAGTCGCTGTATTTCTCCTTGGTGTACATATAGCCGAAAGGCTGGCCGGTGATGAAGATCTTACCGTCGCGTACGGAATAGACCTGATCGGCGGGGACGGAGTTTTTGTCGACTACGAAATTCCAGTTAGACAGGTCTTTCCCGTTGAACAGTTTCTCGGTCTTCTGTGCGTTCGCCCCATCGGAGAAACAGAAGAGGGAAGCGGCTAATACAGCCAAAGATAGCATTCTTTTTTTCATGGCATTAAACTCTATTTATAGTATGATTAATCAACGATTAGTTTGCGATAGCGTACCCGTTTCGGCTCGGCGTCGCCCAGTGTCTTACGTTTGTATTCCTCGTACTCGGAATAGGTCCCTTCGTAGAAGACCACGTTGGAATCGCCCTCGAACGACAGGATATGGGTACAGATACGGTCCAAGAACCAACGGTCGTGAGAGACGACGACGGCGCAACCGGCGAAGTTCTCCAGCCCCTCCTCCAAGGCACGTAGCGTGTTCACGTCGATATCGTTGGTCGGCTCGTCGAGCAGCAATACGTTCGCGTCCGCTTTCAGCGTCAGCGCCAGATGCAGGCGGTTACGCTCTCCTCCGGAGAGTACGCCGCATAGCTTCTCTTGATCCGCTCCCGCGAAATTGAATTTAGACAGGTAAGCGCGTGCGTTCACCTCCTTGCCGCCCATACGGATGAATTCTTGTCCGCCGGATACGACTTGGTAAACGGTCTTTTTCGGGTCTATATCCTTATGGGTCTGGTCGGCGTAACCTACTTGTACGGTCTCGCCCACCTCGAAGGTCCCCTTGTCGATGCTTTCCATGCCCATGATCATCTTAAATAAGGTAGTCTTACCGGCACCGTTTGGCCCGATGACTCCCACGATACCATTCGGGGGAAGCATGAAGTTCAAATCATCGAACAGCAGCTTATCGCCGAACGCCTTTGCCACATGCTGTGCCTCGATCACCTTATTGCCCAAGCGAGGGCCGTTCGGGATGAAGATCTCCAGCTTAGCCTCACGCTCCTTCTGGTCCTCGTTCAAGAGGGCCTCGTACGAGTTCAGACGTGCCTTACCCTTGGCGTGACGGGCCTTCGGCGCCATATTGATCCATTCCAGCTCACGCTCCAAGGTCTTACGGCGCTTGCTGACTTGCTTCTCTTCTTGAGCCATACGCTTCGTCTTCTGGTCTAGCCAAGAGGAGTAATTACCCTTCCAAGGGATACCCTCGCCACGATCCAGCTCAAGGATCCATCCGGCCACGTGGTCTAGGAAGTAACGGTCGTGCGTGATGCAGATAACGGTACCGGCATATTGTTGCAGATGTTGCTCCAACCAGTCGATCGACTCGGCGTCCAAGTGGTTGGTCGGCTCATCCAACAGCAATACGTCCGGCTGCTGGAGCAGCAATCGGCAAAGGGCCACCCGGCGACGCTCGCCTCCGGACAACGTATCCACCACCTGATCTTCCGGCGGACAACGCAAAGCGTCCATGGCACGTTCCAGACGGCTGTCGAGGTTCCATGCGTCCGTAGCGTCGATCTTGTCCTGCAACTCCGCCTGACGGTTGATCAAGGCATCCATCTTATCCGGATCTTCCAGCACCTCCGGATCGCCGAATCGCTCGTTCACCTCCTCATATTCTTTCAAGGTGTCCACGATCTCCTGCACGCCTTCCTGCACGATCTCCTTCACGGTCTTGCCCGGCTCCAACTTAGGGTCCTGCTCCAGATACCCTACGGAATACCCGGGGGAGAAGACCACCTCTCCTTGATAATCCTTATCGATACCGGCGATAATCTTCAGCAACGTAGATTTACCGGAACCATTCAATCCGATGATTCCGATCTTCGCCCCATAGAAAAAGGACAGATATATATTCTTTAAAACCTGTTTTTGAGGCGGAAAGATCTTGTTCACGCCTACCATCGAGAAAATAATCTTCTTATCGTCTGCCATATAATTTTTTGTGTGTTAATTGATTCCTTAACTTAAAATAATGGTGTACAAATCTACGTAAATATCTTTTATTTTACAAATTAACAAAGATCATAGGTATCAGATATCTACCGATTGCCAAGTTTGGCGTGTGGAGATTACTCGGTTCAATTCTCTTGTGCAAGAAGCCGGTAGATATGCTATTCCTCGGAAGTTGAGCTTTAGCGTTATCATAAATGAGGGTAGGAGAGGTTGTGCGGCGTTGTGGTTAGGACTGTGCGATCATGTGGCTTTAGGTTGTGTGATCCTAACGATTTAGGATTGTGGTTCGTCTTCGTCTTGTGAAGATATGTAACCGGTTTATGCATGATGTAATACGTGATGTAAAGTGCTTATATCTTGTTTCTTGCGTTTGCTCCCCATGAAAAAACTAAAATTTATCCCTCTTGAAATTTGTATAATAAAATAAAACCCCCTATCTTTGCACTCGCATTACAAAAGTAACGCACAGGATGATTCGCTAGCTCAGCTGGTAGAGCACAACACTTTTAATGTTGGGGTCCTGGGTTCGAGCCCCAGGCGGATCACATAAGAACAAAGCCAAACGGCGACAAAAAAGAGACAAGTCCTACAATATCAACGTATTGTAGGACTTTTTTTATTGTTTCAGTCTTGCCTGAAAGACAAAAAAGGGGCACGAAAAGACACGGTTGAGTATCCAAATCGTACCCCCTTCCCCAAAAAACGATTAGGGGGTACGATTGTCGGAAATCACTATCCAGGCAGAAGGTTTCAATCTCTGTATTGATTTTAGATATTATCATCTGAAACCTGTTTTACTGTGATTTTTTTATTAATGGTGTTTAAATTCAGTTGTTTACTCGAATACCTTTCTTTCATTTAAGAATAGCAAAGCAATACAAAAGTCATTCTGTAAAAGTAATTCAAAGTCCAAAACAGATACAGACACGATTTTTGTATATTTGCAGGATACAGATAACACCTGACAAGTATGAAAAAAGAAATCCTATATCAAGAAATAGCGAGAACTATTGCCTGTCAAATTAAGAAAGGCGTGTGGAAAGCTGGTGAGAAACTACCTTCTTTACGCACTATTAGCAATGAAAATGGTGTAAGTCTTAATACTGCAATTCAGGCATATTATGAATTGGAAAAAGACGGATTTATAATATCACGCCCAAAATCAGGTTATATTGTCAATTACAAACCCATACGCCTATCTGTTCCAGCGACAACACAACCGTCTGTAAAGCCTGAGAGCAAAGAGGTGATAGATTTGATTGCTGACGTATACAGCTCGTTAGAAATAGGAGATAAATCGATCACTCGATTTTCATTAGGAATGCCCGAAGATATTTTATTACCAATTGCAAAACTTAATAAAGAACTTATAAGAGCTATGCAGGCACTTCCGGGTAATGGAACCCGGTATGATGAAACACAGGGAAATATGCGATTACGTAAATCTATAGCTCGTTTTACGTATAGTTGGAAGGGAAACTTGACAGAAGATGATATAGTGACAACTGCTGGAGTTACTAATGCGGTTGCTTTAGCTTTATCTGTAATTACTAAGGTAGGAGATACTATTGCGGTTGAAAGTCCGGTCTATTTTGGAATGTTACAATTAGCCAATAGTATGGGGTTGCGTATATTGGAATTACCTACCAATCCAGTAACAGGGATTGATCCAGATGCGCTGAAAAAAGTTTTACCACAAATTAAAGCTTGCCTGCTTATAAGCAACTTTAATAACCCATTGGGAAGTTGTATGCCTGATGAACATAAAAGGGTAGTTGTTGATATGCTGGCCGGATATGATATACCTTTGATCGAGGATGATTTATATGGTGATTTATTTTTTGGAAATTCACGTCCTAAGCCCTGCAAGGCTTTTGACAAGAAGGGGCTTGTTTTATGGTGTGGTGCGGTATCTAAAACATTAGCGCCGGGGTATCGGGTAGGATGGATTGCTCCCGGCAAATTTAAACATGCTATTATTCGCCAAAAGAATATTCACCTTATTTCTACGCCTGCGCTTAATCAAGAAGCGGTTGCCAATTTCATGGAGAATGACAGATACGAAAACCATTTACGTAAACTGCGACAAGAATTATACGCAAACAGTATTCATTTTGCCCATTCCATCATGGATTACTTCCCCGAGAATACAAAAATTGTTACTCCACAGGGAGGATTTATGCTTTGGGTGGAATTAGACAAACAGATTGATACGACAGAACTTTATTATCGGGCTATGCAGCGAAAAATAAGCATAGCCCCCGGACGTATGTTTACATTACAAGAGCAATATACCAATTGTATGCGTTTAAGCTATGGACAACGTTGGACTCCACTTCTTGAAGAACGTTTAAAACAATTGGGGGATATAATTAAAAATCACTTTAACTGATGTATGTATTCCTTTAGTACTTCCCCTATTACTTGAAGTCCTTTCATGATTCTATCTTCTGGCATATTAGAGTAATTTATTCTAAATGTATTTTCTTTGTGCTCAACAGGATAAAATGAACCGCCGGGTACAAAGGCTATTTTCTGTTCAATGCATTTTTGCAGGATGTCACGCGCTGAAATATTTTCGGGTAATTCAATCCAAGTAAATAACCCGCCTTGAGGATGAGTATATTTTATGTCATTAGGAAAATAGCGTTCAATACATTCTAATGCTATATCTCTGCGTTTTCTGTAGACTTCTACTATTTTGCTAATATGCTCATCAATATCATATCGTTTTAGATATTCGGCAATAGTCATTTGAGCTATTGTGTTACACTGCAAATCAGTGCCCTGCTTAACTAACACATACTTGCGGATAATATCTTTATCACCTGCAATCCACCCAATCCGAAAGCCCGGACAAAAGATTTTAGAAAAACTACCAGTACATAAGATATTACCTACCTTATCAAAAGACTTTATAGAGGGTAAAGACTCTCCTTCAAACCTTAATTCTCCATAAGGGTTATCTTCAATAACAGGAATATCATATAAAGCAGATAGTTCAGCCAGTTTTTTTCGTCTTTCCAAACTCCATGTTTTTCCAGTGGGATTTTGAAAGGTTGGTATTACATATATTAGTTTTATATTTTGAGTATTATTCAGTACCTCTTCCAAAGTAGCCATATCCATGCCTTCTTCATCTGTTGGAATTTCAATGAAGCCACTCCCATATGATTTGAATGCGCTAATTGCTGCTAAATAGGTGGGGCTTTCACACAATACGATATCACCATCGTCCAGAAATACTTTTCCGGATAAATCTAATCCTTGTTGCGAACCGTGAGTTATAAGAATATTATCCTTATCAAACGATGTCCCTAAGCGTTCATTCATTCGTTTGGCAATCCATTCACGTAAAGGATAATACCCTTCAGTAGTCGTATATTGAAGAGCTTTTGCTCCTGCTTCTTGCAAAACGACCTGATTCATTTTGTTAATTTCATCTATGGGGAATAGCTCAGGGGCAGGTAGTCCACCAGCAAATGAAATAACATCTTCCCGTTCTGTAACTTTGAGTATTTCTCTTATTTCCGAAGCCTTTATATAAGACATTCTCTTGGCAAATTTCAACTTCATAATCATTAAATATATTTGAAAACTAAAATAATGCAAAGTAAAGCATAATAGATAAATGAGAACAGATACAATTTGCACAATATCAGCGGGTACAGATTTTCGGAACCAAGTATTATCCCGATTGTATCGCCTACCGAAAGAATTAAACGGACAGTTATCAATAGAAAGACAGGACTGATACTTGCGTCGACAGTTATTCTAGCCGAACCTCAATTAACCAAGCGTGAGAAAGAAATACTAATATTAATTCGGCAAGGTTTTCTGAGCAAAGAGATCGCTTATAAGCTAAATCTTAGTATTTATACGGTAAATAATCACCGAAAGAATATATTGGCAAAGCTAAATGTAGATAATGCGATCGAAGCTATCAATAAGGCGGAAAATTTCGGTATTCTCTATTGATTACGATATCCAATCCAAACCACTAGCTAATATTGATATGATTGCGGTTATATTTCATCCTCTGGGGCTGAATCCATTTGTGCGATGCGCTATGAGTGAATTATACAATCATTTTTCTGCGGAAAAAGTAGTGCGGGTATCGTATGTAAAGAATACCCGCACTTTCTATTTATTTTGAAAAACGTAATTTTATAGTTCAAGATTCACTTCATTCATATTGATTTCAAGAGAGCGCCGCTATACCTGTTCCTATCAAGTTTGCGTTATTCATATTGTTGATATGGATTTCGACATCCGCTAATGCGGATTCATTAAGGAGTTCTTGTAATTTCTCCAGAACAAGAATGTTATAGTTTTTATCTTTTCTATTCTCGCTCCAAAATAGACTGCCTTCGGCTACTAGACAGATTTTTTGTATATCTTTATTATATGATCTCAGTAACTGAATAAGGCCCAGTAGCGATGCGGCGACTAATTGTGCTGATCTGTTGTAGATCCAATGAGCTACATCTACATATACGTCCTTGTGAATATCCGGATAGTTCATGATAGCGGTCAATTTTTGGGCATCGAATTTATTCTCAAACTCATCCAAAGGGAAAGCCGCTTTCAATATATCGCCTAGATACATACCCGAAACCGCTTTCTCAAACCGCTGTTTTCCAAGGCTGTCTGAAATGGCGTCAACCGTATCATCGACTGTCGTGAGGAATGGAGGATGGAAGTTGCCCGACTCTAGGTTGACAGGGACTAAGCCTTGTATATTATAGCTCGGATCTAATTTCTTTATTTTATCCGCCGGAATGAAAGTGGCCATGTTGGTGCCTGTTCCTACGATCAGACCGATATAGGCGTCATAGCTATTGTCGGTTAGGCCGGCAAACAAGCTGGCGATAGTATCGTTTAATACTTTAATACCTGTAAATTTGATTTTACAATGTTCGTTTAGGTAGTCGAGAAGTGGTTTGCCAACTAATTGCCCTACCATTTCTTTAATGTCGACTCCTTTTGTCCAACGTAACAATTTGGCGTCTCCACTGAGTACGGATTCTGCTGGATAAGAAAAACAATAGCCGATTGGCATTTCCTCATCCCGTTTTATCCCGACAATCATATCGGCTAATTCTTTAAATAGCTCCTCACGAGTATATCCCGGTGATTTCATGATCGACATGTCTTTTTTCCACCCATTGTTGGGATGGATGGTTGGTGATCCTTGTCCAAGATCGACGGTCGCTACTCTATAGTTGGTTCCTCCTAAATCGAGAACCAATGCTTTTCCATTAATATCAGAGGTTTTGGGAGAGATAAAAGTCGGTATGCATTGTATCTCCGCATTTTCATGTTTTAATCCCTCTTCAACCTTTTCCCGAAATGAACAGGCTATCTCTTTGAGTTGGTCATTTTCTAACCAGAAAATATTTTTCTCCATAAGATTGATTTTTTGATTTTGAAATATCCTTGTTAGTGAATAACAATTTAGAAAGGGATTTGACTATCCTTATTGGTTGATTAAGTTAAGGAGATAAATTTTGGATACTGTAAAATTTGTCGTGTTAAATTTAAATTTTGTATAAACAAAAGGGTGACGATGTCTGTTTAAAACATCAAACAGATGATTTTATTTATTAATCTAAATTAAGATATATGATACCGAAAGTGGAGATAGAAGCAGGCAAGGCGGATTTAATCCGTGAGATTTTAGGCGTTAATGATTTGCAGGACATTAACTTACTTGATGAGTACCGTGATATATTTATAAAATCACAAAAGTCTGCGTATGAGAATGAATCTGTTAATGATATTAATTGTACGGATTGAATTTTGTGAGAAAAATGTCTTATATACAGGGCATAGGATGAGAATATATTATTCAATATTCTGTTTACTAGTATATTACAGTTTCTTTGTATTTCTTTCTTAGGAAACTACAGTTTCCCGCTAGGATAGAAACTGCAGTTTCTTCTAGGGGAAACCGGAGTGTCTTTTAGGCTCGGTTTGTGTAAACGATAAGGAAAATCTACTACTTATCATTTACGGCCTTCCCATATTCCTCATCACTTACCGGCTCAAGCCAAGTGTTTTTATTGGTTTGGGGATTACATTCTACGGCGATATGCGAAAACCAACTGTCCGGTGAGGCGCCGTGCCAATGCTCTATGTTTGGTGCGATTTCGACAACATCCCCGGGTAGTAAACGACGGGCGCTTTTACCTCGTTCTTGATAATAACCCACACCACCTACGGCGATGAGTATCTGCCCTCCTGTATGCGTGTGCCAGTTGTTTCGGCAGTTAGGTTCAAACGTTACGTTAAACATTGGTACGTTTAAATCCTTATTGCTTGTTAATGGCACCAGCCAAGACTTCCCCGAGAAATATTGTTCAAACCCGGTGTTTTCATTTCCTGTAGGGAATTCACTAATTTTTGGAATTTCAGTTTTCATTTCTTGTGCGTTTATATTGCCAATGGAGATTAATGTGATCAACATGGCAATGGTTATTTTCTTTATATTCATATTTGTTTTCTTGATTTTATTCATATTACAAAATTATTTAAGATATTCCATTGCTTTTGTATACCAATTACTGATAAGTGTAACAGAATTACTGATTTTACAATCTATAGAATCTTGAAGTTGATGGCTTTTAAATAAATATAGGGGAAATCTCAAATTGGCGAGATTGGACAATTGTTAGTCTGTTGGGATTATGTATTTTTGTCATCATAAGAATCTATAGGATGAAGCCTGATACGGAAAACATATATCAACGGAAAATTAATCAAGTAATTGATTATATCAATGCGAATTTGCATCTCCCTTTACGACTGGATATAATAGCCGGGCAGGTAAACGTGTCCGAGCGGCAGCTACTACGTATTATGAAAGGAGCCTTGAATGAGTCATTATATGCTTATGTGGCAAGGCAACGTGTAGAGCGAGCGGTTCTATATATGCATACGGAAGATATGAGTCTGGCAGATCTAGCGAGTCGGGTAGGCTATGATAACCCCCAATCTTTCTCGAAAGCGTTCAAGAAACAATTCAGCGTATCTCCGAAAGCTTATATGGATAAGTTGCGAGTACGTCTGAGAGAAGAGACCGAGAAGTGGAGTAATGCTTCGGTCGGGAAGGAGATTATTCCATCAGGGATGTTCGGTACGATTCGTTTGCAGAAAGGAAAATATGCGGTTTATACCTTAAAAGGTAGTTATGCGGGATTACAAGAACTATATAATACTATAAATATAGATTTCAATTATACCAAACGGCATGGAATGGCGTTTGAGGAATATGTGAGTTATTCGGAAGAGGATGACGATACGCAAGTGACAAAGATTTATATACCAATAAAATAAATTAGTATGGAAACAAAATTTTGCCAAAGCTGCGGTATGCCGCTGCAAAAGAATGAGGAGTTAGGAACGAACCATGACGGAAGCAAGAATGAGGAATATTGTTGCTATTGTTATAAGGACGGGGCCTTCACGATGGACTGTACGATGGATCAGATGATCGATCATTGTGTCCAGTTTGTCGATGAGTTCAATAAAGATGCGGACCTTCATTATACGAAAGAGGAGGCCGTAGCGAATATGAAATTATTTTTCCCGACATTGAAGCGCTGGGCGGTACAATAAGCCTCTATAAAAAGCGTCTATCTGCGCTTCGGCCTGCTGGATTAGTTTCACTGGAATGCGGGGCTTCTTCTCGAAAAAGTCCATTTCTATTTGAATGGTGTTTTTTTTAATGGAGCGGCTCCAATTACCTATTATCTTTCCGTTATATAAGATAACCGGGTAGAAGGTGCCGAATCGGTTGAACGCTTTTGGATGATGTTCTAGCGGCAATACGTCCGTGCGGTTTTTGTAACTGATCAAGTATTCATCGAAGGCGGGGAGGAGACGCAGTACAGGTTCGCTCTCATTTTTTCCTTTCCATGATTGGTGGATGAAATATTCACGGGAATCGAACGTCTCGGTCATTAACTCCGCCTTGATCAGATTGATAGCGAACCTACACTCGGTAGCGGTTAGCCCGGACCACCAAACAAAATCCTGTAACTGGGCAGGGGAGTGGCTTTGAAAATATCTGGATGCCAATCTCGCCAGAGCCTCTTCCCTGCAAAGTTCACGAGTAGGAGGGACACGTTCGTCCAATAAGGCGTAAGTCGTTTTCTTTCCTTTATCGATCCCGCTACAGACGATGCCTTCCACCTCACCCCATGTAAGGAAAAGGTTTACGTGATCTATGGTGGGCAAAATCCCGGATTTTTGCAATTCCGCCGTTACTTCTTGTTTGGTCAGGCTTTTGTATCCTTCCAGTATCTTTCCGATCTGATCTAGGCATCTTGTGAACAGCGTTTTTTCTATCTTCCCGAAATGTCCCTTGGCGTACGACATAACGGCAGCCTTGATACGCTCGGAAGATAGCATAAGCATCCAACGGATATCCTCGGCGGCCACGAAATGCCAAGTAGGACGCATCACATGGGTACGTAGAATATCACCTTTGTACAAAGCCTCATTTACCGTTTCAAGGGAAGAGGATCTCAAGCGAATACCGATCGCCCATTTGGCCATCTCATACTCCTGCGCCTGGATAGCGCCCATCCAAGAGACCAATTCTTTCGGGGACTCGAATCGGGATTGTTCCAATTGTTGGCTAGCTACTCGTATATGTGTTATCATAATATATGAATATAAACGCAAATGTACGAAATAAAGCGTTAAACATCCCATAATCTTGAAGATATACTCATTCTTTTTGTACCTTCACGCTAGAAACAATTAGTGAAATTTATGACGATAGCGTATTTAAATGTGGCTACAGACCGGCAACACTTGGATATTCAAAGGGAAGAGATCTCTTCTTTTGCCGCGGCCAAAGATATCCATGTGGATAAATGGGTCATGGAAGTATCCGGAGAGAAAGCGAAACAGCCGGGACCAAAGTTAAAACTTGTTCTCGAACGCTTGAAGAAAGGGGATGCCTTGATCGTATCGGATATTACCCGTTTGTGTCTTACCTTATATGAGTTGATGGGGATACTTACCGTTTGCATGGAGAAGGACGTGACGGTCTATTGTATAAACGACCGTTATATATTCGATGACCGGATGGATCGCCAATTGATGATTAATGTCTTCAAGCAAGTAGACGAGATTGATCACAGTCTGGTTTCCATACGTACAAAAGACGCCTTGGAACAGGTGAAAAGTACGGGAAAGCGGTTGGGACGTCCTAAAGGCTCGGAATCCAAGTTGTTCTTCTTGGATGCCCATAAGGGGGAGATCATGAACATGTTGGAGCGGGGAGAATCGGTAGGATCGATTTGCGAGCATTTCAACGTCTCTAAGAATACTTTTTATAAGTATAGGAAGAAATTCTTCAGATCGTAAGGATTGGTTTTAATACCAATCCTTTCGTTTCATATATAGCCAAGTCAATACTCCGGTAGCTATCATGACGGCCCAAGCTATGAAATAACCGTAACGCCAATCCAATTCCGGCATTATCTTGAAGTTCATACCCCATACGCCCACCAAGAATGTCAAAGGGATGAAAAGGGTGGAGACAATCGTCAGCCGTTTCATGATGGCGTTCATCCTAAGATCGTTATTGGATATATAAAGATCGACAAGGGAAGAGGTGATTTCCCGGCAGCTTTCCGTTGTTTGGATAACGAATTGGAGTTGGTCTTGCAGGTCATTATAGATCGGCAGGATATCCGGGGTGATAATCCCGTTCTCTGTTCGTAATAGTTTTGAGAATTGATCTTTCAGCGGTAGGCTATTCTTACGGATAATCATGTACTCATGGCGGTGTTGTTGGATTAGGGAACCCATATTACCCTGATCGTTCTTAGGATCGAGCAAAGTCTCTTCTATATCCTCTAGTATCTCTTCTACCTTTGAGGCGGATTCTACTAAATTCGCTATGATGGTGTTTAGAAGGAAAGCGAGCAGCAATCCACTGCCTTTTTTCCGGATGTTCAGCATGTTGGATAGTAGCGCTTTATGAGCGGCCTCGAATACGGGGTTGTTGCTTTCCGTAAAAGTGATAACCGTATTGTTCGCTACCAGTATACTGATGTGCTCAGACCGCATCTCGTTATTGACATCGTAATAGCAGGAGTTTAATACGATAAGCATTCGTCCTTTGTATTCCTCTACCTTGACCACGTGTTGGGGAGTCAAGATATCCTTAGCGTCCAGATTATGCAGTCCGAAATCTTTTACGATACGGGTAATGGCATCCGCGTTGGTCAATCCGCTAACCTCGAACCAATTGATCTGATCCGGGTCGGATAGTTTGCTGAAAGAGGTGTCGGTTATCCGCACCTCTTTCGTATGCAAAGATTGTTCGTTGTATTGCGTGAGACGGATGCCGGTTGCTGTCTCATGTTCGCCGGCGTAATAATACTTGTCCGATAAATGCCGGTTGGATATATGTCTTCTCCTGTGTGTATATTCATTCCGTCTCATAATAAGGATCTCTTTTTAATCGAATTCAACAACGGTGATGCCGGCGCCTCCGAACTGCACATGCTCGTCTTGAAAACGACGGACACCGGGAACCGTGCGCAGATAATCCCGGATTAGCTGACGTAAGATACCCGTACCGGTTCCATGCAAGATACGAACCTTGCCTGCCCCGACTTGAATGGCGTCGTCGATAAAATAGGTCACGCTTTGCAATGCCTCATCGCCCCTCATTCCTCTCACATCGATTTCTTGCTTAAAGTTTATCTTCTTCTCATGCATATTGTCAGTGGTCTGGGAGCTGACGAACGTGCTTTTCTGGATTTCCCGTTTGATCTGGCCTTTGCTTACCTTTTCCAACTGCTCCAGCTTAACCGTGCTTTTGATCATCCCGAATGCTACTACGGCCTGCTTTCCTTGTAGTTCCATAACGGTTCCGGCGGAAACCTGCCCTTTAAGGCGTACATTGTCGCCGACCTCTATCACCTCTTTATTAAATATCGGCTGGGCCGTCACTTTTTGTTTCTGTTTCTTCCGTTCGTTCCGTTCCTTGAGCTTCGCCATCTTGCGTGCGATCTTATCGTCTTCTTCTTCGGTCGCCATTACGGAGTTCTTGAACTCTTCCAAGGCTTTGCGGGCCAGTTTGGTCTGTTCTTTTTCCGCTTGGGCCTCCTTGATCTCACGGACGGTATTCTCGATCTTGGCGTTAGCCTCCGCTAGAATACGTTGGGCCTCGGCCTTTGCCTCCCGGATGATCTCTTTCCGTTGCTTGTTTACGGCTTCCAAGTCTTGTTCATAACGAGAAGTGACATCTTCCAGTTTTTTCTCCTGCTGACGGATATTCTGCCGTTTGCTTTCCCAGTACCGTTTATCGCGTACGATATCTTGCAAGTATTTGTCCATATTGATATAATCCGCTCCGACGTTCGCGGAAGCGTCGGCTATCACGTCCTCGGGCAGACCGATCTTGCGTGCGATCTCTACGGCGAACGAGCTACCCGGGTTTCCGATAGAAAGCTTGAACAAGGGCTGCATCAAATGGCGGTCGTACAACATGGCACCGTTTACGATACCCTCCGTATCCTCGGCGAAATGCTTCAAATTCTGGTAGTGGGTCGTGATTACCCCAAAGCTATGATTCCGGTTGAAGCGATCCAATAAAGCCTCGGCGATAGCGCCGCCAATCTGGGGTTCCGTACCGCTACCGAACTCATCGATTAGGATAATGGTCCGCTCGTTACAATTCTTCACGAAATACTTCATGTTGGTAAGGTGGGAACTGTAGGTACTCAAATCGTTCTCGATGCTTTGCTCATCGCCTATATCGATGAATATATGCTCGAAGATCCCGGTTCTTGATCGCTCATGCAAAGGAATCAATAAACCACATTGCAACATGTATTGAAGTAATCCGACCGTTTTCAGGCAAACGGATTTACCACCGGCGTTCGGACCGGATATGATCAAGATCCGTTTTCCCTCGGTCAGCTCGATATCGAGGGGAACTACCTGCTTGCCCTGTTTCTGTAAAGACAGGAATAAGAGCGGATGCACGGCACGTGCCCAATCCATTTGTCGCTTATCCTCCACGATCGGCTTGATCGCCTTGACTTGCTCCGCAAATAACGCTTTCGCACGAATGAAGTCAATGTCGGCAAGAAACTCGTAAGATTGTAGGATATCCGGAGCTAAAGGACGGATCACGTTCGTGAATTCCGTCAGTATCTTAATGATTTCCCGGCGTTCTTCCCCTTCCAGTTCCCGGATGCGGTTATTCGCTTCCACGACCACCTCCGGCTCTATAAAGACCGTCTTGCCACTGGCGGACTCATCATGTACGATACCTTTTATCTTTCGTTTGAAGGCCGGGGCTACCGGGATCATCAAACGACCGTCGCGCATGGTCGGTGTCACGTCCTTATCGACAACCCCGTCCGATTGCGCCGCACGGAGGATGGATTGCAGGCTGCGGGATATACCGCTCATCGTGATCGTTATCTCCCTGCGGATTTGCGATAGGGTGGAGGAAGCACTGTCCTTGACCTTGCCGAATTTATCGAGGATGCTATCGATCTTTCCAATCAATTGGGGGAAGACAAAGATATCTCCCGCCAATTCAGTTAAGGCCGGATACTTGATTTCCTCATCGTCCATAGGCTTGAAGAAGCGTACGATGTCATTGATCGTTTGCAAGGAACGTTTGAGGTCGAACAACTCCCGTTCATCCAGCCAAGTACCTTCCGGCCGAATCCGTTTCAAGGAATAGCGCACGTCGAAGAAATAACTGGCGGGGAATTCCGTGTCTCCGTGTAGGATACGGATAAACTCATCGGTTTGTTCCAATCGCTTGGATACGACCTCGAAATCGGCGGAGAATCCCATCTCCGCTACCCGCTCTTCCCCGAGCGGGCTTAAACATTTTTCTGTGATTAAGTGACGGATCTTATCAAAGCCCGTCTTTTGTTCAAAATTTTGTGGATATATCACGTGTTTGTAAAATCTTTATTTGATCTCTACCGTCACTTCAGAGCGAATGGTAGGACGGATAATTACTTCTAATTTTGTCTTGCCACGCTTTATATTAAATGTACAGGCGTTGTTGCCGGACGGATTAATATAAGGGGCGAAATAGTATAAATAAGAGAACGCCGGCAAGTAATCGGAGCTTTGCGACGCATCCGCTATTTGGGGATATTTGAATACGTCCCAAAACATGCAATATTTGAAACCGTTCGCGTCCGTAAACATCGTCTTCGGATCACGATATTGCATCGTGTTCGTGATAAAGCGTTTGTAGGCGGATGAGAACTCCTCTGCCGAATGATCCATCTTATGGCGGCCGATCTTTTCTATAATGTCACGGGGACGGATGCCTGCCGCATAAGCGGGAGAGTTACGATCTACGTCAACCACTTGATCCAATTTATCGATATCGTAGCTGATCCCCGTATAATTATAGGTCTTCTTGCTCACCTTGAACGGTACGTTACGTCCGTATTTCGCGTATGGGTATTGCATACACATCAACGGGACATGCACCCGGGCGTATTCGTCCAAACGATAAGAGTCTTCCAGCAACTCGTTCGCCTCACATTCCCAGAGTACACGTCCGGGGATATCTTTTTGATCGATGATACGGATACCGAATTGCAACAGATATTCGGCTTCCGCTTCGGCGGCGGCGTAATTCAAGAACGGGAATTTCTCCATCTTACTGTGCGAGAAGTTGTACCGGTAAGTCGGTTCTTTTTCTACCAATACTTTATTCGCTCCCAGATAGTTCGGGTTCTTATCGAAAAAATAGAAAGTCTGTATCAATAAATCCGGCTTCGCGATATCAACCGTAAGTCCTTTTTTGGTCAACTCGTTCTCGATGCATTCGTTGATGACCGTTTCCAGTTTACGGTTATTCTCGTCGATGGTCGAGAAGGCGAATGTCTTGAAGTTACCGAAATCTACGCCGTCGGATGTGACGGTAGTCTTGAACGGGCATACGAATTCTTGCTCATTGGTTGTCTCCAAGCTATACATCGCATAGGCGGATGCCAGCTGGTCTTCCGTGATGGCGTTACTTTTCTTGCAGTCCTTCTTTACCAATACTTGTTTAGAAGGAGAGGAAAGGTTGCTGATGGTCAATAGGACATCGTTTCTTCCGGCGGGATTCAGCAGTTGAGGGATCTCATCGACAGATATTTCCGTCACAGGTACACCGTTGATCTCCTCGATCACGTCGTATTTCTTAATACCTGCTTGCTCGGCGGATGAATAAGGGATGACGCTTTTAATGACCGGCTTGTTGTTTCCCCAGTTCTTGCTCTGGCTGATATCGTATGTGAAGCCTAGTCGGCAGATGGATGTATTCCTGTTTTGGGCGGAAACCGTACAGACCGCCAATACTAATAGCAACGTTGATAAAATCACACTTCTCATCATATTCTGGAATTTTATTTACTCTAAAAATACCTGTTTCGTTTAAAACATAGGCAAAGGTAAAGATATTTTTGATGTGGTGGAATAGTTGGCAATATATTTGCTGCTATAATAGTGTATGAACTTGATATGGATGCTGTGTATATACTTTTTAAGGGTATTTATGTGGTACCGTATTTCGCTTACAATTAGTTAGTAATGAAAAAAATCAGATAGATTATGAGCAAGATGAATCCAAACGAGAAAAAAGAAAACGCTTCAAAAAACGAAAACGTGAATAATGAGGAAGCGACAAATTTGCAGGAAGAACAGTCAAATGCGGCAGATGAAACTGCCGGCTCTGACAATGTGTCGGGCGAGGTGGAAGCCTTGCAAAAGAAATATAACGAATTGAACGATTCCCACCTGCGCTTGATGGCGGAGTTTGACAATTACCGTAAACGTACGATGCGTGAGAAGGCCGATTTGATCAAGACTGGCGGCGAGGGTGCGTTAAAGAACCTTCTTCCTATTATCGACGATTTCGAGCGTGCTTTACAGAACGTCCGCACGGCTGAGGATGTAGAGGCCGTTAAAGAAGGCGTGGACTTGATTTTCGGTAAGTTCATGGGCTATCTGTCTCAGCAAGGCGTAAAGCCGATCGAGGCCATAGGCAAGCCGTTCAACACGGAGGAGTTTGAGGCTATCGCTACGATTCCCGCTCCGGAACCGGACATGAAGGGCAAGGTATTAGATTGCGTACAAACTGGATATACCTTATTTGACAAGGTAATACGTCACGCTAAAGTAGTAGTAGGAGAATAATCGGAAAATCGGCAAATAACAAATACAAGGATGGCTAAAAGGGATTACTATGAAGTGCTGGGCGTTGAGAAGAATGCTTCGGCGGATGAGATAAAGAAAGCGTACCGTAAGAAGGCGATACAATTCCACCCGGATAAGAACCCGGGCGATAAGCAAGCGGAGGAGAACTTTAAGGAGGCGGCAGAGGCATACGACGTGTTGAGCGATCCGCAAAAGCGTCAGCGTTATGACCAATTCGGCCATGCGGGTGTCGGCGGGGCTTCACAAGGTGGCGGCTTCGGTGGTGGTATGTCCATGGAGGATATCTTCTCCCAGTTCGGCGACATCTTTGGTGGACATTTTGGCGGTTTTGGTGGCTTCGGTGGTTTCGGCGGTTCTCGTGGAGGACGCCGTGTGAACCGTGGATCGGATTTACGTGTGAAGGTGAAGCTGAACCTGAAAGAGATCGCTAACGGCGTGGAAAAGAAGATCAAGGTGAAGAAGTATGTGCCTTGTTCGCATTGTCACGGTAGCGGGGCGGAAGGCTCGGAGGGTGTGAAGACGTGTGATACGTGTAAAGGTAGCGGTGTCGTTACCCGTATCGCCAACACGATCCTTGGGCAGATGCAGACGCAGACGACTTGTCCTACTTGTGGTGGCGAGGGCAAGATCGTTGTCAAGAAATGTACGGAGTGTAACGGTGAGGGCGTCGTTCGCGACGATGAGATTATCACGATCAATATCCCTGCCGGTGTAGCCGAGGGCATGCAGCTCTCCATGAATGGTAAAGGCAACGCCGCACGACATGGTGGAATCAACGGTGACTTATTGATCCTTATCGAGGAGGAACCGCATCCGGAGTTGATTCGTGATGAGAACGATCTGTTATACAACCTGCTATTGAGTGTTCCGCAAGCAGCCTTGGGAGCCACGGTAGAGGTCCCAACCATCGACGGAAAGGCGAAATTGAAGATCGAGCCGGGTACACAGCCGGGTAAGGTGCTTCGTTTGCGTAATAAAGGACTTCCTTCCATCAATAGTTATGGTACGGGCGATTTGTTGGTGAACGTGAGCGTATATATCCCCGAGACTTTGTCGTCTACGGAGAAAGAGACGCTGAACGGATTGGAGAATTCACCGAACTTCCAGCCTAATAAGACGATGAAAGAGAAAATCTTCAGTAAGTTTAAGCACTTCTTTGATTAACGAATAGGAAAGACTACTGTGTTCGTGTGAGAACACTATAGCATTCGTGGATAAACACAGTAGTGTTTGGAAATGAATACTATAGTGTTTATCGCCGGAATACGGTAGTCTTTTTTCATAAGTCCTAAAATGAGTATCCTATGAGAATATATACCCGTGGAGGAGATAAAGGAAAAACCGGCATACATGGCGGTGAGCGTGTCGATAAGGATGACATCCGTATCGAGGCGAATGGGACGTTGGATGAGTTGAACGCCGAGATCGGCATTGTCCGTACGTTGCTGCCTCCCAATCATGAATGGCAGGTGTTGCTGGGTAGGATACAGCGTGAGATGATGGCCGTGATGTCTCATGTGGCGACACCATCGGCGATCCGTGATAAGAATCCGAATCCGCTCCCCGATGATTTGGCCGTCTTTTGTGAGTCCCATATCGATGATCTATCCGCCCAGATGGAGGATAACGGGTATTTTATCCTTCCGGGAGGCACACCTGTTTCGGCGCACCTCCAATTGGCCCGTACGATCACCCGCAGGGCCGAACGCCGCTTGTGGACATTGAATCGGAAAGACCCAGTTCCTGCCGGGATCATGGCGTTCGTGAATCGTTTATCGGATCTGTTCTTTACGATGGCACGTTATGACATGTTTCGTCAAGGGAACGCCGAGGAACGTTGGCAATCTTTCCTGTATAAGCGGAAAAATAAATCCTAGAGGGCGATATCTTGCCATTTGCCTTTCACGAGCTCACGGGTGGACTTGAAGCCGGCTTGCTTCAGCAACTTGAAAGCCTCCTTGCGACCGTCGTTCACCAAATCCGGATAATGGCAATCGGAGTTCACCATGACAGGGATATTCATTTCCCGCATCCGTGATAGGTATTCCACACGGGGGTAAAGCTCTTTTTTCTTGGTCCAGTTCTTGGTGTTGACCTCTACCATCAACCCTTTCTCCTGAACCAGATCCAGACAAGCCTCAAAAGGCTTCCGATACCAATCCTCCTCAAAATTGAAGATCTCGTATTTCTGTCCGTTCATATAGATCTTGTCCATATGTCCGACGATATCGATGCCTCCGGCCTCTATCATTTTCATCGTGGTATCGAAGAAACGCTTGACAAGCAACCGGACATCTCCCTCGAAATGCCGCTCCACGGAGTGGGCGTATTCCCTGAATGAGCCGTCTATACAGACCATGTTCTCTTCGACCAGACGCTCTGATACGGGCAGGAAATGGATGGAACCGATCCGGTAGTCCAAAGGCAACTCTTGGAAATAGGGGATCGAGGCGTTATAGGTCTCGTCCAGATAATCAATCTCCAGACCGGCATATATTTCTAGTTGATCGCTGTATTTCTGTTTTAGTCGTTTTATCTCTTGCAGATACTCCGGCATATCGTCTTTAGACATATTCCAGAAGGTCTCGAACGGAAGCGGCGAGTGGGAGGAAAAACCGTACGCACGGAACCCGTGTGTTATGGCGAATCTCACGAAATCCTCCGGAATACTTCTTCCATCACAAAAAGTACAATGACTATGGTAGTTACTGAGTTGCATGATTGTTCTTAGTGATTAAAAAGCCACATCCAGATCATCTTGCCCGGATGTGGCCTTGTATGATGAATGAGAGAGGTGTTATTTGATAACGCCTAGCTCTTTTCCTACCTTGATAAACGCGGCGATAGCCTTGTCCAGATGCTCGGTCTCGTGGCCGGCGGACAATTGTACACGGATACGAGCTTGTCCCTTCGGTACTACCGGGTAATAAAAACCGGTTACGTAAATACCCTCTTCCTGCATCTTGGCGGCGAAATCTTGAGACAACTTAGCGTCGTACAACATAACAGCGCAGATAGCGGATTGAGTCGGCTTGATATCGAAACCGGCTGCCAGCATCTTGTCGCGGAAGTAACTTACGTTGTTCATTAATTTCGTATGTAAAGCGTCGCTTTCCTTCAACATCTTGAACATCTCCAAGCTTGCGCCTACGATGGCCGGAGCCACGGAGTTAGAGAACAAGTAGGGGCGAGAACGCTGGCGTAACATATCGATAATCTCCTTCTTTCCGGTCGTGAAGCCACCCATGGCACCACCGAACGCCTTACCCAGCGTACCCGTGAAGATATCTACACGTCCGTAAACATCAAACTGCTCGGCTACGCCATGGCCCGTCGGTCCAACGACACCGGCAGAGTGAGATTCGTCCACCATAACCAATGCGTCATATTTCTCGGCAAGCTCGCAAATCTTGTCCATCGGAGCGACATTGCCGTCCATGGAGAACACGCCGTCCGTGGCGATGATACGGTGACGTTGGGCCTGCGCCTCTTGTAGGCAACGCTCCAAGTCCGCCATATCGGCGTTAGCGTAGCGATAACGTTTAGCCTTGCATAAACGAACGCCGTCGATGATAGAGGCGTGGTTCAAGGCATCCGATATGATAGCGTCTTCCTCGCCAAACAACGGCTCGAACAAACCACCGTTAGCGTCGAAACATGCGGCGTAAAGGATCGTGTCCTCAGTCTTGAAATAGTCGGAGATGGCTGCTTCCAATTGCTTGTGCAAATCCTGCGTTCCACAGATGAAACGAACGGACGACATGCCATAACCGTGTGTATCCATGGCTTCTTTCGCGGCCTTGATCAGTCGTTGGTTATCGGACAGGCCAAGATAGTTGTTGGCGCAGAAGTTCAAAACATCACTTCCGGCATTTACTTTGATGTCGGCTCTCTGCGGCGTAGTAATGATACGCTCGTTCTTGTATAAACCAGCGGCTTTGATGCCTTCAAGTTCATTTGTCAAGAATTCTTTAAGTTTTCCGTACATAAAAACTTCGTTTTTTATTAGTATTTAGATGTGAGTAGTAGCTTCGTTGTCAAAGCGACAGACAAAGGTCTGTTTTTTTTTTGAATTTTAATACTAAAAAAGAGAAGAAATTCATGTCTAAACTGTTTTATTCTCTATACCTTTGCCGACGGAAAAAAACTTAAATCTCATTAAACGCGATGAAGAATGTATTAGTAATTGGTTCTACCGGTCAGATCGGATCAGAGTTAACCATGAAATTAAGAAGTATCTACGGTGGGAACATAGTAGCGGGTTATATCCCGGGTGCGGAACCTAAAGGCGAGTTATTAGAGTCGGGACCTTCCGCTATCGTGGATATCACGAACGAGCAGCAGATCGCTGAGACGGTATCAAAATATAATATTGATACGATCTACAACTTGGCGGCTCTTTTGTCGGCTGTAGCCGAGGCTAAGCCCCAGTTGGCGTGGAAGATCGGTATGGGGGGCTTGTTCAATGTGCTTGAGGTGGCCCGTGAGATGCACTGCGCCGTATTTACGCCGAGCTCTATTGGCGTTTTCGGTAACAATACCCCGAAAGACAAGACTCCTCAAGATACGATCCGTAACCCTCGTACGATGTACGGCGTGACGAAGGTATCCGGCGAGTTGTTAAGCGATTATTATAATATCCGTTTCGGCGTGGACACACGTTCGGTTCGTTTCCCCGGATTGATCTCTTACGTGACACCTCCGGGTGGTGGTACGACGGATTACGCTGTCGATATTTACTATTCGGCCGCTAAGGGCGAGAAATTCGTTTGCCCGATCGCTGCCGGTACTTTCATGGATATGATGTACATGCCGGACGGCTTGCGTGCCGCTATCGAGATCATGGAGGCGGATTCTACGAAGTTCGTTCACCGTAACTCTTTCAACATTGCCTCGATGAGTTTCGATCCGGAGATCATCTTTAATAATATCAAGAAATATATGCCTGAATTCCAGATGGAGTATGAGGTAGATCCTTTGCGTCAGGCTATCGCCGAGTCGTGGCCGAACTCCTTGGATGATACTTGCGCCCGCCAAGAGTGGGGCTGGAAGCCGGAGTATGATTTGGATGCCATGACAAAAGACATGTTAGCTAAATTGAAAGAACGTTTCAATAAGTAAGAGTGATGTTATAGCCATGATTGTTTGTGGATAGAGGAGCCGGGGTATCATCAGGGGGTGGATGATTCCCGGCTCTGTTTTTTTACGCCGCTATTTCAATAAATCCGGCCGGAGGCGTGCCGTGCGCTCTTGGGCTTGTTGCAAGCGCCATTCTTCGATCTTGCGCTGATGTCCGGATAATAGTACCTCGGGCACTTTCCAGCCTTTGTAATCTGCCGGGCGTGTATAAACAGGCGGGGCCAGCAAGTCATCTTGGAAGGAGTCGGAGAGGGCGCTTTGCTCGTCGCCGATCGCTCCCGGTATCAAGCGTACCACGGCGTCGGTTATGATAGCGGCGGCCAGCTCTCCTCCGGTAAGGACATAGTCTCCCACGGATATCTCTTTCGTTATCAAATGCTCACGGATACGATAGTCGATCCCTTTATAGTGCCCGCAGAGGATAATCATATTATTTAGTAAAGACATGCTGTTGGCCATGGGCTGGTTGAGTGTCTCGCCATCCGGGGAGGTATAGATTACCTCGTCATATTCCCGTTCGCTTTTCAACGCTGAGATCGCCCGGTCTATCGGTTCGATCTGCATCACCATCCCGGCCTCGCCTCCGAACGGATAATCATCCACCCGCCTCCATTTATTAGTGGTGTAATCCCGTAGGTTATGTAAATGAATCTCCGCTAATCCCTTATCTTGCGCCCTCTTGACGATAGAGCAGTTTATCATCCCCTCGATCATCTCGGGAAGTACGGTAAGTATATCTATACGCATAAAAAATAGTTGTAACGTTAAAACCTCCCGCAAAGGTACATCTTTTATTCCGACTCATCGTAAAGTGAGTCTCTATTATCTATGATTCGCGATAGAAAATTAAGAATGAATGAAACGCATGCGTTGGCGCAGTTAAGAGTTCGTAGAAGTTCATGAGGATATTTTTGTATCGTTTGAATTATTATTCGTACTTTTGTCCGTCAATTCGGCGGCTATCAATAGAGGCCGTCTCTTTAGAGAATAAATTTTATAGCGATGAATATATCTTACAATTGGCTGAAAGAGTATCTTGATTTCGATCTGGAGCCAGAAGAAGTTGCTGCGGCGCTTACCTCTATCGGTTTGGAAACCGGTGGAGTAGAGGAAGTTCAAACCATTAAGGGCGGACTTGAGGGACTGGTTATCGGTGAAGTGTTAACTTGTGAGGAACACCCGAATTCTGACCATTTACATATAACGACCGTAAATGTAGGTGGCGAGGCTCCTTTACAAATCGTATGCGGCGCCCCGAACGTGGCTGCCGGACAGAAAGTGGTCGTAGCCGTGAACGGCACGAAACTGTACGACGGTGACGAATGCTTTACCATCAAGAGATCCAAGATCCGTGGCGTTGAGTCCAACGGTATGATTTGCGCCGAGGACGAGATCGGTATCGGTACCGACCATAACGGTATTATCGTACTTCCCGCCGATGCTGTTGTAGGTACGTTAGCTAAAGATTATTATAATGTAAAGAGCGACTACGTGCTGGAGGTGGATATCACCCCGAACCGTGTAGACGCTACTTCCCATTTCGGTGTCGCCCGTGACTTGGCCGCTTATTTGAAGCAAAACGGCAAGCCCGCCGAATTGAGACGTCCTTCGGTAGACGCTTTCAAGATCGATGACGAGACACCGGGCGTAGAGGTCGTGGTAGAGAATACGGAGGCTTGTCCCCGTTATTCCGGTGTTACGATCAAGGGCGTTACGGTGAAGGAGAGCCCGGAGTGGTTACAAAACCGCTTGCATGTGATCGGCCTTCGTCCCATCAATAACGTAGTGGATATAACGAACTTTATCCTGCATGAGTTGGGGCAGCCTTTACACTCTTTTGACGCGGGTAAGATCAAAGGAAATAAAGTGATTGTCAAGGCGGCCGAGGCTGGTACGAAATTCGTCACGTTGGATGGCGTGGAGCGTACGTTGACCGATCGTGACTTGATGATTTGTAACGTCGAGGAACCGATGTGTATCGGTGGCGTGTTCGGCGGTTTGGATTCCGGCGTGACGGAGGAGACCACCGACGTATTCTTGGAATCCGCTTGTTTTCATCCGACGTGGATTCGTAAGACCGCTCGTCGTTTTGGCTTGAATACGGACGCTTCTTTCCGCTTCGAGCGTGGTTTGGATCCGAACAATACGATGTATGTATTGAAACGTGCCGCCTTGTTGATACAAGAGTTGGCGGGAGGAAAGATCACGGGTGCCGTACAGGATGTTTATCCTACCGTGGTGGAACCGTATACGGTTGAGGTGACTTACGAGAAGATCAATACGTTGATCGGTAAGGATATTCCGGTAGAAACCGTGAAAAGTATCTTGGCAAGCCTTGAGATGGAGATCGTATCCGAGACTGCCGAGGGCTTGACTTTGCATGTTCCCGTATATCGTATCGATGTGCAGCGTGATGTAGACGTGATCGAGGACATTCTTCGTATCTACGGATATAATAACGTGGAGTTCAGCGATAACGTGAAGTCCAATTTAAGTTACCAGACTCCTACGGATCGTAGCTGGAAATTGCAGAACTTGATCTCGGAGCAACTTTGCGGTTGTGGTTTCAACGAGATCATGAACAATTCCTTGACACGCTCCGCTTATTATACGGATCTGTCTGTTTATCCGGAAGCGCATTGTGTCATGTTGATGAACCCGTTAAGCGCTGATTTGAACTGCATGCGTCAGACCTTGTTGTTCGGAGGCTTGGAGAGCATCGAGCATAACATGAAGCGTAAGAATGGCAATGTCCGTTTCTATGAGTTTGGTAATTGCTATGATTATAATATCGATAACAAGAAGGAAGATGAGACCTTGGCGCAGTTCAGCGAGGATTACCGTCTAGGCATCTGGGTAGCCGGCAACCGGGTGGAGAACAACTGGGCGCATCCGGACGAGAAATCTTCCGTTTATGAGTTGAAGGCTTACGTAGAGAATATCTTAGCCCGCTTGGGCGTGGATATGAAACGGGTTATTTTCGGTAACTTGACGAATGATATCTATTCTTCGGGCCTAAGCATCACGACCGGTTCCGGACGTCAATTGGGTACGATGGGTATCGTAAGCAAGAAACTTCGTAAGATGCTGGATATCGATATGGAGGTTTATTACGCTGAGTTGTCGTGGACCCAATTGATGAAGGAGATCAAGAAGGCGAAAGTAACCTTCTCCGAGATTTCCAAGTTCCCGGCCGTTAAACGTGACTTGGCGTTGTTGCTTGATAAGAGCGTACAGTTTAGCGAGGTCGAGAAAATCGCTAAGGATAGCGATCGCAAGCTATTGAAGGAGGTATCTCTGTTCGACGTTTACGAGGGCAAGAACCTTCCGGCGGGCAAGAAGTCGTATGCCGTAAGCTTCTTCATGCAAGATGAGAGCAAGACTTTGAACGATAAGCAGATCGACGCTATCATGAAGAAAATCCAGACGAATCTGGAACAAAAGCTAGGTGCTCAATTGAGATAAGAATTTAATTACATAAAATAAAGATAAACTGATAAACATATGGGAAGAGCGTTTGAGTTTCGTAAAGCGAGAAAGTTTAAGCGTTGGGGCAATATGGCCCGTGTATTCACGAAGTTAGGTAAGGAAATCACGATCGCGGCAAAACAAGGTGGGCCGGAGCCCGAGAATAATCCTCGTTTACGTGTGTTGATGCAGAACGCCAAAAAGGAGAATATGCCGAAGGAGAACGTGGAGCGTGCCATTAAACGTGCCGTATCCAAGGATTTCACGGATTATAAGGAGATGAACTATGAGGGATATGGTCCTTTCGGTATCGCTATCTTCGTTGAGACCGCTACGGATAATACGACTCGTACGGTAGCCAACGTTCGTAGTTATTTCAATAAGAACGGTGGTTCTCTGGGAACATCCGGTAGCTTGGAGTTCTTGTTCGATCATAAATGCGTATTCCATATCGCTAAAAAAGAGGATCTTTCTTTAGAAGACCTAGAGTTGGAGTTGATCGACTTCGGTGTAGATGAGGTTGAGGAAGACGAGGACGAGGTTGTTCTTTATGGTGAGTTCGCGCAGAATTCGGCGATCCAGAAATATTTGGAGGAGAATGGTTTCGAGATCTTGAGTAGTGAGTTCGTACGTATTCCGAACGATTTGAAGGAGGTTACTCCGGAACAGCGTGAGTCTATCGAGAAGATTATCGAGAAATTAGAGGAAGACGAAGACGTTCAAAACGTATTCCATAATATGAAGGAAGACGATTCTGAGGAGGAATAACGTACGCTTATACGTAAAATAGTATACTTTATCCGTAAAAAAGCGACATCGAGGCAAATTCGATGTCGCTTTTTCTTTTTTACAACGAATGTTTCATGTTTTTTATTTATTTTTGTGAGTCTAGGGTGAATAACAATTTAACTTATATGGTGAAAATGAAAAGACTATTTCTTCTTTGTGCGTTCGTGAGCATGTTTGCGACGTGTAATTTTATCTCAGCTCAAAAGGAGTTAGGGATTTTCAATTCTGTTTCGGCAGGAGTGGGTGTTGGTTTGACGGGTGTAGATGTGGAGGTCGCTACTCCTATTACGCCTTATCTGGCGTTGAGAGGTGGTCTTACCTTTATGCCGGGTTTCAGCATTAATACGGACGTGGATGTAGATGTTAACGATCCGCGAGCGGGTGTGTATAATGATACATACTCCATGGATGTCAAAGGTAGCTTGAAACGTACTTCCGGACAGTTGTTGGTGAATGTTTACCCGTTTCCTCACGCTTCTTCGTTCTTCGTTGCGGCCGGCGCCTATTTCGGTGGTTCTTCCTTGGTGAAGATAGAAGGGCATAGTGATAAGCTGAAAGACCTGATCGCCCAAGGAGAAAGTGCGGGCATAGTTATCGGTGATTATACGATTCCGGTGGATAATAACGGTAATGTATCCGGTGGATTGAAAGTGTCCGGTTTTCGTCCTTATCTAGGTCTTGGATTCGGTCGTGCGGTTCCTAAGAAACGGGTTGGCGTGATGTTTGAGTTGGGTGTGCAATTCCATGGCAAACCGGAGGTGTATACGGATTCAGGGGATGTAAAGGACTTGTTGAATGAGATAGACGAGGATGATACCTTTACGAAGATCATGGATAAGCTAACGGTTTATCCGGTCATGAAGATTCGTATTTGCGGAAGAATATTTTGATTGTCAAAGATAGTATAAGCTAAGAGTGGCGTTAATAATACGATGCCACTCTTTTTTTATGGCTAAACTTTCATTTATTTTGTTTATTTTTGCGCGCTGTTAGGGTCATAATTTTGATAAAAATAACTTTATATGAAAAACAAACATTTAGTGATGCTATTGCTATCATCTTGCTGTTTAGCGGCATGTGTGGATAGTAAGTATGATTTAAGCGATGTCAATACGGACGATGCGGTAATGGGTGAGTCTTGGGTAGCTCCCCTCGGTACGGGTTATGTAACGTCGGATGACGTTGTGAATGTAGAGAAAGTCCCTTCCATTCGGGAAGTCGACGGGGCTTACGTCATGATCTATGATGGAGAGATGAAGATTAAGGGGAAAAGCTTACGGGCCGCCTCTGATAAAGTGGAGATCGCCTCGGAAGATATAACGACTGGGGATATCGATGGTTTGTTTGATGGCGATTTCGTTTTGGCGTTAACGAATCCCCATATTACATTAAAGTCGAATGTAAAGAATGCCTCTTTGGATTGTAGCTTGTCTATCGAGGCTGAGAACGCAAGTAAAAAGGAGGCTACTTCCTCTGATTTTACCTTGTCAACGGTGTCTCCTAATATTTGGATCGGCCCTCTTGATCCGAAGACGGATGCTTTTAAGTTTGTCAAGAACGAGAAGTTACCGGGAATCGTACAGATTGTTCCTCAAAAAATACATTTGTCTTTGTCCGCCGATAGCAAACAATGGGCGAACGCTCCTATGGATGCCTTGAGCGAGTTACGCTATGCGGTAGAGCTTCCGTTGACTCCGGCACCGGAATTTAGCGCCGTATCCGTCGAGCGGATCGAGGACGCTTTTGATGAGGATTTCGTAGACTATATTTTCTCGGACGGAAGCGCGAATATCTATGGAGAGGTTACGAACGAGATGCCGTTCGATATGTCTATCGAGATGGTGATCATGGATGAGAACAATGTACCGGTAGATATCCAATTCCCGGCGCAAGAGGTAAAAGGACAATCCGGAGAGGTTGTCTTCGAGATCACGAAGGAGGATATGCCGAAAATGAAGGACGCACGTCATATAGACCTGAATTTACATTTAACGGGTAGAGATCAAAGCGAGGCTTTGAAGAAAGGCCAGAAAACGACCTTCAACTTGAAACTCAAGAAAGAAGGCGGAATTTCTATTTGATCCCAGTACTAACCATTTAAATTACGAAAAAGAAAGATGAATACTATATATAATATGTATAAGAGAGGTCTGTGCGCTTTATGTTTATTGACCACTGTGGGGATGTCGGTATCCGCCCAGCAAATACGAACTTCTTACTTCATGCAATCCTCTACGGCACGCACGACAATGAATCCGGCGTATCGTCCCGAGAGAGGCTATGTCTCCATTCCGGTATTAGGCGCGGTTGGCGCTTCGTATGGTACGAACGGAATAGCTGTGGATAATTTTATTTATCCGAAGAATGGTGAGACTGTTACGTTCATGGATAACTCCGTGAATACCGAGTCTTTCCTGAATGGCTTGAAGGACGAGAATCAGGTAAACATGGATTTTGGTACGCAGGTTCTATCCGGTGGCTGGTACGCCGGCAAGGGATTCTGGACGGTTGATGTTTCTATCAAGGGATTGGCGAATATTCGTGCTCCGAAGACATTGTTCGAGTTCATGAAAAAGGGTAATGGATCTCAGAGTACGTATGATATCCGTAATATCAGGGCGTATGCCGAGGCTTATTTGGAGACAGGTGTAGGATATTCTCGTCCTATCACGGATAAGTTGACAGTCGGAGGTAAGGTTAAATTGTTATGGGGCGTAGGTTCTATGGACGCTACGATCGATCAGATGCATGCAGAGATGGGAGAGACTAGCTGGAAAGTTACCTCTACCGGCACCTTGCAGACGAATATGAAAGGCTTGGTCCCGGAAATGGAAGTAGACGAGCAAGGCCGTGATTATTATAATAGCTTTGATTTCGATTCTCCGGGTCTTAGCGGTTTCGGTATGGGAGTGGACTTGGGTGCTACGTACCAATTGACCGAGAATATCATGTTATCCGCCGCTGTCCTTGATTTAGGTTTTATCAGCTGGAGCAAGGGAGGTAGCACGCTAGGTAAGTTGGATGGAACTTTCGACTTTAACGGCTTTGATCTGGCTATTGGCGAGAATAACGGTGATATACCGAGCATGGGCGATCAGTTTGACGCTATCAAGGAAGATTTCGAGAACTTGCTTCATTTCAAGAAAGAGGGTGAGTCCGGAAGCACTACCCGTCTTCGTTCGACAATCAATATCGGTGGCGAGTACCGTTTGCTGGAAAACAAGTTAGGTATCGGTTTATTGTCGAGCACTCGTCTTTATTCCCCGAAAGCCTATACGGAACTGACATTGTCCGGTAATTACCGTCCGGTGAAATGGTTTGAGGCTACGCTGAGCTACTCATTTATCCATAGTAAGTTCAAGACGTATGGTATCGCCTTGAATTTCTCACCGTCTTGGATCAATTTCTTTATCGGATCGGATTATATGTTGACAAAGGTAACTCCACAATGCTTACCGGTCAGCGGTAACGCCATGAATCTTTACATGGGAGTAAGTGTTCCTTTGAAATCATTCGCTAATTAATAGGGAATACTCAGAATAGAGTCAGTATCATAAAGGAAAAGGCTGTCCGGGTTATATACCCAGACAGTCTTTTCTTTTTTATTAGGCTCGTTTTAAACTACTTTTTATCGATCTCTTTCAGCAATTCATTTACCGCTGTTCTCAATTGTGTATCTTCCCCTTTGACAACAGTTTCCGGAGAATTAGCGACTTTAACATCCGGTTCCAGCTGTGTGTTCTCTAAGTAACTACCGTCCGACAGGCGATAACCGGTAATAGGTGTGCCGAATACCAGCGTCGGATCTTGCAGGGTTTCCCAAGAGACGGTAGTCATTGTTCCCGGTACGGGCATACCAACTAAACGTCCGATGTGTTGATGCTTATAAACCCACGGGGTTCCATGTGCGTTACTATAATTAGCCTCGCATTGGAGCATGATGGAAGGTTTATTCCAGCGGCGGCTAGGCATATCGCAAGCCTCCCGGCCACGTGTCACTTGGGTGAGGTATTTCTCTCCGCTGAACAAGATCTCGATATCCTCATGCAAACGTCCACCACCATTAAAGCGGGTATCAATGACGATGCCCTCCCGGTCGTTATATTTACCTAGGATATCGGAGTAGACAGAGCGGAAACTAGGGTCTCCCATGGATTGGATATGGACGTATCCCAATCGTCCGTTCGACCATTTATCCACGTCGGCGGCACGTTGCTTCACCCAGCGGGTATAAAGCAAGTTATTTAACTCACCGTTACTGATAGGCAAGACTACCTCTTCCCAACGTTCTTTGGTTTGTGGATCGTAGAGGGAAACCAAGGTCTTCTTTTTGGCCTTATTGTTTAATAGCTTGGAGTAATCCATATCCGGGGTTATTTCTTGTCCGTCTATTTTCTCCATGACGGTACCGGCTTTTACCTTGGAACGTGCGTGATCGAATGGGCCTTTTTCCACTACCTCAGCGATTAATAAACCTTTGCCGCTATGGTTCCAATCGAAAAGTAGGCCTAGGTTGGCGGTAATATTGCCGCTTGTTTGCGGACGGAAGCGTCCTCCGGTATGAGATACGTTGAGTTCTCCCAGATATTCGCTTAGCAACTCCGCGAAGTCATAGTTGTTATTGATATGTGGCAAGAACTTACGGTAGGCGGCGGTCATAACGTCCCAATTTACGCCGTGCATGTTCACGTTGTAGAACCGTTTTTGCTCTTGTTTATAGACATGGTCGAACATATACTCACGTTCGGCGGCCAAGTCCATTTTTAAGTTCGCTTGGTAATGAATCGGTGTTAGTTTCTCCGATCCCATATCCATTTTTTGCATGGAATTGCTACCCAACAAGAACAGGTTCTTACCTTCCTTATCCATTTCCATGTTCGCCCATCCGGTATTCATCTTGTGGAGTAGCTTGGTCTCTTTCTTGCGCAAGTCCATTTTCCACAGGTCGTATTTGTCTTCGAAAGCCGAGAAATAATATAAGGTCTCGCCATTCTTCGAGATGACGGCACTACCCATTTCGGAGGAATTAGGAGTAAGACGTAGGATACGATCTTGGATGCCTTTCAGTTCCACTACGATATCCTTGGGCTTTTCGTCTTTCTTTTCATCGGCTTTATCTTCTTTTTTCTTGTCGTCGGTTTTGTCCCCGGTTACCTCTTTCTGCTCCTTTTCCAGTTCCTTTTGCAACTCATAATCCTCTTTGCTCAAGCGGAATTTATCATAAGCGTCTTGATTCATGAATACCAGCATGGCATCATTCAAGGAGCCCCATGAAGCATGCGCACGCATTCCATAACGCTCGGTGGTGAATAAGATGGCGTTTCCATCCAGTACCCATTGTGGGGAGGTGCTGGTGTAACCGCTATTGGTCAGGTTGGTGATCTCCCCGCCTTGCGCACTAACCAAGCCGATATCCGAATAAGGATCGTGCTTGTTTCCGATAAACCGGAGCGTGAACCATTTACCGTCTGGCGACCATGAGTAATCGAAACCGCCGGCTGTACTATACCATGTGGAGCCATCCGTGACTTGGCGTACTTTCTTCGTCTCAAGGTTGACTACCATCAGCCGCATACGATCTTCTATGAAAGCGAGTTCCTTACCATCCGGTGAGAATTGAGGATAATTACGCTCTACGGTCTTAGAAGGCAGGAGAACTTCCTCTTCGATAATCGTTGCGTTCGGGAAATTAGCTTCTTCCTTACGGGCGATCTTAGCCAAGTAAAGTTGCCAATTACCACCACGCTCGCTGGCGTAAGCCAAGGTACGGTTATCCGGCGAGAAGCATACGCCTGTTTCGGCGGCCGGGGTATTGGTGATTTGTTTGGTCGTGTTGTAATCGGCCGAGGTGACGAATACCTCGCCTCTTAGGGTTAAGGCGATCTGCTTGCCATCGGGGGATACGGTGGCAGAGGTAGCTCCTTTGCTGGAATTCAGATCGCTGATTTGCTCTTGATCGTCACGGATCAAATCAATCCGCACTTTCTGCGGATTGACTCCCGGACGTTGTGTATAGATCTCGCCATCGTATGTGTAGCATAATGTATTGTCGCTACTTGTAGAGAGGAAACGTACGGGATGTGTCTTGAACTTAGTAACCGCCGTTATAGATTGTGGGGTGTTGAGAGGGAATGAATATACATTGAAAGAACCTCCGTTGCGTTCGCTCAGAAAGTAAACCGTCTGTCCATCCGGGGTAAATACGGCGTTGCGGTCTTCTCCCGCATGGTCGGTCAAATTGGTATGTTTTCCAGTTTGCGTATCGTACATCCATATATCCCGGGTGACGGACGAGGTATGATGTTTACGCCATTCATCCTCGAAGCCCTTACGGTCTTGGTATAAGAATGTCTTTCCGGATTTATCGAAGCAAACCATCTCGGCGGGTGTTCCCAATACTTGCTCCGTACGTCCGCCACCGATCGGCACTTTATAGAGTTCCGTCATGGCCGAGGTCGGGAATAAGGCGCTCTGGGCGGGATCTTGTATGGATGCGGAGAAGAGTACGTATTTGCCGTCGGGAGTAAAGGCCGATGGAATCTCGGAGGCGGAATGAGTGGTGAGGCACTGTGCCGTTCCACCGTTGGAGGGCATTACGAATAAATCGAAATTGCCGTTACGATCGCTGGCGAAAGCGATTTGTTTTCCGTCCGGAGACCAGATTGGCGTGCATTCATACGATGCTTGGGTGGTAAGTTGTGTCGCTGTTCCTCCTTTGGCCGGTACTTTATAGATATCTCCTTTGTAACAAAACGCGATCTCTGTTCCATCAGGAGAAATTTGTACATCACGCATCCACAAAGGGGTTACAGCGTAGCTGGTAGTCGCAAAGCCCAAGGCAATGCAGGTTAAAAGTTTTTTCATGTACTTAATGCTTTTTTAGAATGGTACGAAGATACATATTATTTTGTACCCATCAGTCTGCTCTCTATTGAAATATTAACTGGATTTACCCTTTCAATTTCACGATAAATAACACGAGGCTTTCCCCTTGGGCCTGTGCGGGGAAAGTATTTCGCAGATCCTCTCCGGATTTGCTGAAACAATAGGAATGGCAATAGGGATCGATAGGGTCCATTCGTCGCACATTTCCGGTTTGATAAAAATTATCTTTTAATCCTTCTTTTACCTGCCAGCATTCTTCCTTCTCCGTATCATAACAGAAGGTGTAATTTCTGGACTCATCCTCTGCGTTATAGTAAGTAGATACCCAGAAACGGCTACCCATGCGGATCGGTAGCAAAGGAAGTGTATTCTTTCCGGCAAGGTTCTCCAAGGCTTGGCTTTGCCGCTTTTGCTTAATATATAAAGTGTCCCGTAATAAGTTCCCGGGTTGATAGGAGGGGGCGTAGGCATAAACCGTTCCGCTTCCGGGCTCCACGGCTACTTCCGGGGCGAGACAACCGATCGGGCATGCGGAACGCTCCAGATCGACCGGACGGATCGTATGAGATTGTAATTTATGGAAAGAGGAATCGTATTCAACGATTTGTTTCTCAATCGTGGCGGTTTTCCCTGCCGTATCCCCATGAACACATTCCTCGGTGGTAAATATCCGGTTATTGTGCATGGATATGGATAGCATATGCCTATTCTCCGGAAGGTCGCATTTCAGTTTCTTGCGGGTAAGGAGATCACCATTGAATGAGTAATAGAAAATATCGTCCGTGTTTCCAAGTACGATCAGCTGCTGGTTGGCCGGGTTCACTACATACCCCGCTACCCGTATGTCATCCGGATGGGTGATGCGACAGATAAATTCTCCCTTGCGATTGAAACGGTAAAGCGTCTCATTGCTGATAAGGAATAGGTTATCTCCCTCTTGACGGATATACTTGGCCTCCCTGATCGAATGCGTCCCTGAGTCCTGTAATGGAATGGCGATTACCTCATCCGCGATGTCAGACAAGGCTCCGGTAGGGTTGCTCCGGATCGATTCATTCGAGATTAACAGGTTATAGGCTTGCTTTCCGCAAACCAATAGAACAAGTAGTAATAAATATGTAAAGGTTCTTTTCATATCATCGCTAAATTAAAGAAGGATAAACCTTTTTATGATTTTTACGAATTGTTTTTATAAAACGTAGATCATCTGATTTTATTGGATAAGCCTAGAATTATTCTTGTAGAAATACCCAATTATCCCCCTCGGACATGGATTCTTTATAGGAAAAGCCTTCCCATGTGAATGCTTTTAATGTCTCCGGGTCAGAAATCCGGTTCTTTATGAGATAGCGGCTCATTTGTCCCCGGCACATCTTGGCGTAGATCACGATCGTCTCCGCTTTGCCGTTCTTCCAGATCTTGAACTCGGGCGTGATGATCCGGACGGATCGCTCCACCTCCTTCCACTGGAAAGAGGGTTGGATATCCAAGCTGGCTAGATTCAGTAGGATTCCGTCTCCCTGTCGGACGTCATGGATTAATATATTTGTTTGCCTGTCCTTCCAGAAGGCGTACATATTCCCGTCGCCTAGTTCCGGGATTTTTACGTCGAACTCCATCCGGTAAGGCTTGATAAGGTCTAATGGGCGAAGTAACCCGTAGCATCCCGATACGAAACGCATATGTTCTTGCGAGAAAAGAAAATCCTCCTCCGTGAAGTCTTTCGGGCTGATATTCTTGAATACGACACCGGTATAGGCGAGTATCGCTTGTAAGGGCTGGTTGTCTTCCGCATGAAAATCTTGGTATCTGTGGTAACATTCCGCCGCCAGTTTCGGGCTGAGCTTGAGGATACGACTTAATTCGTCAATGGGAAATTGGGTCATATGCAGGGCGATCTCGTTCGCCTCTTGCTGGAAACGTGGAGTCGTGCCTTGCGGCGCTTTTATCTTGGATGTCCCGGTCATTGTCTTAGCCGGAGATAATAATATCAACATATCTATATTGGATTTGGATTGATCGCATAAAGGTAATCCATATTAAGATTCAAATAGGGTATAAGCATCCCAATAAATCTTAAAGTATCTCGACTCGAATGGGGGATTTAATGGAGGAATGAGTCTTGGTGATAGAAATGTAATGAGGATTATGAAGATGAGAGACGTGAAGATGCGACCTATATTCCTTTTGATAGTATTCATCCTACCTACGATGGCCCATGCGCAGTGGACGGAACAGGATTCTTTGCGCCTGCAAGAATTTTTATCCGGCAAGGAGGAGATACGTTTGAATCCTGAGTTTCAGAAGGCGATAGAAAGCGGGACTTTTCTACGACCCGATCAACCGGGAACCCATATGTTATCCTCACCAAGTGAGTTGCCGATTACGAAAGACTTCTCGGAATATGTACAGTTAGATACTTTACGTAGGTTGACCAATTATGATTCGATTACCCCAGTCCTATTCATGCTGCTGAATTTTAAGTCACCTTCCCGTTCATTGGCCATACAGAAGCAAGCGCACACGATTAGGCTCCCTAAGAATCAGGATTGGAAAGAGTTAAAGGTAGGTAAGGTTCCTATGGCTGCCAACGTAAAACTGACTAATATATACTCGGATGTCGTGAAAGATGGCCAGCGAAGGGGAGGGGTACTTGCTACCATAAGAGTCTATTTCGACGCAGAGGATTTACTAGAGACTATTTTCTGGAAAAGTGCCCGTGATAAGAAGAGAAACAGGAAACGGGAGAATACGTGGAAGTATTATAATGACTATCCGTAAATTGTTGGATTTATAGGATATAACCACTCGAAAAAAACACGTACGTGAATTTCAAAAAACATGTACGTGTTTCCGGAAAAACTCGTACGTGTTTTTTTGAGAACATTGACTGTTTTTACCTAGATACTGTGCGTTTACTATCAAAACCTTTTTCTCTCTCTTTTGTTCTTTCTGAAAAGATACGTCCGAATGACATCCGAAATGGACGGTTTGACGGGGAGTTCTCTATTCTGTTTTATAATATTAAGACAAAATGTCATATTTTCGTTTTGGTATTTCTTTTGTAAGGATATAAGTGTAAAATAAATTAGAAAAGAATATAAGAAAGGAGCTTAAATATATGAATTTAAACAATTTTACAATCAAGGCGCAGGAGGCTGTTCAACAAGCCGTACAGTTGGTTACCAAAAATAATCAACAGGTTATCGAACCGGTTCACTTGTTGAAAGCTGTCATTATGACGGGTGAGAGTGTTACTAATTTTATCTTTCAGAAATTAGGGGTAAACGCTCAAAACCTGAATATGGTACTGGATCGCCAAATCGAATCTTATCCTAAGGTTTCGGGAGGCGAACCCTATCTCTCTAGCGAGTCGAACACTGTCTTACAGAAGGCGATCGATTATTCCTCTAAGATGGGGGATCAATATGTATCGTTGGAGCCGATCATCTTGGCGTTGTTCACGGAAAAGAGCACCGCTTCACAGATATTGAAAGACGCCGGCGTGACAGAGAAAGAGTTACGTCAAGCGATCGAGGAATTGCGTAAAGGAAATAAGGTGACAAGCCAATCCGCCGAGGAGACGTACGATGCCTTAGGAAAATACGCCATCAATTTGAACGAGCGTGCCCGTAGTGGTAAACTGGACCCCGTGATCGGACGTGACGAGGAGATCCGCCGTGTCTTGCAGATATTGAGCCGCCGTACGAAGAACAATCCGATCTTGATCGGTGAGCCGGGTGTAGGTAAGACTGCTATCGCTGAGGGGTTGGCCCATCGTATCGTTCGGGGTGACGTTCCCGAGAACTTGAAGTCTAAACAGATCTTCTCGTTGGATATGGGTGCGTTGATCGCCGGAGCTAAATATAAAGGCGAGTTCGAGGAACGTTTGAAAGCGGTGGTGAACGAGGTTACGAAATCCGAGGGTGAGATCATCCTCTTTATCGATGAGATCCATACCTTGGTAGGAGCCGGTAAAGGCGAAGGCGCCATGGATGCAGCTAACATCTTGAAACCGGCCTTGGCTCGTGGTGAGCTACGTTCGATCGGTGCCACGACGTTGGATGAGTATCAGAAGTATTTTGAGAAGGATAAGGCGCTTGAGCGTCGGTTCCAGACCGTTATCGTAGACGAGCCGAGTGAGTTGGATACGATCTCCATCCTTCGTGGTCTGAAGGAGAAATACGAGAATCACCATAAGGTACGTATCAAGGATGATGCGATTATCTCTTCCGTGCAGTTGTCTACCCGTTATATCACGGATCGTTTCTTGCCGGATAAGGCGATCGATTTGATGGATGAGGCCGCCGCCCGTCTGCGTTTGCAGATCGATTCCGTACCGGAGTCGTTGGATGAGGTTTCCCGGCGTATCAAACAGTTGGAGATCGAGCGTGAGGCGATCAAGCGTGAGAACGACAAGTCGAAATTAGAGCAACTGAACAAGGAGATCGCCGACTTGAAGGAGGAAGAGACCAAGCAAAAGGCTCAGTGGCAGAGCGAGAAGGAGCAGATCAACAAGATCCAACAAAATAAGATCGATATCGAGAACCTGAAGTTTGAGGCTGACAAGGCGGAGCGTGAGGGTGATTACGGCAAGGTCGCTGAGATCCGTTACGGTAAGATCAAGCAAAAGGAAGAGGAGATCAAGGAGGTACAGGCTAAGTTGAAGACGATGCAAGGTGCCGCGGCTATGATCAAGGAGGAAGTGGATAGCGACGATATCGCCGATGTGGTATCCCGTTGGACTGGAATTCCGGTCAGCAAGATGATGCAGAGCGAGAAAGATAAGTTATTACGTCTGGAGTCCGAGCTTCATACCCGTGTGATCGGTCAGGAAGAGGCGATCAACGCTATCGCCGATGCGGTTCGTCGTAGTCGTGCCGGCCTGCAGGACCCGAAACGACCGATCGGTTCTTTCATCTTCCTCGGTACTACCGGTGTGGGTAAGACGGAGTTGGCCAAGGCGTTGGCCGAGTATCTGTTCGATGATGAGAATATGATGACCCGTATCGACATGAGTGAGTATCAAGAGAAATTCAGCGCGACTCGTTTGATCGGTGCGCCTCCGGGATATGTGGGTTACGATGAGGGTGGACAATTGACGGAGGCGATTCGCCGGAAACCTTACTCGGTTGTCTTGTTCGATGAGATCGAAAAGGCGCATCCGGATGTATTTAACATCTTGTTGCAAGTCTTGGATGATGGACGGCTGACGGATAACAAAGGCCGTGTTGTCAACTTCAAGAACACGATCATTATCATGACAAGTAACCTAGGTTCTTCCTTGATCCGTGAGAACTTCGAGAAGATGACACCCGCCACGCATGACAAGGTGGTAGACGAGACGAAGATCCAAGTACTGGAACTGTTGAAGAAGACGATCCGTCCGGAGTTCTTGAACCGTATCGACGATATCATCATGTTTACTCCGCTGAACGAGGAGGAGATTCGCAAGATCGTATCCTTGCAGTTGAACAGCGTGAAGAAGATGTTGGCTACGAACGGTGTCGCCTTGGACTTCACGAACGAGGCCGTGGACTTTATCGCCGACAAGGGCTTCGATCCTCAATTCGGTGCCCGTCCGGTAAAACGTGTCATTCAGAAGTATGTCTTGAACGAGTTGTCAAAGGCTTTGCTGGGTGGAACGGTAGACCGTAACCGCCCGATCGTGATCGATAGGAAAGACGATAGTTTGGTATTTAAGAATTAAAGGAAGCTGTCTGTTTGGTATAAGGCAGCTGTGATGTGAAGGCGGGGTGATCCTAAGAAGGGGCATTCCGCCTTTCCTCATAAGGATAACCAAGCAGATGGAAGCTCAACTTGGTTAACTTGTTTATGTATATGCAGAGAGGGAAAAAGATAGGTTATTGATTACATTATATAGTTATTATTTACCTCTTATGTTATTATTATGGCAAATAAATTTTTAATTTATGCTATAAAATTGTTTTCATATAAATAAATATCAGTATATTTGCGACTACATGCTAATTTGAAAATATGGGGAGTTGTTCTCTTGATATTCTAACTTTAGGGATACTGTGGAATGAATTTGCAAGTTAACTAATTGAATAATAATATTTAAAATCATGAATCAGGGTTCTATTTTTAACTGCGGATTTGCGTTGGTGATGAACAAGAGGTTTATATCCTTGTTTTTGTTAATCTTTACTTTAATGGGTATGATGGCCTGTCAAGAGAAAAAAGCTGTTTCTAAGCAAGTAAAAGTTGAATTACAAAGTCCTTTTTGGAGTTTTAATACTTCAAGGACAGCCAAAAGCAGCTTGTCCGGAACAGTGCCGGAGGCAGGGCTCTTGTTGTCGGATGATCAGTCAAAGGGTTTTACGATCCGGTTTACCGCTGATATAAAATCGGTCGCCCGAGAGCAAACTTTGCTTGAGATACCTCAGGTACTTAAAGTCTATCTTCGTAAGCATGATCCGGATGATCGAAAAATACAAAATTATCCGGCTTATAAAATGTTGGATGGTTCGGTTCCCGTATTAGAAGCGAGTCTTTCCTTGCAGTCTCCTTGGGATCCGAAAAAATTCCAGGATATGACGGTTGGTATACCTTTAGCGATATTAGATAGACCGGAGGGAAAACATGATATTATCCTTCAATTCTCCGGGGTCCAGTGGACTATTTACATAGATGGGCGCTTGTATGATAATGATTTCGCCCTAGGTTATCCGTTGGCGAGTCGGATGAAATTGTGGAGCTTAAACCCCGATTATGTGAGCGAGGCTAATTTGTATGAGCCAGCTATCCAACCGGAACAGATAGCGGCGCCAACACCGCAAATCGCCTCTAATATCCAATATTGGACACCTCCTTACCATAATGCTTGGGTGGGAGATGTGGTTACATTCTTCCATGATGGACGTTATCATGTGTTTTATTTGTTTGATCGCCGTGGCCACGCAAGTAAATTTGGAAGAGGTGGACATTATTTCGAGCATTTGTCTACCACGGATTTTCAAACTTGGGTAGAACATAAGCCAGCGACTCCTCTGGAATACCAATGGGAGACATTCGGAACCGGTACGCCTTTTCTTTTTAATGGCAAACTCTGTATTAGTTATGGGCTGCATACTACTCGTATCTATCCTAAGGAAGAAACTACGCTTCCGATGCAATGGACTTATCTGGAGAAGAATGGTTATACGGGCTCGTTTAATTATGATACGATCCAGGGACTTGTACCGGCTGGCTCTACTTATTCGATAAGCGAGGATGGTGTTACCAACTTCAAAAAGACACATATATTATACCATCCTTGTGAGAATCCGAGTATCTATACTGATCCTGATGGTAATTTGAAAATGTTGGCTAACTATGGTGCTCGTGGAACTTGGAAGGCTGATTCCGTGAATGGTGGATGGAAATGCTTGGATGCTGATTTCCCGCTAGGCGGTGATTGTACCTTCTTTTTCCGTTGGGGCGAATATGATTATATCATTGGTGGTTTTACCCGTCTTTGGTCTAAATTGGCTAAGGATCCGGAGTTTGCCTATAAAGACGTCGTGGTTGAAGGAACGGATTTCTATAACGGGCTGTCTGTTCCCGCGATTACGGAAATACCTGGAGGGCGTTTTTTGATGGCGGGGTGGCTGAAAATGCAGAACTGGGGAGGGCCATTGGTGATCCACGAGTTAATACAATATCCAGATGGACGTATCGGAACGAAATGGATGGATGAGATAATTCCGGCGACGGGAACTCCGAAAAAGCTTTCAGCTAAACTTACCGGGACAGGTGATTTTCCCGTTTCAAGCAAGTCGTTTATGTTGACTTTTAAAGTATATCCAGATCAGCCGAGACAAGGTAATTTGAAGGTTTTGTTCTTGCCAGAAAAGGGAGAGGAATCTGCTTGTGAATGGCAATTGCAGCTAGACAAGGCACGTGCCCAGTACGGAACAAATTTGACCGCTACCTATGCTTCGAGTGAAAAAACGCTGAGGGAAGGTGGTGCCCCGCAGACGGCGAGTAATTATGCCATTGAAAATGGTATAGATACGAGCAAGCCGTTTATGGTTCGTATACTTGTTGATGGTTCTGATAAATTCGGAGGATCGTTGATTGATACGGAAATTGCCGCTCAAAGAACGATGATCTCGTATCGTCCGGAACTTACTGTCGGTAATTTGCGATTTTGTATGGAAGGGATATCCGTACAAGACATTAGTCTTGCGCCATTGAGTGATTAAGAACTATTATTACTAACTTCTTATCCCGTATAGATATTCTTGATGAGTGTTTTATGCGGGATTTTTTGTATAGAAGTATTTTGATGTTCAAATTGTTTATATTATCATATATGTAATAATATTGTTGAGTATGTAATGTGGTATTGCTATTTCTTTATATTTTACCTCTTAAGTCTTATGGTTGTATATGTTATATGTAAATAAAATTACATTCTATTTCCTTGTTTGTAGATAAAATTTATAAAATTCTGCTTTTAAAAATTCATATATTGTCATATATGTAATATATAAATTTTAATTTGCGATTAAATATATAGCTTATTTGTTTGTTTATTGTAAAATATATGATAATTTTGTGGTGCTATATAGTGGGATATCTAAGTTTGGTTATTATATATAAGTTCAACTTGAATCTAATGTTTAATTAATCTTTCAAATCTATGGATTGTATGAATACTAAAAAAACATTGTACCGGTGTGCATTGATTGCTTGCTTGGGTGGTATGCGAGTACTTGATGCATATGCTGCTATGCCGGATGTAGCATGGCAAATGCCTCAACAACAAGAGCGGCCTGTTAAAGGACGTGTGTTGGATAAAAAAGGAGAGCCTGTTTTAGGAGCTACAATTGTGGATAAACGTAATACAAACAATGGGACTATAACGGATATGGATGGTAATTTCTCTATAAATGTCAAGGATAACAGTATTTTGGTTTTTAGTTATATAGGATATAAAAGTGCGGAATATCCTGCGAATGAGGTAGAGGGGAAAAATATTGTATTAGAAGAAGATGCCTTGAATCTGGACGAGGTTGTAGTAACAGGTTATACTTCTCAGAGAAAGGCGGACTTAACGGGGTCTGTATCTATTGTTAAGGTAGATCAGTTGAAAACAGGTTCGTATGGTAGCGCAATGAAAGCAGCCCAAGGGAAAGTTGCGGGTATGTCTGTCATGACGGATGGCGCTCCTAATGCGAATGCTACGATCCGGATACGTGGTGAAGGTACGCTGAATAATAATGATCCGTTATATATTATTGATGGTGTACCGACAACACGTTCCATGTCTGAACTGGCATCGTTGGATATTGAGTCCATACAAGTATTAAAAGATGCTTCCTCTGCCTCTATTTATGGGTCTCGTGCCGCTAATGGTGTGATTATCATTACAACCCGTAAGGGAAGAAAGGGGATAACAGTTGATTTTAATGCGTCTTATACGATTGTGAGCAAGAAAAAACCTTATGAGTTAATGAACACGGAACAACGTGGTATCGCTCAATATTGGGCCATCAAAAATGATGATCCGAATGCTGATCCAAATCTCGTAGGAATAGGTGGCTTATATCAATATGAGGATCATGAGGATGCGAATGGCAATTATGTTCTGGATAAAGTAACTTGGAAAGAATGGTTAGATGATGCTCATACGATGCGAGCAGCAGATACTGACTGGCAGAAAGAAATATTGAGAACGGGGCAAATTCAGCAATATAACTTGACATTATCTACAGGAACAGATGCTGGACGCACGGTGTTTGCGGTAGATTATTATGATAATAAAGGAACGATTGATGGAAGTTTTTTTAGAAGGTTTAATGGACGTATCAATTCAGACTATACTTTTCTGAATGGGCATGTGACGGTTGGAGAGAACTTCACGGTCTCCAAATGGCGGGAAAGCGATAATATTGGTACAGGGAATATAGATGCCTGTAAATCCCTGATGTCTATTGTTCCAGTTCATACGGTCGATGGTGAAGGCTGGGGGGGACCTATAGGAGGTATGAGTGATCGACAAAATCCAGTTCGCTTGATAGAAGACAATAAGCAGAATCACCATGACAATCTCCGTCTATTTGGTAATATATATGCGAATATTAATATTATCAAAGGGTTGAGCTTTCGAACATCTTTTGGTGTGGATGGTATTGGTTCTTGGAAGCGTACGATGGATTATACTTATGAGTCTGGATTTTTGAGTGAGACAAGAAACAAGGTGAGGCAAGAATCCTATTTTGATTTGAGTTGTACGAATAGCAATGTTTTACAGTATGTATTCGATATCGACAAAAATAATTTTGATATTATGGTGGGTCAAGAGACGATAACACACACATATCGACAACATTGGGGTAGCCGTCGTGATTATGCTTTGGAAAATGATGACTATATGTGGCTAAGTTCCGGAGAATCAGAAAAAGATAATGCTAGTGAGCAATACAGTAATACTATGATTTCTTGGTTTGGAAAGATTAACTACAATTATGATAATCGCTACTTAGCTTCTGTTACTCTTCGGCGGGATGCCTCTTCTGTGTTTGGTGCGAATAATAGGTGGGCGACATTTCCTGCTTTTTCATTGGGGTGGTCGGTTAATAATGAGAGCTTTTTTGAAAGTCTTAGACCTGTAATTCCCCAATTGAAGCTTCGCTATGGGTGGGGACAGAATGGTAACTCAAGCATTGACGCTTATTCGTCTTATCAGTTCTATGAAACATTATACGACAAGGGGGCTATTGATGACTGGAATTGGGGAACAGCCTATGATTTCACCGGACAGGGTGGAACTTTACCTTCTGGCTATAGGCGTACGCAAATGGCGAATCCGGACTTGAAGTGGGAAACGACATCGCAGCACAACTTTGGCTTGGATTTCGCCGTGCTGGATTCAAAGTTGAGCGGTTCTTTTGATTACTACTTGAAATATACGAGAGATATCTTGATGAAACCTGGTACAGTGGCCACTTTGGGCGAAGGAGCTCAAAGATGGTTGAATGGAGCAGACATAGATAATAAAGGTTTTGAGCTAACGTTGAACTACAACAATCAGTTTGGTGATGTTGGGTTGAATATTAGCGGTGTCTTTTCTCATAATAAACAAACAGTGATAAAAGTACCAGATGACGTAATCAATAATTTTGCGGGAAATGGTGAAGAGGATAACGTGATAGGTCGTTCCTTGAACTCGTTGTATGGTTATGTGGCGGATGGTTTGTTTCAAACGCAAGAGGAGGTGGATAATGCCCCGACACAGACGGGAGCTGCGCCAGGCCGTATTCGTTATAAGGATTTGAACGATGATGGGAAGATAGACGATCAAGATCGTACTTGGATCGGATGTGAGGATCCCGATTTGGAATATGGTATCTCTGTAGGTGTGACATATAAGAACTTTGACTTTAGCGTGTTCTTCAACGGAGTGTTTGGCAAGGATCTGAATGTAAGTGGATGGAAGAGCTGGACCGATATTTATGCGTTAAGTACGGCTGGTGAGAATTATGGTACTCGTTTATTGGATGCGTGGACTCCAACTAATACGAATACATCAATACCTGCCCTGTCTGTCAATAATTATAATGATGAAGGAAGGATGTCTACTTATTATGTGGAAAGTGGCTCGTACTTGAAAATCCGTAATGCGGAAGTAGGATACACTATCCCGAAATCATTTGCGAACAAATTGAAATTACAACGTGCCAGAGTTGCACTAAGAGCGGATAATATTGTGACTTTGATGAAAACATGGGGTGATAATGCGTATACAGGCTTGGATCCGGAAACTCCGGGAAGTGGTTATCCGATGCCATTTTCTATGACAATGTCTTTAAATGTAACATTCTAAATAAGCGAGGAATCTATGAAAACGATAAATATTATAAGTTATAGTCTTTTTTTACTTTTGGGAAGCGCTTCTTGTTCTTCCATATTGGATGAAAACCCACAGGGTATTATTTCGGACGAAGATTTGAACACAGTCGACAAAGTGGAACAAATGATAACTGCCGCATATTCTTTCTGTGGGCAGAACCACTTCAACAAACAGTTTGGGATGCCGTATGAGGAAGGCTCTTTGCGAGGAGGTGAGGCTTATAAAGGTGCGGCGGGAACTAGTGACAACGCAGAAAGACATCTTTGGGAAACCTTTGTGTATATGCAACCTACCACGTCGGATGACTTGGATAATCTGTGGTGGGTACATTATGTTGGTGTCGGTCGTGTTCACGACGCTTTACGAAGAGCACAGGCTTTGACTAAGGAAGAATATCCCTTGCGGGAACAGCGTATCGGGGAGTTGCGTTTTTTGAGATCCCATATTTATATGTATATGAAGCTGTGCTTTAAGTTTTTTCCTTGGATCGATGAGAATACGCTAACTGATGAGTACGATAAGGTAAGTAATAATGAACTTACGGATCAAGAACTTTGGGGTAAGTTGATCGATGATTTCCGTTATGCGGTCGAAGTCCTTCCGGAAACGCAAGAAGAAGTAGGCCGTCCTACTAAGTTTGCGGCAAAAGCCTATTTAGCAAAGGCATTGTTGTTTGCCGCTTATGAGCAGGATGAGAAACATAATGTTATCAATATCAACAAAGAGAAACTGACAGAGGTCGCCAGTTTGTGTAAGGATATTATTGATAATTCAGGAAAAAGCTTAGTGGTTGATTTCGCAGAGAATTTCTTGTGTGAATATGAGAATAATTCAGAGTCTATTTGGGCTATCCAATATTCGGCTAATAATGACGGGTCTACTATAGGGCGTCTTAATTCATGGCTGGTTTATCCGATGAATAGTGACTATGGTTGTTGTGGGGCGTTTCAACCCTCCATACATATGTTGAATCATTTCAAGACGGTAGACGGAGTCCCAGATTTCGATCATTTTGATGAAGGTGAGACGTTGGATAATAAAGATGCTTTCGCCAGAATCCCAATGGATCCTCGTTTGATGCATACGGCTTGTGTGCCGGAGATGCCTTGGAAGTATGATCCGAATTACATTATGGAAAATAGTTGGGCACGTACGCCAGAGGTGTATGGATATACGATGAGTCAGAAACTGATCGTATTGCCGACCTGCGATTGCTTTCGGAAGACCAATCCGTTTATGGGGAGTGGGTTGAACTGGGATGTGCTTCGTTTGGACGAGGTAATGCTTTGGCGTGCGGAAGCTTTGATTCAGTTGAATACGAATTTGAACGAAGCCTTGGATTTAATAAACCAGCTTAGAATGAGGGCGGCTACGAGTATAGGGCGTTTGAAGTTTGCGGATGGAACTCCGACTGGTAATTTTGATGTACAGCCTTATGTCCCTGGAAAGAATTGCCCGGCATGGACACAAGAATTTGCGTTAAAGGCATTACGTTGGGAACGCCATCTGGAATTTGCGACAGAGGGAAAATGGTTTTTTGATTTGGTTCGTTGGGGTATTGCCGATACGTACATGAATAATTATTTTACGATCGAAAAAACGAGACGTTCTTATTTGAAAGACGCTAGATTTACGAAAAACAGGGATGAGTACTTTCCCATACCTCAAAAACAGATTAGTTATGTGAAGGGGTTATATAAACAAAATTACGGGTGGTAAAAGCTGTAATCGTGATTAGGCATACAAATATGTATCGATTAAATGATATGCAATGAGTAAAAGGATTTTATCTGGTATTGTAGGATTGGTGTGCTTATTAAGTGGTTGTCGAAAAGCGGTTAACGTAGAGACAAATCATATCCCTCTGTTTCATTTTACGACAGTTATGAATTGGACGGGAGAACCGGCGGGTTTGGTATATGATGATGAATTGTATCATCTTTTCTATCAATATAATCCTTCTGGAAATGTATTTGGGAATATACATTGGGGACATGCTGTAAGCCGGGATTTGTTTCGATGGCAGCGAGATTCCATCGCATTGTTTCCTGATAGTTTGGGGTATCTTAAATCCGGAAGTGTTGTTGTAGACAAGGAGAATACCTCCGGCTTTGGATCCGAGATGGAGCGTCCTTTTCTGGCATTCTATACCTATGCTAATCCAGATTTATCTAAAACTTTATTCAGTGCGTATAGTTTGGACAAGGGCCGGACTTGGATAAAACAGGGGGAAATAGATCTGCCTAATCCTGTTGAATGTGATCTCCGAAATCCTCATGTCTCTTGGTACGAAGAATACGGGCGATGGATCATGACCGTTTCCTCGGGTTCTTCTGTCTTATTCTATGCGTCTTCGGATTGTAAAGAATGGCATTTTTTAAGTGAGTTTAAAGATGTGACAAGCCAAGGTGCTAATTGGGAAGGGACAGATTTCTTCCCGATGAAGGTACAAGGTAAAGAGATAAAGAAATGGGTACTATTGGTAAATATGGAGAACGGGTTGGGAAATGGTACACCGTCAACCTGTTATTATATAGGTGATTTTGATGGGACTTCATTTCAAATAACACAAACGAAGGAATTGTGGTTGGATTATGGAAAAGATAATTATGCGGGATCTACATTTAGCGGGCTTAATGGGGATGATCGTATATTTCTAGGTTGGATGAGTTGCTGGGAATATGCTAATTTATTACCAACCTCGGTTGGCCGTGGAAATATGATAATTCCTCGTCGGTTAGGTTTGGTAGAGGAAGGGCGACATTATATGTTGGCCTCTGTTATTCCTTCCGGATTATCTGCTTTTTATGCGGATTCTTGTTTGGTCGGGCCTGTGAAACTTTCGGATGAAAACGGTTTGAGAAAAGAGTTCCCTTATCCGGGAGAATCTTTTGTTATGCGGTTGAATTTTGATAATAGCGATAATAGGGCTATCTGGAAAGCTGATAATTATGGAATCCGCTTAAAAACGAGATCTGGAAAAGTTCTGACCATCGGTTACCAAAATGAGTTGAGTTATTATTATATAGACCGCAGTGGATTAGAGATTGAACCGTCAGTCGAAGGTTTCGAACAATTAATGGGCGCAGGTTACCGCTCGGAGACGCCGGTATCGGATTGGCTTATTTTATTCGATCAAAATTCGATAGAATTATTTGCCTCGGGTGGACGTGTGGCCATGACCTCTCTATGTTATCCGGATGATGAATTCACAACATTTGAATTGTATGCCGAATCAGGAGCTGTGAACTTATTGAAGGCATCGATTATACAGTTAAAAAACGAATTAATTAAATAATACAAATTTAATGGCATGAAAAAGATTTTTATTTCAATAGCATTGATGATAGCTGGTTGTGCGATAGGACAGGCCCAGTTTTCGGTAAAATATGATTCGGAAGTTCAACCTAAAGATAATATCCAATATTTTACACCAGCGGGAAATAATCTGTTTGTTGGTGATTGTATCCCTTTTTATAAGGATGGGGTTTTTTATTTGTATTGGTTGCTTGATGAAGGACATCATTCGGCCTTGAATGGCTTAGGTGGTCACCAATGGTGCGTGAGTACTAGTTCGGATTTAAAGAGTTGGAGGCATCATCCGATTGCTATAGGGATAGACGAGAACTGGGAAAAGTCTATATGTACCGGTTCGGTTACTTTTGATGGTAAGCAATATTATGCATTTTATGCGACTCGCTTGATTACCCAAGATGATCAGATTAATGAGCAGTTGAGTTATGCTGTCAGTAAGGATGGTTTAACTTTCAAGAAGCAGAAACCGAATCCTTTTTATACTTCTGCTCCCGGATATAGTAAGCGGCATTTTCGTGATCCGAAAGTGATAATTGATAAAGAGGGTGTATTTCATTTGTTTGTTTCCAGCGAGACTGATAATTATGTCATCAGTGAGGGGCGTGGATGTTTGGTGCATTTGACTTCGAAAGATTTAAAAAACTGGCAAGTGCAGGAACCCCTTATTTCCGGAATGCGAGATGTTCCCGAATGCCCTGATTATTTTCAATGGAACGGTTGGTATTATCTGGTTTATGGACAGGGAGGAGATACATATTATGTGAAATCCCGGAATCCGTATGGTCCGTGGGAATATCCGGAATCACAGGCATTACTGGAACAATGGGTTAATGTTGCTAAAACAGCGGAATTCAAAGATAATCGGCGGATTGTTGCGGGATGGGTTCCGAGTAAGAGAGAGAATAAAGATTATGGTCCGGAACGTTTTGGTGGTAGTATTATTTTGCGTGAAGCCTATCAGTTGCCGAATGGCGATTTGGCAACTAAGTTCCCGGCAGAAGCTATTTGGGCTACTCGATCTCCTTTGCGTGTGAATTTGACGGAGGCTGAAAACGCCAAGAAGGTATCAGACCGGGAAGTATTGCTTGATGCCCAGGGAGCTATTGGTGGTGCTTATATTAAAGATATGCCTTATAATTGTCGGGTTACTTTGGAGATTGAGCCGGTAAGTAATAGTGATGAGTATGGTTTGTTTTTACGAGCGAAAGATAAAGCAAATGATGGTTATAAGCTTAGTTTAAATCCTAATAAACGTACGGTTCGTTTGGGTGAGGATGCTTTTATCGAGGTTGTGCCTGGGTTGGACGAACCGGTTAAAGTAGATATAATTATGAAAAATGACATTATTGATGTTTGTATAGGCGATCGCCGTTGTATCGTAAATCGGTTACCGGAAAAGAAAGGAAACTATTTATGGTTTTATGCAAAACAAGGAACTGTTAAGTTTAGAAATATAAAAGTGTCTCCGCTTTTGTGATTGTTTTAAATTTAAAATTGTGATTATGGGTAGTGAAAATAGGATAAGTCATATTATCCCGGTAATGTTAACTTTTTTTACGATGGGATTTGTAGATTTGGTTGGCATTGCGACTAATTATGTAAAACAAGATTTTGGATTGTCTGATACGGCTGCCAATTCTTTTTCCGTAATGGTATTTTTCTGGTTTCTGGTTTTCTCGGTTCCGACCGGGATGTTAATGAACAAGATCGGACGGAAAAAAACTGTATTATTAAGTATGGTCATTACGTTTATTGGATTGTTGATTCCTATCTTTGTTTATAATGATGTGGCTATGTTTTTTGTCTTCTCGTGTTTGGGAATCGGAAATACACTTATGCAGGTTTCTTTGAATCCTCTGTTGGCTAATATGGTGTGCAAAGACCGACTACCGAGTTATTTAACATTGGGACAATTTATAAAGGCTATCGCTTCGTTTATCGCTCCGTTGATTGCCGTACATGCTGCGTTGTGTTATGGTGATTGGAAGTTGCTATTTTATATTTTTGCGGCGATAGATATCATAGCTATCGTTTATTTGTTTATGATCGATATTGTGGAAGCGGAAGAGAAAAATGAATCGTCATCTTTTAAAGAGTGTATTAAGCTATTGGGAAACACGACCATTCTTCTGTTTTTCGTTGGAATCTTGGTGCATGTTGGTATTGATGTTGGTGTGAATATAACTGCGCCAAAGCTATTGCAGGAGAAAGTAGGAATGTCATTGGCTGAGGCAGGATATGCGACTAGCCTTTATTTCTTGTTTCGAACTTTCGGTTGTTTATCCGGGACATTTATTATGGCGAAGTTTTCTCCCTTAAAGTTTTTTGTCGTGAGTGTTGTTATGATATTTATTGGTATCTCGTGCCTCTATATAAGTATGGATAGCATGAGTATCTATATTTGTGTAGCTTTGATTGGAGTTGGAAATTCAAATATATTCTCTATTATTTTTTCTAAAGCATTGTTATACATGCCGTCACGGAATAATGAAATTTCAGGTTTGATGATCATGGGGATTTTTGGTGGTGCTATTTTCCCTGTATTTATGGGACTCATGTCTGATATTTTTGGAGGGCAGATTGGGGCTGTAGTTGTTTTGACAGTCTGTGTCATTTATCTACTATTCCTAATGATTAGAATAAAAAATATAGAATTGGAATAATCTCTTTGGTATAAAACTATTGATATAAATTATGAATTTTTTAGGAATTGATATAGGAACAAGTTCGATATGTGGAATAGTTTATAATACTGTTTCTAAAGATATCGTATCGATAGCAAAAATTAACAATACAGATATGCTATCTTGTAATGTATGGGAGAAGGTTCAGGATGCGAATGCTATAGTTGATATTGTGTTAGATCTGATCCAAGAACTTCGAATCCAATATCCGGATATAAAAGGAATTGGATTATCTGGGCAAATGCATGGTATATTGTATGTTAATGCTGAGGGGGAGGCTGTTAGTCCGTTATATACATGGCAAGATATGCGTGGAAGTCTTCTTTATAAAGATGGTATGAGTTATGCGGCCTATCTTTCTAAGCAGACCGGATTTCCATTATCAACAGGTTTTGGTTTAGTCACGCATTATTACAATAAAGTAAATAGTTTGGTTCCACAAAATGCGGTGAAATTATGTACTATTATGGACTATACCGCAATACGATTAACAGGTAAATGTGAACCTTTGGTTGATTGTTCTAACGCTGCTAGTCTCGGTTTTTTTGATAAAGAAAAATTGGCTTTTGATAAAGAAGCTCTGTGGAATGTGGGAATTGATAGCTCTATTTTGCCAGAAATTGGTAAAGCTTTTTCCCGAGTTGGACATTATGAAAATATCTCGGTTTACACTGCTATCGGAGACAATCAAGCCAGTTTCCTTGGATCTATCCGTGATATAAGGCACTCTATCCATATAACTGTTGGAACTAGTAGCCAAATTTCTGTTTATTCGGAAGATTACGTAAATGTCCCACTTTTGGATACGCGTCCTTTACCAGGTGGAGGATATATTTTGGTTGGTGCTGCGTTATGTGGTGGTTGTTCATTCTCATTATTAAAGAAATTTTTTTCAGAGACGATCAAGCTTTATACTGGTGAAGAAATGGATGATACAGATTTGTATAAGATTATGGTTTCAGTTCCATATAAAGAAGTTCAGGAGGATGATATACGGGTGGAGACATTGTTTGGTGGTACGAGATCGCATCCCGAAAAACGAGGAAAAATAATGAATATATCTTGTCTGAACTGGCATCCTGAAAATTTAATTCGAGGTTTTTTAGAAGGTATGAGCCAAGAACTATATGATTTCTACCAGTTATTGCCGAACTCTGTTAGAGAGCGAAAAACTATATTGGTTGGTTCGGGAAATGGAATTAAGAGAAATCCTCTGCTATGCCAAATTTTGGAGGAACGTTTCAAGTGTCATTTGCAGGTTTCTGCTTGCCGAGAAGAGGCTGCTTTGGGTGCTTGTATTTGTGGTATGGTAGGGAATGGTTATATCAATAATTTTACAGATTTTTTTAATGAGAATTTGTTGATAAACTGAATTAATATAATCTTTGAATACAATATAAGAGTTTATGAGTTTGATAAATAGTTTTTTTCTTGTAGATTGATTGGGGGGATGTAGAAAAAGCACATAACGGTTATCATATTACCGTGCATGTGCTTTTGTTGTTAAAAAGAACTGCATCTTTTTAAATGAAACGGGTAGAATCTCTTTTGATAATTTGGCCATTTAGATAGACGTTCATAGGTAATCTATCATTACACTTGATTCTTCTTATCATTAAATCGATGCTGGTGTTGGCTATTTCTTTACATGGTTGTATAAACGATGTAAGTGAACATTTCAAGTGACGTGAATATTTCATGTCATCGAATCCGCAAATTAGAAGGTCGGAGGCTATTTTATGTCCGATAGCTTCTAATGACGACATAAGGACAGCCGCTGTTGAGTCGTTGGCGCAGATAATACCGGTTTCTCCTTTTATTATAGGAATTGTTTTAACAAAATCTAAGTCTTCAGGATTACCACAAAAGTCATTTTGTACGTTGAATGTCAGTCCTTGTTCCTGTATCGTATCTTTAACTGCGAGAAAACGAATACGGACGGAATAGGCTGAATCTGGGCGATGAAAGAAATAAATATGCTTACAACCTGCTTGAATTAAGTGCTGGGCCATTATGGCACCTGCGCTGTAATTATCAAGACATACGACATCGAAAGGACTTTTCTGTGGTATGGGTACAATATCCCGATCGATAAGAATAAGGGGGATTCCTTCTTGTTGTATTTTATTGCATATAGTTTCATTAATGCGATCAGCGTCAGGCACTCGTTCCAAGGGGGAGAAAAATATCCCGTCAACATTTTTTTTTATGTAACTGTCGCAACAGGTTTCAATAAGATTGCGTCGAATGTCTGCATTACTGGCTGTTGCCCCTTCCCAAAGGCAGCTAAATTGCATAAGCTCGGATTGTTTTAATATTTGATCATTGATTATAGAAAAGATTTCGGATTCTCCGGCACCAGGAAGCAATAGTCCAAATGTATATGTTTTTTTTGTATCTCCTTTGAAAAGGACTAGAGTCCCAAGTCCTTTCTTTTTATTTACATATCCTTCTTTTTGGAGTTGGTTATATACTTTAGAGACTGTTGGGCGAGAAACGGAATATTTATCAGCCAGCGTAAGTTCTGTAGGAAGAAGTGTACCTGTTGGATATACTCCTTTTTGAATATCTTCTTTTACTGTAGTATAAATAGTTTTATAATTATATTTATCATTCATGGCTGGTGTTTTTTTGTTTTATATGACAAATATAATTGATTTGTTTCATATAACATATGTGTTATGTTGAAATGTTATTCTTATTTATTAATTTATCTTTATATTAGCGATTCTGGAATGAAATAGGGGAGGACAAGGATGTTAATTTAATAAACTCTTGAATTGCTATTGATATAATCGTGTTTTTTACCATTGGCAATCCTGATTACTGTTAGGCCCATTTTTAGAAAGACATATGATATATATCCTTTTTAATGAGAGGAAGACGCCTCTATTTTAGGATATCTATTTGTGAAAATTGATGCGGTAGCCTATTTTTCCTGTGTAAATCAAAATATTTCCGTACATTTGCCGCTATTCAAACCAATTAAACAAGATTAATTATGAGCACGAACAATGACGAGCTACTTTACGACGAGGATGATTCCGTAAAATTTATCCAGAATTATCTTCCCCAAGAACTGAAAGGAAAGTTCAGTAATGACGATATCAACTATATCGTAGACTTGATCTACGACTTCTATGAATCTAATGGCATGCTAGATGATGATGGCGACGATGAGATCGAGATCGATGAGGAAGAGGTTGTAAATTATGTAATTAAGAACGCCCAGAAAGACGGCGTAGGCAAATTCGAACCGGAGGAAATCACTTTTATAGTACAAGGAGAACTTGAATATTGCGATTCGATCAACATGTTTGATTGATATTTGTTATATATATAAAGTTGTTTAAGTGAAATTGTAGAAGATGATGAGGAACATTAAATTATTATCTGTTTTACTGCTATGTATGGCAGTGGTGTTTACGAGTTGCGGAACGTGGAATAACACGGCGAAGGGTACGGCGATCGGTGTAGGCGGTGGTGCCGCTGTCGGAGCTGGTGTTGGTGCCTTGGCCGGAAATACCGCATTGGGTGCCGTGATCGGTGCGGCCGTAGGTGGTACAGCCGGTGCGTTAATCGGTAAGAAAATGGATAAGCAGAAGAAGGAGCTGGAAGCTACCCTGCCTGAGGACACGAAGATCGAGAGCGTGAACAATGGTGAGGCCTTGAAGGTTACTTTTGACTCCGGTATCTTGTTTGCCACGAACTCGAGTACGTTGAGCGACGCTTCCAAGAGTGCCTTGCGTAACTTCGCTACCAGTTTGAAGGCCAATCCGGATACGGATATCCGAATCATCGGCTTTACGGATAACACCGGTAAGGTGGATTATAATCAGACCTTGTCCGAGAAACGTGCGAAGAGCGTTTACGATTACCTGATGATGCAGGGGGTAAGTACGGATCGTATGGTTTATGAAGGCAAAGGTATACATGATCCTGTGGCTAGCAATGACACTCCCGAGGGTCGTTCGTTGAACCGTCGTGTTGAGATCGTGATCTTGGCTAATCAGAAGATGATCCAAGAGGCTCAACAAGGAACGCTTCGATAAGTTTTTTAAGCTATCCCTGCCGGAAGCGGACAGGTTATAGTGTATGAATTGGGGGACTGTCTTTTCCGGATAGTCCCTTTTTTGTTTAAATCGCAGGATAGGAAGGATGAAGAAGTTGATATATATTTTATTTGTGTTGATTACGATCGCTTTTGCCGTGGCAGCCATAGCCGGATTCGCTACCGGACGTATGAATCCGGAAGGGAAGGAGTGGATCTCGTTTCCCGGATTGGTGTTATTACCGGTATTGGCGGTCAATCTATGTCTTTTCTTGATGTGGTGTGTCTTTAGGAGCCATTGGTGCTGGGTACCTTTGGCGGCGTTATTGTTGAACTGGGAGTTTTTGATATCGATGTTCCAGATACGGGTCTTCCCTAAAGAGATTCCGATAGGGAAAGAAGCGGTTAAGGTGATTACCTATAACGTGAATAATTTCAATACGGACGGAAAGAAACAGCTTCCTAATATAGCGGATTGGCTGAGAAAGGAGGACCCGGATATTGTTTGCCTCCAAGAATGCCCTGTTGAATCGGCCCTGCGGATGGATTCTGTCGCCAAGACCTTATCGTTCCTACCGTATTATTGCTCTACCCGTTCGGCTACGAAAGCGGCGGGCAACGCTATTTTCAGTAAATATCCGATCCTTCGTTTTGAGTCTATCCTATACCCGGAGTCTAGCAATAAATCCTTGTTTGCCGTCATGGATATCCAAGGGGATAGTGTTCGTGTATTTAATAACCATTTCCAAACGACTAGCGTGAATGCCGTAAAGCCTCGTCTTTACCAAGCCCATGCCGAGGGTAAACAATTGGAGGAAACCGAGGCCGCCTTCCATATGGCTTTTCAGATGAAGAAGAATTTCGTGAAACGGGCTACTCAGGCGGATTATATCCGTCAGATGTTGGATGCCGGGGAGGGGCCCGTGATTCTTTGCGGTGATTTTAATGATACACCGGCCTCTTATACGTACCGTACCGTGAAAGGTGATTTAACGGATGGGTTCCGTGACTGTGGCTCCGGTTTCGGGTACACCTTTCGTCAATTAAAGCGTATATTTCGAATTGATTACATAATTTATTCTCCTGATTTTAAGGGTGTAACTTATGATTCTCCTAATTTAGACTACAGTGACCATAAGCCCGTCGTATGGTTAGGATATGTTAATTAACACACCCAAAAGGATAGTTTTAGAACCTTTTTCAACTCATGCTGTTTTAATAGTGACTTATATATAAGCACAAATAATAGTATAAACTGTTTTAAACGTTAAAATGAGATGAAAAAGATTTTTCCTTTTTTTCTGTTAGTTCTTCTGCTGGCTTCTTGCCAAAAGGACCCGGACATGTCGAAATTGGACAATGATTTTCTGGTGTTCACGAATCATGATAAGGACGCGAAATTCGAATCGTTCACTACGTTCTACATTCCGGATAGTGTATTGGTTATCGGCACAAGCGAGAAACCTCAGTTCTGGACAGCCAATGAAGCAGACGATATTATCACTACGTTGGTGAATAATATGGAAAGCCGCGGTTTCAAACGCACGCTAGACAAAGATAACGCCGACTTAGGTCTGCAAGTTTCTTACGTACAAAGTACTCAATATTTCGCTGACTACAACGATGGCTACAACTACCCGTACTGGTGGTGGAACTATCCGGGATATTGGAGTCCGGGTTACTGGGGACCGGGTTGGGGTAATTGGTATTACCCGTATCCTGTAGTGTATAGCTATAGTGTAGGTTCCTTGTTGACTGAGTTAGTGGATTTGGATGCTCCTGCCGCTTCTAAGGCAGACGCTAAACTTCCGGTTCTTTGGACCGCTTACATGAGTGGCTTGTTGTCTGGTTCTGATAAATTCGACACTCAGCTAGCTGTTCGTGCTATCGAGCAAGCATTTGTACAATCTCCGTACGTAAAGAAATAATAATTCGAATGATTAAAAGTTTGAGGTTCTATGAAAAAGATAAATAAATTAATCGCTTTACTCATCGTTTGTATGGCGATGCCTGCTCTGGCTGGCGCCCAGGTTTTGAAAAACGCGTATTTTAATGTAGACTGGCAGATCAACTCTCCGTTCGGTCAAGACTTCTCAAAGAAGACTAGCGGTTGGGGTGCTCACGCTGAGGGTGGTTACTATGTGATTCCTAATTTCGCTATAGGTGCGTTCATCTCTTATCATACAAATAATGAGTATGTGGACCGCCAGACGATTCCGGTAAACTCAACATCCGTAATCACTTCCGATCAACAGCATTCTATCTTCCAGTTACCTTTTGGCGCGGCTTTCCGTTATAACTTCGCTCCGGAAGGACAATTCCAACCGTATGTTGGCGCTCAGTTAGGTGCTAGCTATAGTGAGATGTCTACCTACATGAACGTGTTGAAGGTTTACGATCGTAACTGGGGATTCTATGTAGCTCCCGAGATCGGTATGACCGTGTACTTCACACCTCAGAAACAGATCGGCGTACATATGGCCGCTTATTATAACTACGCTACCAACAAGGGGGATGTCCTCAGCTATCATATCGATGGTTTGAATAACTGGGGTATCCGCTTAGGTCTAGCGTTCTGATAGACAACGTTTGTTCTTTTAAGTGTTTTATGTAGTTTAGGGAAACGGAGGGCAGTGAATGTCTTCCGTTTCTTGCCTTTATAGGATCTGTAGTTTCACCCCGAATGAAAGGCTTAAATAATCTTTTGGCTTCAAGTAGCTGTTGCCGATAGCGTTTATTATATACAAATCGCAGGTGCTCAACTCATAGAAGAAGCTGATGGATTTATGCCAGCTACTATTTGGATTCAGTTTGAGCGTGATCCGCTCCCCGATAAAGATATGGTTACGGATGCGGGTGGAGAACCAATAATATCCCGGGGGATACTTATTCGGTTGCTTGGCCCAGAAATCCCGGTCAAATAGGAAATTTACGTAGATACCGCAACAAAGAGGCTCGAAAGATACTTTTTCTCCCAGATCGATATTCCAAGGAAAATAGTTTTGTTTCAAGGTGAAAGTCACGTTCGCGTGATCATTCGCGTTGCGGGGGACGATACCCAGCAACATATCCGTTTCCCAATGATTCCGGTAATAATTCCAACCGGTACCCACGGAGAGCATCGCCATGGAACCTGCGAATTGTACTTTCGTATAGCGAGGGATGACCCGTTGCCATGCGTTCTCGTACCGTTGCACTCGTTTCGTGTATTTATCCTCTTGCGCATGGAGTGTAAGGGGAAAGACACAAGTTAAGAGGAGAAGCTTAAAAATTGACCACTTCATACATATAATCGTCAGGGGTTAAGGTAAAAAGAAGATAACTTCGTTTGGCGATATTGGCGCAACCGTAGTAGATAATACCATCCTCAAACAAATCGGCTGCCGATACGCAATGGTTATGCGCATGCAAGCAGAACATTAAAGATGGTAATGTCTTGATATAAAGTTGGAACACGTCTTTCACGTTATTGTCGAACTGTTCGTTCCCGGGAGGGGCGTGCATGACTACGATCGTGCGTTTATTACGGGTACTATCCGCTATCTCATTCTTTAGGAAATTAAAATCGGGTACCGGATGGGAATAATCATACTCGATAGCGTTCGTATTGAGGCATACGAATTTCACGTCGCTCACGACAAACGAGAAGTTCTCATTCCCAAAGATTTTACGAAATACTTGGTCGCCATTACCGATCACGTCGTGATTACCGATCAACCCTACGTAAGGCACTTTTAGTTTGGACAAGATATCATCGTTCCACTCGAATTCCTTCTTTAAGCCGAACTCCGTATAATCTCCTCCATGGATAATGAAATCGATGCTATCTAATTGATTAACGTACTTGACGAAATCTTCCGTCTCGTTATAACTTCGCTGGGTATCGCCCATAAAAATAAAACGGATCGTGTCCTTCCCTTCGCAGACTTTCTCGATACGCTCGATATTGGTCGGGTTGATCTCCCGGGAAGTATCGGAATCCAGACGGCCGTCATACGGATGATAGTCGATTAAGTCGCAAGCCGTGAGGAGCGTAGCGGCAGAAAGCCATATGTATTTCTTTAAAAACATAGCATCCTAACTTTTTTATATGCAAAGTTAGGATGCTATCAGTACCAAAAAAGGTCATTTCTGAGCTTATACTGGTCTAAAATGTATATTCTATAAAGCGAATACTTGCTTTATTTCCGTGAAGTCGGATAATACGATATCGGCAGTCTCATTTCCTTTATAAGCGCTCCAACCAATACTTTTTAGCCAGATTGTCTGGCATCCGATCCGGGTGGCGGGGACGATATCCTTATCATAGGAATCACCTACGACAACAATCTCGTCGGCGGGAAATCCCAGTTTATCCACTCCTAATCGGAAGATCGCCGGGTCCGGCTTACGGATACCTACGACCGCCGATTCCACGATAGCGCCGAATAAATGATCCAAACCGAAATCTTTCAACACGGATTCTATGTTCCCATAGAAGTTCGATACCAATACCAATGGGTAACGTTCCGCTAATTGCTCCAGAATGGGGCGGGCGCTATCGATTGCCTTCCGGGCGTATTCGTAACACCAATCCGCTAATTGTTCCGGTAACTCCGGGGTAATCGCCTCGGCGGATAAATGCCCGTTCTCTTTCAGCCATTGGATTTGTAAATCGCTTTTCAAGCGCAACATATCCAAAAACGTATGATGAGGCTTCACGATCGGATTCTTTCCAAGCGTTCTTTCTCCATGTACATAGGCATCACGGAAAACCGCTTTGGATACGGGAACCTTCAAGGCCTCATACGCCATCCAGATCACCTCTGCCCAGTGCATGCCGTTACTGTCTATCGTTCCGCCGTAATCAAAGAGGATTCCTTTTACTTTGTCTAAATTGAACATAATCGAATGGGGTAAAAAAACGTTATAACTGTTTGCTGAAATCTTCACAAATATGCTCATGCTTTTTGATCATATAGAGCAACATCGAGTTTAATACGGTCAGCTCGAATACGAAATACAGCCAAGGCATGTCGATGAAAAGGCTGACAAACAAAGCGATCACCCGGGTATTGAATGATAGCATATTTGTATATTTCATTAATGGCAGGCTCTTTGTTCGAAAAGCCTTACGGAACCATTCCGGCGCTTGTCCGTTGTATTTCTCACGGATGATGTTCATCATGTGTTGGAATTTAGGTGTCCATGCTTCTTGACCTACCGTATAATTAATGTAGAAGGTCTCGAACAATTTATAGATAAAGCCATGTTTCCAACTCATCTTCTTATAATTCTCCTTCAATTGGGGAGAGTGGGAGAGCTCGCTACCCGATTTACCTTTCAAGAACAACAAGTGAATATTGCGATAATAATCCGCCATGGCCGCTTGCTTGCTATGGAAGAATCCCGTCGTAGCCGCCAATAGCCAGATCCATATTCCCCATTCCGGCGTGAGGCGTAAGCAGATTGCCGCGTAGATAGCGATAAACCAGAAATCGCCGGCGGCACCGTCCAAGATACGTCCCAAGGCACTTTTCTGTCCGGTCATACGGGCCAATTGTCCGTCTGCGCTATCATACGAGTTTGCCCAGATTAACAGTAACATGCCGATCACGTTGATAGCGAGGCTCTGGAAATAGAAACAGATACCTGCCGTTATGCCGATAAAGATGCTGGCGATCGTGATACTATTGGGCGATACCCCCAATTTATTAAAGAACAAAGCCCATTGGTAGCCAATAGGACGATAGAAATGAATATCGATAAACTCCTCGGTGTCCAAAGATTTTAAGGTTGACTCCAGACTGGGAGTAGACTTAGTCTCACTCATGATTGATTTTGTTAAAACGATTTAGATGTGTTCTCGCATAAGATCCCAGATACGACGTGCGATGTTTGGAGCCGCTTCTTCCCGGCAAGGGGCGAAACTAGGCCAATCATTGAAATCGATAATTCGCATGACACCATCCTCGGAGACGATGCAATCTCCCCCGTAAATATGTATGCTCAATACCTCGGCTGCCTTGTGGCAGAGCAGACGAAGCTGCGCTTCGTCGAAGGGGATCCCCTTCGCTGTACCATTGATAACTTCTAAGCCAAATTTACTATGATGCATGTTCGATGGATAGAACCAATAAAAGAAATCGGTTCCAGCTACCCCGTAAAATTTCACCAAATCGCCTACCAGATGTTCATTGATTACCGCCGACGGGATACCACGGATAGCGTATTCCTTCAATATGCTTTTCGCCTCTTCCGGGTTTCTTACGTAGGTGACGTCTTCCCGGTGGATGGCGTGGAAATCTCCCCGTTTGATCCAGCAATTAAAGAAACCGGCTTTCTCAAGGGCTTCTGTCGGATCCTCATCTGTCCGTAAGATTAAACTTTCCGGATGGGAGATATGATTGGATAATAGGAGGCGGGTCATTTTCTCACGGGTACAATTCTCGATCCCGTAACCCGAGTTCACCACGAAATAATTTTTATCCTCTAGTTCTTGCAGCTTATGGATGGACTTCCAGTCTCTTACCATATTAAAGATACCCTTTTCCTTCGGGTCTTGTAGCAGCAGATCCGATTCGATATATTCGTTTACATCGCATCCCAATTTTCGTAAATGCTGGGCTGTCAAGGCGAAGATCGCCGCGTCGTTGCCGATATGATTGGGGGAGAATTGATTTCCTCTGCGGATACCTGCTAAAGTTAATTTACTCATTGTTAGACAGTATTCTTTATGACTTTAAAAATGATTCGGCTTTCAAAATGTCATCGGCGTGATCCACGTCGATGATCTTGCTGAAAGGATAGGCCTTTAGCCTCAACCCCTCGGCGATGAGCTGCCGTTGATAATTGCGCATTCTCGACATTCCCTGCGAGATGGCGTTGTTCAATACACCCAGAGCCGGACGCCTCAAGCAATAGATACCTCCCGATATGTAACGGCAATCACCGTCTGCCTGATCTAGGAAATTCCGGATGTAAAGTTCGTTGTCTGTTTCTACATATAAGGGTTTCTCGTCATCAATAAAATCAGTGACGGCCATCAATCCGTCCAGTTTATCCTCTTGGATGAACTGTTGGATATAGCCGCTGAACTCTTCTTCCTTGAAGATCGTGTCTACAGTAGTTAAACAAATCTTATCACCATCCAGATAATGACTCAGCTCGTAGAAGCTGTGCATAGAGCTGGGGGTGGATTTTACCAACAGGTAAAAGGGTATAGGTAGTCGCAGGGCCTTCAGGTAATCCTGTACCTCGGTCATCTCCTCGTTTACGATGATACTGATAGAGGTAGCGTTATTTTTCAAAAAAACGTCTATCAACCGGTCTATCAGAGCGACACCGTTGAGTCTAACCAGAGGCTTTGGCCACTTAACACCTTCTTGCGCCAAGCGGGAGCCTTCGCCGGCGGCAATGATCGCGTAATCCATAACTTTTATTAGTTCAAATAATAATTTCGCAAAGTTACGAGATTTCTGAGATAGTTTTAGGCTATATCGTTGATATAATTGGTCAAAATTTCTATAAATTAGGACTATTTGACTAGAACAACAAAGACGTTATAAAGAGCTTGAATGTTTTTTTGAAAATAATTATCGTTTTATAGTTGCTAATTCAAATAGAATGCTTTCCTTTGTGCCATGAACAAAAGATAGTTTGTATAGCTCTTTTATCTTTTAGCATTTATTCATCAGCGATGATAATACTTTCTTTTAGAGATTGACTTCACCAACCATCCTTGTTTTATTATTAATTTTTATTTTTTTATATCATTTTCGTATGAATATTTACATTGGAAACCTGAATTATCGGGTAAGAGAATCAGACTTACAACAGATTCTGGAAGAGTATGGTGTTGTAGACTCAGTTAAAATCATTGTTGACCGTGACACAAAACGTTCTAAGGGCTTCGCTTTCGCTGAGATGCCTAACGCTGCAGAGGCTCAAAAAGCTATCGAGGAGTTGAACCAAGCTGAGTACGAAGGTCGTCAGATGGTTGTTAAAGAAGCTATCCCTAGACGTTAAATTTTAGAAGAAAGAAATTTTTAAAATAAGACGAAAAAGCGGGGAAACGAGGTGAAAACTTCCGTTTCCCCGCTTTCTTTTTTCGGTGTATTTTGTTTATGTTCGCGAGAAATTTTAAGAGTGATGAAGAATATAGGTGTTAGGAGTCTCATTGTGGGTCTTTGCTTGATGGGATTGGGGAGTTGGTCTCCCTCGCTGAAGGCGCAGATCGCGGATCGTGTCTATAAGACGGATTATCATATCGACCCGGAGAAGGCCCGGGAGTTGTCCGTGGAGTTGGATAATATTAGCTTCTTCAAGGATAACGAGTATACGGGTAAATTTACCAAAGGGTATTCGTTGCCGGGGCTTTGGGTACAAGGCAAAGCGGTTTATTATCCCTTGCGGAATATCAAGTTGGAGGCGGGTGTCCATATGTTGATCTATCATGGGGCGAATAAATATCCGAGCATGGCTTATCAGGATATCGCTTATTGGAAGGGAGACCAATACCAAAAAGGGGTACATGTGTTGCCCTATTTCCGGGCGCAGATGGCCCTCTCGGATCATGTGAACATCGTGCTGGGAAATATTTACGGCGCTTCCAACCATAATTTGATAGAGCCTCTTTATAATCCGGAGTTGAATTTGACCTGCGATCCCGAGGCGGGCTTGCAGTTGTTGTATGACTCGAAGGCTTTCGACTTGGATGTGTGGGTGAACTGGCAGAGCTTTATTTTCCGGGAGGATGTGCATCAAGAGGCGTTTACCGTCGGGATCTCTTCGCGGCTAAAGTACAACGACCCGGCTTCCCGTTTCCATTTCTATACGCCGGTGCAAGGATTGGTGCAGCATAGGGGAGGCGAGATCGACACGATCTTCAACAATTCCGTGCAAACCTTGATGAATGGCGCGATCGGTGTCGGAGGTGTATGGAATACCGGACATCGTATTTTCAAGAACTTGAACGTGGAACTGGATGCTACCGGTTATTATCAGCAAGCGGGAGAGATATGGCCTTTTGACAGCGGATATGGCTTGTATGCCCGTGCTTCCGCCGATATCTATGATTTCCGGGTGAAAACGTCGTATGGGACCTGCAAGGATTTCATCTCTATGTTTGGTAGCCCGTTTTTCGGGGCGGCCTCGATGATTGATGAGGGGGTTACGTTCGACCGTCCGCAAATGATCTATCTGGGGGTGGAATATTCCCGGCAACTAACGAAGGGTTTCTCGATAGGGGTAGATGTGGACGTTTTTCATCATCTCTCCGGAGATATGAATGATGCGGATGGAGTAAAACAACCGATGGGAAGCGCCACGAGTTTTACGGCAGGGGTTTACATGCGTATCAATCCGTCTTTCTTGATTAAAAAATTCTGATCATTACCTTCATACATAAACACAGTAGTATTCGATTGTGAATACTACTGTGTTTTTCTATGAATACTATTGTGTTCAGCCGTGAATACAATAGTGTTTTTATTCAATTACTAAATCAATCTTTTTCAGTGTCTTATCGTCCGAGGAACCTCCATATAGGATTTGGTATTTACCCGGGCGAACCTCCATGGTCTGCGTATTGTCATTGAAGGATTGGAAAGCTTTCGGTTCCAATTGGATGCTAACCGGTTGTTCGCTGCCAGCCTTCACGTTCACACGTTTGAATGCTTTCATCGCTTTTAGCGGTCCGGCAGGATCGTTCGGGTTCTTGATGTAGATCTGAGCGACCTCGTCACCATCCATCTTGCCTGTATTGGCGATATCGAAGGAGAGGGTAACCGATTCGTTGGAAGCGATCTTATCCTTTGATAACTTGGCGTTCTTATAATCGAATGTCGTATAGCTCAAGCCATAACCGAACGGATAAAGCGGAGTCTGCGTCATGTAACGATAGGTACGGCCTTTCATGCTGTAATCTTGGAAGTCCGGAAGCTGGTCTACGGATTTATAGAACGTGATCGGCAAGCGTCCGGCCGGGTTATAGTCTCCGAATAAAACGTCGGCCACGGCTGTCCCACCTTCTTGTCCGCCATACCAAGCGTTCAAGATAGCGTTTACATGATCGTTCTCCCAGTTCAATGCCAATGCGCTACCCGTACATACCACGTATACTACAGGCTTTCCGGTGGCTACCAAGGCTTTGACCATTTCCTTCTGTACGGCCGGGATCTCGATATTCGTGCGGTCGCCTTTCCGGAAACCTTCAGCGTCTACCGGCATTTCCTCACCTTCCAGACGTGGAGAAATACCACCTACGAATACGATGACATCAGCGTCTTTAACCTTGCTGGCCGTAGCTTGGAAATCTACGGGTGTGCGTACGCCTACCGTAAAGTTCAGATCAGCGCTACCCGTGCGTTGCATGTATTCGATCTTTATGGGATATTTCTCACCTTTCTTAGCGTTTAGCGTATAGAGTTTTTCCGCTCCATATTCGTTTTCCCATACCTCAGCGACTTTAGCCGTATCGATATACAGGCGGAATGCGTCGTTTCCGGATAGTTTGAACTCGACAGGACCATCTATCGGAGACTCGAATTCACCCGTAAAGCGAGCCGTGAAATTCGTCAAGTTCACGTTCGGGGCGAATTGGGTGTTACCTCCGGTGGTATAATGAAGCTCTTTCGCTAATCCCTTGTAGGCGGGGGTACCCTCGAACTCGGTATTGTTGAAGAATTCGGAGGCGAAACCCTGTCCCGCCGTGGAAGATACGTGGCTACCTAGGTCTGTCACGACAAAATCGGCGGTATGGTTGCAACCCAGCTCGTAGATAACCTCTGCGTTCGGGACTTTATTGCGGATACCTTCCACGATCGTAACGGTCTTGCTAGGGAAGCCATTGTAGTTGGCCCATAGCATGGTAGAGTCCGCCGCGTTCGGTCCGACTACGGCGATCTTCTTGATATTCTTGTCCAGAGGAAGCATATTATTCTTGTTCTTCAACAAAACGATACTTTTACGTGCCATATCCAGTGCCTTGGCGATATGCTCCGGGCTCTCGACTACGCTGTAAGGTATCTTAGAATAAGGAACCCGCTCGTCCGGATCGAACATACCTAGCTCGAAGCGGCCTTTCAGTAGGCGGCGTAAGGATACGTCCAGATCTTTCTCCGAGATCTTACCGTCGGCCAAGGCTTTGTTTAGCGCACGGTAGCTACCGCCACATTCTAGGTCGGTACCGTTCAATACGGCGTCGGCGGATGCGCTCTCAGCGTCCGGGTGCGTCTCATGGCGAGGCGTATTCTTGTCTTTCCTCCAGAAATCATCGATAGCACCGCAATCGGACAGGATGATATTGTCGTACCCCCAACTGTTACGCAAGATATCGATCAATAATTTGTCGCTACTACAGCAAGGTTTACCCTCGAAACGGTTGTAGGCGCACATTACCTCTTGTACATCGCCTTCCTTAACCAATGCCTCGAAAGCTGGAAGGTAGGTCTCGTACAAGTCGCGAGGGGTAGCTTCTGCGTTGAATTCGTGGCGGTTCCATTCCGGGCCGCTGTGTACGGCGTAATGCTTGGCGCAAGCGTGTGTCTTATAATAATTAGGATCATCGCCTTGCAATCCGCGGGTTACGGCTACGCCCATCTTCTCGGTCAAGTAAGGGTCCTCGCCATAGGTTTCCATACCCCGTCCCCAGCGAGGGTCACGGAAGATATTGATATTCGGGGTCCAGAAAGTAAGACCTTTGTAACGGTCGTACTCCTTGTCTTTCTGGTATTGGTGGTATTTGGCACGGGCCTCGTCGCTGACGATCGTGAAGGTCTCGTGAACGGCGTTATCGTCGAAGGTAGCCGCCATGGCGATCGCTTGCGGGAATACGGTCGCACGTCCGGCACGAGCCACGCCGTGAAGAGCCTCGTTCCACCAGTCGTAAGTCGGGATTCCCAAACGCTCGATGGCGGGGGTTACGTTCATCATTTGGCCGATTTTCTCCTCCGGTGTCAGCCGGGATAGTAAGTCGTCGATACGTTCCTCCAAGGGAAGATCCGGATTCCGGAAAGGGTAATCTTGTTGTTTTTCACTACAAGAGGCGGTGAGTAGGAGGGTGATCATCGCTACTGTCAGTTGTTTCATTTTCATGTTATTAAATTTTAGATATTGTTTATCTTACATTATTACTTATTGTAAACTATTTTAAGATAGATCGTTATCTTTGATATTGATGATGCAAAACTACGATTTTAGAAGCATTTTTTCAAACAGGAATACTTAAAATAGGTTACTTTCGTGGTTATTCATTTAAAAGCCCTACTTTTGCCGTAACAGATTAAAACACGAAAGAATGATGAAGAAGTATCTATTTTTGTTACTAATAGGGGCCGCTAGCCTGACGGCCTGCGGAGACGATGACGATCCCGTTGTTCCGGAATTGAATAAGCTAACGAAAGTTTCTTGTTATAAAGACGGAGCTTCAAGCCCGCTTTTTACCGCTGATATCAATTATATGAATGACGGGAAAATATCGAGTATATCTTTCCATGGAGATAAAGAGTTTCGTCTTTTCTCTTCTGACAACAAATATTTGATGATAGATATCTCTACCGGGGACGAACTAGGAGAATATATATTAAGTGGAAATGTGATCACGGCAAAGAACGTCTTGAGGAAAAATTCGTATGCGAGTAATGAGGTCTATGTGAGTGATGAATATAAGTATGGTTATTCCGGATCTAATCTGGTGTTGACCTCATGGGTAGCTCGTTGGCCGAAAGAAGACGGTCAAGGGTATGAGAGTGAGGATTACAGGGAATATGATAAGTTTTATTGGGAAAACGGGAATGTGGTAACTTTTTCTCGGAATCAGGATCGGATGGAGTATGAGTATAGTACGGTGGAGAGGCCTGAAAATTATCCTCTACGTGTGATCGGCTCTTTTGCTCCGGTTGATTTTGAAGCTGTGACTCCCTTGAACCTATTATATGGTGTTCAGAACCGGAATCTTCCGATCCGTGCCTACACCTATACGATCCCTAACCAGAGCGAGGTGAAAGCTGAGTACAAATACACCTATACCACCGTGGGAGATTATATAATGTGTATGACTATCGATGAGAATGACGGAGGAACCGCAAGCTCTTATAAGTATACTTTCGAGTATAATTTCGCCGTGAAGTAAGGAGACATGCCTTGTTTGGTTTAATTAACATACGCATATGCAGCATTTCCGCCCTAAAACGCATTTCTAATTTTATAGAATTAAAAGGTTGATTAGTTTAATTGATAAACTTAGAAAGGAAGTATTATGAACGGATTCTTTAATTTTAGGAAATTAGTTGTAGGTGTAATGGCGGCTACTTGTTTTATGGGGTTTCAATCTTGCTTGGACGATGATGATGATTATCCTTACAGTAAAGTGTTGCCGAATGCGTTGGTGACGGTTAAGCCGGTCGATGATGGTTCATATTTTCTTCAATTGGATGATAGCACGACCTTGTTGCCTGTCAATATGACCTCTTCTCCCTTCGGGCAGAAGGAGGTGAGAGCGTTGGTGAATTTTGACGAGACGAACGAGTCTAGCGGAATTTACAGCAAGGCCGTAAATATTAATTGGATCGACAGTATCCTTACAAAACCAATCGCTCCGGATTTGGGGGTGACTAGCAACGATTCGATCTATGGCTCTGACCCTGTGGAGATCGTGAACGATTGGGTTACCATCGCCGAGGACGGATATCTGACACTCCGTTTCAGGACGATCTGGGGAGACCGCAATAAGGCTCATTTTGTAAACCTACTGACAGGCAAGGACCCGGAGAATCCTTATGAGGTAGAGTTCCGCCATAATGCTTATGGCGATGTATATGGCGCATATGCGGATGGACTGGTCGCTTTTAAATTGGATAGCCTTCCGGATACGAATGGTAAGACGGTTAAGTTGAAATTAAAATGGAAGTCATTCGATGGCGATAAGTCTGTGGAATTCAATTATTGTTCACGCAAGTCTACTCCGGCAAAAGCATCCATAGCTGCCGAGAGAAGCGCCTTAAATTTGAAATAGGTCGGTTTGATCGTTTAAATAGATGGGGATTTGGCAGGGAGTGAATCTCCCTTGCTTTTTGAAAGTTCTTTCCTAGTGATAGGGAAGGACTTTTTTTATGGATAGAAACAAAAAAGGACTCTAAGAAGAGTCCTTTTTATTCGTGGGCAGTGATGGATTCGAACCACCGAAGGCGAAAGCCAGCTGAGTTACAGTCAGCCCCATTTGGCCACTCTGGTAACTGCCCATTCCAATATATTTTCTTGAGCCTCTTGTCGGATTCGAACCAACGACCCCGAGATTACAAATCACGTGCTCTGGCCAACTGAGCTAAAGAGGCATCTGTTATTCGTTTGCGGGTGCAAAGGTAGTAATAATATCTTACGATGCAATAGCTGGAGGTATTTTTTTTCAAAAGGGAACGAAAAAAGCCGTCCGGGAAAACTCCCGGGCGGCTCTTCTCTACACGTAACTTACATCAAATTAAATCAATATCTCTTACCAACGGTTTCCCAGTCGATAATCCCCCACAATGCGTTCAAATGATCCGCACGGCGGTTCTGGTAATCCAGATAGTAAGAATGCTCCCATACATCGAATCCCATGATCGGAGTCAATCCCTTAACGACCGGGTTACTACCGTTGGGTTCTTTGGTAATTGAAAGTTTGCCGTCTTTATCTTTAGCCAACCATACCCATCCTGAGCCGAACAAGCCTGTACCGGCAGCCACGAACTCTTTCTGGAAGTTCTCGAACGATCCCCACGTAGACTTGATAGCCTCGGCTAGCTTACCCGTAGGCTCGCCACCTCCGTTCGGGGAGAATTGGGTAAAATATAGATTGTGATTCAATACTTGGCCGGCATTGTTGAAAATGGCTCCGTCAGACTCACGAACGATCTGCTCCAGCGGAGCGTTCTCGAATTTCGTGCCCTCAATCAGCTTATTAAGGGTATTTACATAGTTCAATAAATGTTTTCCGTAATGGAAATCAATTGTTTGTTTGCTGATAACTGGTTCTAAACCGTCGTTTGCGTACGGTAACTGGATTAACTCGAATTTCATAACTTCTTCTTTTTTATCTGTTATTTGACTATTTGTGATCATTAATAATAAACTTAAACATAATGTAAGCATTGTCTTCTAGTTTTTTATGTTGATTTACTATATAAACAGAGCTGAGGGGATGAAAGTTCTGGGTTCGGTGATGATTTTTTAGTGAAAATATGTTTGCGGCTAAAGTTTTATAGGGAAAACTATGCGTTATATATCGCGAAAGTTTCTATTTTTGTGCGCTCTTAAGCTTTTATTAATTAGTAAAACATATTTGTAGATGGTAAAGAAAGTTGGGAATTTAATTCCAAACACCTTTTTTATTACAAAAGGAAGTGGCGAATCAGACTTGGAGAAACACGCTGGTTCTTACCACATGGCTCTTTATGACGCCGGTATCTCTGATTTCAATATCATGACGTATTCGTCAGTGATACCCGCTACGGCACATCTGGCAACCATGGATGAACTAGACCTTCCTCCATTTGGTTCGGAAATGAAAACGATCATGGCTGTATCCCATGGATATCAGGATGAGTTCGTGTCTGCTGGTGTGGTTTACGCATGGATGTATAAGGATGAGAACTTTGATGAGAAGGTTGGTGGCCTTGTGTGTGAGGTCAGCGGACGTTACCGCATCGAGGAGCTTGAGTCTCGTCTGATCCGTGTTATTAACGATCTTCATCAGAAGACGTATGGGAAGTATTATCTTGGAGAGCTTAACTTTATCACCGAGGGAATTACGATCGAGAAACGCTATGGAACGGCGTTGGCCGCCCTTTGCTTCGTGGATTTCCTTCAACCGGAGATCGAGGAATAAGTCGTGTTGAGTATTTTTTGTGATATTTATAGAGCCGGTTCCTTTCAAGAGCCGGCTTTTTTGTTAACTTTGAGCAACAAAAAACATATAAATATTGTTTTCGTGATATGAAAAAGATAATTAATCCGTGGGAAGGGCTGGACGGTTATATGTGTTTCGGTTGCGCTCCGAACAATCCGCTGGGGCTGCATATGGAGTTTTTTGAGGATGGTGACGATATCGTGGCGTTCTGGAAGCCTCAAGGTACTTACCAAGGATGGCTGCGTACGTTGCACGGAGGTATACAGACTACGCTGATGGATGAGTTGGCCGGCTGGGTGGTCTTGCGGAAGTTGCAGACCTCCGGGGTGACTTCACGCCTCGACGCCAAGTTTATGAAGAGTATCTCTACGGACGAGCCCCAGCTGACGATACGGGGACGGATGACAGACCGGAAACGGAACGCCATCTTCATAGAGACCGAGATCTATAACTCGGCGAATGAGTTGTGTACCCGTGCCGAGATGGTTTATTTCATCACCCCGCAAGAACGTGCGATGGAGGAGTTTGGTTTTTGTGGGTGTAAGACTGAGGATGAACATTAGTATAAATAAAAAGAAAAGTTAGGTTATTATGAAGTATGTTGGGGCTCACGTGAGTGCGGTCGGTGGGGTTGAGAATGCCCCCGTTAATGCCCATGAGATCGGTGCGAAGGCTTTTGCCCTTTTCACCCGGAATCAGAGGCAATGGAAGTCGCAGCCGTTGAAGGCGGACAGTATCCATTTATTTAAGGAGCGGTGTGAAGCGTACGGTTACGATCCGGGATGTATCTTGCCGCACGATAGCTATTTGATCAATCTGGGGAACCCGGACGCCGAGGGATTGCAGAAATCCCGTGACGCTTTTCTGGACGAGATGACACGCTGCGAGCAACTGGGACTGAAAATGCTGAATTTCCATCCCGGAAGCCATTTGGGGAAGATGGAGGTGGATACCTGCCTGTCTCGCATCGCCGAGTCGATCAATATCACGTTGGCTCAGACGAGTGGCGTATGTGCCGTGATAGAGAATACGGCGGGGCAAGGCTCGAACTTGGGATATACCTTCGAGCAGATCGCCTATATTATAAACGAGGTAGAGGATAAGAGCCGGGTGGGAGTATGCCTCGATACGGCGCACACGCTTGCCGCCGGTTACGATATAAAGACACCGGAGGGATTTTCCGAGACATTCCGTCATTTCGACGAGGTGGTCGGCTTTTCTTATTTAAGGGGGATGCACTTGAACGATTCTAAAAAGGAGCAGGGATCACGTGTGGACCGGCACGAGAGTATCGGTAAAGGCTTGATGGGCCTTGATACCTTCCGCATGATCATGGCGGACCCCCGTTTCGACAATATGCCCTTAATCCTAGAGACCCCGGACGAGGCGCTTTGGCCGGAGGAGATACAGCTTCTATATAAACAATTAAAATCTTGATTATATGTTCATTTTAATGCCTGTCATTTTTGTCTTAGGAATCCTCGCTATTGCCTTGGAGGATAAGATCAAAATAAATAAAGCGGCCATAGCGTTGTTCATGGCTATCTCTATGTGGATGATATTGATGTTCGATGCCTACAATATTTTCGTCGAACGCTCTAGTACGATCTTTCAAGAGTTCTTGACCCAGAACCCGGAGATGGCCAGCTTGCCCCCGCATGAGCAATTTATTAATTTTATATCGAACCGTGCGATTGTTTATCATTTAGGAAACGTCTCCGAGACGCTTTTCTTCGTGATGTGTTCCATGTTGATCGTGGATATCGTGGATAAGCATGGTGGTTTTAGGGCCGTGACCGGGTATATCCGTACGCCGAATAAACGTAAGCTGTTGTGGTATATAAGTTTCGCTACTTTTTTCTTCTCCGCCTTGTTGGATAACTTGGCGGCCGCTATCGTGATCATGGCGGTGTTGCGTAAGCTGGTACCGGATCGTACGGATCGTTTGAAATATGCCTGTATGGTGATTATAGCGGCGAACGCCGGTGGCTCATGGTCGCCGATTGGTGATGTGACGACCATCTTGCTTTGGGTCGGAAAGAATATCTCGGCGATGCACCAGATCTCTCACGTATTTATCCCTGCTTTGGTTAATATGTTGGTGCCGTTGACGATCGCCCATTTCTGGTTGTTCAAGAAAGGATCTACCTTGCGTGTGTTGAGCGAGGAGGAGCAAGGTGACGAGTACATACCAGAGATACCGAACCGCTCACGTCGGATGATCTTTGTGATCGGCGTGCTTTCCTTGGCGTTGGTGCCTGTCTTCCAGATGGTGACGAACTTGCCGCCGTTCTTGGGCGTCTTGCTGGGATTGGTGATCCTTTGGTTCTATACGGATTTGATGTATAGCAAGCTGCATATGCATGAGTCCCAGAAACTCCGTATTTCCCAATTGTTGCCGAATATCGATTTGGCTACGATCTTCTTTTTCTTGGGTATCTTGATGGCCGTGGGAGCGTTGGAGACCTCCGGGCAGTTGGGCATCATGTCCGCTTTCTTGGATAAGCATGTGCATGAGCCGTATCTGATCAGCTTCGTGATCGGCGCCTTGTCCTCCTGCGTGGATAACGTAGCCTTGGTAGCTGCTACGATGGGTATGTACCCGATCGTGGAGCAGGTGGCCGACTTATCGCCTTATGCCCAGTTCTTCGTATCGGACGGTGGTTTCTGGACCTTCTTGGCTTATTGCGCCGTGACGGGTGGTAGCATCTTGATCATCGGATCGGCTACGGGCGTTACGGTAATGGGATTGGAGAAGATCGATTTTATGTATTATACGAAACGGTTCTCTATCTTGGCGTTGATCGGCTATTGTTGCGGCGCCGGTGTATATATGCTTTTATTTGCTTAAAACTTTATTTATATGAAGAAGAGTTGGATTTTATTAACCGCTTGCGCCGCCCTGTTATCCGGGGTGGAGGCTATCGCCTGTACCGGTTTGCTGGTGGGCAAGAAGGCTTCGACAGACGGTTCGGTAATGATTAGTTATGCGGCGGACTCGCATTCCCTGTATGGGGAGATGTATCGTTGGCCCGCCGCTACATGGCCGAAGGGCGCCATGTTGGAAGTGAAGGAATGGGATACAGGGAAACCGCTGGGCAAGATCGCCCAAGTGGAGAAGACCTATTCCGTAGTGGGTAACATGAACGAGCATCAGGTGGCTATCACGGAGAGTACGTTCGGCGGACGCCATGAATTGGTGGATACGACGGGTATCATGGATTACGGTAGCTTGATCTACATCGCTTTGCAACGTTCCAAGTCGGCCCGTGAGGCGATCAAGGTCATGACGGACTTAGTAAAGGAATATGGCTATTACAGCAGTGGCGAGACGTTCTCTATCGCCGATAAGAACGAGGCTTGGGTGATGGAGATGATCGGTAAGGGACCGGGTAACAAAGGTGCCGTTTGGGTAGCGATCCGCATCCCGGACGATTGTATCTCGGCGCATGCCAACCAGTCCCGTATCCAGCAGATACCGTTTGACGATAAGGAGAATTGCATGTACTCGCCGGATGTGGTTTCTTTCGCCCGTGAGAAAGGATATTTCAAGGGAAAGGACGCTGATTTCAGTTTCGCCAAGGCTTATTGCCCGTATGATTTCAGCGCCTTGCGTGGATGCGAGGCTCGTGTATGGTCTTTCTTCCGTAAATATGATACCACGATGGATCAGTATATGGATTTTATCAAGGGTGATCCTTCCAAGGAGCCGATGCCTCTGTATGTGAAGCCGAATCGTAAGCTTTCCGTTCAAGACGTACAGAATGGCATGCGCGACCATTACGAGGGAACGGATCTGGATATGACGAAAGATGCCGGTGCCGGCTCGTATAAGGTTCCTTACCGCTGGCGGCCGATGACGTTCGAGGTAGACGGACAGGAATATACGAATGAACGTGCCATAGCGACGCAACAAACGGGCTTCGTGATTGTTCCACAAATGCGTAACTGGTTGCCGGACGCTATCGGTGGTATCTTGTGGTTTGCCGTGGACGACGCTGATATGGCAGTCTTCACTCCTGTATATGGGTCGGTAACGGATGTTCCGGAGTGCTATCGGGTGGGAAACGGCGATTTGCTGAACTTCTCTTGGACTTCCGCTTTCTGGATTCATAACTGGGTGGCTAATATGGCTTACCACAAATATAGCTTCATGATTCAGGATATCCGTAAGGTACAGCAGGAGTTGGAGAATGGTTATCAAGAGACCGTACCGGCTATCGATAAGGCGGCTCAGGAGTTGTATGCCAAGGACCCGGCGGAGGCTGTCAAGTTCTTAACGTGGTATAGCACGACTAATTCAGACTCCGCTACCGCCCGCTGGAAGCAATTGGGTGAGTATTTGCTGGTAAAATACATCGATGGAAACGTGAAGAAAGAGGTGAACGGACAGTTCAAGCGTAATCCGTACGGCCAGCCCGCGTCTCCCGATTTTCCCGGATATGACGAGGACTATTACCGTAGCATCGTGAAGAGTGCCGGTGATCGACTGAAAGTAAAATAAATACCAATAATAATCTAATGTTGAACTAAACGAAAGAAAGCGTATGAAAAAGTTTGTAATGATGCTGATGTTAGCAGTCTTTAGTCTGGGAGCTTATGCGCAGACGCAGCAAGGACAATCTGCCGTGGGATTTAACATCGGTTATGGATTCGATTCGAAGAATGCCACGTTAGGAGTTGATTACCGCTATTGTATCACGGATGCGGTACGTTTGAGCCCCTCTCTTACTTATTTCGTAAAGAATGACAATCACAGCACTTGGGCGATCGACTTGAATGCTCATTATGTAGTGAAGTTAAGTGAGATGTTCGGTTTTTATCCATTAGCGGGGCTTAGTCTGTCCTTTTGGAATTGGGATGCGGGCCATGGCCTTTCTCATAACGAGACTCGTCTGGGAGCCAATATCGGTTTAGGCGGTGAGGTTTATGCTACCGACAATCTTTCGATAGGATTGGAGGTGAAGTATAATATCATCAAGGATTTCGATCAGGCCATGCTGGGTGTTCGCGTAGGATATAGTTTCTGATCCCAATATAGTCACAGCCCCACGGCAGTACTGCCGTGGGGTTACACCAGTACTGCTTCCGGCTCTCGCCGATACTGGTGTAGCCCATTGCCGGTACAGGCGTTTCCTTTATTCCTTCATTCCTTCACCGGCTCCTACACACACACGCACGTATACGCATACGCATATTATTAATGTACGCATACATGTGTGTGGGTGTGTGTAAAGGGGTAGGTGAAGGAATGAAGGAAATAATCATTTCCTTTTTCTCGATTGCTTACCATCTCAAATAATCCTCGAACGTGACTTTCTCGAAATTGGGGATTACCTCATATACTTTATCTCTTAAAGATTCCGCCGGATTCGTCGTACTTAACCCGATGACACGCATCCCTGCGTCCTTCCCGGACTGTATGCCGTTGAAAGAATCCTCGAATACGATACAATCCTCGGGAGATACGTTCAAGTCTTTCGCCGCCAATAGATAACACATCGGATCGGGCTTACCTTGCGTGATGCGGTCGGCGGTCACTAGGGTATCGAATAGATTGTCCAGATGTAGAAGCCCGAAAGCCCGTTTCACCTTTGCGTTATCCGAGCTGGTAACCAAGCCTATCTGTACGCCGTGCTCCTTCAGCATACGGATGAACTCGATGGAGCCGGGCATGGGAGGCAAGGGCATCGTCTTCTCATACTCTGTAGATTCTTTGGTCACCATTTGGCGGAACTCCTCCGTATATCCGGAAAAATACTTCTCCAGAATATACGGTAGGGTCGTACCCTTTATAATATCAGCGAAATTATCGATACCTAAGCCATAACGTTTAGCGGCATCGTTCCAGAATAAATCGTAAATAGGTTCCGTATCTACTACTACGCCGTCAAAATCGAACAAGGCGGTCTTTAGTTGTTTCATATAAATAATCATTTAATATTTATATCGCGAAGATACGTCTATTTTTTATGAAATCAATTATCTTTGTGGACGCACACATTGCTTGATTATATACATTAAAAATAAATAAGACATGAAGACACTAGTAATTTGTACCGCCATGAGCGCCATGATCCTTTGCGCCTGCGGTGGAAAAAACACGCAAAGCACGGAAGAGACAGCTAAGGTAGTACCGATGGCCGTAATTACACCGGCGATCAATCAATTGACCGACCAAGAGAAAGCCGAGGGTTGGGCGCTCCTTTTTGACGGTAAGACAACGAAAGGTTGGCGTGGAGCGCACAAAGACGCTTTCCCGGATCACGGATGGATGGTGAAAGATGGCGAATTGATCGTGCAGAAATCCGACGGTAGCGAGTCTACGAACGGAGGCGATATCGTTACGGAGGGTGAATATTCCGCCTTTGAGTTCAGCGTGGATTTTAAGATCACCGAAGGGGCCAACAGCGGTATTAAATATTTCGTGACCGAGCAAGAGAAGCAAAAAGGCTCCGCTTACGGCTTGGAGTTCCAGCTATTGGATGACGCTAAGCACCCGGATGCCAAGCTTTACACGACTTTCCCCGGTAGTCGTACCCTTGGAAGCTTGTATGATCTGAAGAAAAGCGAGAACATCCGTTTCAACGGCGTAGGAGAGTGGAATACGGCCGTGGTGAAGGTATTCCCGAACAACCACGTAGAGCACTGGCTGAATGGTGTGAAGGTATTGGAGTACGAGCGTGGCAGCAAGGAGTTCCGTGATTTGGTGAAGGGCAGTAAATACGCTGATCCATCTTATAATGCGGGTGGTGCTTTCGGCGAGGCCCCGAAAGGACACATCCTTTTGCAGGATCATGGGGATGAGGTAGCGTTCCGCAATATCAAGGTGAAGGAGTTGAAATGATCGCCTCGTGACTAATTTTTCGTAACAAAAGAGTACCGATTTAAAAAAAGTTGTTACTTTGCGGCGAATTTAGACTACTAACTTTAAAAGATAACAGACAAATACCATGATTTGGAACGAAACTATTGAATGTATGGACCGTGAGGAAATGCGGAAACTACAGAGCCTACGGTTGAAAAGAGTTGTTGAACACGCTTACCATAACTCCCCGTTTTATCGTAAGAAAATGCAGGAGATGGGCATTACTCCCGACGATGTACAGACAATAGATGATATAACGAAATTACCGTTCACGGTAAAACAAGACTTGCGTGATAATTATCCTTTCGGCTTGATGGCCGTGCCGATGTCCGAGATTGTCCGTCTACATGCCTCTTCCGGTACGACAGGTAAGCCTATCGTCGTGGGATATACCCGTAAGGACTTGGGTATCTGGGCCGAGGTCGTGGCTCGCTGCCTGACCGCCTACGGTTTGACAAAGAACGACTCCGTGCAAGTATCCTACGGCTACGGAATGTTTACCGGAGGCTTGGGTGCCCATGCCGGAGTGGAGAATATCGGTGGTACGGTGATCCCGATGAGTAGCGGTAATACCCAGAAACAAATCCAGTTGATGCACGACTTCGGGGCGAAGGGTTTGGCTTGTACGCCTTCTTACGCCTTGTATCTGGCGGAGACCATCCACCAGTCCGGTATTCCCTTGGAGGAATTCCAGCTACGTGTCGGAGCGTTCGGTGCCGAGCCTTGGACGGAGAATATGCGTAAGGAATTAGAGACGAAACTAAATATCAAGGCTTACGATATCTATGGCTTGACGGAAATCTGCGGTCCGGGCGTTGGAGGCGAGTGTGAGTGCCAGAACGGTACCCACCTGTGGGAAGACCATTTCTTCCCGGAGATCGTGGACCCGAATACCTTACAACCGGTGGAACCGGGACAAGTAGGAGAGTTGGTCTTCACCACGCTTACGAAGGAGGGTATGCCGATGCTTCGTTACCGTACACGTGATTTGACCTCGCTGACTTACGAGAAGTGCGCCTGTGGACGTACGGCGGTTCGTATGGGACGTATTTTAGGTAGAAGTGACGATATGTTGATTATTCGTGGCGTAAATGTTTTCCCGTCTCAGGTAGAATCCGTAATTTTGGAGCTGCCGGAGTTCGAGGCGCATTACCTGATCGTGGTGGATCGTATGAACAATACCGATACCTTCCAGATACAGGTGGAGGTTCGCCAAGAATACTACTCGGACGAGATGAACAAGATGATCGCCTTGAAAAAGAAGATCGCCGCCCGCATGCAGAGCGTGATCGGTTTGCAACCGGACATCAAGATCGTGGAGCCGCGTAGTATCGAACGTAGTATGGGTAAGGCAAAACACGTGATCGATAAACGTAAGTTAGTATAACCTCTAAAAGATTAAGTACTATGTTAATAAAACAATTATCAATCTTTCTGGAAAACAAGAAAGGCCGTTTTACGGAAGTCGCCAAGATATTAGGGGAGGCAGGGGTCAATATGTCCGCTTTCACGGTAGCCGAGAATTCCGATTTCGGTATCCTTCGCCTAATCGTATCCGATACGGAGAAAGCGATATCCGTGCTTCGTGAAAAGTTATACGCTGTAAGCGTGGCCGACGTGGTATGCTTGCATTGTCCCAACCAGCCGGGAGCCTTGGCAAAGGCGATGGATATCATTACCTCGGCCGGGATCTTCATTGAATATATGTACGCTTTTTCTCAAGGCGACGCTGCTAACGTGATCATCCGTCCGGACGATGTCAATAAGTGCGCGGAGGTTTTGAAAGCGAATAAATTGGAATTGATCGCTGCTAGCGATTTATATAAGTTGTAAATATTAACGTTTTGGGTTTCATTTATTCGCCTAAAAGCACTAATTTTGCACGCTAAAAGTATGTGAATGAAAAAGGTTGTATTTTTACTGATGATGATGACAGTACTATTATCCTCTTGTGGAGAGTATAATAAGATACTGAAGAGCACGGATTACGAATTGAAATATTCGTACGCGAAGAAATACTTCAACGCGAAGCAATACTCGAAATCCGCTACTCTGCTGGATGAACTGGTTACAATCTTTAAAGGAACAGCTTATGCCGAGGAGTCCTTGTACTTGTTGGCGCAAAGCTATTACGGTCAGAAAGATTATCAGACGGCTTCGCAATACTTCGAGACCTATTATACGACCTATCCGAAAGGGGAGTTTACGGAATTATCCCGTTTCTATTCCGGTTATGGTTTGTATCTGGACTCTCCGGATCCCCGGTTAGACCAGTCGCAGACGTATAAGGCGATCGAGCAGTTGCAACTTTATTTGGAGTATTATCCGCAAAGTGAACGGGCCGAGGAAGCGCAGAACATCATGTTCGAGCTTCAGGAGAAGTTGGCTTACAAGGAATTGATGGCCACCCGCTTGTATTTCAATCTAGGTACCTATATGGGGAATAACTTCCAGTCTTGCGTGATCACGGCGCAGAACGCCTTGAAGAATTACCCGTATTCCAAGTATCGTGAGGAATTCATGTTCCTTATCATCCGTGCGAAGTACGAGTTGGCGCTAGTATCCGTAGAGGAGAAGTTGCAGGGCCGTTACCGGGATGTGGTTGACGAGTATTACAACTACATGAACGAGTATCCGGAAGGTAACTACGTAAAGCAGGTAACGAAGTTCTACGACTATGCCAGCAAGCGAATTACAGATGCATATTAAGCGAATTTAATCAATAAAACGAAAATGGATTACAGAAAATCAAACGCTCCTACCAATACGGTAACCCGTGACATGATGAAGTTAAGTGAAGAAACGGGTAACGTATATGAGACAGTCGCTATCATTTCAAAACGGGCGAATCAGATTAGTGTTGAGATGAAACAAGATCTGGAAAAGAAACTTCAAGAGTTCGCTTCTTACAATGACAACTTGGAGGAAGTCTTTGAAAATCGTGAGCAGATCGAGATTTCACGCTACTATGAGAAACTTCCGAAATCAACGTTGATCGCCGCTCAAGAGTACGAGGATGGCAAGGTTTATTACAAGAATCCTGCTAAAGAGAAGAATAACTTCTAAGAAGAAATATTTTTGAACATCGGAAAGGCTGACCCTCAAATGAGTCGGCCTTTCCATTTAAAACGAACTAATTACCATGTTACAAAGAATACAAACTGTTTACCTGCTAATTATCGTGGCGCTTACGGTCGCTACCTTATTCTTGCCGTTGGCCGTGTTGCAACAAGGAGACGCCCTCTTCTCGTTCGATGCTAGCGGGTTGAGCACGATGATCGGTGAGCCGGAATTACTATACCCGGCGTGGGGCTTATTTGCCTTGACTGCTATCATCGCTATCATTGCCTTGGTGACGATCTTCTTATATAAGAAAAGAATCCTGCAAATCCGTCTTTGCGTGTTCAACGCATTGCTGATATTGGGCTTTTATGGTTTCTTCGCCTTCTTGATCTATTCCTTGAAGGGGGATATGGAAGGTGCCAGCGTAAGTGTTAAGATCGCTCTTTCCTTCCCGTTGGTCAATCTGATCTTGGATTATCTGGCGATCCGTAATATCGGGGCCGATGAGGCGCTGGTACGTTCTTTGGATCGTTTGCGTTAAGGCTTTCCAGATAAATCATTGGGTATAAGATATTAGGTAAGGGACTCTTTTTGTCAAGGGCCCCTTATTTTATGTCCGGAAAAGTATAATACATAAGACAATATTATTTTGTATATGAAACAATATTGTTTTTCGGTGAAATATATCTACTTTCGTAGAATACAAATATCCGTTGCCAATCATGAAGAAGACTCAGCTTATCCCCATCGCTTTATTGTCGGTATCGGCGGTAGCGAACGCCCAGAATACCAGTTGTCCCCCGAATATTATCCTGTTCTTGGTGGATGATATGGGATGGGAGGATACGTCCTTGCCTTTCTGGACTCAAAAGACGCATTATAATGAGGTATATGAGACCCCGAACATGGAGCGATTGGCGAAAGGGGGCATGATGTTTACCCAAGCCTACGCTAGCAGTATCAGCTCGCCTACCCGTTGCAGCTTGATCACGGGGACGAACGCCGCCCGTCACCGGGTTACGAACTGGACGCTTTTTAAGGATAAGACGACCGATCGGGAGAGCGATGTGCTTACCTTGCCGGATTGGAATTATAACGGCGTGGCCCAAGTGGGCGGGACGAATAATACGTTTGTGGGTACTTCATTCGTGCAGATATTGAAGAATAACGGATATCACACGATCCATTGCGGTAAGGCGCATTTCGGGGCGATCGATACCCCGGGGGAGGACCCGCATCATTGGGGATTCGAGGTCAATATAGCCGGGCATGCCGCCGGAGGTCTCGCCAGTTACCTCGGCGAGAATAATTACGGGCATACCAAGGATGGTAAACCTTACGCTCCGAACGCTATCCCCGGATTGGAAAAGTATTGGGGAAGCGACACCTTCGCTACGGAGGCCTTGACGCAGGAGGCGATCAAGGCGTTGGACAAGGCTAAGAAATATAACCAGCCGTTTTACCTATATATGTCACATTATGCGATCCATATCCCGATTGATAAGGACAAGCGTTTCTACCAGAAATATATCGATAAGGGGTTAACGGCTAAAGAGGCGGCTTACGCTGCCTTGATAGAGGGTATGGATAAGAGTCTGGGCGATTTGATGGACTGGTTGGAGAAGAATGGCGAGGTGGATAACACGATCGTGATCTTCATGAGCGATAACGGCGGTCTTTCCAGCGAGCCCGGATGGCGTGACGGCGAGATCCATACACAAAACTATCCCTTGAACAGTGGTAAAGGCTCCGCCTATGAGGGAGGAGTCCGTGAGCCTATGATCGTGCGTTGGCCGGGGGTGGTGAAGCCGGGAAGCAAATGTGATAAATACTTGATTATCGAGGATTTCTATCCAACTATCTTGGAGATGGCAGGCATAAAGGGGTATAAGACCGTACAGCCGATAGATGGCGTCAGTTTCATGCCTTTATTAAAAGGTACGGGAGATCCTTCCGTGGGACGTAGCTTATTCTGGAACTGCCCGAATATATGGGGTAATGACGGGCCGGGAATCGGTCCGACTTGCTCGGTTCGTAATGGAGACTGGAAACTGATCTATTATTACGAGACGGGGAAGAAGGAATTGTTTAATATCACGGAGGATATAGGGGAACATAATGACGTGGCAAGGCAGCATCCCGATATCGTAAAGCGTCTGTCCGGGGAATTGGGTACGTATTTACGGAAAGTGGACGGGCAACGTCCGTCGTTTAAGGCGACAGGCAAACCGGTTCCTTGGCCGGATGAGATATATTAATTAAAAAAAGAAAGAGCATATGGAGTTTTACAAAGCGGAAGAGAATCGCTATGCGGATATGATATATCGGCGGTGCGGACGGAGCGGTATCTTATTGCCGGCCGTTTCCTTGGGATTGTGGCACAACTTTGGTAGTGTGGATGTGTTCAGTAATTTTATCCAGATCGCTCACGCCGCATTCGATCATGGCGTGACTCATTTCGACTTGGCGAATAACTATGGTCCGGCCTACGGATCGGCGGAGGAGAATTTTGGCCGGATATTGAAGAAGGGCTTGGGCGCTTATCGGGATGAGATGATTATCTCTACGAAGGCGGGCTACGATATGTGGCCGGGACCGTATGGGAACTGGGGAAGCCGTAAATATTTAATGGCTAGCTTGGATCAGAGCTTGAAACGGATGGGACTGGAATACGTGGATATCTTTTACTCCCATCGTCCGGACCCGGAGACTCCGATCGAGGAGACGATGGGGGCCTTGGCTGATATCGTCCGGCAAGGAAAGGCTTTGTATGTAGGTATCTCCAACTATGATGCGGACCAGACCCGTAAGGCCTTGGCCGTACTGAAAGAACATAAGGTGCCTTGCTTGATTCACCAAGCCCGCTATTCGATGTTCGATCGTTGGACGGAACCGGATTTATTGCCTGTATTGAAGGAAGAGGGTGTGGGTATGATAGCGTTCTCGCCGTTGGCGCAAGGCTTGCTTACGGATAAGTATTTGCGTGGAATTCCGGAGAATTCCCGTGCGGCGAAATCGACCGGTCATTTGCAGACCTCTCAAGTTACCCCGGAGGCCGTGGAAAAGGCCCGTAAGCTAAACGAGGTAGCCGCCCGCCGTGGACAGACCTTGGCGGAGATGGCGCTCGCTTGGTTATTAAAGGACGAACGGGTAACTAGCGTATTAATTGGCGCTAGCTCTGTCGCCCAATTGATGGATAACCTGAAAGCGTTAGATAATATCTCTTTCTCCGGGGAAGAATTGCAGGAGATAGAGAACATCTTAATATAACGTGAATCGTATCCGATTGTAGAGACGGGGCGTGCCCCGTCTCTACAAGTCTGTATAAATTTTTGAATAAATGAAACCGTTCTTATATCAAGTTGCGTCTCTTTTTTACGAGAAATGGGGAGCGGAGGTCAGTCGTCTGGCCTTTGTTTTCCCAAACCGGCGTACGGGACTTTTCTTCCAGAAATATCTCTCGGAGGTAGCCGATATTCCCCTTTTCTCTCCGACAATCCTTACGATCAACGATCTCTTTATCCAGTTGAGCGGAAAACAATCCGCCGACCGGATCAGTATGCTTTTTACCCTGTACGACATCTACATCCGCCAAAGCGGTTCCACCGAGACTTTCGATGAATTCCTGTATTGGGGCGAGATGTTGCTCAACGACTTCGACGATATCGATAAGTACATGGCAAATGCCCGCATGCTATTCAGTAACGTGACGGACCTACGGGAGATAGAGAATGATTTCGATTTCTTAAGTGATGAGCAGATCGCCGCTATCCGTAGTTTCTGGTCCAGTTTTTATCCCCGGGGCGATACGCCGAACCAGCAACAGTTCTTGGCGGTCTGGCAAGTGCTATACGATCTCTATGAGGAATTCCGTGCGACCTTGGCCGCCGAGGGAAAAGGCTACGAGGGCATGATCTTCCGGGAGGTCGTGGAAAGCATGGAACGGGGCGAGTCTCCGGATTTACCTTACGAGCAAATTGTCTTTGTCGGTTTGAACGCCTTGTCCGTATCGGAAGAACGTTTCTTAGCCCAGTTGCAGAAGCGGAAGATAGCGGATTTCTATTGGGATTATGTATCCGATAAGGTAACCGATCCGGATAATAAGGCCTCTTATTTCGTCTCCCGTAACCGGAAGAGCTTCCCTTCCTCGATGAAATTACCCCCCGAGGAGAAGGTAAAGACCGAGATCGAGGTGATCGGCATCCCTTCCGGTATCGGGCAGGCCAAGCACGTCTACACCCTGTTGAGCGATTGGTGCAAGGAAGCGGAGATGAGTTCGGAAGAAGCCCTGCGTACGGCGGTGATCTTGCCCGATGAACATCTGCTGATCCCGGTGCTGAACGCCATACCGGAGCAAATCCGGCGTATCAACGTCACGATGGGTTATCCCTTGGCGGGAACCCCGGTCGCCTCGTTGATCGAGTATATCTTGGCGTTGCAGAAGAACGTACGCTACATAGACCGGAATCCGTTGTTCTATTTCCGCGACGTGCTGCCGGTATTGAACCATCGCTACATCCTCTCCACCTCACCGGAGATTATTTCCTCCTTGGTGAAAGAGATCACGGAGAACAACAAGATCTATATCTCGCATACGGAGTTAGGGAAAACGCCTTTGCTAGAAATCCTGTTCACGCCGGTGACCGGGGTGGAGGCCTTCTCGGACTATCTGATCAAGGTGTTGGAAGAGCTGAACAAGGTTATGTCCGCCCTTTCCGATGAGGAAGAGGAGGACGCACCCCAGCGGACGAACGATTTGGAGCAAGAGTTCATCTTCCATTATTTCACCACGGTAAACCGCATGAAAGAGGTAATGAAAGACGCTCGTATAGAGATGAAAATAGATACCTTCTTCCGCCTATTGAAGCGGGTAACCGATACGATCACGATCCCTTTCCACGGCGAGCCGCTTTCCGGCCTCCAGATTATGGGTGTGCTCGAGACCCGTGCCTTGGATTTCGACCGTCTGATTATCTTATCCATGAACGAGGGTATTTTCCCGCAACGGAAAGCGGCGAACTCCTTTATCCCTTATAACCTACGCAGGGGTTTCGGGTTGCCTACCTACGAGCATCAAGATAGCGTATGGGCCTACCATTTCTATCGTTTGATAGAGCGTGCCAGCCACGTGAGCCTTTTATACGATACCCGCAGCAACGGATTGCAGACGGGAGAGGTAAGTCGCTTTGTCCACCAGCTGCATTATCATTATGAGGTGCCGATGCGAGATAAATTGGTGGTCTATAACGTATCTTCCTCCAAAACCCCGCCATTGGCCGTGCCGAAAAGGGAGGATGTCATGCGCCGTTTAGACGCTTACCGGAAAGGGGGGAGCAAGGCGATCTCGGCGAGCGCTATCAATACGTATCTGGATTGCCCGTTGAAATTCTATTTTTCCGTCGTGGAAGGCATTCGAGAGGAAGAGGAGGTGAGCGAGACGATCGAGAGCGATGTATTCGGAAGTATCTTACATAAAGTGATGGAGGAGCTTTACAAGCCGTTCCAAGGGAAGATGGTTACCGTGGATTTGCTGAAAGCGATCCGTAAGGATACGGCCTTGCTTACCGGAGCTATCGCCCGGGCTTTCGCCAGCGAGTTTTTCAAGACAGAGGTGGTTCGCTCCCTTACCGGACAAAACTACCTGATCGGCGAGATGATCCGCAAATACGTGGAGAAAATCTTGGAGCGTGACGGCAAGCTGACCCCTTTCGTTTACATCGAGTCCGAGCGTAAGATAAACGGTCTGATCAGCCTTTCCGACTATTCCGAGATCCGGTTGAAAGGCTTTATCGACCGTGTGGACGAGGTTCGCGACGCCATCCGTATCATCGATTACAAGAGCGGTAGCGGAACTACGACTTTCAGTAGTATCGAGAGCCTATTCAACAAGGAGGAGAAAGATCGTGCGAAAGCCGTGATGCAGGTATTCATGTATTGCTGGATGTACGCCCATCTCACCGAGAACAAGGGAAAGACGATACAACCGGGCATTTATTACGTCCGTTCCCTCTTTGCCGATCCGTTCGATCCATCTGTCTACCATCGTATCGAACGGGGGAAGTCGGAGAAGGTAGAGGATTTCTCCGGTTATGCCCAAGCGTTCGAGGAGGGGTTGCGGGGCTGCTTGGACGAGATCTTCAATCCAGAAATTCCCTTTACGCAAACCCCTACGGGGAAGGCTTGCTCTTATTGTCCGTTCAAGGGTATTTGCGGTAAGTAGCATTTGTCCCGGTACTTCTGGGAGAGTACCGGAGTACTCCTTGTAAAGTACTGTGGTATTTCTCCGGATAGTACTGGAGTACTCCTTACAAAGTACTGCGGTACCTCTTAGGCAGTACTACAGTACTTCTTGCGAAGTACTGAGGCGAGGCTTACTGATGAAGAAGCAATTCCACTATCTTTTCCAAAAAGATCTGATCTGTCTCATTAAAACTGTCTAATTTGTCGCTGTCTATATCCAGAACGGCGATTACCTTATCCTCCCATATCACGGGAACTACGATCTCAGAGCGTGACGCCGAGCTACAAGCGATATGTCCCGGGAAAGCGTCTACGTCCGGTACGATGATCGTACGAGCCTCCTTCCAGGCCGTGCCGCATACCCCTTTTCCGTATTTTATACGTGTACAGGCGATAGGGCCTTGAAAAGGCGCTAATACCAACTGATTGTCTATGACCCGGTAGAAACCTACCCAAAAGAAACCGAAAGTCTGCTTGAGTGCCGCGGCGATGTTCGCCATGTTAGCGATTAGGTCGGTCTCGTTACCTACCAATGAGGCGATTTGCGGGAGCAACGTCTCATACATCTCCTGTTTATCACCGTTTTTAATCCGTAGTTCCTCTGCCATATTTAAACTATTATAAGGTCGCGAATATAAAGAATAAATCGAAATATCCGTATCTTTGCGGCATGACAAAACAAAATTCTCCATTGGTATTAGGGACCGAGCCTATCGGTAAATTACTTACGCAATATGCGATTCCTGCGATTATCGCAATGACAGCTTCTTCTTTATATAATATGGCCGATAGCATTTTTATTGGCCATGGAGTGGGGGCGTTAGCGATTTCCGGCCTAGCCTTGACCTTTCCGTTGATGAACTTGGCGGCCGCCTTCGGTTCGTTGGTGGGAGTCGGCGCCTCTACGTTGGTTGCCGTGAAGCTGGGGCAGAAAGATTATGAGGGGGCGAATAAGGTGTTGGGGAATGTGTTGATCTTAAATGTGGTTCTGGGTGTCGCTTTCACGATCGCTTTCCTGTTCTTGCTTGATCCCGTGCTGTACTTTTTCGGCGCTAGTGAGAACACGATCTCATATGCCCGTGATTATATGCGGATTATTCTGTATGGCAATGTGGTTACGCATATGTATCTGGGATTAAATGCGGTCTTGCGCTCCTCGGGTTTTCCGAGGATGGCGATGTATGCTACGTTGGCGTCGGTTGTTATAAATTGCGCCTTGAATCCGTTGTTTATCTTTGGGTTTGGATGGGGTATAAAAGGGTCGGCTTGGGCGACGGTGATCTCGCAGGTGATCTCGCTTACCGGGCAGTTGATTCATTTCTCGGGACCGAAACAACTCCTTCATTTCAAGAGAGGTATTTATAGGCTGCGCTCGGAGATCGTGAAAGGTATCTTGTCGATCGGTTTATCTCCGTTCTTGATGAACCTTTGTTCCTGCTTGATCGTGATCCTTATCAACCGGGGATTGAAAGAGCATGGGGGAGATATGGCGATTGGCGCTTATGGTATCGTGAACCGTATCGCTTTTCTTTTCGTGATGATTATCATGGGATTTAATCAGGGTATGCAACCGATAGCCGGTTATAATTATGGTGCCCGGCTCTATTCCCGGGTGACGGACGTGACCCGGCTGACGATGCGCTGGGCGGTAGGAGTGGCTACGCTGGGGTTCTTGCTTTGCCAGTTGGTGCCGTCGTGGATCGTCCGTATGTTTACGAGTGACGGGGAGTTGATCAGTGCCGCCTCTTATGGCCTGCATATCGTCTTCGCCGTATTCCCGATCGTGGGCTTCCAGATGGTGGCGACTAACTTCTTCCTTTCCATCGGCATGTCTAAGAAAGCGATCTTTCTCTCCTTGACCCGGCAGATGCTCTTCTTGATACCCTGTTTAATCCTCCTCCCCCCGTTATTCGGAACTCTCGGTGTCTGGATCAGTATGCCTATCGCCGATACGGTGGCGGCGATCGTGACAGCGATCGTGCTTGTGAAACAATTTAAACAATTCAAATATGGAACATAACGTGATATTACCTGCGGAATGGTATCCGCAAAGTGCCGTGCAGCTTACGTGGCCGCATGAGAATACGGATTGGGCCCCGATATTGGACGAGGTGATTCCTTGCTTCGTGGCTATCGCCAAGGAAGTGATCAAGCGAGAGAAGTTATTGATTGTTTGTCCGGACGAGACCGCCGTACGTGAACAATTGGGTGAGGTTGATTACGACCGTGTCATTTTCCGTGAGATGGATACGAACGATACGTGGGCACGGGATCACGGGGGAATTTCCGTCTTCGATGAGGGAACGCCCATGCTTTATGATTTCGTGTTCAATGGCTGGGGAATGAAGTTCGTCGCCAATCATGATAATTTGATTACCCGTAATCTTTGTCATATGAAGACCTTCTCCGACGAGGTGGTGCCCGCTAATATGCAACCTTTCGTGCTGGAAGGCGGTAGTATCGAATCGGATGGGAAAGGTACGTTGATGACTACCGTTGAGTGTCTGGCATCCGTAAACCGTAATGAGTATTTGCAACAAGAGGAATTGGAACGTTATTTGAAAGACATATTTGGCTTGGATCGTATCCTTTGGATTACCAGCGGTTATTTAGCCGGGGACGATACGGATAGCCACGTGGATACGCTCGCCCGTTTTTGTAGCGAGGATACGATCGCTTATGTCCGCTGCGAGGATGAGGAAGACGAGCATTATGAGGAACTGAAGGCGATGGAGGAGGAGATCAAGGAGTTTACTAGGGCGAATGGTGAGCCTTATCGTCTGATTCCACTTCCGATGGCCGATAAGGTGGAATGGGAAGGGGAGCGCTTGCCCGCTACCTACGCTAATTTCTTGATCATGAATGGGGCCGTATTGGTTCCGTTCTATGACTCACCGAAGGATGAGATCGCTAAAGCGGCTTTGCGGGAGGCGTTCCCGGACCGTGAGATCATAGGCATCAACTGCCTTCCGCTTATCAAACAACACGGTTCCCTGCATTGCGTGACGATGCAATATCCGGAAGGCTTTATCGAATAACAACTACAACCAATTAAATATGAAAGTAGGATTAATACAACAAAAGAATACCGCTGATAGAGCGGCGAATATAGAGAAGCTAAAGGTAAATATCCGTAAAGCTGCCCGGGAGGGAGCGGAATTGGTCGTCTTGCAAGAACTGCATAACGGCCTGTATTTCTGCCAGACGGAAGATACGAGCATGTTTGACTTGGCGGAGACGATCCCCGGCCCATCGACGGAAACCTTCGGTGCCTTGGCGAAAGAATTGGGTATCGTCTTGGTGCTTTCCCTTTTCGAGAAGCGTGCCCCGGGCCTGTACCATAACACGGCCGTCGTCTTGGAGAAAGACGGTACGATCGCCGGAAAATACCGCAAGATGCATATCCCGGATGACCCCGCTTATTACGAGAAGTTCTATTTTACCCCCGGTGATTTAGGCTTTGAGCCTATCGATACCTCTGTGGGGCGTCTTGGTGTGTTGGTTTGCTGGGATCAATGGTATCCGGAAGCAGCCCGTTTGATGGCTATGCGTGGCGCCGAGATGTTGATCTATCCGACCGCTATCGGCTGGGAAAGTAGCGATACGCAGGAAGAGAAGGACCGTCAGCTGGGTGCGTGGGTGACCATACAGCGGGGACATGCCGTGGCGAACGGACTCCCGGTCATTTCCGTAAATCGTACCGGGCATGAGCCGGACCCTTCGGGACAAACGGGCGGTATCCGGTTTTGGGGAAACAGTTTCGTGGCCGGTCCCCAAGGTGAGCTATTAACCGTATTCCCGAATGACGAGGAGGAGGTACGTGTGATAGAGATCGACAAGACTCGCGGTGAGAACGTGCGTCGTTGGTGGCCTTTCTTCCGGGATCGCCGTATCGATGCGTTTGGTGGTTTGACAGAACGATTTTTAGTATAATGACCGAATACACGCAAGAAGAGGCCGTCTTCCGCATGAACGAAATGGGGAAAGCGGGACGGCCTTTCCTTTTTATCATTGATTATAAACGAGAGCGGATCTACGTGGAGAGTCCGGAAGAGATCGCTCCCTCCGAGTTATTGTACGATTTGAACGGCTTTACGAATACAAATCACGAATGTAACTTGCGGGATTCCTCTCATCTTATATCCGGAGAACCTGTTGAATGGCAACCCTCGTATGTTTCTTTCGAGGAGTATGCCCATTCATTCGAGACCGTTTCCCGGCATATCCATGCGGGTAATTCTTATTTGGTAAACTTGACATGCGCTACTCCGGTATATACGAACCTCTCCTTGAAAGATATCTTTTACCATTCCAAGGCGATGTATAAGCTTTGGATGCGGGATCGTTTCGTGGTATTCTCGCCCGAGATATTCGTGCGGATGCGGGATGGTCTCATCTATTCGTATCCCATGAAAGGTACGATCGACGCTACGCTGCCCGATGCCCGGAGACGTATCCTCGATGATCCCAAGGAAGCGGCGGAGCATGCCACGATCGTGGATTTGATCCGGAATGACTTGAGTATCGTAGCCTCCGAGGTTTGTGTTCCCCGGTATCGTTATATCGATGAATTGCGTACGCATAACGGAAGTTTGTTGCAGGTCAGTTCTGAGATAAGAGGCCGGTTGCCGGAGGGATGGAACGGCCATGTCGGGGAGATTTTGTTTAGCCTCTTGCCTGCCGGCTCCATCACGGGCGCTCCCAAGAAAAAGACCTTGGAGATCATCGCCGAGGCGGAGACCTATGAGCGGGGCTTCTATACGGGGGTGATGGGGTATTTTGACGGCCAAGATTTAGACAGCGCCGTGATGATCCGTTTTATGGAACAAGTCTCTCCCCGTTCGTTTATTTTCAAGAGCGGTGGGGGAATCACCTCTAAAAGTGAGGTGAGATCGGAGTATAACGAGATGAAACAAAAAGTATATGTGCCCATCTATTGAGACCTTATCTGGGAGTCCGTTTGTGGAGACGATCCGTATCGAGAAGGGACGGATACATAACCTTCCTTACCATAATGCCCGGATGAACCGTACCCGCAGGGAGCTATTCGGAGCGAGGGAAGAAATTGATCTCGCGGGTTATATTCATCCGGGGCCTCATCAAGAACGTACCAAATGCCGGGTGGAATATACCCGCGAGGTCTTAAAGGTAGAATACGTTCCTTACCGTATGCGTCCGGTTCATTCCTTGCGATTGGTTACATGCGATGAGATCGATTATTCCTATAAGAGTACGGATCGTCAATGCCTAAATGATTTATTCGCCCAACGAGCGGGACATGACGATATCTTGATAATCCGTGACGGTTTGCTGACCGATACTTCCATTTGCAATGTCGCCCTTTGGAATGGTGCCTCTTGGATCACTCCCGCACGCCCTTTGTTATGTGGTACGATGCGTGCTTACTTATTGGATAAAGGCTTGGTACAGGCCGGGGATATCCCGGTAGAGGATCTGCCTAAGTATACCCGGATCCGTCTGTTTAACGCCTTGATCGGGTTCGGCGAAATCGATGAGATCACGCGTATATACGTATGACACTACGCGAGTATCGGCGTGGCCCTGTGCCTATACAGGTAAGGGGTTACGCCGATATCCGTGTGGTCTCTTACCTGTATAGGCATGAATCAAGGTGTTTCCTAGAACAATATATCCACCTCCATATTGCTGATCCATTCTACGGGACGGCCGGCCACCTTATTGCAAGTGACGGCGAATTTCAAGGGGAGGATAATTCCCAACGGGATGCGTAACCATCCCGGCATATTGAAATTATGGACACCGATCAGGGAACCTAGCTGGATACCGACCGAGGGAGCTACCAAGAAACGGGTCTCGTCATTACGGCGGTCTATACCCATCTCGAAATAACTATACAGGCCGAGGAAACGTTTCGGGGAAACGAATATATCCATGTTATAATTGGCGCCCGCCTTCACGTTCCAGTTCTTGATCGTGTAGGAGGAGGAAGGGGCGTGCATATAATAACCGGAGATTGTAGGGGATACCCAATGAGCGATGTCGCCCGGCTCCATGATCATGCCTTTCCCTTTCCCGAACTTATGCCAATTGATCATGCTGACGTTCAAGCGACCGCCATACGTCATGACACCGTCCCGGTTGCTATGGATCGGCGTACCGATCAGGAACATGAAAGAGTTGGCTACCCTCGACCGGATAAAGTTGCGGGTAAAAGGCTCTTGTACGATCAGCTGTAGCTCATCCTTGCGGCCGGCGACGGAAGCTTCCAAGGGGACGTCATCCAAATTCGTCCCGAAGGGGATCGGGAAATCCTTGATTACCGGGAAACGATCGTAGACGAATTGGGGCAGGTCGTCTCGTTCGGAAGGGATCTCGTTCAATATATTCTCGCCTGATCCTTCCAAAGCATTTTGGTAAGCTTTCCAGACTTCTACGATAGACTCGCAGGTGGCGGTCACGACTTGGTAGAATACTTTCGTCTCCCGCTCGTAGCTATCGCCTTTCTCCAAGGAATAAGGGTGCTTCTCCGTGACCCGGATATGCCGGTAATCATCGGCCTCGTTGTACTCCATCATGTTTTGGTTCAAACGTTTATCGCCGTAAGCGCTCCAAGTCTCACCCTTTAGGTTGGCAGTCTGTACGGGGATGGTATTGTAGAAATCGTGCAGGCTCTTATTGTTGGATACGGCGGAGGCGGAGAAGCCCCTACGTACCATTTGGTGTCCGGAGGCGAAGGAGTCTTGTAGGAAATGCTCGGCGAAAGCCTCGTACATCGTGGCGTAGAACATAAGGTTGCTCGCCATTTGCGTATCTCCTTTACACATTTCTTTGCCTGCCTCTTGTGCTAGATAGATGGCGAAGATGTGGATGCAGAAATACTTGCTCATGGAGGGCAACTGATTTAATTTATCGAAGACCTTGTTTACTTCCGAGGGGCGTTGAAGGCGGCGGATCAGCTCGGGGTCGATCATCTTCAGATGCTCGTTCAATCCCTTGCCATAGGCGTAGAAGTGGGAGAGGTCCTTGATCGCCAGGATACCGTAAGCCAGATTGATGTCGAGCAGCTCCTTGCTGTTGGCTCCGGTGAGGAACTCGTTCATGGCTTGTGTCTCCAAAGCCAGCGTACGGTTCGTCTTGGAGAAATGGGTCTGCAGGCCTGTCTCCAAGAGCATGGGATTTTCCACATGGTCGCCGGCCAATCCGCAAAGCGTACCGTAGGTCACGATATTCGGCAACTGCGTCAGCTCATTCATGGCGTAGGCGTTCGAGCCGGGCATATGCGACATGTTGAGGATTTGCAGCAAGGCGCTATCGGCGACGGCCTCGTTGGGGAAGATCCCGTTTTCCACCAGATAACGTGGGAGAAGGCTCATGGCACGGTCGCCGATCTTACGATGCTCGGCGAAATCCCATGCGAAGGCCGAACTTGTTATTGCGCTGATACCCATAAGTAGGCATCCGCGGTGAAGAAGTCGTTTAATAGTGTTTCTCTTGTTCATATCTATACTTGTTTATAATTATCTGAATAACTCAAGCGCGAACTTCAACCCGACGCTTTGATACTTGAACTCCTCGAAGCCTAGGAAAAGCGCTATATGAAAAAGGTCGCTACCGATACCATACCCGAGCTCGCTGTAATTCGGCAATACGGGAGTCCATAGCTGGCTGAGGTAGAAACGTTCGGACACGAGGTATTTATGCGCCTTGGGATTGGGCTTGAGGAATCGCAATAGAATGAATGGGCTCTCGTACATGAGGTGCCCTTGAATATATTTGTCGGAGGCATTGCACCAATCCCCACCTAGATTATGAAAGATCCCGCCAAACCGGTCGCCCCAAGGCTCGGGGAAATAACGTTTGGCGAAATAGCTAAAATCGGCGAAGTACATGTTATGCTGGTTAAAAAAGAGTCCACCGCTTAGATTGTAACTCAGTCGTTCGGATAAGCCCAGCCGTACGGTCTGGTTCATGCCGGCCTCCATCCGCCAATAATTTCCCGTACAGCCGAGCAGGTCCGGTATGCTTCGTGCCAGCTCGATCCGGAAGGTCGGGTAATGGGAATGCAGGTACTCTTTCCGGTAACCGTCCATCCAGTAATATTGCCGGGGCGTGTAGGTAAGGCCGATAACCGGGGTGAACTCATTATGATCCTTTAGATCCAATCCGGTATCCTTATTCTTTTTCACGGGCGTACGATAGTGGTATGCGAGTCCGGCCGAGAGCCGGAAGCCGTTCATCAGTTCTATCTGGTTCATCAGCTTGGCATAGTAGTGCTGGAAATACTTCAAGTTGAGATCTTCGAAACGGATTGGGGTATCTTTTAGGATCTCGTTGATCTGGTGGATCACTTCGGAGGAATAGCTTTGGTTGTCATTGGCTATCGTGAGGTTGAGGATGCCTTGACGCTCGGGGTGATACTCCCAGTCGGTTGTTAGCCGTAGGCGTAGCTCTTTCTCCTTGAATAGGAAACCGATCTCGGGGTGGAAGCGTAGCTGACGGTCATGCTCGAATGTCTTACTGATACGTGCTTCTTGCTTATAGGTGATCCCGTTGCTTCCGAAAGATAGCTGGAACGGGTTGAGAAGGCCGGAATACTTCACACGAGTACTCTTGTAATCCCTGTTGACCGTGCTGGTGAGCCGCTCGCCGAGTTGGAGGTAGCGAGTGAGAGCGCTGCTGTCCGCTTCCGTCCTCACCACGTTCGTTCCGGTGGTGTACAAGGCTTTCTCGTCGGTAGTGAGCGGCTTGTCCCTCCGGCTGTTCCAATAAGTGCTGTCTTGGGTAAAGGAGAGTGTGTCGGAGGTGATCGTATAGTATTGGGTTTGATCGAGCGAGTATAATTTCCTGCTCTCATGGTCTTCCTCTACCCAAGAGATCGATTTATAGCGGAAAGCGGCGTGGATGTCGCTCTCTATCCGATTGCCTAGGGCATGGTAGCAGACTTGCAGGTCAGCCTCTTCCGTGAGGATGAAATGCTTCTCGTCACGGTTGAAACGTATGCTTAGGTTGAACTCGGAGAAAGAGGAGTGCCCTTGTATCTTGATACGGTCGATGCTCCAGAGTTCGTCGGTTACGTACAGGTTTCCGGATAGTAATTTCTGGCTCCATTGGCGAGGGGTGAAACGGATGTTATACACAGGGGTGCCGGAGATCGTGTCCGTGCCATCCAGCCGGAACGTGTAATATTTGAAAGCATCGGGCGAGAGTGGCATGATGATTCCCTTATTGTAGATCGTGGGGGAGTAGACGTTCAAGTTGACGAACGAGGCTATCTCCTTGTAATGCCTTCCGGCGGCGAGATGGCTGCTGTTGATGGCTACAATCTCGTTGCGATAATGGTTGGGAGCGTCGTAGCGGGTGAGGCCACTCATCTCGAAGAAGGCATCGCGGGGATGACGCTCTATCGGGAAGACCAGATAGGCGTATCGTAGCAGCTTGTTCTTCCGGGGAACGTGCGTACGGCCTTTCACGTAGGTCTCCGCTTCATAGCTCTCGAGGACGTGCTCGTAGATGGGGGCTTGATGGATTACCTGCCGCATGATGGAGTCGGCTCGTGTGACGGGTGTCTTCTCTTGTGCCCGCAGGTCTGAATGGACTAGCGGGCACAGAAGAAGTATGGATAGTAGAATAAGGTGTCCCGTCTCGATCCTCATCCTGTCAATGTATGGCGAAGGTTGGGCATACTAATGCGCAAAGATGGCAGCCGACACATTTTTGCTCGTCTATCACCGGTTTGCGCATAGAGGTGAAACGGATAGCTTGATGTCCACCGTCGTTACAGGAAACGAAACAGCGTCCGCAGCCGAGGCATAGGCTGTTATCTACTGTCGGGCGGTGTATCTGCGTACGTTCCAGTTTCTCGGGGGGTACGATGTTCGGTAAAGCGATACCTATGAGGTCGGATAGGGTTTTATATCCGTTCTCTTGCATGAACAGTCGTAACCCTTCGCATAGATCGTCGATGATCCGGAAGCCATATTGCATCACGGCGGTACATATCTGTAGGTTCGTGCAGCCTAGTAGCAGGAAATCGAGGGCATCCCGCCAAGTCTCTATACCGCCTATCCCGCTGATAGGCATCTTGCCGGCGGAAGGATCGCTCGCCAGCTCATGTATGAACCGGAGAGCGATAGGGCGCACGGCTTTCCCCGAATAGCCGGACACGCTGCTCAGTCCGCAGACAACGGGCCGGGCCGTAAGTGCTTTCTCATCGATACGGGTGATACATTTGATGGTGTTGATGGCGGCTATCCCGGTGGCTCCTCCTTCGTGGGCGGCGAGCGCCACGGGTGTCATCTGCCCGATATTCGGTGTCATCTTCGCTAGTATCGGCAGATGGGTACCCCGGCGTGTGGCGGCGGTGAACCGGCGTACCAGTTCCGGGCTTTGTCCTACGTCGCTGCCCATCCCTTCTTGCGTCATTTGTGGGCAAGAGAAGTTGCACTCAATGATATCGGCCCCAGCCTGCGTGGAATATTGGGCAAGCCGTGTCCACTCATCGTCTGTCCGTCCCATAATGGAGGAGATGATTAATTTGTCAGGATAGCGTTGCTTGAGGCGATAGAGAGTATCGAAATTCTCTTCGACAGAGGCTTCCGACAATTGTTCCATGTTCTTGAATCCGATGAAAGGCACGCCATCCACCTCCATTTGGTCGAAGCGGGGGGATACCTCATGGCTCGGATAGAATGATATCGTCTTGAAGCAGATACCGGCCCAACCGGCTTCGAGGGCCCGGACGCACATCTCGTAATTATGGGCTACGGGCGAGGAGGCCAGTATAAAGGGGTTGGCGCAGCGGACACCACAAAAGTCGATCGCCAAGTCCGGAGACGAAGTGAGGGGAGAACTATCCGTCGGGTTTGGCATATCTTGTAATTGCCGTACGATCTGGGTGATGGATATCGCCCGGTCGGTTCGTCCGCGGAGGCAGGCCTTCTCGCAAGGATGCCCGTCGCAATCCTTGCAGGCTTCCATCCGGTAGGCCCGGAGGATAGCTCCCGCTAGGTTGTCCATTTTACAGGCCCGCAGCAAGCGGCCCGGATCTAGTCCGGGCTTGCATGCCTTCGTGCAGACAGGGTCATCGCACAGATAACAGCGATTCGATTCTTCCGTTAGGAGGCGTTTTCTCTGGAGGAGGTTTGTCTTCATGGCTTCTAACTGTATTATCTCACTACTTTCTGTACTTTCCGGTAACGTTCGGTCACGACCTCCACGGTGTACAGGTGTCCGGGCAGGCTGAAGATTGCTTTTCCGGATACCGCTTGCTGGTGACCAGCCAACGTGCCGTTCATGCTGTAGACGTTGACGGTGGCTCCCGGCAGGCAATCTACCGTAAGCATGCCGTCGAGGAAGCGGATAGACAGGGGCTCGTCGGTCGTTACCTCCTCATTGCCAGTGGCGCTCACGTCACCTCGTACATAGGTGATGTTGTTGATGTCCCACGCCAATACGAAGGGTTTGTCGCTGTTTACCATGAAGGGAAAGGTGTCGGTGCCGAAGCTGATCTTCCGTTCGAGTAGCTTGGGGTAGTACTGGTCACGGAGCGTGTTCGACTTCTCGGCAGTGAGCAGATAGAGGGTGGATGAGAAGGACTCGGCTGTCTCTTCCGGCCTGACGTGCTTGTCCGTGCGTCGTATCTTCGAATAGGATGCGCTGATACCCTGCGAGGTTGTCGCTGTGGTCTGGTCTGTCCATTCCCAAGAACTTTGGTTCTCCAGTTGGAAGAAGGGGAATTTCAAATCCATAAGACTGATGGCACCTTTGGTCTGACTGTCGGAGATTGTGCCGCTGGTTTCCAGCGTCATGTCGATCCGTTCGGAGTTGAGGCTGAAGTTGACGGACTTGCTGACATTTGGCTCGCTGGCGGTCATGGTGAGGATCTCACGGGCCTCCCAGTCTCCAAGTTTGCTTGGATTGTCTATGCGGAAAGGCTCTAGGTCGAGAGGCACTTCTACTTGTTTGATACTCTGCCGTGTCATGTAAGTATAGCTGAATATGGGCATTCGTACACTCTGTCTCCGGGTGGGGGAGAGGTATTCTAGGTCGCAACGGGTCAGAATGGGTACAGAGTAGAGGGCGATGGCCCGGTAGTCTGCTGTGTCGTTTGCTTCGAAGGTAACGGTGATGGACTCGGACTGGCTTGTTACTTCCTCGTGTTGTTTCTGGAAGGAGTATCCGCCGCCGAATGCTGCCGTGAGTTTATCCGTATGCGGTCCGAAGGAGCATTTTAGGTCACTTTTATAGAGTCGGCTCACGGAGTTGCTGGTGCCCGATCCCATGGTGAAGGCAAGGCTTGAGGCTACGCCGAGGTCGCCGAACCACTCGTTATTATCCACTACCGTTGGAGGTGGTCCTTCGATGATGCCGACGAGGCGCACGAGATTGCGTAGCTCGCTGTTGCCGAACAGGGCCTTCTCGTCGTTGAAGGAACTGCGTCTCTCCACGATCTCGTTGGAGCGGATGGAGGCGATGTAGGCGTGCTTGTACCAATGGTATGGAGTCTGGTTACCTCGCAGCAGGTAGATATATTGCTTGTAGTAGAGCCCTCCGCCGGGAGCTGTCTCGGTGGTAGGATCTGCCGCGGTGGCTACGACCGTGTAGCCGTAGGGCAGGTCGGTGTAGATGGGTGCGTCGGTGGCGAAGCTGTTGCTGCCGGGGTAGAATTTCTTTAGGAAGTGTTCGCCCGTTCCCTTGCCATCATAGGTACAGTAGCTGAAGATCAGGGGATTTGAGGAAGCTTTGTAGCCGCTGGTATTGTCGGCTGCGTAGCCTTCTATATCGGCTTGGATGAGCTTGAGCGAGAAGGTCTTCGAGCGTCCTATGTCGTGATGCGCGTATTCTTCCCAGTTGGAGGGCCATATGTTATCCTTGCCATACTCGCCGCTGTAGCTGAATGCCTCGAAGGTACCGCTCTTGAGTCGGCCTATGATGAGTTTCTCCACGTTCTTTTTCTCGGTGTCGTCGTAGCCGTACCACGAGGTGGCGTCCCAGTGGTCGTCGGGATCGTATTCCATTGATATGCCTGTTGAGCCTTTTAGCTCGATATTATCGTGTCCGGCGTTGCGCACGGTGCCGCACCAGTCCCAGCCGCTGTTCAGCTCGGGGTCGCCGTATTGGTAGACTTGCAGTTTCTTGTTGGTGCGGCGGTGTAGGATGACGCAGATCTTGTCACGGTAGATGGTGGCGGCGAAGTTGGCGTAAGTTTTCCCGTCATCGAGCATACGAGTTTTCTTGTATTCTCCCTTTTTCATATCCACCTCGCCGATCCATATCTGGCCATTGGTATTATTCTTCCAGAGCACGTAGAAGCGATTGCGGTATACGATGATCTCGGCATCTTGGTATACGCCGAAATCATTGAGAAAGATCATTTTCTTACCGGTGTCGCCAACGGTGGATTGTTCCATTGTCCGGGTCTCGCCGTTCACCTCGAAAGCGATGAGGCGTATGGATGAGGGGCCGTTATTATCTATGTAGACCCCGTAGAGCTTCCCTTGGTAGTATTGTGCGTCGGTGAAGCAGTAATAGGCACCTCCGTCTTTATCCATATTGTGGAATTCTTTCACCTTATACAGTTCGGGATGTTGGCTGATCTGTGTCTTGACGGTGGTGGTAGAGGCACAGATAAGCAAAAATATGGCGATCAGCCGTATCGCTTGTGCTTTGAGTGTCGTTCTCATGTATATATCTGTTTAAGAGGTTTAGAAACTGATATTGAATTGTAACTGTACGGACTGCCTGTTACCGAAGCTTCCGTTTACTCCGAGCGAGATGTTGTCAGCGAGGAAATAGTTCACCCCGGCCAAAGCGTACAGCTTGTGACGGGCGTGGAAAGTCTCGTCGATACGAACGGTATAGTCCTCGCCGGCATATGTCTTGGTGAACTCGTACCGGTCTTTCATCGTGTAGTCCTTGTAGAGGATGCCGGCATAGGGCACGAAATTCCCCAGTGCGTATCCGGCCACCACGGGCACGGCCCACTCTAGGTAACGGCGGTTGAGGCTGAGGTCTCGCAAGGGGATGGTCTTGCCTTGGTAATACACCTCGGTGGTCATGTTATCGCTGTTGGCATAGCGCACGCCGGGTTGGGTAGACATGAAAAAGCGGTCGGTGAAGGCATGGCCGTAACCTAGCCCTCCGCTGTAGATGGGTATCATGTTCTTGCTGAAGATGGTACTGCTTAGGTCGTCATCATCTCGGAAAGTCTCCTCGTGGGTGAAGTTGGTGGTACCGATGCCTGCCCACAGGCTGAGATTGTCCCATACACGATAGGAGAGGCGCAGGGAAATACTGTTCATGATGAGTCGGTGACTTACCGAGTGATTGTCCTCGTCGATTTGTTCGGATGTCCAATTCTCCGGGTTTCCCATCTGCCCATCTTCATCCACGCCAAATGACGTGGTGGAGAGCCAAGGGGTACTGGTATCGTGACTTCCGTTGATCTGTAAGTTGAAACGTTTTTCCCCCGTAGGATATTTGTCTAAGGGGATCAATATATCCGCCTTGGCTTGATAGACAGTAAAAACGGATAAGAGTAGGAGTGTAAAATGTCTCATATCGCTATTTATTTAGTTGAATCATTTACGTTGTTATAATATAGGTTGGCGAAGTACTCGATGGGAGTGTTGCCCGTCACCTCCTTGAATTGGCGGTAGAAAGAGGTACGGGAGGTAAACCCAGCCGTCTTGTATAACTCCTGCGGCTCTTGTGTGAGGCACTTGGAAAATTCCCGTATGAGGTACTCTACCCGATAGATAGCCAGCCAGCGACTGAAGTTCATACCCGTCTGATTGTTCAAGGTAGAGGATAGCCGGGTACGGTTCGTGCAAGCGAGGTTGGCCAACTGGCACAAATTGAACTGTGGATCGAGATAAGGCTTCTTATCCTCCATGATTTGTAAGATGCGGGCATATAGCCTGCGTTCGATTAGGGATGGCTTTTGCTTTTCTTCCATATTGGTACTGTCTTAAGTAACCCGCATAAGAGGGACTTGCGAGGTCAAATATAGACAGTCCCATTTGGTAAATCAAGGGATGAGAAAAGATGCGAACGTATTGAAACTTGATCCGAACGATCTGGTACACCAAAGGCCGTAAAGCCCCTGCATCAAAGGCTAGACACGTACTTTAACAGATTATTTGCCGGTCTCTTTTCGTACGTTTCTGTATTGGTTGGGCGTAAGTCCGGTGACTTGCCGGAACTGCCGGAAGAAGGAGGTTCGGGAGGTGAAGCCTGATTCGGAGGCTAGTGCGGTGATGTCGCTGTCGGGACGTAGGGCGACGAGCGAAAGGAGGTGGTGTACCCTGTATTCAGCCAGCCAACGACTGAAGTTCATTCCCGTCTGCCTATTGAGGGTGGTGGATAGTTGTGTTCGGTTAGTACCCACTAGACGGGAGAGGGTCACAAGGTCGAGATTAGGATTTAAGAAAGGCTTTTGCTCTTTCATAACTGATAGGATTCGTTGATATAGGAGATTATCAGCTTTTGTTGTGACCTCGGTGTTTGCCTCTGAATGATCTGGTAACTTTATTTGTGGCCGGGAGATTAGCGGAAGCGGATCGTGTATTAGCAACCAAGCCGCATGATGGCTTATCAATAAATCGAATAACTGGCGTAGGCGACGGCGATGATTTCTCCACCAAAGATATCCTCCGGTTAGGATAGCCATGAGCAAAATAATGATTCCGGTAAGGATATACTGGATGAGCCGTGCCTGTTCCGCTTCCGCCTTCTGACTTTTTAAGCGGGTGGATAATAGTTCGTTTTGCAGGCTTTCGCTGATCATCTTTCTGCGTATGTTCATTTGCTCTTGGGCATAATGGGATTGTAGGGAGTCTGCCCGGTTTGCCTGTTGGATGGCTTCCGATTGATTTCCGGTCGCATAATGGCATTCGGACAACATACGTGCCACACGCACCTTATATTCCTCGATATTGTCTTTGTTCCTCAAGAGAGGCGTGGCGACATTATTGAATGAGACTCTGTCTAATTCCTCCAATACGGATAGTGCCTCTTTGTTTTTTCCATGTTTCCGGAGAGAGACGGCGTATTCCATGAAGAGTTGATATTGCAGATAGCTGATCGTGTGTATTTGGTGTTTCGCCTGAAAGTGGCGGATATCGGTAATGCATCGTTGGGTCCATTCCTCCGCTTCGGCGGTCTTTCCCGTACGGCTTAATGCTATAGCTTTTACTAAGTGAGGAGAGCTTATCACTTTATATTTCAAGTTCACCAATGCTGAATCCGCATAGATGAGTGCTTGGGGATATAATCCACATTCAAGACAAGCGCTAGCCGCCGTGATATACCAGTTTTGAGGATTTATATATGCATATTTTCGTGCCTCGTTTATCCATCGCTCGCATTCTGCGGGTTGGCGTATCTGTGCGTGAAGAAATGCCATACGCAGGTGATTCATGAGAAGGTGCTTGTCTTTTATGCGGATGGCATAAGGTTTCATGCGGTCGAGTAGCATTCTCGCATGGGCCGTGTCCTGTAATCTGCAATAGCGGGTGTATATGATTTGGCGGGTTGCCAGCAAAAGCGAGTCATTCCCTATTTCTTGGGCATGGGTTTCTATCTCTTCGCATAGCTGGTCGTTCAAGGGACCGCTCAACAAAGAATAATCATTCAGTTGCGCTATTTGCTGATCCAATTGCTGCTTGGGTGGAAGAAGAGAGTGGGAGTCGCAGGCGTAAAGGACTGACAGTAGGAATATGTAAAGTATGCTTGTTTTCATGATGTCATAGTTTTATTTGTAATTCCAGACCGAAAAAAGGCTGGGTATTTTGTTGAAGGTAAGATCTCGTGCTGGCCGAATAGCGAGTGGGGCGTAAATCGGCGAGGTTGTTGGCAAAGAATGCCAGCGTGATGTGCTCTCCGAAAGCTTTGTTTACCCGGATATTCAGCATACCATATGGTTTATAAGAGTTTGGCAGGAATCGTTCCGGCGCGGTGGTGGAGAGTAAAGGCGCGAAGGCTGGATACTCTTTCTGTGTCTCGGTGAACGGATGTATGATTCCGTCTGTTCCACACCAATATAGGGGCCATACATTCTCGCCAGTGCTACCGTTGTAGAGCGTACGATATTTATAGAGCCATATCATTTGCCACGTAAGGGTAGTGACCAGTCCGATTCTGGGGATGCGCGTGATGAAACGGAAGTTCGTGGAGATGATCTCCGAACGACTTTCATTTCCCGGTCCGCCTTGCTTGTCGTAAAAACCTACGTAGGGGTATTCTGTTTTATCTGTGTACTGGATCGGCCAGATCCCGTTAAGGGCCGTATTCTTTTCTCGTACACATAACCAGATCCCGTCTACGATTAGGGAGGTACGCAAGGGTGAGAAAGTCCCGAGGTCCGCTACCATCTCGATCCCATGTTTCTTCCTATGGAGTGTATTGACTGGTACAGATACCGGCGTGTAACTATATTTCTCTTGATAAGGGACAGCCTTACCGTTCACCCATACCTGTCCATCTTTGTATTCAGGACGAAGTTGGGCGGTTGATAGATAATCATATTCCCGATAGCTGAATGGAATATATTGTGCCGAGGAGGAAAAGCCATCCGTTTGTTTCTCGAAAAAAGCGGTCATGTCTAGTCGGATGGCCGGAGTCTTCCCTATAAGGCCAACCTCTATCTTTCGATTTACGGTAGGTTTTAATTTCATATTTCGTTCCATTCCGGGGGCATGTGTCGTGAGAATACCAAGGGTGTTTCCACTTTCATTGCTATCATTATAATAGAAAGAGACCTTATCATTATAAATAGCTTCCGGGTAGAGTTTATCCAATGTCGGCATGAAACTGATCCATCCGAGCCCACCTTTTAAACTCAATGTATAGCCGGAGGGAGAGGAGAAGAGAGACCATAAGAGGTTCAGGCGAGGTTCTGTCTGATAGATTAAGGCATAATCCCGGCTTTTCAATCCTTGATTTCTTAATCCGGCTTCTACATGGAGGTTGGAAGTCCGGTATGTGGCCTCAATGAAGCCACCGAACGTATGCAAGGACGGGATTTCCCGGAATGAGCGGGGACGGATAGATGTAGAAGGAGGCCTCTGCCGATCGAAATCCCTGCCTCGCCCTTCGTTACCCTCACTACGGTATGAGAATCCGGCTACTAAGCTGATCTCCCTCCCTTGTCGTAGAGGGAATAAGGTAGACGCCAGCATCTCGGTTTCTACATAAAAAGGTCGGCTTTCATTGACTAGTGTGTACATGTAGTTTGAGGATAAAACACGGGCTTCCCATTCGCCGCTCTCTTTCTGGTCTGTATAAAGCTGGCTAGAGGCATTGTTGACCTGACTCTTTGTTTGTTTGCTTTTTTGAAGGGAACCGTCTATTCTCAGAGACAGCTTCTTGAGCCAACGTCGGTCGGGTTGCCATTCCCCTTGTATGGAAAATCGCTGATCCAATCGTTGTCTTTGTGTATGATTCTGCTCGTTGACGAATTGCTTTTCCTTTCCTATGCGAGAGGTGTAAGTAAGGCTTAATTCTAGTTTTTTCCCTGCGGGCAACCAATGGTAAAGGTTTGCCAAGCGTATGCCGCCGGTATGGAAATCGCCTTGGCTGGTATAGTCCGCTAACAGGTTGAGCGTATGGCCTTGTGGGGAGATACAGAAGCCTTTTCCAAGCATATATTGTTTCAGTTTCGGATTGTAACGTATGCTGGTGGAGAGAGGCATTCTACCTTGATGAGTCTTGAGTAATAATACGCTATTTGTTAAGTTTCCGTACCGGGCAGAAGGTATTCCCCGGATGATTTCCGCCTCTTTCACTTGGTTGAGAGATAGAAAACGGGCATCATATCCTTCGTAAGGCTCGTTGATGCCGGTGTTGAAATGAAGAGGAGAGCCGTCTATCCATATTTGGGCACCCATAGCTGCGTTCTTATGAAATTGGTTTACCCCGTTCTTTAAAGAAACCTCCCGCACTGAGAAATATTGTGCGTCTGTCACCCCAGAATTATTGGTGAGACCTCCCGGTAATAATTGTGTCAGATCAGAGATCGTGATCGGTTGCGTATGTTCCAACGTTGACGCTGGAAGCAAGGAAACCGTACCCGGAGTCTTAGACTCGATGGCTGTTACCAAAATGTTGGGTAAATAAAAGGACAGAGTATCCGGTTGCTTTTGCCCGTGAAGGTAATTGCCCGGATGAAGTGATGACAATAAGAGAAATATCATCACGATCTTTATTGGTGTTTTGTACAAAGTTGAGTAACGCATAGTATTAGACCTATTTATAGCCAGATGACAATACTGAGGTTTCCGCCCCCTCCGAGGGGCGATTGAGGGCTTGTCGTTTGTTCGAGACTACCCTTTAAACGAAATCCCGCTGATAAGGCGGAATGAATGGGATGCCGATATTCCATTTCCGCACCGATACCCAGACGGGTTGCCGTGCGAGCAATAAAATCCTCGTTCACTTTTTGCATGTTCTGCTCTAGCTTGATTTCTGCAGAGCCATTCTCATCCTTCTGCGTTTCCTTCTCCCATTTGATCTCGGTGCCATAGCCCGACACGATATACACGGACGGGCGGATACTTAGCTTGTTTTCTTTAGGTAGGCGGATTTGTCGAAGAAACGCGATCTCTCCGTGGAAGAGCCCTGTATATTGTTTGACCGTAAAAGGATATATGTAGAAATCATTTTCCAAACGATTCCATCCGACAGTCATTTGCCATGTGGATACCTTTTCGCCCGAAGTATCATTCTTTGTCGCCTCGTAACTTAGTTGGGTAGATAACATCCGTTGCCTTGCTAGGCGATAGGTGGCGAATGTAGTCCATATGGCAGACGAGCTTGTGGTGGGATTCCGTTGTAATATGCGGTTGGCCGTAGTTTGGTTGAATCGGGCTGTGGGCGACCAGATATGCGTCCACGATTTATTTGTTCGGGTAAAACGACCTTGGTAACTGATTTGATGCAGCCGTTCTTCCCAGCCTCTCAAGTTGCCGGAGTTATTTGGATTGTCCGCTAATTGCTGGGTCTCGTAGAAGAGATCATGGAAAAGACTCCAATGCTCTTTTAGGGTTTCCGTTTGCAAGGAAACACCTAGGCGTTTTCCTTGGCTGCGAAACAGGAAACTTCCCGATAATTCTTGCATCGGAAGCCAATAACCCAGAGGAAATGTATAAAGTTTATCTTTACTATCCGTATCATACGTTAATTCCTCTGTACGATGGGTATAATGGATCGAGGCTCCAAAACGTCTGCGTACTTGTTCGTAAACGATACCTCCTGATATCCGGATTAAGTGTGCCATCCCATGGTAGATATGGTAAGAGGAGCGATCTTCGTTGCTTGTAGCTGTATAGTCTCCATCTATCCCGACCTTGATTTTCGGGGATAAGACGTAAGCCGCTTGTCCGTAGATCCTGTATTTTTCGATGCGTTGTGGCTCTCCCAAGGAATCGCCGGCCGTAATCAGATAGTCCGGTTGCGATAATAAATTCCATTTTCTCCCTTCCAGTAGGCTTTGCGACCAATCGATACCACCCGCCAGCCAAAGCAGACCCAGCTTTCGGTTACCGGATACATAAGCCCTATAGGTCTGTGTTTGATCCGGCTGGTCGCTGGCAGGTAAGGCGGCTTGATGGATCAAATAACTTAAACCAGCTTCCATAGCGCTGTCCTTAGACACATAGCTGATGCTGACAGGATTGGCGGATAAAGCCCATGCGCTCTCTTGTTGAGCCCATGACCGTGAGGCATAGACAGATAGTGATATCATATATAGAATGATAGTGATCTTCATAGAGGCTTACCGTTTTAAGGAAGGTGGACTTTTCTCGAAATCCTCGGCGGTGTTATTGGAATCTTTCCAGCGGAAGCGTTTCCCCTCTTGCTCATATTTCCGACGCATTGCCAGGCCGGAGCCGCCGGATGTGGCTATACCCGGACTCACATCCATAGAAGATGGGATACGTGTGTAAGCTACCGTAGAGGTTGAAGAGACGAAATTTGCGATATCCTGCACCCAATCAGCGGGTATATGGAGGTATTTTAGCGTATTGAAACTCTCAGGTTCTTTTTGGATGTGATCCGGATTGGCGATCCATTCTCTTAAGTCCGTTTTGGGACGGAACAAGAGGATCGTCGGGCCGTTCATGGAAAACAGATAGGAGAAACCGGTGCCACGCCATACCAAGTTTAGAGGTTTTACACCGGCGGAGATTTGGCTTCCGGTCAAGATAGGATCCCAAAAAGCCCATTCCACGCTGGATAAATCGAGCGAGGCCGGAACTCCCACTTCGCTATTGGTATGGTTTATGGCGTTAATCGCTATCGTTTGTCGCTCCCCCGGTTGAATGGGATATTCGGTTCCCGTTCCCGGAAACTCCCAGCACATCATGAATAAAGGTATTTCTTTCATATCGGTATGGAGCATCCATCCGGAAGGCTTTGTCACGCTTACGGGTCCTGCTTGTGCGATACATAGGCCATCTAGGAAAATCAAGTCATCGGAGTTATTGACCAACGTGAGGTATTGATCTTTATTATAGACATTTTTCCCGTCAGGCCAGAGACAACCGCTGAAATAAATCTCGCTAATCAGTAGACGGCCTCGTTCGGACACTTCCAAAGGTATTTCTACGGATCGTTCTTCTCCATTGGCCTCGAACTGGATATTGGAGAGGCTACCACTCAATATATAATCCCTGTTGCCAGTCGTGGTTTCCTGATTTGCGGAGATTGCGCATATGCCAGCGGTTAGTTCAAATAGAGCTAGTCCATTTGTGTCGGTGGTCGTGGTGTAGACACAGCCTATACTTTGATTGATTAGTGTGACCGGGATATTCGCCAAGGAGATATCTGCGTATCCGGAAGGTTTCTTCAATTGGATATGGATACTCCCCGTTTTGAAATACTCATTCTCGCATCCTGCCAGAAAACACAGACAGAGCAGGTGGGTGAGGAGAGAAAGATGTTTGTCTATCATGAATATGGGGCATTGTGCTTAATAACTGTAGACAAATATATGTGATTTTTTTATATTTCCATTTAGGAGCTAAAAACATTAACATGTGTTCTTCTTATTTCGGTAGCTTCAGCACGAACCGGATCAAGGCCACGAACACCTTCCCGTACCGGTCCAGCTTGATTTGCCCCACGCCCCGGATGTCGCTGAACTGGTCCAAGGTGACCGGTTTCTTCTCCACCATGTCTTCCAAGGAATCGTCGGAGAAGATGATATAAGCCGGCGTATGCTCTCGCTCGGCAATTTGCTTGCGAAGCTGGCGGAGGGAGTCCAGCAAGGTCTCGTCCGTGGAGGCGGACCGGATCGGCCGGATCGGCTGGGCCTTGAAGGAGGATTTCCGCTCGCCTCTCCGGACGGGGCGTGTCAGCTCATCCGGTTCCCGATAGATGACGAGCTGGGCCTTTTGCTCCCCGTACAGGACACGCCTGCCTAACGGGGTCATCCGCAAGACACGCTCGGCGGCGTAGTCGATCTCCATGTACCCGAGTTGGATCATCTGGTAAATGTACTCCTTCCATTCCTTATAAGAGAGGTCCCGTCCGGCGCCGTACGTCTTTAGCTTATCGTATCCTCTCTCCAAGAGTTCCGCCCGACCGGAGGCACGTAATATGTCGATCAGCATTTGCATGCCTACATGCTCGCCGGTCCGGATGACGGCGCTCAGCGCTTTTTGTATCAAGACACTGCCATCGAAGCGTTGCGGAGGGTTCTTGCACACGTCGCAGTTGCCGCAATCATGGTCCGCCTCCTCGCCGAAGTAACTGAGCAAGACACGGCGGCGGCACATGTCGGACTCGCAATACCGTCTCATCCGGTTTAGCTTCTCCAAGTTCACTTCGCTTTGGCCACTCTCCTCGGCGAAACGGCGAAGTACGATCAAATCGCTCAAGGAATAGAACAGGAGGGTATCGCTTTTCATCCCGTCCCTTCCGGCACGGCCGATCTCTTGGTAGTAATTCTCGATACTCCCCGGCATGCTGTAATGCACGACCCAGCGGACATTGCTCTTGTCGATACCCATCCCGAAAGCTACCGTGGCACACACCACGTCCACCCGGTCGTTGATGAAGTCGTTCTGGGCCTGTTCCCGTTGGGCGGGCAGGAGGCCGGCGTGGTAGGCGATCGCCTTGATATTATACATCGCCAACTCATCGGCCAGCTCGGTCGTATCGTTGCGGCGCATGCAATAGATGATACCGCTCTGCTCCCGGTGCCCCCGGATGAAATGGACGATGGCGGCGATCTTTTCTTTCTTGTTAAGCCCCCGGCGTACCGTGAGGGAGATGTTCGGGCGGTCGAATGACGATATGAACGTCTGGGGCGTGCGAAGTCGTAACTGCTCTAGGATATCCTTCCGGGTGATTTTATCGGCGGTAGCGGTCAGGGCCACGACCGGGACTTTCGGGAAACGCTCCTTCAAGATCGCCAGTTGCGTGTATTCCGGACGGAAGTCATGTCCCCAATGCGATACGCAATGCGCCTCGTCGATAGCGATGAGCGAGATGTCCAGCCGGGGCAGGAACCAGTCCGCCTCCATCTTGATCCGTTCCGGGGAGATATACAATAATTTGATCTTGCCCTGCACGCAAAGTTGCTTCACCTGCTGTTGCTCCTCTTCCGGCATCATGCTGTTCAACGCCGCCGCCGGGATGCCGTTGGCGATCAACCCCTCTACTTGATCCTTCATCAAGGCGATCAAGGGGGACACCACCAAAGCCGTACCCGGCAGATAGATAGCCGGTAGCTGGAAACAGATCGACTTGCCTCCACCCGTGGGCATCAGCACCAACGAGTCCTCTTTCTGTAAGATACGCTGTATGATGTCCGCCTGCAAGGGACGGAAGGAGGTATATCCGAAGAACTTCTTCAGTAGTAGTAATAATTCTTTCATATCGCTTTACGGGCATAAAAAGCGCAAAGATAGTTTATATCATAAAGTTTTACTACCTTTGCCCGCATTATTTACATAACGAGCCGTGATGGCTCACCCTATTTTAGAATGACATTTGAAGATTTAGATTTGATAGAGCCGATATGTAAGGCTCTCGTGCAAGAAGGTTATACGACTCCAACACCTATACAATCAGAAGCGATTCCCATCGTTTCGCAAGGTTATGATTTATTGGGTTGCGCCCAGACAGGAACCGGTAAGACGGCGGCGTTCTCCATCCCGATTATCCAGCGGTTATATCTCCAGAAGAAGAAAGGTTACAAACGGGGTATCAAGGCATTGATCCTTACGCCTACCCGTGAGCTTGCCATCCAGATCGGAGAGAGCTTTGCCGCTTACGGCCGTTTCGCCGGATTACGCCATACGGTGATATTCGGCGGGGTGGGACAGAAGCCCCAGACGGAAGCCTTGGAAAGAGGCATCGATATATTAATCGCTACGCCGGGACGTCTGCTGGACTTGATCGGACAAGGATTCATCCACTTGGATACCTTGGAGTATTTCGTCTTAGACGAGGCGGACCGTATGTTGGACATGGGCTTTATCCATGACATCAAGCGTATTTTACCGCTATTGCCCAAGAAACGCCAGTCCTTGTTCTTCTCCGCTACCATGCCCCCTGAGATCGAGCGCTTGGCAGGTACGATCTTGAGCGAGCCGCAAAAGGTGGAAGTAACCCCGGCCTCATCGACCGTGGACGCGATCGACCAATCCGTTTATTTCGTCGAGAAGGCCGAGAAGATCAACTTGCTGAAAAGCTTGTTGGAGAACCCGGAACTGGAATCCGTATTGATCTTTACCCGTACGAAACACGGGGCGGACAAGGTGGCCCGTGTCTTGTCGAAAGCGGAGATAGGGGCGGAGGCGATCCATGGCAACAAGAGCCAGACCGCTCGCCAGCGTGCCTTGACGAATTTCAAGGATCATACGACCCGTGTGCTGATCGCTACGGATATCGCCGCCCGTGGAATCGACGTGGATCATCTGACGCACGTCATTAACTATGAGCTTCCTAACGTACCCGAGACTTATGTACATCGGATCGGGCGTACGGGTCGTGCGGGCCGTGAAGGTGTGGCTTTCTCTTTCTGCGACGCCGAGGAGGTACCTTTGTTGAAAGATATCCAGAAACTGATCGGCAAGGAAGTCCCCGTAGCCGGTGGCCATATGTATGAGACCAAGGAGGTGAAAGCCGCCGTAGCCGAGAAGAAAGAAGCGATCAAGCAAGAGTCGAAACGCCGTAATATGTTCGGAAGCAAACGTGACGGCAGTTACTGGCGTAACAAGAAGCGTGCCGCCAATTCCTCTAAGTGATCTAAGTTATTGTATTGCAGTGACGTATAGTGCCAGTTCTTTCTATAGCATTGGCACAGTCGTGCCACGCTGGTGGCATAGCCGTGCCACAACGATGGCAAGGGCGTGCCATAAGGATGGCACAGCTATGCTACCCATATGCCACCCGGTTCGTCACCTAAGTATCCAAACAGTCCGCTTTAGCGAGCTGTTTGGCGCTATTACCCTATACTTTCTTTTAAAATGAGGTAATCTCTGGAATATTTCATTATTTTTGTGATTCAATTGTGAGTGAAACTTAAGGGTTGACGTTTGTGCTGATTGTAAAGGAGGACATAATATCTCGGATCAATAATGGCGATGCCAAAGCATTTGAACAATTATATACGACCTTCTACGTGTACTTGTGCGCCGTAGCGACTAAATATGTCTATAATTCGGAGGCGGCACGTGAGATCGTTAATGATGTTTTTATGAATGTATGGAATCACCATTCGGCGTTAATACATCCGGTAAACGCTTATTTAATTCGCTCGGTACGTAATTATTGCCTGAATTATTTAAGAGATAAACGCCAGCAAGAAGTCCCTTTATCAGATGTACAAGAAAACTTATTGTCGATACAAGAGTTGCAGATAGACGCCGATCCCCATCCGTTGGCTTATCTGGAGAATAAGGAATTCGAGGAGAAAATCTATCGTGCCGTGGATTCCTTGCCCACTAAATGCCGGGATATCTTCGTGCAATATCTTTACCATAACAAGACCTATGAGGAAATAGCGATAACAAATCATATCAGTTCCAGTACGGTACGAGTACAGATCAAGATCGGTTTGGCGAAGTTGCGTGAACTTTTAGGCGATCTTTACCCTCTTTTCTTACTTATATTTAATTTTTTCGAAAAATAATTGGAATCTCCTTAAACGGAATCTCTAAAACATGTGTATATAATAGAAACCGGGTTAAAAACCGGCTCCTTTGTTAATATCATGGAAATAGAGAATAAACACATAGAAGATTTAATTTATAGCTACCTCATGGGAGATATATCCGAGGAGGGGCGAAATGAATTACTACAATGGTTGGAAACGGATGACGCTCATAAACAGTGCCTTTCCGAGATGGCGGATTGTTGGGCGACGGCGCATGTACCTTTGTTTGCCTCTGATATGAAAGCCGATTTCCAAAAACATTTCGGGGCACTTATCGATCCCGCTATTCCTTCTGAAAAGAATCATTGGCTAAATTTTCGGTTTTTAGGAAAAGTTGCCGCCTCGGTCTTGATCGTGGTATCGGTGGGGACTGCCTCTTATTATATAGGTACGAGACATAATCAGCCGAAATCTGCCGCCTTGGCTTATTTTGAGACGACAACTCCTATGGGAGCCCAAACGAAAGTCGTTTTGCCGGATCAATCCGTGGTTTGGGTCAACGCAGGTTCCACGTTGAGATATGGCAGTGATTTCAATACGAACGGACGTAGCGTACAATTGGATGGTGAGGCTTACTTCGAGATTACCCGGGATTCCCTTAAGCCTTTTATCGTAAAATCAAAGAGATTGGATATCAAGGTTCTAGGAACTAGCTTTAACGTAAAGGCTTACGGAATGGATGAAACGACCGATGTCACTCTGGTGTCGGGAAAAGTAAACGTGAGCTTGCGGGATGAGGTTGCCCATGCGGGCGATGTGACCTTGACTCCAAACCGGAAACTAAGCTTTAATAAGCAGACCAATAAGGTAAGAGTCAGTGAGGTGGATGCCAAGGATGCTCTCTCTTGGATGGACGGTAGCCTGAAATTCTCCGAACAACCTTTCATGAGTATCGCCAAGGATTTGGAACGTAAGTTCAACGTGCGTATCCGCGTTGAGAGCGATCCTTTGAGAAAGGAAATCTTCTCCGGCAGCTTTACGAAAGATTATTCGTTGGATAAAATCCTTCGTGAGGTGGACGTGGATCACAAATATGTGTGGACTCGTTCGGGAGATGAGATTATTATAAAAGATAAATAAAAATACAAACCTTAATCCTAAGGTGTAAGTGTGGAAAATAGTATAAACGAGAAAATTATTTATTAAATCTAACTTTAATGGAAATGAACTATTTCAAGAAGACCGGAAAGATGATGGTAGCCGCATGTATGCTTGCGGGACTGCCGTTTATTCCCGGTACGGTTTCAGCGTCCGAACTTCAGACACAAATGATGTCTGTTCAAATGGAAAGTACGACATTAAAAGAACTTTTCGATTTGATCGAGGAAAAATTCAATTACACGTTCCTTATCCGTAACAATGACATCAATCTGAATGAGCGTATCTCAATCGACATGTCGAACCGTTCGGTCGAGGAGATTTTGACGACGGCGCTGAAAAATCAGCATGCTGATTTTGTTGTAAACAACAATAGGATTGTTGTTTACAAGTCATCTTCTAATCCAAATGAATTGAGAAACACGGAGAGAATGGTGGCGCAGCAGACGATTACGATTTCAGGTACCATTGTTGACGCGGTGACGGGTGAGCCGGTAATCGGCGCGAACGTGCTTGTGAAAGGCACTACGAACGGTACCAGTACCGATTTCGATGGAAAGTTTAGTTTGGAAGCTCCGTCCGGAGCTACTTTGGTCGTTTCTTACATCGGTTATGTGAACCATGAGGTTAAGGCGACTAGCGCTCCGATGACTATCCGTATCAAGGAAGACACTCAGAACCTTGAGGAGGTGGTTGTTGTTGGTTACGGCGTGCAAAAAAAGGAAAGCTTGACGGGTGCCATGCAGGTGGTGAGCAACGAGAAATTGTTGGATGCCACTAGCCCTACGGTCGAGAACTTATTGTCTGGTAAGGCTCCGGGCGTACAGGTTACTTCGGGTGGTGGTCAGCCGGGCGCTGCCGGTAAGGTGGTGATCCGTGGTAAGTCTACGGTAAACGGTAGCACGGACCCTCTTTGGATCGTGGATGGCGTAATCGTCGGTACGGATGCGGGTAGCTTGAACCCGGCTGATATCGAGTCTATGTCTATCTTGAAGGATGCCGCTTCAACCGCTATCTATGGTTCTCAAGGAGCGAACGGTGTTATCGTGGTGACTACGAAGAAAGGTAAGATCGGAAAAGCTACGATCAACGCTTCCGTAAAGATGGGTGTGAACCAGTTGCACCGTGGAAACATGAATATGATGAACGGCGAGGAATTATATGATTATTATAAATCTTTCGCAAATCAAGACGCCCTTCCGAGTTATTTTACGGAGGATTTGCGCAACCGTAACTTCGACTGGTGGAAAGAGGGTACGCATCTGGGCTTCGCTCAAGATTACAATGTTTCTGTTTCCGGAGGTTCCGAGAAGATCAAGACTTATACTTCCGTTGGTTACTACGATGAGGATGGTGCCGTGAAAGGATATGACTACAAGCGTTATAACTTACGTTTCAATGTGGATTACCAAGCGACGGATTGGTTGACTATCAAACCGAAAGTATGGGCTACCCGTAGTGACGTGATGGACCAGCAGCAAGATTTGGAGGCTATTATGTACGTTAACTTTCCTTGGGATTCTCCTTATGACGAGAATGGTGATCTGATCCAGCAATACAGACCTACTACTTGGATCAATAGCGACGCTACCAACTACTTGTATGATCTACAATGGAATTATGAGAAGAAGACTTCCTACGAGTTTATGGGTAACTTTGACTTTGATATCAAGTTTACCGATTGGTTGACTTTCGCATCCGTAAACAACTATAAGTATAACAGTATCGCCTTAAAGAATTATAAAGATCCCCGTTCTAAAAAGGGTGAGGCCGATAATGGATTATTACAAGACAAGACAACTTCTTCCTATAGAGTGTATAGTAATCAGTTGCTTCGCTTTAATAAGGTATTTGACAAGCATTCAATCAACGCTATCTTGGCTTACGAGTGGAATACTTTTACGCAGGAGATCAAAGACCAGACAGCGGCAAGTTTCGCTCCGGGTTTCTCTGTAGCGGATGTGGCGACTACTCCTAAAACGATAAAGGGAGAACAAAATGAATGGGCCGTACAATCTTATTTGTTCAATGCCAACTATGCGTATGACAATCGTTATTTATTGTCTTTCTCTTTCCGCCGTGATGGTGCTTCCAACTTTGGCGAGGATGCTAAATATGGTAATTTCTTCTCTATAAGTGGTGGTTGGAATATTCATCAGGAGGAATTTTTCAAGGCTAAGGATTGGGTACAGCAATTGAAGTTGCGTGCTAGTTATGGTTCTGTAGGTAACCGTCCTACCGAATTGTATTCACAATATACTTTATATGCTATGTCTACAGGATATAATGGTGACCCGGGTGCGGTAATCAGTCAGAAGGAAAATAAGAACTTGACTTGGGAGAAGACGTATACCGCTGGTGTAGGTATTGATGCGATCTTGTTCGACCGTTTGACAATCAACTTGGATTATTACAATAAGAAAACAACCGACTTGCTTTATAAAGTGCCTCTGCCCGGTGTGACTGGTATCACGGGCATCTACCGTAACGTAGGTTCTGTTAAGAATAACGGTTTCGAGGTTTCAATGAACGTGGATATCTTGAAAGGTGGCGATTGGAGTTGGAGCGTTGCTGCTAACTTGGGTCTGAACCGTAATAAAATCACGGAGCTTTATGGTGGCAAGAGCGAGATCATTACTTCTAACGCTGGTTCTAGTTATGCCATATCTATGGATAAAATCTTGACTCCGGGACATGATGTGGATACTTGGTATGGTACAGAATGGGCTGGTGTAGATCCGGAAACAGGATCTCCATTATGGTATACGACGAATGAAAACGGGGAACGTGTAACGACCTCGAATTATAGTGACGCTTCCAAGCACCAAACAATAATAGGTAAGCTAAGCCCTGATTTCTACGGAGGTTTCTCTACTGATTTATCTTGGAAGAACATAGATCTTTCCGCAGTCTTCGGTTATTCCGTAGGAGGTGAGGTTTACAACTACGACCGTTCTATGTATGATAGTGACGGCGCTTATGTAAACTATAACCAGATGACTTTGAAAGAGGGTTGGAACCGTTGGGAAAAGCCGGGTGATATCGCTACCCACCCTAAAGCAGAGTATGGAAATAAGAGCCAATCCAGTAAAGGATCTTCTCGTTATTTGGAGGATGCAAGTTATTTACGTTTGCGTAGCTTGACGTTAGGCTACACATTACCTTGGAAGATTCAATATGTAGACAATATTCGTCTTTCTTTCTCAGGTGAGAATTTATTCGTTATTTCTGGGTTCTCCGGAGTAGACCCGGAACTTCCAGCTGAGGTAGGAAATGAGCTTAAAGCAGGTTCGGTTGGTGTAGCTATCTCTCCGTATCCACAGGCTCGTAAATTCATGTTTGGCTTAAATGTTACATTTTAATTAAAAGAATAATAATGAAAAAAATCGCTATAGTGGCTCTTGCGGCAGCTGCCACATTTATAACAAGCTGTGATATCGAACGTATGCCTTATGATAAGTATACGGAGGATAAGATCATGGAGGATAAAGATGCCGCCGTCGATGTCTTATTGAATGGTTGTTACGCTAAACTAAAAACAGCCTCTGAACATTTGCATTATTGTGGTGAGTTCCCCAGTGACAATGTTTGTAAGGATAAACCGACCACCAACCCGTTCGGTACTTATTTCACTTACCAGCATACAGTAAATAACGGTGGTCTTACTACGGTTTGGAATAGTGCTTATAATATCATCTCTCAGACTAGTTCTTTGATGAAAATGATTAATGAAGGCGAGTCCGCTGAATTGGATCAGAAATTAGGGGAGGCTTATTATCTGCGAGGAATGATGTATTTCTATCTTTGCCGTGTATTTGGCCGCCCTTATTATCAAGAGCCTGAGAAGAATTTAGGTGTGCCTATCGTAAATGGAATGCCTGATGATATGGATAATCTGGATCTTCCGGATCGTTCTTCCGTGAAACAAACCTATGAACAAGCATTGTCTGACTTGAAAAAGGCGGAAGAGTTGATGACAACGTTTAAGTCTACCGCTTATGCCTCAAAATATGCGGCTCAAGCTTTATTGGCGAAGGTCTATATGTATATGAGTGGCACGTTTGAGAATCCGGATAAGGAGTATGCTCAATTATCTTATGACTATGCGAATACGGTGATCGAAAGTGGTCAGTTCTCTATGTTGGACCGTGCTAACTTTATGCGTTATAATGAGTTCGCTCCGGATGCCGCTTCTCAGACAGAGACTATTTTTGCTGTAAAATTTGTAGCCTCAGACTGGGAAGATTGGGGTGATCCGCTAGGAAGTATGTACGCTGAGATCGAAGGTCAAGGCTGGGGTGAGGTTTACGCCAGCGCTAAGTATATGGATTTGTTGCATGAGACAGGAAAAGGAACCGATGCACGTGAGGCGTTTATCCATCCGCAATATAAGGAAGACGCCAATGGAAATCAGATCCCCGCTTTCCGTTTTGTAGCTAACTTATATACGGACGGCAAGATTTCCGGTTACGTATATCGTCAAGGTGAGACCAAGGAAGTAGGAGGTAAGTTAATCGCTACGGTAGATGGTGAAGAATATACATTAACTCCGGTAGATGTGGACAATAAGCGTTATTCTATTAGCTATAAGGGAGAAACGTATGAGGGAGATTATGACTACTTTATGTTGGAAAGTCAAGGTAACCCGAAATTCTATAGCTATAAGTGCTCTAAGCAAGATGGCTATCCTCACCTTTATTCTCCGGTTATCTCTCGCTTAGGTGAGTTATACCTGATTCGCGCCGAGGCTAGCGCTAAATTAGGAAACTATACAAAAGCATTAGCCGATTTGAATACCGTTCGTACCCGTTCCTTACCTAACGCCGGATATAAATCTTTGGATGCGACAAACGCTCATGAGCTTATCATGAAAGAACGTCAGTTGGAATTAGCTTATGAGGCTGACCGTGGTTTTGATGTATATCGTGTAGGCGATACGATGAAACGTCATTACCCGGGATTCCATGACGGCGTGCCTGAATATCCTGCTACCAGCCCGTTGGCTATCCAGTATATTCCGCAGTCTGAGATTAACGCTTATCCGGGTACATTAACTCAGAATCCGTAATAAGCGATGAATAAGTATTGTATAATGAGTGTGTTGGCAGGGTTTTCCTTGCCAACAACTTTAATAGCTCAATCAGCTCCCCGGCAACCTAACGTGGTGATCATCGTAGCTGATGATCTCGGGTATGGTGATCTAAGCTGTTACGGGGCTCATCGCATACAGACTCCGGGAATGGATCGTATCGCAAATGAAGGCATACGCTTTACGCAAGGTTATTGTACGGCGGCTACTTCTACCCCCAGCCGGTATTCCTTGCTTACCGGATTATATCCTTGGACAAATAGGGAAGCCAAAATACTTCCCGGCAATGCGGCTCTGATTATCAATACTCAACAGGTTACCTTGCCGAAGGTGATGAAGCAAGCGGGCTATGTCACCGGCTCGGTCGGCAAATGGCATCTGGGATTAGGTGACGGGGCGGTAGACTGGAACAAGCTGGTTTATCCCGGAGCGAAAGAGATCGGTTACGACTATTCTTTTATCCAAGCCGCTACCAATGACCGGGTTCCCTGTATCTTTATCGAGAATGGGAGAGGTGTAAACCTCGATCCGAGCGATCCTCTCTATGTCAGTTATAAGGAGAATTTCCCCGGGGAACCGACTGGGAAGGATAATCCTGAATTACTGAGAATGCTCCCGAGTGTCGGGCATGCCGGCGCTATCGTAAACGGTGTACCTCGAATTGGTTTCCAGAAAGGAGGCAAGACCGCCCAATGGAAAGATGAGGATATGGCAGAGTTGTTCCTTGAGAAGGCGAAAGGTTTTATGAAAGAGAATAAGGATAAACCTTTCTTCCTGTACTATGGCTTGCATCAACCGCATGTACCTCGTGTACCGAACGAGAGATTTGCGGGTAAGTCGGGGATGGGACCTCGTGGAGATGTTATCTTGGAAGCGGATTGGTGCGTGACCGAATTCTTGAAGGAAATGGATAAGTTGGGGCTAACGGAAAATACATTAGTTATTTTCACTAGCGATAACGGACCGGTTCTGGATGACGGTTATCAAGATCAAGCCGTGGAATTGGTTGGGGATCATAAGATGGCCGGACCGCTTCGTGGAGGAAAGACGAGCTTGTATGATGGTGGAACCTGTATCCCGTTCATGCTTCGTTGGCCTGCGGAAGTTAAGCCGGGCGCTGTGTCGGATGCCTTGGTTTGCCAGATGGATTTGTTAGCCTCGCTGTCGGCGTTGATCGGACAGACCTATTCTGATAAGGTAGATAGCCAAAACACCTTGCCTGTCTTTCTAGGAAAAGGTGGTAATGGGCGAAAGGAACTTGTCTTGGAAGGTTATTTCAATTATGCGCTACGTGATGGTGATTGGGTCATGATCCCACCGTATCCGGATACCTATGGCGACGCGGAGGAGGCTGCCTTTGCCGGAAATAGTAACTGTTATCAATTATATAATGTAAAGGAAGACATCGGTCAGCAAGTTAATTTGGCGGAAAAAGAACCTAAAAGACTTCGACAGATGATGATGACCTTCGAGAGGCTAAAAAGGGAAACCGGAAAGATAACGAACTTTTAGTCTTGGACTCTTTATTTTTCAAAATACTCAATAACGTTTTGATTGAAAAAATATTTTTTTAATTTTGTATCCTCAAAACACAAACTAATTTATAAAATATATGGAAAACACTCGTCGTTCATTCCTTAAGAAAGTATCTGCCGCTGGTATTGGTGCCGCAGGCTTGGCAATGGCCGGAAACGCCGGAGCTACAACAACTGCCGCTGAACCCCAAAAGAAAAAAACAGCTGGTAAAGATGATGGTAAATTACGTTTCGGTTTCATCGGAACGGGTTCTAGATGCCATGAGCATATTAATAATGTATTGGCGATCCCCGGTAATAAGATCGTAGCGATTTGCGATATCCAACAGGGGCCGATCGATAGAACCTTGAAACATATCGCTAAATTTAATGTGCCCGCTCCGAAGGTTTATAAGGGAGGTGAGCGTGAATTTGAGAAAATGTTGAACAACGAGGAATTTGATTGCGTGATTATCGCTAGTCCTTGGGAATGGCACGTTCCGATGTCTGTCGCCGCTATGAAGGCTGGTGTTCCTTATGTAGGCGTGGAGGTTTCCGCCGCTAATACGATCGAGGAATGTTGGGATTTGGTAAACGTTTCGGAAGCTACCGGAAGCCATTTGAATATCATGGAGAACGTATGTTATCGTCGTGACTGTATGGCTGCGTTGAATATGGTTCGCCAAGGTTTGTTCGGCGAGATATTGCATGGTACTTGTGGTTATGAGCATGACTTGCGTGAGGTGAAATTCAATGATGGAACTCATTACAACTATGTACCGGGCAGTGGTGATCTTCGTATGGGCCCGACGGCTTTCGCCGAGGCTCAATGGCGTACGAACCATTCCGTACATCGTAATGGCGATATCTATCCGACTCACGGTATCGGACCGATAGCAAATTGCATGGATATCAACCGTGGTAACCGCTTCCTTTCTTTATCCGCTATGGCTACTCAATCTCGTGGATTGCATAAGTTTATCGTGGATAATGGAGGTGAGAATCATCCGTTGGCGAAGGTCAACTTCAATTTGGGAGATATCGTGACTTCTATGATTAAGTGTTCTAATGGACAAACGATCATCGTAACCCATGATACGAATTCTCCTCGTCCTTATTCATTAGGTTTCCGTGTTCAAGGAACTGAGGGTTTATGGATGAATGATGGCGATCATGTATATGTACAAGGAAAGTCTAAGCCTCATCGTTGGGATGATTCCGATGAATGGTTCAAGAAATATGATCATAAATTGTGGGCTTCTTTAGAGTCTCAAGCTGCTGAGGCCGGACACGGTGGTATGGACTTTATCATGATGTACGACTTGATCGACGCTATCCGTAATAAAAAACCGGCTCCAATGGATTGCTATGACGCTGCCGCTTGGAGCGCTATCTCCGGCTTGTCAGAGATGTCAATCGCTCGTGGCGGTGCTTTGGTAGACTTCCCGGATTTCACCCGTGGGCAATGGATTCACCGTCAACCGCAATTCGCTTTGTAATAAATTTTCATAAAATACTAGGGAAGGATGTCTTTGTTAAAGGCATCCTTTTCTTTTTTATATACATTTTTCTTGTCTCTTCGAGTATTATGATTATTTTTGTCACTCAAGTTAATCTATTCTATCTAAATTTTAAATTCGTACTATGAAGACAAACAGAAGAGACTTCCTGAAGACTCTTGGAGGAATCGCGGCATTTACGATTGTACCGCGCCACGTGTTGGGTAATGGATTCATCGCTCCAAGTGATCAATTGACAAAAGGAATTATCGGTACAGGTGGTATGGGCCGTGGACATGTGGACTATGCCGGGACTCGTCTTGTCGCCGTGTGTGACGTCGATAAGAATCATCTGGAGCTAGGTAAACAGTTGGTAAAGGATAAGATTGCCGCATACCATGATTTTCGTGATTTGATTTTGGATCCTAATGTAGATATCGTTCATATAGCTACGCCTCCTCACTGGCATGGTATCATGTCTGTCGAGGCCGCTAAAGCAGGAAAAGATATTTGGTGTGAGAAGCCTATGACCCGTACGATCGGGGAGGGTAAACGGGTAATGGAAGCGATGAAGCAATACGGACGTATGTTCCGCTTGAACACTTGGTTCCGTTTCGCAGACCCGTTCTATGGATTGGGTACTCCCGTGAAACCTTTGAAGAAACTGGTTCAAAGTGGTATGTTGGGCTGGCCGCTAAAGGTAACGATCAGCAAGCATACCGGTTTCGACTGGAAGTTCTATTGGGTTGGTAAAGAATATCTGGAACCGCAATCGGTGCCTAGTGAGCTGGATTATGATTTCTGGTTGGGGCCGGCTCCTTACAAACCTTATAACCCGCATCGTGTGCATCAGACATTCCGTGGATACTGGGATTATGACGGAGGTGGTTTAGGGGATATGGGACAGCATTATATTGACCCTGTACAATATTTTTTAGGAAAAGATAATACCAGCCCGGTTAAGGTAGAGGTGGATGCTCCGCAACAACATCCGGACGCCGTGGGTACTTGGCGCTCGATTACGTATACCTATGAGGATGGTTGCCAGATCGTACTTTGGGGAGGTGATTACGGGGATCCGAACACACCTTATATTTCCGGACCGAACGGGAATGTTTATAAGAATTTCGTATGTGATATCCCGGATTGGGAGAAAAAGTTATCCGATTATCCCGAACCTGAGCCACAGGTTACCGACTTTATCGAGTGCGTAAAGACTCGTCAGCCTTTTGCCTTGAATGAGCGTAATGGCTTCCGTTCCGCTACGATCGTGAACATGGGTGCCGTAGCCCTTCGTTTGAATCGTACGCTTCACTTTGATCCCGTAAAACTGGAATTTATTAATGATGAGGCCGCTAATCGTTTGTTGGATCAGCCGATGAGAGCGCCTTGGAATATTTAAACACATACACATATGAAAAAAGTATATATATCAATTGCCAGCTTATTGTTGTGCGGTAGCATGTTAATGGCTCAAAGCCCGGCTAATCGTACATCGAAGACGATCGTTGCCGATGTACTGGCACAGATGCCGGCGGAGCAACAAGCTGAATATAACAAATTAATTAATGACCTAAGCTCCACTGGCGAGGAAGGGGTCTTGATGTTGATTAACAAGATTAACGCTCCGGGAAAAGGCAGTAACTCGAACGTGGATTATGCGTTGAGCGGATTGACTCACTACGTGATGGCGAAAGGTGAGGAAAATGCCCGTCTAGCAACAGCCAACGCATATTTGAAAGCCTTGGATAAGGTGAGCGACCGGGAGACAAAGGCTTTTATTATCCGGCAGCTTCAATTACTGGGAAAAGATGAGTGTGTGGATACGCTGGCTAGCTATTTGAACGATGAGAGCCTAAGCGGTCCTGCTGCCCGTGCGTTATCCGCAATCCGTACCGATAACGCTAAGAAGGTTTTGGTGGCTTCCTTGATGCGTCGTTCCGGTACTCCGAAGACGCAAAAGGATATTATCCGTGCGATCGCTGACGTGCAAATCGCTGATGCGGAAAATGTATTGAAAGTGATGCTTAGTTCCAGCGATGAGAATATGCAGAAAGAGGTTCTTTATGCGTTGAGTCGTGTAGGTTCTAAAGCTTCTCTAGGCGATTTAGCCGCCGCTGCCGAGAAAGCCGGTTATAAAATGGAAAAGACCGGGGCGAATGAGGCGTATATCGCTTTGATAAAACGTGTCCTTGAGCAAGGCGATACCAAAGATGCGGAGAAAGCAGCGAATGATTTATTGAAGAAGTCTACGAAAGCAGGTATGACACAGACCCGTGAGGCCGCTCTTCAGATTCTATTGGCCGCTAAGCCGGAAGCTGCTACGAAGAATTTATTATCGGCTTTGAAAGATACGGATAAGGGATACCGTAATGCGGCTTTGAACTTCGCTTCGGGTTTCGCTGATCAAAATGTTTATATCGAGGTCATGAAACACATGTTAAAGGCGAAGCCGGAAGTCAAGGTGGATATCTTGAACTGGATAGGCCGTGAAAGCAAATGCCCGTCTAAACATGACATGATCAAGAATCTGGAACTTCGTTTTGATCTACCAGCGAGACAAGTTCTTTTGGACCAATTGAAAGATAAGGATTTCTATGTGCAACAGGCCGCTGTTTGGGCTTTGGTTAAAATCGGTGATAAGAGTGTCATTCCTGTGCTGGCGGATTTGTTGAAGAGCAATGACAAGCAAGTGATATTATTGGGTCAAGATGCTTTGATGGCATTTAACGGCGATATTGATCAAGCGGTCGCTAAAGTGATCCCGTCCGCTTCCGATGCCGGGAAAATCGCTGGTTTGGAGCTGTTGGCGATACGTATGGCCGACGCGAATCTAAATACGGTACTGGATCAGATTAAATCCGGCTCATCAGAGGTGAAGAAAGCCGCTTATACCGCATTGAAAGATGTAGTATCCGAGAAAGATTTCACTTTATTGTGCGGAATGTTGGAGACTGCGGAGGCTTCAGCTGTCGCTCCGCTTCAAGATGCGATCATTGCCGCTATCTCTAAACAACCGGCGGCAACTCAAGTATCTAACGTGAATCGCCGTATGATACAAGCGGGAGACAGCAAGAGATATCTTTATTATAAGGTCTTATCAGCGACTGGCGAGAAAGAGGCTTTGGCTACGATCGTGGAAGGATTGAATAAAGGGAATGGAGCGGCCAAGGATGCGGCTCTTGACGCTTTGTTGGCATGGAAGGGTATTGAGGCTGCCGATGAACTATTTAAGGTTTGCCAATCAGCCTCTTCCGATCAAGTATTCGACAGGGCGTTAAAGCGTTATGTGCAGTTGGTATCTAATCCGGCATTTACGAGAGAGAATCGTTTGTTGAGCTTGCGGAAAGTCATGGAGATCGCCCGGACGAGTGAGCAAAAGGCTCTTATTTTACGTCAGATCCAACGGGCGGATACCTTCTTGGCATTGATGTATGCGTCGGAATTCTTGGATTCAAGCGATGCGGCTGTTCGTTCTGCGGCTGTTTATGCGGTTTGGAATATCGCTCGTAACCATCCGGAATATAAGGGTGACAATGTGAAGGCTATCTTGAAACGTGTTTTGACCATGTTTGACGGGGAAGACGCTCGTTATGATATCGATGCCTTGAAGCAACATTTAGATGCGATGCCGGACGAGGTTGGATTTGTCTCTATCTTTAATGGTAAGGATTTAACGGGTTGGAAAGGTTTGGTTGAGAATCCGATCGCCCGTGCGAAAATGAAACCGGCTCAATTGGCGAAAGCGCAGGAGAAGGCGGATGAGAATATGCGTCGTGACTGGAAAGTGGAGAATGGCCTGTTAGTATTTGACGGTACTGGGTACGATAACCTATGTACTGAAAAGCAATATGGTGATTTCGAGATGTATGTTGATTGGATGTTGGATCCTAAAGGACCTGAGGCTGATGCCGGTATTTATCTGCGTGGTACTCCTCAAGTCCAGATCTGGGATACTTCTCGGGTAAATGTTGGTGCGCAAGTAGGTTCCGGAGGCTTGTATAACAATCAGGTAAATGAGAGCAAGCCTTCGAAAGTGGCCGATAATAAACTAGGTGAATGGAATTCCTTCTATATTAAGATGGTTGGCGACCGTGTGACGGTTGTCTTGAACGGAGAAAAAGTGGTAGATAACGTGATTCTGGAAAACTATTGGGATCGCAAGCTTCCGATTTTCCCGGTAGAGCAAATCGAGATGCAAGCTCATGGCAGCAAGGTCTATTACCGTAATATCTACGTAAAGGAATTGGAAAAACAAGAACCGTTCAAATTATCGCCGGAAGAGGAAAAAGAAGGCTTCAAGGTTTTGTTTGACGGAACGAATATGCATGAATGGACTGGAAACACGGTTGATTATATCTTGGAAGATGGCTGTATCTCTATGGTTCCAAGCAGTAGTTTCGGAGGTAATCTGTACACCAAGAAGGAATACGGAAACTTTATCTATCGTTTTGATTTCCAGTTAACCCCGGGAGCTAATAACGGTGTCGGTATCCGTACGCCGATGGAAGGAGACGCAGCATATGTAGGTATGGAAGTGCAGGTCTTGGATTGTGAACATCCTATTTACCAAGGAAACATCACTCCGCTGCAACATCATGGTTCCGTATACGGTATCATTCCCGCCCGTGAGGATCATCCGAAAGCGTTCAAGCCGGTTGGAGAATGGAATACGGAAGAGATCATGGCGGATGGCGATCATATCCGTGTGACGGTGAATGGAGTCGTAATCTTGGATGGAAATATTCGGGATGCCGTGAAGAATGGTACGCCGGATGGAAAGGAGCATCCGGGTTTGTTTAACAAAAAAGGTCATATAGGTTTCTTAGGACATGGTTCCCCTGTCAAATTCCGCAATATTCGTATCAAGGAATTGAAATAATTTATATCAGGCTTTGAATATATAAAGAGATTGTCTTGAGTGATTCGAGACAATCTCTTTTTTATTATAGGGGATTTATACTATTTAAATTATATCTTTGTGAAATCATAGTGTAATTTTATCGGAAGGGATATTTTTATGGAGGATATACAGACTCAATTGGATCAATGTAAATTGTTATTAGATAGAGCGGAAGTTGGCTTGTGGGAAGCCGATTTTGTTCAAAGAGGTTATATCTGTTCCGATTATTTAATGAGTATATTTGGGAAGAAGGGGAATAATCTCTCTTTTTTTGAATTTTACTATATAATCCGGGAAGACTTTAGGGATCTGATTACTACGGATTTTTTATCGATCCAATCTGTCGATACGTATGAGCAGATATTTCCGATAATAACACCGACTGGGGAAAAATGGGTACGCTCCAGATTATGTGAGCGTAAGTTGAATAATGGAGTGTGCGTAAAAGCGTTGGGCATATTACAGATTTTACCTAATTTCAAACTGAAAGAGGAAAAGATTAGTAAGATGATCGATCATAATGAGATGATCTTCCGAAAGCTATATGTAAATTTACCTGTGGGGGTCGAGCTTTATGACAGGGACGGTTACTTGATTGACCTGAACGCAAAGGATATGGAGATATTCGGTATCCGGTCAAAGAAGGACGTTTTAGGAGTCAATATTTTTAGCAACCCGATTATGCCTAAAGATGTGATCAAGAAACTCAAGGAGAATAAATCCGTGAATTTCCGGCTGAATTATTCGTTTAAGAAGGTCGATGATTATTATAACACCTCGAAAGTAGGCGAGATGGATATCGTTACCAAGGCCAGTATTTTATATGACCAAAGAGGTGAACCTTCCAGCTATTTACTTATTAATTTGGATAATACGGAAAAGATGATCGCCTATAACCGTATTTCTGAGTTTGAGAATGTATTTACCTTGGTCAGCGTATACGCTAAAGTCGGTTATGCCCTTTATGACTTATATACCTTTGAGGGCTATGCCATTAAGCAATGGTATGAGAATATGGGAGAGAAGGATGGAACCCCCTTGTCCCAAATTATTGGGATTTATTCTTATATTCATCCGAACGACGCTGGATATATAAACTCATTCTTTGAGGAGGTGAAACAGGGTAAAGCGCATCATTTCCGTAGGGAAGTGCGTGTGAAGTCTGGTGACGGATGGAAATGGATTTGCGCCAATATCACCCGTAACCCTCAAAGCGTAGACCCGAATAAACCGGAGATGATCTGTATTAATTACGATATCACGGAGTTAAAGGACTCTCAATTGAAAAGGGAAAGGGCGGAAGAACTGGATCGTTTGAAGTCTGCCTTCCTAGCGAATATGAGTCATGAGATTCGTACGCCATTAAATGCCATTGTCGGTTTTTCTCAATTATTGGCGGAAACGGATGATCCCGAGGAGAGGCATGAGTTTGTGGAAATCATCGATAGCAATAATCGGATGTTGCTTCAATTGATCAGTGATATTCTAGACTTGGCAAAAATTGAATCCGGTACGATGGATTTCAAGTTCGCCGATATGAACGTAAAAGAGGTGATCAATGAGATCGTGACCTCATTCCGTATCAAGATGCCCGATAACGTAGCTCTGATCGCTCCCCAAGATTCACCGGAATGCCAAATCTATAGCGATCGTATGCGGCTGACGCAGGTAATATCCAATTTCCTTAACAACGCGATCAAGTATACGAGCGAAGGTTGTATCACCTTAGCTTACGAGATCATAGGTGATGAGATAAAATTCTCCGTGACTGATACGGGGGATGGCATGAGCCAAGAGATACAAGCCCATATCTTTGATCGTTTCTATAAAGGAAATACGTTTAAACAAGGTACGGGCTTGGGGCTATCTATTTGCGAGACCATCGTAAATAGGCTAGGTGGTCGGATCGGTGTAAATTCCGAGTTGGGCAAAGGCAGTACGTTTTGGTTTACACATCCCTATTCCTTCTCGCCGAACGCTAAATCTCCTGCATCGCCTAATCCGGGAACGATATAAGAATGATCGTCGAGGTCATTATCTAATGCGGCGATCCAGATTGTAGTCTTGTCATCCGGCATTTTCTTCTGCAAGTATTCCAAGGCTTGTTTGCTTGAGATGATGGAGGCTACGTGTACATGGTCGGGTACTCCTTTGGTCAGCAGGGCCTCATACGCCAATTCCATAGAGCTTCCGGTGGCCAACATCGGGTCGGATATGATCAAGGTTTTACCTGTTAAGCGAGGAGAGGCGATATATTCGATATGAATATCAAAATTCAAACGGTCTTTATATTTGCGGTAAGCGGATACGAAAGCGTTCTCCGCATTATCCAGATACCGAAGGAAACCTTGGTGGAATGGAAGCCCGGCACGCAAGATCGTACTAATCACGATTCGATCGTCCGGCGTATTCATCGGGGCTATACCTAGCGGGGACTGGATGTCTTTCGTACTGTAATGAAATTCCTTACTGATCTCGTAAGCCATGATTTCTCCGATACGCTCAACATTGCGACGGAAACGAAGGCTGTCTTTTTGTATGTCTACATCTCTAAGTTCTGCAACAAACTTGTTTAATATGGAATTTGTGTCTCCAAGATTGACGATTCTCATGAGTCTTTTTTTTGAGTCCAAAAGTAATCATTTCTGGACACTAAAAATCATAAGTATGAAATTTTTCATTCATACTTATAAATGAAAGATTTCATACTTATGATTTTTTATCCCCTTACCGGGGATATTTTTACTACGTTTTCGGTTACTTTATTATTTCAGGTGGGCATTCATCGCCTCAAGGAGGAATTTACCCGGTTTGAATTTTACGGTCGTACGAGCGGGGATCATTACCGGAGTACCTGTTTTAGGATTTCTGGCAAGACGCTGTGTTTGCGGTCTTGGGATCAGTGTTCCAAATCCGACAAGTACGATTTCCTCATTTTCGGACATACGCTCAGTTACGATCTCGATGTAAGCATCCAATACTTTCTTTGCTTCTTGCTTTTGTAACCCGGTCTTGTCTGCTAAAGCCTCTATAAGTTCTGCTTTGTTCATAAATGCAAATTTTTTAAATTGTTAAACACTACAAATGTACACTTTGAAGCTGGTTTTATAGTTACGTTTTGCAAAGATACATTTGCATTTGAGTTTCTTATTAAACAAGGCCTACAGATGTTTGTTACATTTTTAAGAACAAAAAATGTTAATAATGTGTCAGTTTGCGAATTTCGAAACATTTATTGAATCTTGATATACCCGATTCGTGTGTACTTGATAGTACGGGATTCTATATGTTTTAAGACCTTAGCGGAAGTCAAAGTCAATTTTTCCCCTACTTGGAAAGCATGAGCGCCCGGTGGCAACGTTTGCGTGGTAAGACTACGATCTTTCGCTTTTATCCTCAATAAAAAGTAATTTCCGGCGATGTCCACGGCCGTGAGCAATTGATCTACATAGAAATATTCGGTACCACGGATAATCTGTGTCTTGTAAGAATCGTCTTCAATGCGGACTTTTGTGATTGTTAACTTTAAATCGCTCAATTTTTCTCCCGGTGTTCCTACAAAGCGGCTTACAGGCATTTTGTATTTCTTACGGGTCTGTAGGTCGAGATAGATTTTACTGTAGGTCACCGCTAACTCTTTAAAACGCATCTCGCTTTTTACGTGAGGCTCATATTTATCGGCTATCCAAACGACGTATCGGGGATCGATCGTATAGATGTCATGCAAATGGTATCCTCTGTATTTACCGAAAGAAATAATATCGTCTCCATTATCGGGAGAGTCTTTGATATCTGTCGTTATAAATAAAGGTAGAAAGGAGTTGCTTACCATCTTAATCGCCTTATTCACCGAGCTGATGGCATTCAAGTCGAGATTCGCCAAATAGACCGTCGGATGATAAGTGGCCGAAGGCGTAAAGAACCAAAGCGTATAATATAAGGTCTTTGAGGTAGGCAAAAGAATGTAGTACCGCCCTTTGTCTGACGTTTTTCCTCGATTGAACGTGTTTAACTTGTCGAGGATCATCTTCTGTATTTCACCGGATATGCCGGACGTGTTCTCATCCATACGATCAACTCTATATACAAATCTACTGAAAAAATCCGGAACTACATAATTTGCGGATGAGTTATTTATGACTACTTTTGCCCTAAAAATAAAATAGACGATGAGAATAGAGCAGAATTATTCGTTGGAGAAACACAATACGTTCCATCTCCCAGTAAAGACACGTTGGTTCATGGAGTATGAGACGGAGGAGGAGTTGCAACGAATCTTACATGATGAATACTTTCAGGAATGTTTATCCTTGCATATAGGAGGCGGGAGCAATCTATTGTTCATCAACGATTATAATGGCATTATCATCCATTCCCGAATCAAGGGGATTTCTATCTCGGCGGAAACGGACGAGTATGTATCGCTTCGTGTCGGGGCTGCGGAGATCTGGGATGATGTCGTGGCATACGCCGTATCGAAAGGTTGGGGAGGTATAGAGAATCTTTCTTTAATACCCGGTGAGGCGGGCGCTGCCGCTATCCAGAACATCGGGGCTTATGGCATGGAGATCAAGGATGTGATCGAGAGCGTGGAGGCTTATAACCAGTTGACATTCGAGAAACGGACTTTTACGAATACGGATTGTGAATATGGATATCGTAATAGTTATTTCAAGAATGAGCATCATGACCCCCACATCATAACTTATATTACGCTTCGACTATCCAAGAACCCTAGCTTTTCGGTTAATTATGGGAACTTAAAGGAGGAGTTGACGAAATATCCGGAAGTTACTTTGGAAACGATCCGTGAGGCTGTCATAACAATTCGCAGGCAGAAGCTTCCCGATCCGGAAGTATTAGGCAACGCAGGCAGTTTCTTTATGAACCCGATAATTACGGCAGAGCATTTTGAGAAATTGAAAAAGCAATTCCCGGAAATCCCGTCTTATCCCGCTTCGGAAGGAAAGATCAAGGTTCCGGCCGGTTGGTTGATCGAGCAATGTGGGTTTAAGGGTAAAAACCATGGGCCGGTAGGTGTTTACGAGAAACAAGCGTTGGTATTAGTGAATTTAGGAGATGCCCGGGGGCATGAGATCGCGTTGGTTGCGGAGAGCATTCGTACCGCCGTAAAAGATCGTTTCGGTATAGAGCTTATGCCTGAGGTTAAATATGTCGGATAATGAAAATCGTTTTTTTAGGAACAGGAACGTCTACGGGCAATCCTGAGATAGGTTGCCAATGTGAGGTATGTACTAGTAAAGACCCCCGTGATTGGCGTCTACGGGCTTCGATCTTGGTAGAGACGGAAGGGAAACGGATATTGATCGATTGTGGTCCGGACTTCCGTTGGCAAATGATAACCAATAAGATTTACTATTTTGACGCCGTTTTAGTAACTCATGAGCACTACGATCATGTAGGTGGCTTAGATGATCTACGTCCTTTTGGCCGGTATAAAGATGTGGATATTTATGCGGAAGACAATGTCGTGGAGGCGATAAAGACTCGCATCCCTTATGTCTTCCGGGAGCATAAATATCCGGGAGTGCCTAATTTGGTTTTGCATACGATCGGGACGAAACCGTTTGAGGCCGCCGGTGTCATGATCACTCCGATCCGTGTAATGCACGCTAAGCTGCCGATCTTAGGTTTCCGTATCGGCAATATGGCTTACTTGACCGACCTTAAATATCTTCCGGAAGAAGAGTACGCTAAGTTGGAAAACCTTGATGTATTGGTTATTGATGCCCTTCGGAAAGGAGAGCATCAATCGCATGAGAGTCTGGAGGAAGCCTTAGCGAATATATCCCGTATCCAGCCCAAGGAGGCCTATTTAATCCATATGAGTCATCGCATAGGGTTGCATGCGGTCATTGAAAAAGAGTTGCCTCCGCATGTACATTACTCATATGATGGATTAACGGTGACTTTTTAAGTCATATATTGAAAAGATTCTTTATCTTTGCCAGCTGAAAATCTAGAGAATAGCTGCTTTTTTTAAGTTAGTCGCTTATAGCAGGAGTGGTATATAATAAAAAACAATAATAGACTGTATGAATTTATCGTTTAAGAACGTACTATGCGTATGTTGCTTATTGCTGTCGGGATCTGTGTATGCACAGGTTCCGCAAGACTTGATTGACAAGGCGAAAGCCGCTGGAATGTCGGATACGCAGATCCAGCAGGAATTAGCCAAGCGTATGAAACAAGAAGGGGGATCAGTCGGATCTCAAGCTACCGCTACCGATGCGAAGGTTAGCGACCGGGTAATGCCGGTAATCGATGAAGGACAATCCTTAGAAGCCCAACGTAGAAATAATCTTCCTGCTTCAGCTATGGAGAATACCGTATTCGGGCATGAAATCTTCTCAAACAAGAACTTATCTTTTGCCCCAGATTTAAACATCCCTACACCTAAGGATTATGTGCTTTCCGCTGGTGATGAGTTATTGATTAATGTATGGGGAGATTCCGAGCTAAACTTGAAATTAAAGATCTCTCCGGACGGTACGATCCTTGTACCAAATTTAGGTCCGGTGTCGGTCAGTGGATTGACGATCGCTGGCGCTGAGACTCGTCTGCGTCAGGAGTTGAGCCAGATTATGTCTACGCTGTCTGGTTCGGGAGAGGGGAATACCTTTGTTTCCGTCAGTTTGAGCCAGATTCGTAGCATGAAGGTGAATATTGTCGGCGAGGTAGTCGCTCCCGGTACGTATACATTACCTTCATTCGCCACATTATTTAATGCGTTGTATGCCGCCGGTGGTGTGAATAAGATCGGTTCTTTGCGTAGCATCAAGGTATATCGCAATAGCAAGGAAATCGCTAATCTCGACGTATATGATTATTTATTGAACGGAAAGTACACAACGAATGTTCGTTTGGAAGAGAACGATATGATTATGGTAGGCCCGTACGACCAGTTAGCGGTGGTTCGAGGTAAGGTGAAACGTAATCGTATTTTCGAGTTGCGCAAGGGTGAGACCTTGAAGCAATTGCTGGATATGGCCGGCGGATTTACCGGCGACGCTTATACGAAGGACGTACAAGTGAAGCGTAAATCAGATAGTCGTTACCAGATCTCTACGGTTTCGGAAGATAAGTTCGCTTCTTTCGTGATGCAGGATGGCGATTCTTTGCTGGTAGATTCCGTTATTCCTTTTTATGAGAATCGTTTGATCGTGACGGGAGCTGTATGGCGTCCGGGAGAATATGAGTTAAGTCCGTCGGTTCGTACGGTAAAGCAATTGGTAAAACAGGCCGCGGGTCTTAAGGGAGACGAGTTCGCCGGCCGTGCCTTGATTACCCGTTTGAATCCGGATTTCACGACTACGATGATCGCCGTGGATATTCGTGGTATCTTGAACGGTACCGCTCCAGATGTGGAGTTGCAAGCGGAAGACCAATTAAGCATTCCTTCCCTATTCGATTTGCGCGAACCTTATACGATCAAGGTTGGCGGAGCCGTGAATTATCCGGATACGGTGCTTCCGTATCGTCATAATTTGACAATAGAAGACGCTATCATGATGGCCGGTGGCTTAAGAGAGTCCGCTTCTTCTATTAATGTAGAGGTAGCCCGTCGTGTGAAGGATCCTAGTTCCAATCAGAATGTCAACCGGATCGCTGATGTATATAACTTCTCGTTGAGTGAGGACTTCAAGTTGAATGCGGGAGATACGATCTTTACGCTGGAGCCGTTCGATGAGGTTTATGTTCGTTTCTCCCCGGGGTATCACGAGCAACAGGTCGTGAAGGTGAACGGTGAGATCACTTTTGCCGGTAGCTATGTATTGGCTACGAAGAACGCTCGTTTGAGTGACATTGTCGCGAAAGCGGGAGGCGTTACCCCAGAGTCTTATGTAAAAGGTGCCAGCTTGAAACGTCAGTTGACAGAGGATGAATTGAAGCGCATGGAAACCCTTCTGGCTTTAAGTGAGGCGAATAAGCAAAGCCGGGATTCTATCGGTGTAGCGTTGATGAATGTGAAGGACTATTCCGTAGGTATTGATTTAGAGAAAGCGTTGGCTAATCCGGGCAGTATCGATGATGTCGTGCTTCGTGATGGTGATGAACTTTATATTCCGCAGTTGCAAAGTACGGTGAAGATGAGTGGAGCCGTGACTTATCCGAACAGCGTGACTTATACGAAAGGTATGTCGGTTACGGATTGCTTGTCTCAAGCCGGTGGTTATAATGATATCGCACGTAAGTATCCGATCGTAATATATATGAATGGTAAGGTCGCTACGACGAAGCGCACCGCTATATTCTTCAAGCGTTATCCGAAAGTGGAGCCGGGCTGCGAGATCGTGGTTCCGACGAAGACACAACGTGAGCGCCGAAGCTTGGCTGAGATCATGAGTATCAGTAGCTCCGCTACCTCTATGGCCGCGATGATTACCTCTATTGTTAACATGATTAAAAACTAATCAGGCATGGATACGATAAACGAGATAAAAAGACAAGAGTTACCTGAGGAGCAGGAGATCGATTTAATCGAACTGGCGCAAAAACTGTGGAAAGAGCGTAAGTTCTTATTGAAAGGCTGTGGTATTGCGGTGGTAGTAGGTTTGATTGTAGCTTTCAGTATTCCCAAGGAATATACAACTACGGTGAAATTGGCACCAGAGACACAGGATGCGGCAAAAAAATCTAGCCTTGGCGGTTTGGCCGCTATGGCTGGGATTAATCTGAATGCCGCTGCCGGTGCGGATGCGATCTCTCCGGATTTGTATCCGGATGTGGTGCAGAGTACCCCGTTTCTGTTGGAATTGTTTCCGGTAGAGGTTACCGATAAGGAAAAGGAGTTAAGCACTACATTATATGATTATATGAGTGAACACCAACGCAAGGCTTGGTGGGGATATATCGTCTCCGCTCCATTCAAGGCCTTGGGTGCGGTAATGAGTTTATTCTCCGGTGATGAGGAAGAATCTGAGGGCTTGAATCCTTACCATTTGACAAAGGATCAAGAAGAGGTGGTGAAGGCCTTGCAGGAGCGGGTTTCTGTTTCCGTGGACAAGAAGACCTTGGTTATCACGGCTTCCGTACAGATGCAGGACCCGGTTATTTCCGCTCAGATGACAAAGGTCGTTTTGGAAAACCTCCAGAATTATATTACGAATTATCGTACGCAGAAAGTAAAGCAAGATTTGGAATTTACCCAGAAGGTATTTGGCGAGTCACGTGACGCTTATTATAAAGCGCAACGTGCGTACGCTGCTTTCGAGGATGCCAACCGTAATATTATCTCTTCCAGCTACCGTACGGAGCAGGAACGTTTGAAGAATGAGATGACCCTTACGTTTAATGTTTACAATACGTTGGCGCAGAAGTTGGAGCAAGATAAATTGCGTGTACAGGAAGAAACTCCGGTGTATACCGTAATCGAGCCGGCTACCGTACCTTTGAAAGCATCTTCTCCTAAGAAGGCTCTTATCTTGGTCGGTTTTGTCTTCCTCGCTTTATTCGGATGTATCGGATATTTATTCGTAAAAGATATGTTTGTGGCAGCTTTCAAGAAAGAAGAGACTGGAGCTTAATTCCCGCAAACCGTAAAATAGACCACGGCCTCGTCATGACTGACTTGTGTCGTGGTTTTTATTTGCGGGAATAGCCGATTGATCCGGGTGGTTATCGTATCGCATAAATTGGGGTAAAAGTTCTCCAAGGCTTTCTCATAGGGTTGCTCGTTGAAGCAGCAAAGGCTTCCTTCATTATAGAATAAATCCATTGCCAACCATTGATTTTTCATTCTCCACTCCGTCGAGTCATTCATTTGTACCCGTAAATGTAAAGGGGCGCTTTTGATGAAGAGATTCATTGCGCCACGCTTGCCTTTTTTACGAATCAGATCTGTTAGTTCCGGAATGACATGTGCGGGGTATGTCTGTTGCCTTTCCACCGTCTCTACCAATAATCTTCGGTTGTAGGACGCTACGAATATACCCTCGTGGTAGTAACAACCTAGAAAATGCTTATCAACATCAGGATAATATCTAACAGGAACGGAGGTTTCCTCTCGTTGCTGGGCCGGAAAAGTGAAAGAGACGTCCAGTTGCTTGAAAATACGCTCTGCCGTATGACTATCCATAGGGGCGTACAAGACATCCCCTTGTGGATAATAAGCGATTAGGAAAGACGATAATTCCAGATTTTGCCGTATTAAAGAAAGGAAAATAGCGGGCGTATGATCTGAGAACGCCTTGCGTATATTCTCCATGGGTAGTATCATCTTCTCGAATACAGGAGGACGATTGATGGCAAAAATTGCCGTGGGGCTTGGAACGACCAAACTATAGGGATCTACCGTAGCGACAAATTGCTCGTCGTTCATATGCTTGTAAAAGTACCTCACGCATACGATCGTACCCAGAAACAAGACAAAAAATGCCGTTATGTCTTTCTTGCTGATCCTCATGTTTGCTTTAGGAAGTGTTTACACCAAGGCTTTAATCCGCATTCCTCACATTTCGGTTTCCGGGCGAGGCAAACATATCTTCCATGCAATATCAACCAGTGATGGGCGATGGGGATCAATTCTTCCGGAATGTTCTTCACCAACTCCTTTTCCGTTTCCAAAGGTGTCTTGCTATTATTGGTCAAGCCGATCCGGTTGGAGACACGGAATACGTGCGTATCTACCGCCATGGCCGGCTTGTCATATACAACGGATGCGATTACGTTCGCAGTTTTTCTTCCTACACCCGGAAGTTTCTGTAGCTCATCAATATCGGAGGGAACCACGCCTTTGAAATCCTCTATCAGCATTTTCGCCATACCTACCAGATGTTTAGCCTTATTGTTCGGGTAAGATACGCTTCGTATGTATTCAAAGACAACTTCCGGTGTGCTAGCCGCCATTACCTCGGGAGTCGGGAAAGCCTCGAACAGGGCAGGAGTGATCATATTCACTCGCTTATCCGTGCATTGTGCGGATAGGATTACCGCTATCAATAATTGATAGGGGTCGTCATAATGTAGTTCAGTCTCGGCTACCGGTACGTTTTCCTTAAACCAGTTTAATACGCCTTTATACCTTTCTTCTTTTCGCATTGCTTTTTCGGTTTCTGTTTTTCGCATCCTAAAGGTATAACTTTTAATAGGAATATACAAGCGGAGATGTGCCAAAAATAAGATACACCCGAATTGTACGAATAAATAAAAAAGTACCGATCTCCTTCTTCCATCTAAGAGAGAAAGAAATCGGTACTTTTTTATTTATTATTCCCTAACGATCTGGTGGATATGTATAGATTCTTTTCCTATTGTGGTGATTTCTAAAGAAGAGAAATCCTCGAACATGGTTTTATTTAATTTGATGTAGCCTACGTTCCCTTGATAGACGATGTTTTTCTCACCATCTTGAGAGAGGCCGGTGATAGATACCAAATTCTCGTTACTTCCGGAGAGGAAGAAAGATACGGCGTTGATATCATCGCATTTTATGTGAATTATTTCTCCCGGATTCAAGTTCTTATACGTATCTAGGTTCATATCGTACATCATAAGAGCCTCATTGATTTGCGGGTCTTGTTGGGTTGTCGCCGTGAATCCTAGTACGTATAGCTCCATTTGCTGATCCGAGTTATTTCGCATACGGATATAACGGGCTTTCGGATCGATGGTGCGGATTGTATCCTTAGCGTTTTCCGTGGAGACATGAGGGATTAGGCTCCAGCTCTTTCCGTCGGCGGACCACTCGAATACCCGTCCGGGTTGGTTGCTTTTCGGAAGATTGAAACAGAAGGATTCCGCTTCTTTCTGGATTTCCCAGCCGATACCCAGATATTGATTAGGCTGTACCTTGACTACCTCGAATAGGGGGACGTAACCGACCGTATTATCACCCTCGGCACAAGGCTGGCTCTTCAATTGGTCGATATTCGTGAATATGGAAGGGATGCTAACCTTCACCTCGTCTGGGGCGATACCGTCCGTAGATAGCAGGTTACGACCTGTCTGACGATATAAGTCTACGATGAAAGGGTGTAAGACTTTCGATCCGACTTTCACGCCTTTAGGCTGTGCCTTCTGGTTCAGCGTGCGGTTTATCAGTTTCATGCTATCTAGCAAGGCAGATGTTTCCAGATAGCGTTGCCATGTATAAGACCGGTCTTTCTCATACCAAGCGTGCGCCATATGCAGAGCACTTGTACCGGCTTTTCCTAAGAACTCGAATTGGATAAGCCATGGATTGATTTGTTCGATCAGGCGTTTATTGGGACTTTGGCTGTAGATCATGCTCGGGGAAGCCGTGATTTGAGCGAATAAGGTTCCCAGAAGATTCGCGCTTTGCTCCGGGAACGTGTTTTTCTTATATCCGGCGAGGAATGTCTGGATAGGAGCCACATAGTTAGCGGACTCTTCCCGGCGGTATTGATGTCCGTTCGGACCCGGATCGCAGTTATGCTCGCAGAAAATGCGGAAAGCCATGGAGGCCTCCGGCATAATAAAGTCGCAAGCGTCTTTCCATGCCTGTGTAGGATCGTAATTCTCGATATTCCAAGTGTACATTCCAACGCCGAATATAGCGACCTTGGAAGCCTCGGCGTATTCCATAGGATTGGATACGAATCCGGTCATGGTGCCGGCGGCTTGCGTATCTAGGCCGTAGGCGGGTCCCATCAACAAATGATCTTGGCAATAATCGCTTACGGGGAAGTTCCACCAGATATAGGCGGGACGACGGATACGGCTGTTTACCCACTCGACGCCTTCTTTCGTGATATCGGCTACGACACGGTCTCCGGTCCACATGATTTGGATGGCGGGATCGAGTTGGGTACCGAGGATATCCAGATAATCGGTCTTAGCCCATGAGCGGTTGTATTCGGTAGGGCACATGATTAGGGGCTGCACGTCATTTTTCTTGGTAATAAACTCCTTATGGATGTAATTCAATAAGCCGGCTTGCTTTTCCGGGCGGGCTCCCTCTCCGGATATATCATCGAAGAAAACGGCGAAAGAGCGTACGCCCAAATCGTACATTTTCTCGAATTTGGAAAGGATGTTCATGCTATCTGTCAGGCTCCATTGAATGTCTTGTCCCGGGTGGATGGCCCAAACGAAGTTTACTTTGTTATGGGCGGCCTCTTTCGCTAGTTCCTTGATATGCTCGGCTTCCTCGGCGGGATAAGGTTTGCGCCAGTTGGGGGAGCTGTGATAAGGATCATCTTTCGGACCATAGATATAGGTGTTCAGCTTGATCCTTCCGTAAAAGCGGATTTGCTCGATACGGTCGGCGTGGCTCCAAGGCTGTCCGTAGAATCCTTCCACGGTACCCCGGAATAATACGTCCGGATAGTCCTTGATCGAGCAGAGAGGCAGGATCTTCTTACCCTCGTCATATTTAGCTAATTGCTTGAGGGTTTGGGCGGCGTAAAACAAGGAATTATCGTCTACGATCCCGATTGTGATGCCTTTTCTAGTGATCGTCAGCGTATAGGCACCCGAGCGTTGCATTTCCGGAGTTTTGTCTTTTAGCTTCTTGATCTCTAAAGGGAGAGATTTGCCGGATTTAGCGAAAGGTAGCGCTTCTTTAAGTAGTTTGACCGCATCTGCGTCTGGATTATTTATACCCCGTAGGGTATATCCATGGGACGGTGCGTATGTTTGGCTGGAAATAGTCACCTCTTGGGGCTCGGGGAAGATTCCTAGGGATAGCTTTTGGCTATGCGTTAGGCTGCAAACGCCTAGAAGGAGCATGGTGGCGAGTAAATACTTTAGTGTCTTCATATGCGATATGATTTAATGTTAACGTTCGTAAATGTATGAAATAATTAGACACGGAGCACACGGAGGGCACGGATTTGTTCCGTGCCCTCCGTATTTAGATCTTATAGGGAGAATAGCAATACCCGGTTATCCGGATTTGTCCATTCATGAATCAAGCTACGCACGTCGCTGTATTCGGCGGGAGTGAACTGTTGCTTGTTCAACTCGATCGTACGTATCACCTCGATCGTATTTCCTTTCGGAGTGATCGTGCGGGTTACTTTACCAAAAGGCTTGCTTATCACTTGCTCTTTTGTGGAGGTCTGCAACTTCATGCCCTCGGCGGGAGTAACCGTGTAGGTTACCTCTTCCTTGATCAGGGAGGGGAGTTCGAATAAGTTGGAACGCTTGCTGTTCAAGGCGCTCATGCCCCAGCTATCGATTCCGGCGGAGATGGCTGGCAATACGCAGATGGCGAAACCGTCTTTTGCTTGATCGGCGGAGATGGCCACGGATCTACTTTCCTTAATCTGAATAGGTGTGGTCTCAATCTCAATGGAAGTTCCGGAGAGGGAGACTACCTTATCTAGTCCGCCACGATTTGTCAGCGGGGAGGCGGATAGGTATTGGTCTTTCCCATCGACAGTGGCTTTTACGGCTAGTGTCTGGATGGCAGCCAGCCCGCAAGCGTCCGTATCGAGATGGCCGGGATAGACGGCGAGGACTTCCGACGGGATTCCGGCGGCATTCAACATCACGTTCAAGAGCTGTGCGATCTCTAGCGGCGTACCGTAGGCACTGCGGAGAACGGTATCGATGTCACGGACGGTATAGCCGGTCATCGCCATGGGGATAGGACAGGTACTGAGATTGTTGAGTATATGGTCTCGGATGATGTTCACCTTCTCTTGTTCGTTACCGCTTTTATCGGTGAGGAATTGGGCGAAGGTTTTGCTCTCGTATCCCTGCGATTCCTTTAAGCGCTTATCCAAAGTGGCTAAGGCCGCTTTACCTGAAGGATAGGTAGAGGCTACCAAGTGGGGTGAAGCCTCACGGTTCTTTGGTTGGAAAGCCTCACGGGAGGAAGCGGGAATGTTCCGGAGTGTCCAGTGTACCTCCTTTATACCGTCATGGCTCTCTTCCACGGCTTTTACGGGGGAGCCGTATAGACCGCAAGCCAAGGGGGTCCCTTCCGGTACGGAAATAGAGACCTTGCATTCCTTCACGGGAGAAGTTTCTTGTAGTCGCTCGTTGATATCCATAGCCGGATAGTAGCCCGGTTTTGTGATAATAGAGTAATCCAAGTAAATCGTGGCCCCAAGTTCTAGGCCAGTGTGTACCACGACCATTTCCTTAAGTTGGTTATAGGCCGGAGCGTCGGCAGCGAAACGGGGTAGGACCTCTACAAAGGCGTTATCGGGTGTCTTTACGATCGTACCGTCTTTCTGCCTTGTATAGGATGAGTGGATCTTCAGTGTTTGGAAATCGGGATTGTAGACGATAAAACTCTCGCCATACGTGCTATTCATCGCAGTGTGCGTGAAGAGCGTCAATTCCATGGAGGATCGATATTCTTGGCTACCGTCGGCATGCAAGGTCCAAGCTTTCGATATCTTCCCGTACTCAGCCTCCGATGCGGCAAATGAAGTAACCGTCATCGCTAACAAGCTTAGGAGAAGAATCAGTTTATAGGTTATCTTAATCATTGTTTTTCTGTTTTTATTTCTTGATAATCAAATAGTCACCATAACTCTTATAGGCGTTCACAGCGGAACGGAAGCCTTTCCAGTCGGCTGGGTCGTAGACACGCTTCTTCAACGCTAGCTTCTGGCGCAAGACGATGTTCTGGTCGCCTTCCTGCGAAAGGGAACCTTCGAAATCGGCCGCATTGCTTTGCAGGGCGTCATTCTTCGAGGCGTTCAAGAGGGTATAGCCCTTGGGGAGGCGGATGGTCTCATCTTGTTCTACCAAACGGGAGCAAGCATCCTTGAATCCATACGCACGGTTTTCCGGTTTCGTATCGATACGCAAGAAACTCTTCACTTGATTGTAGAGGTTATTCATGACTAGCGGTTTGATAAGCATCTGGTCTCCGGCGATAATCGCATAATCGGGGATCTCATAAGAGAACGTGATCTTGATAGGGGCCGCTTGATAGTTCTTCGGGTCCTTACCGTAATCTACACGAAGCAGTTTGGCGTTGGGGGATACGGTCAGCAATTGCTTCTCCATCGTGTTCTGCCAGTCGGATTGCCATCCGGTGGTGAAGATGCGGCGGATATTGCTGTCGGACTGTCCCTCGGCGGTGATCGTGAATTGTCCGCGGAGCGTGCCTTTCTCGTCTAGGCGGTTGTCGGCGTGGATGCAGACGTAGTGGTTCTCCGGGGCGGAGACAGGGGTTAAGCGGAGGTCGGAGCCTTCGGGCACACCCGGGAGGTAGTTCTGCTGTTGCTCGGCGCTACTCCATAATTCCCGGCAGAAAGGAACCCAAGTCGGATCGAGAGGCATATACGTACCGCTCGCCAGTTTTACCACCGCCACGCAATGGTTGAAATGGTCGGCGGGGATGCTTTCTACACGGCTTCCCGCCATGGTCATCGCCGGGTAAGCCTCGAAACCGGCCATGCGGAGGAAGGCGATCAACGTGCCGGCGATATCCTTGCAGACACCGCAACGATCGGTATAATTCATTTTCAGGTTGTGAAGCGTGAAACCCTCGCCTTTACCCATCGAGATTCCGGAGTAACGGATGTTATCGGCCACCCAGTGGGTCAACACGGCTATCTTCTCCATTTCCGTTTTCTTGCCTTTGATCAGCTCGTCTACCTTTTTCTGGGCTTCCGGGATCGCGGTAAAGCTTCCGTAATCCTCGTTAACCTTATTGAACCAAAGGGATTTATCCTCCCAGCGGGGAGTACTGGACATCATGAGCTTCGGGGCAGCGTCGAATAGGTCTACCATATTCGGTTCCTTGGCGAAAGGAAGGATATCGTCGGAGGCGAAGGTATATACTTTCCGTCCATCCTCATATCGCATGGAAGAGGTACATTCGCCTTGGTAGAACTGGAATTGCAACTCTTTCTCCATCGGCATGGATACCCGGTATACCTTACGCACGGTAGGCTCGGTAGCCCAGAAGGGGACGATATCGTAAAACTGTCCCCGCATAGGAGGGATGAAACGCTCGTCGTCGCCCGCCGTCAGCAAGGCGTAGGTGAAACCTTTCTTGGCGATCTCGTACTCCACGATATCTCCCGGTTGCAAGCGGCCCACTTCCAGCATGATCTGCCGGGCGCCCCAGTAGATGGCACGTGCGGGGGCGGCGTAGTCGCAAGCTTGGGTTACGTCGAGATTGATCACGTCGCCGTTCGCACGGTAGATCGTGGCGTAACGAAACTCGGCGTGCGCCGTCAGCGGGTCGTAATCGTATTTGATGATACGGTTGGCGACGGCTCCTTTGGAAGTCTGTACCTTAAAAGCCTTGCATACGGCGAAAGCCCCCGAGCCGGTAGGTTGTACCGTAACGGCGGTGCTATCCAGCAAGGTGACGCAGTCGTATCCTGCATAGGCTTGCGATTTCTCCAAGGTAGGATCTTGCGGGTATCGGCAAGAATCCTGCCCGTACATAGGCGATAAGGCCAATAGGGAGACCGCGGTGATTGTTAGAATTCTTTTCATGTTTATAGTGTTTTTGTAATGATATTTCTCGCTAGCTCCCGGCAGGCGGCACGGTCGATCTTGCCGCTTCCGGTTTGGGGGATCTCGCTTACCTTTATGATGTGCCTCGGACGGAGGTACTTGGGCAGGCTGGCGAGAACCTCTGTTAGCATCTCACCTCGTAGGTTTGAGGCAAGCAGTAGCACGACCGCCTCTCCCAACCGAGGGTCGGGGGCGGCGGTGATGGCATAGGGGCGGTCGAGGTAGGGCCGTAGCCGCTCTTCCACCTCCTCGATCTGGATCTTGATACCTCCGCTATTGATAATATTATCTTTCCTTCCGATAATGGCGAAACTCCCGTCCGGCAGCAGGCGGGCGACATCGTTCGTCACCAGCCGCTCGTCGCAAACCAATGGGGCGTCTATCACCAAGGTATTCTCCGGTGACAAGGATAACGTCACCGAGGGGAAGGGATGGTAATAGGGCGAGGCTTCCGGCCCGTTCAGCCGGCGCAGGGCGATGTGGGACAGCGTCTCCGTCATTCCGTAGGTGGAATAAACCGTGTTTGGCATCTGCCGTATCTCCTGTTCCAAGGCCGCGTCAATCGCCCCGCCGCCGATAATCAGGATATCCGTTTGCTCCAGCCGCTTACGTTCCTCGGGTACTCGCAACGTATTGTAAACCTGCAAAGGAATCATGGCGGCAAAGCGCAGGGGCGTATCCCCCCAATCCGCCAACGGGTGTCCGGAGGGTTCGCACACCTCCAGATCCAGTCCGGCGTATAGGGAGCGGACTACCATCATCTTTCCGGCTATATAGCGTAAGGGCATACATAACAAGGCCTTGTCGCCCTTCTTAAGCCCCAAATAATCGCAGGTAAGCCGGGCGCTGTTCAGCATCCGGTCCTTGCGTACTCGCATCCGCTTGGGCGTACCGGTGGAGCCAGAGGTCTGGACTTCCAGAAAAGGGGAGGGATCGTGCCATTCAGCTAAGAATGCCTGTAAATCTTCTTGTATCGGCATAGGTCAAAGGTCGTTGGTGAACCAGATGGTGTCTCCTTTTCGTTGGATCAACGTATGTTTATCGTCCTTGAAAATCTCGCCGGTTCCCAGACCTTGCGGTAGCGGGTTACCTAGCGTGGCGCACCATTGGGCGATAGCGTTCAGTCCGATTTGCGATTCCAGAGCGGAGGTGACCCACCATTTAGGTTGTTCAGGGGTACTCCCTAAGATAGTTTCCGCTAAGTGAATCCATTCCGTACATCCGGAGATACCTCCGTGGAGGGAAGGCTTTAATATAATGTATTGGGGATGGATCGTTTCCAACAACCGCTGTTTCTCGTCCGGGGCGTTACAGCCGATCAGTTCCTCGTCGAGAGCGATGGGAAGGGGTGACTCTGCCGCAAGGCGTGCCATCTCTTCCAACTGCCCGGCACGGATAGGCTGCTCGATGGAATGCAAGTCCATCTCGGCGAGCCGCTTCAGTTTGTCCATCGCCTCCGAGGGTGTGAAAGCGCCGTTGGCATCTACCCGAAGCTCTATTTCCTTGGCAGAGAAATGCGCACGGATGTGTTTCAATAAAGAGAGTTCCCGGTCGAAATCGATAGCGCCGATCTTCAGCTTGACGCAGCGGAAGCCCTCCTTCATCTTTTCCTCTACCTGTTCCAGCATGTACTTATAATCGCCCATCCAGATCAGTCCGTTGATGGGGATGCCCGCCTGCCCCTGCGAGAAGGGCGTGTCGTAATGCCGCCAACCGCCCTGTTCATAATGGCGCATGGCCGTCTCCAGCCCGAAAAGGATGGATGGGTAATGGCGCAAAGATTCGGTGTCAACATATCCCTTCTGTTCCAGATCGAGGCAAGCCTTGGATAACGTGATCTCGTAATCCACTCCATAATCGCAACTGAGATCCGGCAGGGGGGCACATTCTCCGATACCAATAACCGAGGGTTCGTCTTCCTTGCGGATTCGGACCTCCCACAATTTCCGGGTCGTGTAAACACCCCGTGAGGTTCCTGCCGGTCGCTTGAAAGTCAAGCACCGGGGAACCACCTCTATCTGATAATATCTTCTCATAACTGTCACTTGCCAACAGTCCACTCCCTACGGGAATTTCGGGTAATCCTCGAAGCGGGGACGGCGTTTCTCCAAGAATGCCTTACCGCCTTCCTGCGCCTCGTCCGTCATATAGTAAAGCATGGTAGCGTCTCCGGCCAACTCCTGTATACCGGCCTGTCCGTCCAACTCGGCGTTTAAGCCCGCCTTGATCATGCGCAAAGCCAACGGGCTAAGCAACATCATCTCCTCGGCCCATTGAACGTACTCGTCCTCTAATTTATCCAAGGGGACTACCTTATTTACCAGACCCATATCCAAAGCCTCCTGCGCATTGTACTTGCGGCATAGGAACCAGATCTCACGGGCCTTTTTCTGTCCGACCACACGGGCGAGGTAAGAAGAACCGAACCCGGCGTCGAAGCTACCCACACGAGGACCAGTCTGTCCGAAGATAGCGTTCTCGGAAGCGATCGTAAGGTCGCAAACCACGTGCAATACGTGTCCGCCGCCGATAGCGAAACCATTCACGGCCGCGATGACGGGTTTCGGGAGAGAGCGGATCTGCTTTTGTACGTCCAATACGTTCAAGCGAGGTACGCCGTCTTTACCCACGTAGCCGCCACGTCCTTTCACGTTCATATCGCCTCCCGCGCAAAAGGCCGTATCTCCGGCTCCTGTCAGAACGACTACGTTAATGTCCGGGCGTTCCCGGCAGATGTAAAAGGCGTCGCTCATCTCCGTGGTCGTAGTCGGGGTAAAAGCGTTGCGATACCGTTCCCGGTTGATTGTAATGCGGGCGATGCCGTTGTAGAAATCAAATAAGATCTCCTCATATTCCTTGATGGTTGTCCATTCTCTTTTCGTTTCCATATATTATATGTTTTGTGCTTGGGATGAATTTTTTAGTTGATGATAATATTCCTTGAGCAATCGTACGTCTTCTGCTTTGTCCGTGAAAAACTCCATGAATAGGGGATGTTCGCTCGGTTGCTCTGTTTGGGTAAAGGCGCTCATCGCCGCTGCCAACTCCTCGGCATTATGGACAGCGGAGTAGGAGAATCCTCTTTCCGTGGCCCATCCCTCTGCAGAGGTCTGGTGGGAGGCGGTGACGTAACGGTGCGTACGTTCGTTCATCTTGAATCCCGGCAAGGCTTGGAAGATTTCGCCACCTCCGTTGTTCAAGAGCAGGATGCGAAGGTTATTGTGCAAGTTATCGTTCCACAACGCGTTCATATCATAGAAGAAACTAAGATCGCCTATGACGATAAAGTTTAGTTTTTGCGAGGCCGAGGCATATCCGATGGCCGTAGACAAGGAGCCTTCGATCCCGCTCGTACCCCGGTTGCAACAAACCTCAACCGTCTCGGGCACGGTGTACAATTGCGCGTAACGTACGGTGGAGCTATTCCCCAGATGCAAGGCCGATTCAGCCGGAAGCGAACGTATCAAACCACCGATCGCCGCCATCTCGGAGTAAGCGAACTCCGGCTCCGGCAGGTTCCGGGATTTGTATTCCCAAGCCTTCGGATATTCAATCTGCCTATTCTCCAGCATATAAGCGATTTTCTCCAGAAACTCGAAAGCGTCCATCTCGATCACCGTGGTCAGGCTACCGAATAAATCCGCTACCTCCCCATCCAATGAGACATGCCAATGCTCCTTAGGCGGGTGTTTCCGCAAAAACTCTTTCAGCCGCTTGGAGACAATATGGCCGCCGTAGGTGATCACGAGCTCGGGAACCAGCTTCTCTTTTTCCTCCTCCGGGGTAGCGTACAGGATGGCGTCGAAATTCTTGATCGGCAATCCCGGTACGATACGGTTGCCGATGTGCTCGGAGAGCCAAGTGAAATGTTTGTATAGTAACTTACATATTTTCTTCTCGAAGAGATAGATCAAGCTCATTTGTCCCGCTATCATCATTCGCTTGCTATATTTGTTCAAACGCTCGATCAGATCGTCATATTTCCGGTCGTACACGTTTAGGCCTTGATAACGGGTGATTACCCGTACCTTCGGCAATTCGGGTGTCGTGAACTGAAATAAAGGCTCGGAGATCGGGACGTTGATATGCACCGGCCCTTTGCCGTGATGGTTCAGTTCCAACAAAGCCTCGTTGATCAATCGATTACAATACCATTCATCTTGATCCGTATGTATTTCCGGTAGCTGCACCGACTTCTTTACCAGCGAGCCGAACACCCCGGGTTGCGGCAAAGTCTGTCCGTCCATTTGCCCGATCCATGCGGCGGGGCGGTCGGCGGATATCACGACAAGCGGAACTTTCTGATAGAAAGCCTCCGCTACCGCCGGATGTATATTCAGCAAGGCCGTGCCCGAGGTACAGCAAACAGCCGCCGGCTTACCTCCGTGCAACGCTAGCCCTACGGCAAAGAATCCCGCGCTTCGTTCATCCGTCACGGAATGGCAATTGAAGAACGAATGGTTTGCCAATGTGTGCACAATCGGAGAGTTCCGGCTCCCCGGACATAGCACGATATTACTTACGCCGTGCTCTATCAGCAAGGCTACCAATTGAAGGATGTTCTTTTTATCGCTATACATTATATGATATAAAATTATAAATTACCCACTATTCTCCGCATCGTATCTAATTTATCCTCTGTCTCCTGCCACTCATCCTCTAGCTGCGAGGCCGCCAACAGACCGCCTCCGGCATACAGCGTAAAGGTTTGGGGGAGGATATTCATGCAACGGAGGTTTACGTACAGATCTGTTTTGCCTTTGGGATCCAGCCAACCGATGAAACCGGAGTAATAGCTACGATCGTACCCCTCATTCTCGATGATGAAATGATAAGCCTCCTCCTTGGGAAGACCGCAAACGGCTGGAGTAGGGTGTAATAGTTGAAGGACATCACCCAGCTTCTCGGGATTCGGCAAGGAGAAGAAGAAATCACTTTTCAAATGAGAAACCTCTCCGGCCCGGGCTGAATAAGGCCCCTTCTCCTCGGGAGTAATACCCAAGGTGGACAGCTGGCGGCGTATATAGGAGGCGACTAATTGCTGTTCTCTCCAATTCTTATGGTCCCAGCTTTTCGGTAATTTCCCGTCTCGTAAGGATTGGGTTCCGGCCAAAGCTACCGTTTGCCAGTCACCTTTCTCGCCGGATAACAAGATTTCCGGTGTCCCACCCATCCAAGTTCCGGTTTCCGGGGTATGGCAAAGGTAGACATAGGAGCGGATATATCGTTCTTCCGCGGCGAAGAATGCCTTGCCGGGTGAGAAAGAGGGATCTTTCCAGATCGTTTTGCTACGGGATAGGACTAGTTTATCTTGGCTTCCTTTTAGCAAAGGGTTGGTAAACAGGGAGAAATGGTAAGCGTATCGTTCCTTCTCCTCGGATTCGGACGGGATTTCGATTTCATTCGAAGGGAATTCGTTTTTCTCTCGAGAGAAATCCCAATCGGATTCGGAGGGGATTTCAAAGCAATCCGGTTGGATTAAAACGATAGGTCGTTCCGCTGTCACCTGAAACGGAGCGATTACAAAACCGCTCCGTTCATTTAAGTCTTTTATGTCGTATAATAGGCAAGGAGAGCCGGCACTTTGCATCCTGAAATGGAGCCTATCCTCACCGGGAATACGCCAAATAGCGAAACTCCGGCCTTGCTTGATCAACGTGTCTATTATTTCGTAAGAATCTCTTGGAATCATTTCTTCTTTAGTATACTATTGATTACCCGTACAGAGGAAACCAGTTTGTCGGTAGAGGTGAATATGTCTACGTTCCACACATGGGATGAACGGCCTTTGTGGATAATCGTCCCGACGGCACGTACCGTGTCTCCCTCGTGGGCGGACGACATATGGCTGCCGCTAACTTGCATGCCGACTACCATCTCGTCCGGTTTCGCCAGAATCATGGAACCTAGTCCGGCCACGGTCTCTGCCAGAGCCAGTGTAGCGCCTCCGTGCAAGATACCGAAAGGCTGGCGGGTCCGTTCGTCTACAGGCATGGTCGCTTCCACACGATCCTCTGACGCATAGGTATATTGAATGCCTAGATTACCCATTAAAGCATGTTTGGCCCGTGCGTTTAGTTGATCTAACGGAACCTCTGTGGGTTTGATCGTGGCAAGGATCGCTTTCTCGATCGCTACCGCCACACCTTCCATATTATTGGGTAAGGTCGTGAAATCGGCACAAGCCTTTACGGAATCGCGTGCGTTACCCATCGCCACGCCGGTACCGGCTAATTGAAGCATGGATACGTCGGCCACGCCATCACCGATAGCGACAACCTCTTCGGTCGTGATATTCAGCATCTCCATCAATACCGCCAACGTATTTCCCTTATTGATGAAATGAGGAGCTACCTCCAAGAAATAGTCCTCGGAGCGGAAAGCTTCCAATACCCCGTCCAGACGTTTCTTCCAATGATTTTCGAGACCCACTAGATTGTTCTCGTCATCGCTGGTAAGAATACACTTACAGGGTGCGAAATCCACCGCTTCCGGGAAATTCTCCACACCGATGATGCGCATCTTATTGAGTTCGGCCTCCTCTTGGACATGCATGTTTTCCGGGCTATCGGTTAGGATATAGTCCTTGTGATATGTGAAGATCGCGAAACCGTTTTCCTTCGCCTTCCGGTTCAAATAAGGAATCATGGCCGGATCGATTCGTTTCTCGAACATCAATTCTCCGGTCTGGGCATTGATGATCTGACCTCCGTTATAAGATAATATGAAACCACCGTAATGATTCAATTCAAGGGCCTCCGCCAAGGGTTGAACCCCGTTGGTGGGTCGGCCGGATGCCAATACAACATGAACTCCCATCTGCTGAGCCTTTAACAAGGCGGCATGGGTCCGGGGAGTTATCTCTTTCTTGTCGTTAAGCAACGTCCCATCTACGTCTAAGACTAATAATTTGTACTTCATGGCGTCTTATTTTTATGGTTTAGAATACAAATATACATAAAATAGTTGATAGTTAGAAGACATTTCCATGAAAGGAATTTACGTATATCGGCGCAAGCTCACGCCTATACTGGCGTAGCCCTACGGCACTACTGGTATAGGCGTATGCCGGTATAGGCATTGGCCTGTGTCGATACTGGTGTAAATGTCTCTGAAAAAACACGTACGTGTTCTCGCGAAAACATGTACATGTTTTTCGGAAAATACGTACGTGTTTTTTTTCAAAGCAATTCTTGGATGAAACGAGCCACTCCATCCTCATCGTTCGTGTATTGGGTGATGCGGTCGGCATTGGCCTTGACAGGGGGCTGGGCGTTGGCCATAGCGACTCCCAATCCGGCGAAACGGATCATGGATACGTCATTGAAACCGTCGCCGATAGCGATCACTTCCTCCTGTTTTATCCGGGTTCGCTCTAGTAAGCGGGATAACGAGGCGGCTTTGTCGATGCCTTTGGGGACAAGCTCCAGATAGAATGCCTCGGAACGATATACGTTGATACGTTTCCCTAATTCTTGGCGGAGCTTCTCTTCCAACGGTACCAACATCTCCGGTTCGCCTACCACCAAGCATTTATCGGCTGGCTGATGCAAATCCCGCAGAAAATCGTCGGTAGCCTTGATCTTCATTTTGGTTAAGAAAGATTCGTATTGTACGTATTTATTTTCCGGATGCTCGCTTAAGATATATTTACCGTTGTAGGAAAGGATAGCCAGTCCCGCTTCTTTGGAGCGGTTGTATAAAACAGGTACGATATCGGGTGGCAAAGCCTGTTCGAAAAGTACTTTGTCTGTCATCAAGTCGATCACCTTACCGCCGTTGAAGGAAAGGATAAAACCACCATATTGCTTTATGTTCAGTTCCTCGGCTAAAGGCACGATACCGTAGGTGGGCCGGCCGGAGGCTAAGACCAGATGCAATCCTTTTTCCTGCGCTTGCAGAAGGGTTTCCCTCGTAAACGGGGTGATCTCTTTTTTACTGTTTGTCAGTGTACCGTCTAAATCCAGTACCAATAATTTATAGTTCATGCTCTTGTTTCGTGTTGATCGTGATTATTTTACCTCTTTGGGAGATATAATTATAGAGTTCTTTATAAAATGCGTGCCGGGTAAGGGTGGAAGCGTCTCCCAAGATCATCAGTTTCATACGGGCACGGGTGATCGCTACGTTCATGCGCCGCAAGTCGTTCAAGAAGCCTATCTTTCCATCCTCGTTGGCCCTTACCAAACTGATCAAGATGACATCGCGTTCTTGCCCTTGGAAACCGTCAACGGTGTGTACGGTGATCAGTCTGCGTAAAGGCTTGAAGAAAGCGTCTTGTTTGATCAATTTACGGATGTATTGTACCTGCGCCTTATAAGGGGAGATCAATCCGAAGTCGATATTCTCTTCCAGCACTCTCTCCTTGGATATTTTCTGTATATAGGAGCGTAATTGTTCCACGAGCAATTCCGCCTCTTGCCTGTTGACACGGCTCATGGTCTCTTCTCTCGTATTTTCCGTGAAATCGCACTCGGACGTATCGAACCATACGATGGGAGTGTCCAGTCGCAAGATTCCCCGCCCGCTTACCTCGGGAGCGGATTCGAGTTCGTTATGATAGAACCATTGGGAGGAGAAGCGCATGATATCCTCGTGCATACGATATTGGATATTCAAGAGAGAGACCGTTTCCGGTTTCGCATGGGCTATCTTTTGCATCAAGGTACGTCCTAAGCCTTCTCGTTCCGCTTCTATACATTTAATAGTAGGGGGCAATTGGTGATGATCGCCCGCTAGTATGACCCGGTCCGCCTTGCCGATCGCTATCCAGCAAGCGGCTTCCAAGGCTTGGGCGGCCTCGTCGATAAATAAGGTCGTGAAGTGCCGGTTCATCATGACCCGGTTTGCGGAGCCAACCAAGGTGCAAGCGACAACACGAGCCTCGTCGAACAGCTCTGTATCGATCTTGACTTCCAGTTCGGTCGCCCGGAATTTCAAACGGGAGAGGCGGTTTCGGATCGTATCCCGTTCCTCCCGGCTTTTCTTTCGCATATTGGATTGTATATCCCGTACCGCTTTTCGGATGCTCCATAACTCGGGATAATCCGGATGCGATTCGAAACGGCGTTCATATGTGAAAGAGAGCATCTTGTCATTGATACGAGTGGGGTTCCCGATGCGCAGGACGTTAATGCCTCTATCTACCAGTTTCTCCGAGATGCAGTCTACGGCGGTATTACTTTGGGCGCAAACGATCACTTGATTCTCCCGGTGAAGGGTCTCGTAAATGGCTTCCACCAAGGTGGTTGTTTTCCCGGTTCCGGGAGGGCCGTGTACGATAGATACTTGTTTCGCTCCCAATACCTTGTTTACGGCTTCTTCCTGCGAGCGGTTCAACCAAGGGAAGCGGATCGGGAATAATTCACGCTGTCCCGGTTTTTCCTGCCCCAGCAATACGTCCCTAAGATGGGAGAGTTGGTTGTTTTTTGCCCGCATCACGTCCGAGAGAGCGGAAAACATCGTTTTATAGCTGGTCTCGTCGAAGTAGAGTTGCACGCCGAGATCATTGCTTTTTCCTTGTATATCCATCAAGGCGGAAGGAGTGGGGAGAACTACCACCATCCGGTCCTCTTGCACGTAGCTGATCGTGGCGGAGAAATCCAGATACTTAAATTTACCACTGATATCTGCCGTAAAGAAGCAAACCGGGCGCCCGTACTCAAAATTATGCTCGATCTCCCGGTCTTCTGTCCTTTCGATCTCGATCACCAATTGGTTTAAGGAGTTATAATAACTGCGTCCCGGAGTGACCGGATACCAACAGAGGCCCTGCGCCACTCGTTTTCGCAAACCCGTACGCTCGGATTGCTGTCGGTATGTTTCCTTCTCATATTCATATTCTTTCTGCAGGAGATCATATTGATGTTGCAAATCTACAAGCGGCGATGAAATTCCCATTCCTTTTTCAATTCTATTAATCGGATAAATACAGCCCGGGCGTTCTAGGTCCCGAAGTAGGCGACAAAAGTACTAAAATTATCGTTCCGTACCCAAGTTGCGGTAAGTAAAGAAAAAGAATACCGCTAACGTTGGTAGTGTCTATAAAATTCCTAATTTTGTACGAAAACTAATATCATAAAAAAATGAATGAGAACGATGCTTTTTATAACGCATTAATAGATGTAGCTGCTTGGGATAAAGAGAATACCTTAGATCGTTTTATGAATAGTGATAGCCTCTTCAAAAAGTTTCTATATAAATTTATTACTACAGACGGTTCGTATGTGAAATTACGGAGCTCTTTAGTAGAGCGGGATTTGGAGAATGCCAAGCTATATTCGCATACCTTGAAAGGGATAGCCGCTAATTTAGGTCTGGTAAATCTATTCGATGTATCGAATAATATACTATCGCTGTTGAGAGAAGGGAATCTGGAAGAAGCGTTGCGTTATGAAGATGCATTGGGAAAACAATACGATGCCTTGCGAGATATCGTTGTTGAGTTTTGTTCTTAATCTATTGTATATTAACTATCTAATTCTAAATAAAGACTATCAGTATGGATACTATCATAAAAACTCAAATTATAGATTTGATTCACAGGGAGGTAATCCCTGCTATCGGATGTACGGAACCTATTGCCGTGGCTTTGGCGGCCGCAAAAGCGGCGGAAGTGCTGGGGCGTAAGCCAGAGAAGATAGAGGTTTATCTGAGCGCCAATATCCTGAAGAATGCCATGGGAGTAGGAATCCCGGGGACTGGCATGGTGGGGTTGCCTATCGCTATCGCTTTGGGATCGATCATCGGTAAGTCCGCTTATGGGCTAGAGGTGCTGAAAGACTTGACTCCGGAGGGATTGAAAGAAGGTAAGGAAATGGTCTGCAAGAAATGTATCGGTATAGACCTGAAAGAGAATGTAGATAAACTTTATATCGAAATTATAAGTTCTGCAGGGAGCGATCGTTCAAGGGTGATCATTTGCCATGAGCATACCCATATAATATATGTAGAGAAAAACGGGGAGGTATTGACTGATTTACGTACGGCAAACGCTTCTGGCGAGGAAGTATGTGAGAATAAGGATTTACGTCTTTCCTTCTCTATGGTCTATGAGTTTGCCATGGAAATGCCATTGGATGAGATTCGTTTTATTTTAGAAACGGCCGAGTTGAATAAGAAAGCTGCCCAAGCTTCCATGAAAGGCAATTACGGACATACCGTAAGCAAGACAGTCTCGGGTGCTTTCGGCCGTAAGTTCATGGGAGATTCCGCTTATACGCATATGTTGATCATGACTTCCGCAGCTTGCGACGCTCGCATGGACGGCGCTATGATCCCGGTGATGAGTAATTCGGGAAGCGGTAATCAAGGAATCGCCGCTACGCTTCCGGTTCTTTCTTTCGCCGAGGATATCCAATGCTCGGAAGAGCAACTGATCCGTGCGTTGATGTTAAGCCATTTGATGGTGATCTATATCAAGCAAAGTCTGGGACGCTTGTCCGCCCTTTGCGGTTGTGTGGTTGCCGCTACGGGAGCGAGTTGCGCTATCACCTATTTGATGGGAGGAAATAAGGCGCGGATTTCTTATGCGATCAAGAATATGATCGGTAATATTACCGGAATGATCTGTGACGGTGCCAAGCCGAGTTGCGCGATGAAAGTATCTAGTGGCGTATCTACGGCGATGCTTTCCGCTTTGATGGCCATGGAGGATAAGGTGGTGACTTCCGTGGAAGGTATCATCGATGAGGATGTGGATAAATCGATCGCGAACTTGACCGCTATCGGCTCTAAAGGAATGGAGGCGACGGATCGTCTGGTGCTGGACATCATGACCGGTAAATCTTGTTAATGGGATTCTATGGAGGAGGCACCAAAGGCGAGGAAAAAAGAGATTATGCGAGTGACACTTTTAGGGTCATTCGCTAATTTTGTTTTATTGGTATTCAAGTTCGTGGCGGGTATGTGGGGGCATAGTAGCGCTATGATCGCCGATGCGGTGCATTCGTTATCTGATTTCGTAACGGATATAATCGTACTTCTTTTTGTCAATATATCTTCCAAGCCGAAGGACGAGAGCCATGATTACGGGCATGGTAAATACGAGACTTTGGCGACTTCAATTGTCGGTATCGTCTTGCTTTGTGTAGGTTTTGGCCTTTTCTGGGAGGGAGCGAACAAGATTTATGACTTTTATTTCAAGGGGATTCCGTTGGAAAGTCCGGGAATGATCGCTTTAGTTGCCGCTCTTATCTCTATCGTGATCAAGGAATTACTGTATCATATTACGGTTTGGGTAGGAAGGAAGCAGAATAGTCAAGTCGTTATCGCTAACGCTTGGCATCATCGCTCGGATGCCTTTTCCTCGATCGGTACGGCTTTAGGTATCGGAGGGGCGATTTTGTTGGGGGATAATTGGCGTGTGCTGGACCCGTTGGCGGCTGTGATTGTCAGTTTGTTTATCGTAAAAGTAGCCTTGCAGCTGGTGATCCCGGCGATTAATGACTTATTGGAGAAATCTTTGCCGAAGGAGGTGGAGGATGAGATCTTGGCGATCATTAGTGAGGTTCCCGAGGTAAAGAGCCCGCATAATCTACGTACCCGCCGCATCGGTAATAATTTTGCTATCGAGGCGCATATACGGGTGGACGGACAGATAACCGTGACTCGTGCCCATGACTTGACGAAAGAGATCGAACAGAATCTGCGTGATAAGTTCGGTCAGGCTACGCACATCGCTTTGCACGTGGAACCAATTAAATAAACGAATTGTTATTTGACCATGATGAAGAACTTATATAGGGGAGAAGTGTTCTATTTGATCGCTTCCCCGCTGGATCATGTGGAGGCTTACCGCTATTTTGAGGATGGGGGACTGGCTGTTGTTGATGGAAAGATTGTAGAGGCGGGGCCGTTCGAGGCGATGCGTTCCCGTTACCCGGATTTCCCGGTGACAGACTATTCCGGTAAATTGATTACACCCGGCTTTATTGATTCCCATATCCATTTCTCCCAGTCGGAGATACAGGGAATGTATGGCAAGCAACTTCTGGATTGGCTGGACGAATATACGTTTCCCGCCGAGGAAGCTTTCTCTTCCATGGAATATGCACAAGATATCGCTCGCTTTTTCGTGAAGGAACTGGTGAAGAACGGAACTACGACTTGTGCCGCTTATGCCACGGTTCATCCTGCTTCCGTAACCGCATTATTTTCCGTGGCTACGGAGTATAATATGTGTATCTTGGCTGGAAAGGTGATGATGAACCGGAACGCTCCGGATTATCTGATGGATACCACGCATCAGGGTGAGTTGGACTGCCGTAGCTTAATCGAGGATTGGGACGGGAAAGGACGGAATCACTATGTGATCACGCCCCGTTTCGCCATAACCAGTACGCCGGATCAATTAAAGTCTGCCGGTCGTTTACATGCCGAATATCCCAGTACCTATATACAGACACATCTTTCGGAGAATCTGGGAGAGATTGAATCTGTCTTATCGCTCTGTCCCGGTCATGCGGATTATCTGGAGGTCTATGAGCGTGCCGGATTGTTGACCGATCGTTCGATATTCGGGCATTGTGTCCATCTAACCGATCGGGAATATAAGCGGTTGGGAGAAACGGGAGGCATTATCGCCCATTGCCCGACCTCGAACCTTTTCCTTGGAAGCGGATTATTCGATATGAGGGAAGCGAACCGTTACGGCGTACGTACTACCTTGGCGACAGATGTCGGTGCGGGTACATCTTTCTCTATGTGGCGTACGATGGGAGAGGCTTATAAGGTACAACAGTTGAACGGTTATCCGATGACAGCTTTGGAGGCTATCTATAAATGTACGCTAGGCTCTGCACGGGCCTTATCGTTGGACGACCGAATCGGAAGTTTCCTTCCTGGCCGTGAAGCGGATTTCATAGTCGTGGATTATGCCGCTACCTCTGTCCAGAAATTGCGTATGGAGTATCTTCGTTCGAGAGATAAATGGACGATCGAGAATAAGCTGTTTGGCCTACAAACCCTCGGCGATGACCGGAATATGGTATGTACTTATATAATGGGCAAGCAAGTATACGGCTCAGATCCGTGCGATCATCAAGAAGCAAGTATGTAATACGACCGTTACGACGATCCATAGACGTTCGGCAGTAGCCGGGCGTAATCCCGGGAAATGATATTCTATAGCCCCGTGCTTGCAAGCGGAAAGACAATCTCCGCAATAGGTACAGGTGTAACCGATCTTCCCCTTCTTGATCTCTTCTTTATGCAGGGCATCATACCGGCAAATGTTTGTGCAAGCCATGCAATGGCAACAATCCGTGGTCAGTCGTACCCGGAAAGGAGAGAGGTACTTGAGGAAAGACACCAAAGCTCCGATTGGGCAATAGCTACTGCAATGTACCATCTTCCGTCTCTTTCTGGAAAACAATAGCATGACAAGTAGCCCGATAACTCCGACCGCTATTCCAAAAGCGGTGGCTATCTTGCCGCTCGCTCCGAATATCCGTAGCAAGATGGCTCCCAGCATGACCAGAAATAATACGCTGTATCGCATTTGCTTGTGGTAGGGGAACCTTTTTCGTTCCAATTTTCCCCGGGCACTCCATGCGTCGAATGCCCCGAAGTAACAAAGCTGGCTACACCAAGCGGGACCGGATAGTAATAAGGTGCTGATAAAAAGTATGGGCATGAATAATCCATCAAAGCGATAAAGCGGTCCGGCCAAGATTACCGCAGGGATCGGTAAATGCAGTTTCCCGGTCATAAGGAAAATGGGATCGGCAAAAATCCCTAGAGCAAGTTGCCCGAAAAAAACGATCGAGAATAACAACCACGCTCGTTTTCTCCATTTGGGACGTTCTTGCCGATCTTGCATCTTATAGCAGAGCCAACCACCGTATAGCATGGCAAGTATCACTTGTATCCATCCTCCATACGGAAATAACCTTTCGCCTATCAACAGTGGATTTTTAGGCATGACTTGAACGATCGAGAGAAGTCCCCCGACTAATAATACGGTACTGATAACAATACGTCTCGTTTTCATGCTCAATTATTTTATGCGTAAAAGTATGCCTTTTACGCGAATAATTATAGCACGGGCATTGTATTTCTGATACTAGTTACACCGATTAAACGATCATACCGTGCTCCCATTGGACAATAGTAGACGTAAATGCTATATTCGTTCTCCGTCTGGAAGAAATTACCCTCGATAGGGCCGGTCTGTCCTACGGTCTGTCCGTTAGGGACAAAGAGGTACTGATAGTTGTAACTGCCTTGTTTCAGTAAGACGGATTTCTCGTATTGATGCGTCTCCGGATTATAGCCCATCTTACTTTTCTCGTCCAATACATTATTATATAATTCACCGTTCAAATACACGTTTCCATCGGGAATTAAGTCCATGGCGAGGGTAAAGTGAACGATGTAATAGTCCGCTTCCGTATCCGGGTCGTTACAATTACTGCAACGGATGAAAAAACGGCCGTCTTGGTCTTGATCGTATTGATACGATAATTGGTCACGCCGATAGTCCGTCATCAACTCTACATGGTAATATGGATTATGGAACGAGATACTTTCTACGTGCATGCCATTGTATTTGTTGCTCAAAAATTCCATACGGCGATATTCGTTTCCTGCGGGAAAGATCAAGTTCTGATTGTTCGTATAAGAGATCTGGTTTTCTAAAATAGTCATAGGCTGAAGACCTGTTACGGCATTATCCCTGCGGTTATTCTGATAAACCCAGATTTTCAAGTCGGTCTGAGGATAGGTGATGGGGAAATTCTTGTTATTGATCGCAAAGCTGACTTGTTGGTGTGACTGATTGGTATCGATATCCGTATTTCCGCTCACCGTAGCGGCGACACTAACCATCGGCTCGAAAATAGAAAAGCAAGCGGTAAATACGATCTGGGAGGGATCATCCTCGTTATATACTTGCAAGGCATAATTCCCCGAGACCTTCGGTTGAACGTCATCGTTTGGGAAAAGTAATCGGTAGTTGGTGTATTGCACCGTAGTACCCATCGCATTGGCGAAATCCTCGATCGTGCTCCCTTGGAAACCATTCATATACTCAATCGGGGAAAGATTCGATTGCGTCCAATCGGCGTTGCAATGAACCAGATTATAGGCGTATCGCCCGAAGCCCGGATTAAAAGCATCGAAATTAACTTCGATACGGTTTTCACCGCCCAGTTCAATGAATGGATCGGAGAACATCTCGCCGGCAACCTTCACTTGGAGGGTCTTTATTTGCTTATCGCTAACGTTGGTGAAGTAAGTCACTTGAGCGTTCAACGGTACTAAAACCGTGATAAGCAGCAGAAATAGGATTTTAAAAACTTTCATTTTCTTATTACTTTCTTTAACGACGCAAAATTATGGAATTATTTCTCTATTTATTTGCCTTTCCCTGCTCTAAAGCATGAAAAAATGTTTACTTTTGCAGGAAAATTACATATAAACAATTTTAGTTGTATCATGGCAAATGTGATTAAGATTAAAAAGGGTTTAGACATTAATCTGAAGGGCAAAGCTTCGGATGTACTGTTAAACGGCGGCAAGAGCGAGTCTTACGCGATCGTCCCCGATTATTATAACGGTATTCTCCCCAAAGTTGTTGCGAAAGTAGGAGAAAAAGTCAAAGCCGGTTCTGTACTGATGATTGACAAGAACCGCCCCGAGATCAAGTTTGTTTCGCCGGTCAGTGGCGAGGTAACTGCCGTAAACCGAGGAGAGAAGCGTAAGGTGCTAAGCATCGTTGTGAAGCCGGATGCGCAGATCGAGTATGAGGAGTTCGGTAAGAAGAACGTAGCATCCCTACAGGGAGCAGAGGTGAAAGAGGTACTTCTGAACGCTGGTATGTGGCCGTTTATCAAGCAACGCCCATACGATATCGTTGCCGCTCCATTGGATACTCCGCGTGATATCTTCGTTTCGGCTTTTTACTCCGCTCCGTTGGCTCCAAACTTCGATTTTATCGTAAAAGGTCAGGAGGCTGATTTCCAGACTGGATTAAACGCCCTAGCTAAATTAACGAATGGAAAAGTGTATGTGGGTGTAAGAAGTGGTTCTGTCGTGAGCGGAATGAAAGGTGTGGAGATCGTGGAAGTAGAAGGTCCGCATCCCGCAGCGAACGTTGGCGTGCAGATCAATCATATCAAGCCCGTTAACAAGGGTGAGGTAGTTTGGACGGTTAATCCGGCAGACGTGATCGTTATCGGACGCTTGTTTAACAAGGGTGTCGCCGATTTCAGCCGTATGGTTGCTATTACCGGTTCCGAGACTACCGAGAGAGGCTACGTTAAAACGATTTCAGGTTGTACGATTAAGAGCTTGGTTAACGGTAAAGTGTTAGGACAGGAACATATCCGTATTATCAGCGGTAATGTTTTGACAGGTACCAAGGTGAATATGGATGGTTACCTAGGCGCTTATGATAACCAGATCACCGTGATTCCGGAAGGTGATGAGACGCATGAGTTCTTAGGTTTCGCTATGCCTCGTTTCAACCAGTTCAGCGCTAGCCATAGTTACTTTAGCTGGTTAGGTACTAGCAAGGAATATGTGATCGACGCCCGTATCAAAGGTGGTAAACGTGCCATGATCATGTCTAATGAATACGATAAGGTGTTTCCGATGGACATCTATCCGGAGTATTTGTTGAAAGCGATCATTGCGTTCGATATCGACAAGATGGAGAACTTAGGTATCTATGAGGTGGCTCCCGAGGACTTCGCTCTTTGCGAGTTCGTGGACACTTCCAAGATCGAGTTGCAAAAGATCGTTCGCGACGGATTGAACCTGTTGTATAAGGAAATGAATTAATAACATAAAAAACTTATAATACATTGAAAGCGTTAAGGAATTATCTCGACAAGATTAAGCCTAACTTTGAGGAAGGCGGAAAGCTGGCGATGTTCCGTTCTGTTTTTGACGGTTTCGAAACATTCTTATTTGTTCCGAACGAGACCTCTAAAACGGGCGTACATATTCATGACTGTATTGATTCAAAGCGTGCCATGACCGTGGTTATCATCGCTTTGTTGCCTGCTTTGCTTTTTGGTATGTATAATGTCGGTTATCAGCACAATTTAGCTGTGGGGGCTGAGCCGGGATTTTTGATGACTTTTATTTTTGGATTTTTGGCGGTATTGCCTAAGATCATTGTTTCGTATGTGGTAGGTTTGGGTATAGAGTTCGCTGTCGCCCAAGTGAAGAAGGAAGAGATTCAGGAAGGATTCTTGGTTTCAGGTATCTTGATTCCGATGATCGTTCCGGTCGATACTCCGTTATGGATGATCGCCGTAGCTACTGCTTTCGCTGTTATTTTCGCGAAAGAGGTATTTGGTGGTACGGGATATAATATATTTAATGTAGCATTGGTTACACGTGCGTTCTTATTCTTCGCTTACCCGGCAGCAATGTCTGGTGATCAAGTGTTCGTTCGTACGGCTGATACGTTTGGTATTGGGGCTGGCCAAGTGGTTGACGGCTTTTCCGGAGCTACTCCGCTGGGACAAGTCGCTATCGCTGGTAAGGAGATGATCGGTTCTTTCCAAGCTGTTGACGTATTAGGCAACCCGATCTCTACTTGGGACGCATTTATTGGTTTGATCCCGGGCTCTATCGGTGAGACTTCCGTATTGGCTATTTTGATCGGTGCGGTTATCTTGTTGGTTACGGGTATCGCAAGTTGGAAGACAATGGTTTCCGTGTTCGTGGGTGGTGCTTTCATGTCATTGATCTTTAATATGGTCGGTACAACGGTCGCTATGTGCGTATCTCCGCTGGATCACTTGTTCTTAGGTGGTTTCGCTTTTGGTGCCGTGTTCATGGCTACAGACCCTGTGACTTCCGCTCGTACGGAGACAGGTAAATATATCTATGGTTTCCTTGTAGGTGCTATGGCCATTATTATTCGTGCGTTGAACCCGGGTTATCCAGAGGGTATGATGCTCGCTATCCTGTTGATGAACGTGTTCGCTCCGCTGATCGACTATTATGTTGTGGAAGCTAATATCTCTCGCAGATTGAAACGTGTAATAAAATAAAGTAAGAAGGAATATGGCTAAATATAAATGTAAGGTATGTGGCTATGTCCACGAGGGAAATAAGGCTCCTGACACTTGCCCGGTATGTTCCGCTCCTGCTTCCGAATTTGAGGAAATCAAGGAGGAGGGCGCCGCTAAGAAAGGCATAAACCGGGATAGCAATGTTTATACGGTTGTTTATGCGGCTGTGATGGTTGTGCTAGTGGCTGTCGTATTGGCGTTTACTTCACAATCATTGAGAAGTTTTCAGAAACAGAACGAGGATAACGATAAGAGACAACAAATTCTGCGTTCTATTAACGTAAATGTTTCTTCTTCTGAGGCTGAGACCAAGTACAACGAGTTGATCAAGGAAGCTTTCTTGGTAAACGAGAATGGTGAGAAGGTTGAAGGCGACGCTTTCGCTACGGATGTAGTTAAGGCTGCCGCTGAGCATCAATATCCGGTTTTCGTCGCGAATGTAGATGGTCAACCGAAATATATCATGGCTTTGCATGGAGCAGGTCTTTGGGGTCCGTTATGGGGTTATATCTCTGTAGATAGTGATAAGAATACTATTTATGGTGCTGACTTCAGCCACCAAGGTGAAACTCCGGGTCTGGGAGCTGAGATCTCTAAACCGGCGTTCAGCAATGAGTTCAAAGGTAAGAAGATCTTCATGAGTGGAGAATTCAAGTCTGTCGCTGTTGTTAAGCCGGGTAAGAGCGTAGCGGGACAGGATTATGTAGACGGTATCTCAGGTGGTACAATTACCAGTAAAGGTGTGGATGAAATGTTATTCAACAGCTTGAGCGGTTATGTTAAATTTTTGACCTCACAAAATTAAGTAGAAGATGGGATTATTATCTGAAAAGAATAAAGAAGTTCTGTTAGGCCCGTTGAGCGCTAACAACCCGGTTGTCGTTCAGATGTTGGGTATTTGCTCTGCGTTGGCTGTAACATCAAAACTTGAGCCGGCCATCGTGATGGGTATCTCGGTGACGGCTGTCGTAGCTTTCGCTAACGTGATCATTTCATTGATGCGTAATACGATTCCGAACCGTATCCGTATTATCGTGCAATTGGTGGTAGTTGCCGCTTTGGTGACAATCGTTAGTGAGGTGTTGAAAGCTTTTGCTTATGACGTAAACAAACAGCTTTCCGTATTTGTCGGTTTGATCATTACGAACTGTATCTTGATGGGACGTCTGGAAGCGTTCGCCTTGGGTAACGGCCCATGGGAATCGTTCTTGGATGGCATTGGTAACGGTCTGGGATATGCGATTATTCTTATTATCGTAGGTTTCTTCCGTGAATTGCTGGGATCTGGTACCTTATTGGGTTTCCAAGTGATTCCGCAGGCATTCTATGATCTGGGTTACGTGAACAATGGTTTGATGATCTTGCCTCCGATGGCGTTGATCGTGATCGCTGTTATTATTTGGGTTCATCGTGCTAAGAACAAGGAACTTCAAGAAAATTAATGTTAACGATTAAACGAATAATAGAATGGAACAATTATTAAGCACATTCGTCCGCTCGATCTTCGTTGACAACATGATCTTCGCATACTATTTGGGTATGTGCTCTTTCGTGGCTGTCTCAAAGAACGTGAAGACCGCTTTAGGATTAGGTATAGCAGTGACATTCGTACTTTTCTGTACGTTGCCGATTAACTATATGCTTGAGAATTATGTATTGAAAGAAGGTGCGTTAAGTTGGTTAGGCCCGGAATATGCGGAGGTGAACCTTAGCTTCTTGGCGTTTATTATCTTTATCGCCGTTATCGCTTCTTTCGTGCAGTTGGTCGAGATGGTAGTCGAGAAATTCTCTCCGTCTTTGTATGCTTCCCTTGGTATCTTTTTGCCGCTGATCGCTGTAAACTGCGCTATCTTGGGTGGTTCTCTGTTTATGCAACAAAAAGCGTTCCCTAATGTAGGTGTCGCCACTGTTTATGGTTTAGGATCTGGTATCGGTTGGTTGCTGGCTATCGTAGGTATGGCGGCTATCCGTGAGAAATTGTCATATTCAAATGTCCCCAATGCTTTGAAAGGTTTGGGTATTACTTTCATCATCACGGGTTTGATGGGTATGGCATTCATGTGTTTCTCTGGTCTGAAGATTTAAGTATTAACGCATTAAACAAAATATAAAGATGACTTTATTAATGTCGGGCGGACTTACGATTGGTGTCAGCGCAATAGTATTCTTATTGATCACGCTGATCTTGGTCGGTTTGCTTTTGTTCGCCAAAGCAAAATTGGTGCCTTCAGGGAATGTAAGCTTGAAGGTTAACGGAGAGAAAGATATAGAGACCCCGATTGGTGGAACTTTGCTAGGTGCGCTACAGAGCGGTGGCATCTTCTTGTCTTCCGCTTGTGGTGGTGGTGGTAAATGCGGTCAGTGCCGTGCTCAAGTTATTGATGGCGGTGGCGAGATCCTACCTACTGAGAAAGGTTTCTTCTCTCGTAAACAAGTGAAAGATCATTGGCGTTTGGCTTGTCAATGCAAGGTGAAAGAGGATATGGTCGTTCAGGTACCAGACGAGGTATTTGGCGTTAAGGAATGGGAATGCGAGGTTATCAGTAACAAGAACGTCGCTACATTTATCAAGGAGTTTATCGTTGCGTTGCCTAAAGGTGAGCACATGGACTTTATTCCGGGTTCTTACGCTCAGATCAAGATCCCTACATACTCAATGGATTATAACAAGGATATCGATAAGAGCTTGATCGGCCCCGAGTATCTGCCGGCTTGGGAGAAATTCGGTTTATTCGGTTTGAAGTGTAAGAATGACTCACCGTCTATCCGTGCCTATTCTATGGCTAACTATCCTGCTGAGGGTGACCGTATCATGTTGACCGTGCGTATCGCTACGCCGCCGTTCAAACCGAAACCACAAGTTGGTTTCATGGATGTGATGCCGGGTATCGCTTCTTCTTATATCTTTACGTTGAAACCGGGTGATAAGGTGACTATGAGTGGTCCTTATGGTGATTTCCACCCAATTTTCGATTCTAAGAGAGAGATGATGTGGATTGGTGGTGGTGCTGGTATGGCTCCGTTGCGTGCCCAAATCATGCACATGACGAAGACGTTGAAGACTACGGATCGTAAGATGTCTTACTTCTATGGCGCGCGTGCCTTGAACGAAGTGTTCTATTTGGAAGATTTCTTGGAAATAGAGAAAGAATTCCCAAACTTTACGTTCCACTTGGCGCTTGACCGTCCTGATCCTGCCGCTGATGCTGCGGGTGTTAAATATACGGCTGGATTCGTTCATCAAGTAATCCATGATACTTACTTGAAGGATCACGAGGCTCCGGAAGATATCGAATACTACATGTGTGGTCCGGGCCCGATGTCAAAGGCCGTGGAAAATATGCTGGATAACTTGGGTGTACCTCGTGAGATGTTGCACTTCGATGATTTCGGTGGATAAAATAGGATTTCTATATCTACAGATAGAAGGCGGGGGTTAAGATCCTCGCCTTTTTTATTTTGGCCCTGAAACTCCTCTTTACGAAGATATACTTCAAATGCTATAGGATATATACTGCATGTGTCATAGGATATATACTTCATTAACGAAATAAGTCGTACTTCTGACTATGCCTAAATTTACTTCACAGATTTTACTGTTATTTTCTAAGGTACTTCACATCTTAGAGAAGCTTCTCCTGAAAAACTTCACAGGGTTGAAAGTTGTTTCCTGAACCGGTTCACAGCGGCAAAAATACCGTTTTTCTTTTTCCATGCAAAACAACCATGAAAAAACCACTGCGGAGGAAGCCTCGCGGCTGGAGGCGCAAAGCCTCCATTGAGCGATCACACGCAAGTCAGCGCCTCCCGGAGCCTGACAGGTGGTAGCATGTCCCTGTTGCTCCTATGCGGTCTCCTGTTGTTGTAGAAGTCTATGATCCCCGCCAACGACTCCCTTGCGGCCACCACGTCCGAGGGGCGTTTCATCCTGTAGAGCCATTCCTGCTTGATGATGCCGTTGACCCGCTCGGCGATCGCGTTGTCGGTAGGCTTGTAGTCCTCCGTCATGCTGATCGTGGCTTTAATGGCCTGTAGACGATCAATATATTGATTACAACAATATTGAACGCCGCGGTCGGAGTGGTGGATCAGTCTGTCGGCACATTAAAAATGTAATTATTTTGAAATAATATGCAGCGTTTATCGTTTTATAAGCATCTAAGCTTATATAGTCATAAAAACAAGTTAGACATGAAGCCATTGATTTTATCTTTTTTTGCGGTTTTATTAGGATACTCATTCTTTTTCGATAAAGATGATGAAATAAAATTGCGTAATGTTGACCAGATATCGTTGGAATCTAATTCTACGATGCCTGAGAGGGGTGATTCTGTCACTTTGTATGCGAAAAGGCTCCCTAATACTCCGGAATATATTTTACGAATCGCAAAACCGGAGGATTATCTCTTTACGAAATAAAATTTTCGTGTTAAAATATTTGTTTATTTGACGAATATTGCTATGTTTGTGCCCATGTAACTTTTAATGCGTGGGATATGGATTTGAAATCTACTCAATATATAGAAAAAACAGGAAGTGTCGCAAAGGCATTCCTGTTTCTTTTTCTTCTCTTTCTATCAAGCATATATAATCTGTTTAAGTTTGCCAGCCTTGAAAATGAGGAGGTAGAAGTATCAGATATGGTGCTACCTTCTAAGACTTCCGGTGATGTCGAGTATATAGAACAAGATGACTTATCTGCAAACTGTAAATTCCTAATCGATAGAACTACTCACTGGTTGGGCTGAGTAAGCCCTTATCTGATCCGTGCGAGTGCATAGAAGGATAAGGGGGACTTATTTTAGATAATTAAACGATTTTCTCCAATAGATTGTATTCCGGTATATCTTCGAGGAAAGCATACGTCTGTTTCTCATAGTCAATTTTGCAACAAAAATGACGGATGCCGTTGCTTACGGTTAAGTATTTTACGTGTAAGACCATGTTATAACGTACGATTTGATCGAATACAGCGCTTGTTATCTCGATATGTGGAGCTTTATATTCAATAATCATTAGAGGTGCTAGAAACCGATTGTATGCAACGGTATCGCATCGCTTGGATGTTCCGTTTAGTTTTACCGCTACTTCATTCGCTAAAAGTTCTTGAGGATAGTTTTTTTCCGTGACCAAATAGTTCACGAAATGTTGTCGTACCCATTCCTCTGGCGTTAATGCGACAAATTTTCGGCGTACAGGATCCCAAATAGAAGGCTTTCCTGCTTTCTCCGTAACTTTGACTGAGAATTTTGGTAGATTTAATGGGAGCATTTGCTATATTTGCTATTTATATTCTAAACTAAAATGCACCTCAAAGGTAGTTATTTATGAGAACAAAACAAGAAATCGTAGAAAATTGGCTGCCTCGTTATACCGAGCGAAAGCTAGAAGACTTCACTAAGCACATATTACTCACTAACTTTACTAAATATGTCGAGATATTTGCGGATCATTTTAATGTCCCGATTTTGGGATTGAAAAGTTCGATGCCCAATGCCTCGGCAGAAGGGATTACCATTATCAATTTTGGGATGGGAAGTGCGAACGCTGCTACAATCATGGATTTATTATCAGCAGTCATGCCCAAAGCGGTGCTTTTCCTCGGTAAATGTGGAGGATTAAAAAGAGCGAATGTATTAGGGGATTATGTATTGCCAATAGCGGCGATCCGAGGTGAGGGAACGTCGAATGAGTATTTACCACCTGAGGTACCTTCATTGCCCGCTTTTTCAATGCTTCGTGCCATTTCTTCCGCCATACGTGATCATGGAAAAGATTATTGGACAGGTACGATTTACACGACAAATCGCAGGGTTTGGGAATACGATAATGCTTTCAAGGAATATCTTCGTAGTACGCATGCCACTGGTATCGATATGGAAACCGCAACCTTGCTTACTGCCGGTTTCGCTAACCAAATACCTACGGGTGCATTGTTGATGATATCGGATAAACCGATGGAAGAAGATGGTGTAAAAACAGAAGCGAGTGACCGGAAGGTAACTCAACAATTTGTAGGAGAACAGGTAATGTTGGGAGTTGAAGCTCTTCAACAGATTTTGGATGGTAAGAAAACCATCCGTCATATCCGTTTTAGTTGGTAATAGCGAAACCTCATAATTTATGGCAAAAAAAGAAATTACTTTCGAGGAGATTTGTAGGGATATAACAGCAAGGAAGTTTCAGCCTGTTTATGTGTTAATGGGCGAAGAGCCTTTCTTCATCGATCAAATAACAGATTTGTTATTAAAAAGCGTATTAGAGGAATCTGAGAGAGATTTCAATCAGATTATTCTATACGGCGCAGATACAGATGCTATTTCTATTATCAATGCGGCACGTCGTTTTCCAATGATGTCCGAATATCAATTGATCGTTGTTCGAGAGGCTCAATTAGTGAGAGATATAGAGTTGCTGAGCAGTTATGTGAAGAATCCTTTGTCATCAACTATTTTGGTCATAAATTACAAATATAAGACTTTAGATCGCCGTCGTGCGTTAGCGGCCGCAACCGATAAAAACGGTATTTTATATGAGTCAAAAAAGATCCCGGATTATAAAATGCCGAGTTTTATCACCTCTTTGATGCAACAGCGTTCTATCGGTATCGATCCAAAAGCCGCTCAAATGCTCTCAGATTTCCTTGGAAACGATTTAAACCGTCTCAATAAGGAATTGGATAAGCTGGCAATTATCTTGGCTGAAAAGGCCTCAAAACGCATCACACCGGAATTGATCGAGCAAAATATAGGGATTAGTAAAGAATACAATAACTTTGAGCTGATAAAGGCACTTGCCATGAAGGATATATTAAAGGCTAACCGGATCGCTCAGTATTTTGAGAAAAACCCTAAAAGTAATCCGATACAGATGACACTTCCTGTATTATTTAACTATTTCTCAAACTTGCTGATTTGTTATTATTCAAAGGATCGATCGGAATCAGGATTGATGACCGCACTTGGTTTACGGGGAACTTATCAAGTAAAGGACTATCTTTTGGGGATGAAAAATTATCCAGCGATGAAAGTTTTTAATTTGATCAGCGATATCCGAACGACTGACGCAAGATCTAAGGGAATGGAAAACTCTTCAGCGACAGATGCAGATTTACTAAAAGAATTACTTTACAAAATTTTACATTAAACAGAAATCATAGACTTAGTGCAGGCAAAAAGGCCTTTTTTCCTAGAATGATGAAAAAGTCAAACTGGAAAAAGAGGCCTTTTTGTTTATTTATCAATTAATTACGCATATTTTATCTCTCTGAGATTTTAAAATTTATTCAATCACGTACCTTCTTCCTCAAAAATTCCAAGAAATCCATACTTAAAGCTATAATCGGTATAGCTATAGATTGCCTTCATTATCCGTTAAAGGAAAAATAGACAAGTTGGCAGTAAAATAAATAGAGTAAAATTATATTGTATACAAATATAACCGAGAAATGGATGTTTACAATCATATACACAGTAAAAGTATTTGAGTAGATTACAAATGTTGGTGATTTTTGTAATCATTATATAGGCGTTACAAATGTATCATATTTACATTACTAATATAAATCATGGATTATTATATATTTCTTTATCCACGTAAGATTTGCTATAAATTATAAATAACCAGTTTTTTATATAGAAATATTGATTGTTTACATTAACTAAACATGTTTTTTCGTCTACAAACGTATAAAACCCCCCTAACTATACATCATATGTATTATTATATTTACATATAGATCAGACATATATGCTATTTTTCTAAAGTTTTTCTAAATACTCTATACCTCCTTCTTGAACACGGTTTACAGTTCTACCCATCACATATGTATCGGCGTGATACATATGTATCAATTTAGTTTTATAAAAATAAATTGCACAAATGGAAATATTGATTTATCTTTGTATCCAGTTTACTTTGTGGATATTTATCTTAGTAAACGGTCATAATGGCAGTATTCTAGTAAGAATTTAAGATATATATGAATATGAGAGATCGTATTTTAAAAATAATGGAACGTGAAGGACTTACCCCTTCTAAATTTGCCGAATCGATCGGTATACAGCGTTCGGCAATGTCACATATTATATCTGGGAGAAATAATCCGAGTTTGGATGTTCTGCTAAAAATACTGGAACGGTTCACTTATGTTGATTCTGACTGGCTATTGTTTGGCAAAGGCGAAATGATCCGAGAACATGTGTTAACTGAACCTAATTTGTTTACAAATATGCTTGAAAATCGTCCCAATGTACAAGTTGTTGCCGAAAATCGCAAGGAAATTGGGGTTGAGACACCTGTAAACATCCAGAAACAACCTGTTGTAGAGCAAGTTATATGCCAAGAAAAGCCTTCTAAAAATGTTAGTAAAATAATGATATTTTACTCCGACAATACGTTTGATACTTTCGTCCCTGAAAAAAACAAGAAAGACTAAGGTAAACTGTTCGGTATATACGTTATATTCATGTATCTTTGCGGATAAATTGAGTAATCGTGTATATGAAGAAGTACATCTTAGACATGAAGGTGACTGAAAACTGTCACCTTCATAAAAATTATTGCCTGCTAAAGTTAACCTCGGATGGGAATCTTCCAGAGATGCTTCCCGGACAATTTGTAGAGGTTCATGTAGAAAACTCTCCTACAACATTCTTACGTCGTCCGATTTCCGTCAACTATGTAGATAAGTCTAAAAATGAGTTGTGGTTATTGATTCAACTTGTTGGTGATGGCACGAGAAAAATGGCAGAATTCCGTCCCGGTGATATTGTAAACATAATGCTACCACTGGGTAATAGTTTTACAATTCCTTCCAAGGAACAGGAGAACAAAAGACTTTTGCTGATTGGTGGTGGTGTTGGAACCGCTCCGATGTTATATCTAGGAGCTTGTTTAAAAGAAGCCGGTTTTGAGCCTACTTTTCTACTTGGGGCTCGTTCTAAGGATGATGTATTGCAATTAGATGAATTCCAGAGATTTGGTAAGGTTTATATCACAACCGAAGATGGTTCGCTAGGCGAGAAAGGGTATGTGACTAACCATACGATCCTTAAAGAGGTTCGATTTGACCAGATTTATACTTGTGGTCCTAAACCAATGATGGTGGCAGTAGCGAAATACGCAGGTGCGGAAGCTATTTCTTGCGAGGTTTCTCTTGAGAATACGATGGCTTGTGGCATAGGTGCTTGTTTGTGCTGCGTAGAGAAAAACAAGGAAGGTCATAATGTGTGTGTATGTACAGAAGGTCCCGTATTTAATATTGAGAAATTGTCATGGCTGAATTAAATGTAAACATTGGGAATTTACCGTTGAAAAATCCGGTAATGACAGCATCCGGCACGTTCGGATATGGTATAGAATATGCTGATTTCATGGATATTTCACGTTTGGGGGGTATTTTCGTGAAAGGTACCACTATCCAACCTCGTGAAGGTAATGATTATCCAAGAATGGCGGAGACTCCTTCCGGAATGTTGAATGCCGTGGGGCTTCAGAATAAGGGCACCGATTATTTCGCAGAGCATATTTATCCGGAGATCAAGGACATCGATACGAATATGATCGTAAATGTGAGTGGATCTTCGGTTGAAACGTATGTCGAGTGTGCAGAAAAGATCGCAGAGTTGGATAGGATTCCCGCTATCGAACTGAACATTTCTTGTCCGAACGTAAAGCAAGGTGGTATGGCTTTCGGCGTTACTACGTGTGGTGCGGGAGAGGTTGTTAAGGCTGTTCGTAGGGTTTATCCAAAGACACTTATTGTAAAACTTTCTCCTAATGTAACTGATATTACGGAGATCGCTAAAGCTGTTGAAGCGGAGGGTGCGGATTCTGTTTCGTTAATTAATACGATGCTTGGAATGGCCATCGACGCAGAGAAACGTAAACCTATATTATCTACAATAACTGGAGGTCTTTCCGGGCCTTGCGTAAAACCTGTAGCTCTACGTATGGTATGGCAAACGTATCATGCGGTAAAGATTCCGATTATAGGTTTGGGAGGTATTTCAAATTGGAAAGATGCCGTGGAGTTCATGTTAGCTGGGGCTAGTGCTATCCAGATCGGAACTTATAACTTTGTAGATCCAACTGTTTCTATCAAGGTTATTGATGGATTGAATGACTATTGTGACCGACATGGTTTTAAATCAGTAAAAGAGTTGATCGGAGCATTGGATATTCAGAGATAATCTAAGTTCATTTATAGACTTTATTTCCATTTTTTCAATAATAAAAAAGGATGTGTTCGCTTACGCAAAAAGAACACATCCTTTCTTTTTATTATGAAAAATTATTCGATCTCTAATACGGCCGGACAATGATCAGAATGTACGGCATCGTTTAATATATAAGCGGCTTTAACTTTCGGCTTCATATTGTCGCTAACCATACAATAATCAATACGCCATCCTTTATTTTTAGATCTGGAATTGAAGCGATAACTCCACCATGTATATTCTTGCTTATCCGGATTCAAGAAGCGAAATGTATCCGTAAAACCTGCGGATAAGAAGCGAGTCATCCATTCCCGTTCTTCCGGAAGGAAACCACTGTTCTTTGCGTTCCTGATCGGATCATGAATATCTATCGGCTCGTGGCAAATGTTGTAATCGCCACAGAGAATTAAGTTCGGACGGGATTTCTGTAACTCAACGACATATTTCTGGAAATCTTCCAACCATATCATCTTAAAATCCTGCCGTTCATCCCCACTAGTCCCGGAAGGATGATAGACACTTACGATCGATACATCCCCGAAATCCGCACGGAGGAAACGTCCCTCATTATCATACTTCTCGATCCCCATTCCATACTCGATATGATCCGGTTCCTGTTTCGTAAGAATGGCCACGCCACTATATCCCTTCTTTTGGGCACTAAACAAATAAGACTTATATCCTAAAGTCTCGAATGTTTCCGATGGAAACTGTTCTGGTTGTAACTTTGTCTCTTGGATACATAACACGTCTGGCTGTTCTTGAGCCAACCATTCGGGCAAGCCTTTACCTACGGCAGCCCTTAATCCATTTGTATTGTACGTTATTATTTTCAATTTTTCTAAGTTTAGATGTGAATGACTTTTATTCTGTCTCAAAGATACAACTTTTGACGATTTTACATTGTTTTCATTCCATAATCGGTACATAGAAATTTTCTATATTTGTATAACTTAGAATGAATGACAGACTATGCTGGAACATTTGAACGATATTTTAGAGAATACTCAGATAACGGCCTCGACCGCCGCCGTACGATTAGCTATCAGCTTCGTGCTTGGCGCTATTATCGGTGTAGAAAGACAATTTCGCCGCAGGGACGCTGGTATGCGAACCTTTACCTTGATCTGTATGGGATCCGCCGCCGCCATGTTGATATCTATCTGGATACCACAAACCTATCCGAATTTCTTGAATGGAGATCCGGGGCGTATCGCCGCCCAAGTCCTTACAGGTATTGGTTTCTTGGGAGCAGGAGCTATTATTCAAAGTCATGGAAGCGTGCATGGACTCACTACGGCGGCTTGTATTTGGGTAATGGCTGTAGTAGGTTTGGCCGCTGGTGCCGGCATGTTCTTGGCCGCTTCTATCACTACGGCATTTACCTTGTTCGTATTGGTTTCTTTAGAAAGGCTGGAGCGACGTATGTATTTGGATGGTGTTAATAAAATACTTACGATAAATTGCTCAACCTCGACTCCCGATCTTAAAGGTATCCGGAAAATCTTGGAAAATAGGAGCATATTTATCGTAAGTCTTTCTTATGAGCATAATTACGACAAGAATACGTCGACAATTACCTATAAAGTCAATGTGAAATCCAAGTCCTCTTACAGTGAGTTATTCACTGAGATTCGAAAACTTGGTTACATTTCACAAATACGTCTTCTAGCTTGACAATGCCGTTTATTCAAGTTCACCCTTTAGCATATGCCCGGCGATACGAGCCGCTTCCTCAACGTATTTACCGCAAGGACGTTTGGCATAATACTGTTGTGTGCGTACGGAAGGAGCGGGATTCGTCGATGTCTCTTCCGGAGGAAGAAGGCTACGGCAAATGATCGTCCCATGTTTCTCCTTGAATAAAGCCGCCATTTTTTGTACCATGCCATAGTTGCGGGCACGCGCCTCTTGATCTAGCGGATCAAATACCGGATACTTAAATCCGGCTAACATCGCCATTGCGTTTACGGTACCACAAACCTCACGCATGCGTCCGACACCTCCTCCAAAAGATACAGACATCTTTTTCGCCAGCTCTAAATCCAACTCGAAGACATCCGAATAAGCGAGGAATACAGATTGAGCGCAATTATATCCGGACTCGAAGTTGTGGACCGCTTGGTTCACACGCTCCTCTATATCAAAGGATTTCATAGTCAACACAAGCTCTGTCCGCCTTTACCGGGCCAATAATTCCTTTAGCGACCGCTACATGTTCCGGATGATTAGCGTACGTATTTACATCTTCCAAGGTAGGCAATTCAGTAGTTAAAATAATATCCCAAGTCTCCGCCGGATTACAATTAAAATCTACACGGATCATTTTCAATACGTCTATCTTATTGATTAAGGCTTCCAGTTTATCCTTAATTTCTTGCATTTTGGCTTGCTTCTCAGCCGGAGTTTGAAACTCCTTCAACTTAAACATTACAATATGTCTGATCATAATCGCTATACGTTAATTATATATATTACATCTGTTCATCCAAATACGAATCCTTGTATCCAAGGAAATATAAGATACCATCGAGGCCAATCGTAGAGATAGATTGCTTGGCGGTCGCCTTTACTTTCGGTTTGGCATGGAAGGCGATACCTAGACCGGCGATACTAATCATCGGCAAGTCGTTCGCCCCGTCGCCAACCGCTACGGTCTGGCGAATATCCACGTTCTCCACTTGCGCGATCAGGCGTAATAACTCCGCTTTACGCTTCCCATCTACGATATCACCCACATGATTACCCGTTAGCTTGCCATTCTCGATTTCAAGCTCGTTGGCGTATACATAGTCGATATTATATTTTTGTTTAAGGAAATTACCGAAATAAGTGAAACCTCCGGAAAGGATAGCGATCTTGAAGCCCACCTTTTTCAAGATACGCATCAAGCGGTCTACACCTTCTGTGATCGGTAGATTCTCGGCGATCTCCTGCATCACGGATACGTCCAACCCCTTTAATAAGGCACAACGCTGGCGGAAGCTCTCGCAGAAATCGATCTCTCCACGCATGGCTGCCTCTGTAATCGCTTTTACTTGATCGCCAACTCCGGCACGTATCGCCAACTCGTCGATAACCTCCGTCTCTATCAAGGTAGAGTCCATATCGAAACAAATCAGACGGCGCATACGGCGATACATGCTATCCTCTTGGAAAGAGATATCCACCTCAAGCTCCGTGGAAAGTTTCATGAACTCCGCTTTCATGCACTCCTTGTTTTTCGGGGTACCACGTACGGAAAACTCCACGCTCGCCTTAGGAGTACGGGCATTCTCGTCCAACGGGATACGTCCCGTGAGCCGCTTGATATCATCAATATTCATATCTTGCTCCGCTACGATCCGGGAAACACCCGCGATTTGCTTGGCCGTAAGCTTACGGCTTAATATCGTGATGATATACCGGTTCTTGCCCTGCATACCTACCCATTTACTATATTCTTGCTCTGTAATGGGATTGAAACGGATATTGACGTCTAATTCGTAACTCTTGAACAGTAGTTCTTTCAATATATCGCCGGAATTTCCTTCCGTGCTTTGAAACAAGATACCCAATGATAAATGGTTATGGATATCCGCTTGACCGATATCGAGGATAACAGCGTTGTTCTTGGCTAGAATCTCCGTAAGAGCCGCCGTTACACCCGGACGATCCGCTCCATTGATATTTATCAGTATTATTTCGTCGTTTTGTGCCATATTTGTCATTCTATTAGGCAAAAGTACGTAAGAATTATCGAAAAAGAGTATATTATATTAAACATTTTTGCTTATATTTGTTTTATCGTATTAACGACAAAATGTTTAATGAGAACCTGGCAACCTTAAAAAGTCCTGACCGGCAGGCGAAATGTATGAGAATCCAATTTGAAATCAAGGAAAAGTTGCCCGACATTATTTCTGAAATACTTCATTCAGATAAGTGGCTGACTTTAGTGAGAGATGAGAATCATGGATTGCGACGTGTGACGATTAAAGATCCCTACTTTGATTCAGAGGCATGCGTCGATATCTGGGAGCATGAGATTCATGTAACGACAGCTTGGTCTAACTACACCTATCGAATCTATCAAAAAGGTAATTCTGTTTGGTGCGAATACATTGGCGCTTATAGAGGATTGCTGGAACAAAACCTTTTGCCGACGATGACTCCGAAAGAAAATATTCTGGATTCGGAAGTATTGAACAGTTCTTTGTTTGGTGACAGAAAGGAGACCTTGAGAAATTACAGCGCGGAAAACCTTAAGCTGAAGAATTTTAGGCGGGATAATTTCGCCGCGGAATATCAACTGGCTTCTCCGCAAGACCATCCTAAGATCGTATATGATGAGTTTATTAAAGAAGGGGTTCCAATTCCCCCTCCTGAAGATAGAAAAGAAAAGTCCGGTAATTAATACCGGACTTTTTTTATTTGAGGATCATCGCATGATACCCGAATCCTCGTCACTATTCCAAAGTTTCTTGTTAGCCTCCTTGAACTTGCGGCCGAAGTCAAAATTCCAAGAGAAGGTTAGCATCAACATTCGGCTGAAGTCGTTCGCGTACATGTTCGTACGGCTGGGAGCGTAAGCGTTCCGATTTTCCTCTACCCGTTTGTACTGGCTGGAGAAAGGCATCATCAATCCGGCTCCAACGGCGAATTTACCTTGATTGTACCGGAACATAAACATATGGATATTCTCGCCGCCATGCAATAATTCGCCGACAAACGTATTATAGCTACTTTGTATCTGGAACATAGCCATGAATTTCTTGTACATAGCCATGACGGAAGCCCGGTAATACCAATTGTTATAGGTATGCGAGTAACTATTTCCTTCGCTGATATAACGATTGACTCCACCTGTCACGGATAGGCTTATGATCCGCTTGATGATAGGGCCGACACGTAATGTCAAGTCACCGCTTAGTTTCTGCCATCCTTTTTGGTTATCGGTAATGCGAATGAACTTATTATTTTCTCGTATCACTTCCTCCATGATCCGGTCCGGGCTATTACTGTAATAAAAGTTTAAGTCTCCGGTGAATATTCCTTTTTTATATAGATAATTGGCTTGCATGTCATAACTCTTATAGGGTTTCAGATAAGGATTTCCCCGGCGTATCTGGAGCGTATCGATGTATTGCTCGATGGCGCTTAGCTCCGATAGGCTAGGTGAGACATTATTTACGCTACCGTTCACCCGGAAATACATATTATCCGTAAAGTTATATTGTAAGGATACCTTTGGGCGGAACGTATAATATTGATAATCTTCCTCACCTTCTTGCTTGAGCCATGAGCGGGAGACACCTATTCCGGCGGTATAATTCAACTTCTTGACACGTCCGCTGAATTCCGTATAGAGATACGTCTCCGACTGTTTCATCTTGGTTCGTCCTCCAACCGTTCCGCTGTAGGTGTTATCCGTCCACGATTGGGTGTGTTTCAATCCTCCTCCCAATCGACCGGCCTCGAATTGCCGTTCGTAGATTCCCTCGCCGATGATGGAATATTTGTCTCCGTCCACGTTCGACAAGATATCCGATAAGAGGATATCGTTTTTCCATTCTTGATACATTTGGTTTGCGTTCGTATGTATGTACGTACCTACCATATTAAGTATCAATGTCTGCTTATGTGGTAAGGAGCGTTGGTAATAAAGGTCGAGGGAAGGACGTTTGGTAGAGTTGCTATTTGGATTCCAAGCGTATGTCTTATCCTCGGGATTATTGTTGGTATACAGGTTCTTGCCGCCACCTTTATCCTCGTCTGATAAGAAATAGCGTAGCGTGGCATTGAAATAATAATGGTCGTTATCTACCAGATTATAATTAAGAGAGAGGTTATGAGAGGTCTCGGACATTCCTCTTGGCAGACCTTTCGAGGTACGTTCCATCGTCTCGCCACTCTCAAAGCGGAAGGTCTCGACTCCTTCCGTCCAGATATGATACGGATTCCGGTAGCGGACGGCGTATTGCAATCCGAACTCCGATTTCTTATGATTGAACTTCGTCGATACCTGATCGTCTCCAAAAGAGGTGGTCGGCGAATTACTAAGATCCAGATTGACAGAACCTCCGCTAGTTTCCCTCTGGACAATGTAGTCGAGTACGACAGAGGCGTTACCGTAACGTAAGCCCGGATTATCATGATATTCTATCCGGATTACCTCCTGTGGCGATAAACCCCGGATATCGGACAGCTCTACCTTGATACCGTTGATACAGAATTGAATCGTCCCTTCATTCGATAGCGATACGCTATTCCGGATCGGGTCCACTTCCAAACGGGGAAGCATCAAGGCGTTCAATAGATTGATGCCATTGCTGGAGGCCGCTTTTTGCTCGGAGGTAGGGAATGCGATCTTACGGTCCGCCGTATTACGGATAGCGGAAGCGTTGACCGTGACTTCATCTAAGGATATAGAAGCGGATGCCAATGAGATCGTACCGAGATCTATATTCTGGGAAAGTCCCAGCACGGAGACTACCGAAGTCTTGTAACCTATGGAGGAAACAGATACTTGATAATCTCCGGCCTTGACTTTCTCGATCCGGAAAAGTCCTTTACTATCCGTCGTCGTCCCTGTGATGAATGCGGAATCGGCTGTTTGAAGCGTGATATTCGCGAACTCAAGAGGAGACTTGTCGGATAGATCGATGACTTTCCCCCGGATCTGTAATTGTTGTGCCCGAATACCCCAAGAAAAGGATATAAGAAGGGCTGCCATAATGATTTGTTTCATTATAGTACGATTTAATGATTAAGAAATAATGTGTGTATGTGCTTGTTACTTAGTCCAAATCTCTTCTCCGTTCAGACGGATCTTCTGGATATTGTTGATACGGATATGCAACGTGAGATTTTTATCTTGCCCGGCGTCCCTCGCCCCGCTAACCAATAATAGAGAATCGTGGCGGCTGACTTCCGGCAAATACCGTTTCATTCCCTCGTAATAGAGTAACGACCGGTCCTTTGCTTCCAGTATTTGCCCCCGGGGAAATTTGGAGGCGGTTCTCGTATCGACTTTTATGTTTTCCGCTTTCAACTCCGGATTATCTATCTGGATAATCTGAAACTTTTGCGTGAAACCTGTAAGGCATTTTTCCGACGTAAACTGGGCAACGCCGAAAGTGAGGACTGGGACGATATATAATGTCGCTATCAGGGCGATAAATACGCGATTACTTTTTTTCATGATTGTCTTCATTTAATGGTAGATATATATAATGTATAGGCTTTCGTAAGCTCGTCGATACCTACATCTAGCAGGTGCATCTCCTTGAAGACGGCGGGAAGTACCTCTTCCACGAACTGGTTATGGCGCATCTCACGGATTTTCTGCTCGGCGTCGGAAGCGACGAAGTAGCCGATCCCACGCTTGTTGTAAATAATATCGTTGGCTTGCAGGCGCTCGAAGGAACGCATGACCGTATTTGGATTTACCTCCATCTCTACCGCCAGTTCCCGTACGGACGGGATACGGCTATCGGCTTTGTAATTACCACTCAATACCCGGTCGCAAATCCGCTCGGCTATCTGGATAAATATGGATTGATTCGTATTGTAGTTCATCTTAGTTCCTTTTCTTTAAGTTTTAGATAAGCGACGTATAAGACCACGAGGGTCGCGATGAGAAATGCGGGTGTAAAGGCAAAGCTCAGCCAATACACGGCGGTATAAAACGGTGAAGATTCATAACAAAAACTATTCATACCCGGCTGGATATTCAAGATGTTTATACATAGATAGACAATCCCTATGATAGAGGCTGCTATCAATATATATCCGCCACAAGCGATTCCTAAGGCATACTTCCGGAACGTGACATAAGAGAGAAACATCAAGGAGCCGGCAAACGCCAGCATGGTGAAATCTTGCAAGGTCATGATAATGTCCTTGAATGCTACAGGCTGTATATGAATGAGCATTGAGGCTATTCCCGTCCCAGTCCAGAACGTGACTTGGTATGTTAAGAATACCACGATGCCTTCGATCAAGATAGCGGCAAATTTCTCTTGGTTGCTCGCGGGAAGCGTTAAGAACAATCCTCTAGGGCGGTGTATCATTAAGTTTACGTAGCTACAGAAAGCGATAAAAGTCCCCAATGATCCCAATACATATAATGTAAGGGTACGGAATCTCGTATCCCATAAAATGGAGGATAATAGGAAAAAGAAGAGGACTCCGAGGATGACCAACACCCCATAAGCTAATTTCTTCTTATTCTCTATCCAATCTTTGCGAAGTAAAAGATTGATGCGTTGTATACTAAAATCTGTTTTCATATCTATGTGTATTTAGGAGTTCATGATTCTTTGGATCTCTTTGGGATACGTTATCGCCGCGTTAAAGAGCAACTCTAAGGATACGGCCGTCTCTTCCTTGCCATCCCTTGCGGTGACGCCTATTGTCCCTTGCGGGGTAGGCTCGGAATAAAGAGCTTTCTCTTCCGGCAGGAGTGGTCCGAAATAAAGTTTCTCGCCGATCTCGTTCAACGTCTTATTCAATAGGATTTGCCTTTGGTCTAAGATCAATACCGTGTCGATCAAGCTTTCCAGATCCCTGACCTGATGCGTGGAGATAATAACCGTCTGATTGTCATCTATCAAAGAGGCTACCAGTCTGCGGAATGTCGCTTTCGAGGGAATGTCCAGCCCATTTGTTGGTTCATCCATTAGAAGCAGGGGCGTATGAGCGGCCAGCGCCAAGGTTATCGCCACCTTTTTCCGTTGTCCTTGAGACATTTTCGACAGGCGATCGGATAGATTGATCTCAAACGATTCTACGCAAGCCTTGCAGATATCGTCTCTAAATGTCGGATAAAAAGGCGCGTACATCTTTATATATTCTATGGCGGTGACCTCCGGCATGGAGATTTCCTCCGGCAATAAGAATATCTGTTGCAAGAAACGAGCGTTTCTCTCGGAAGGAATTTCCTCCAATACGAGGCAAGAGCCTTGATCCGGAAAGATCTGTCCGCTTAGAAGGTTTAGAAGCGTAGTCTTTCCTTCGCCGTTCTTTCCCAATAAGCCACAGATGTGTCCCGATCCAACCTCAAGATTGATACGATCAAGTACCTCTTTTTTGCGGCTATAGCTGAATGAGAGTTCTTTTAATGTAATCATATGTTTTGCTGCTTTAGTGTATTAGTTTAATAGTACACTGCAAATGTAGTGGAAGTTTTTGAATAAACAAGAGGGAAGGGTATTTTTTTCCTTTTATTTTTCAAGATGGCAGTACAAGGTGATTAAAGGGAATCTCTTAATGCTATTAGCCTCTTTTCCAAGAAGGATTAGCGGTTTGCTCTTGAAGCATTGCTAATTTTTCAGTTGGTGCATGATCATCTAACGGCTGTTGGAAGATCATGCACCAACTGTTAGATGATTATGCAACAGTTGTTGGATAATCTATACTTAAAGATGAAATCGCTAAGGATTCCCTGTTATCGGTCTAAAGGTAGGGGAGCGGGAAGCTAATGATTCTTGATGATTTTGCGGTTCTCTCGGGGAGAAAAAGGTACTCTACTTCTAAATTTATGTTGCAAAACAGTTAATTTTTTTATCGATGTGTGCGCTAAAACATATAAAAAAGCTTGCTAATTTGCAGAAAATCGCTACATAATTTGGTGGAAAGAAGTATTTGGTTTTATATTTGCACCCGTTAAAGACAAGTAAGTGTCTCTTTAGCGAAAGAAACATGCTTGTTTACGATCCTGAAAATCAGGAGTCGGGAGTTTGTCCCCCGGGAGATTCCCCCGATTAAGTTTAACGTAAAATTGAAAATATGAAGGTAAGAGCTTATGTTCTCATCGCATCGGTAGCGTTATTAGGAATGTCTGCCGGTTCGAAAAAGGCGAAACTTACCGAGGGTGTGAACCCCGGTGATCTAGCTCCGAGAATAGAGTTTTTGGGAAACGACGCTAAAGCCAGTTTCCACAACCAATTAGGACGTTATACATTGCTCAACTTTTGGGCGGCTTACGATGCGGAATCGCGGGCTCGTAACGTGCAATTGGCGAATGAGGTTAACAAGTTTGGTCCGGACAAAATCGCGATGTGTTCGATCTCTATGGATGAGAAAGAATCTATTTTTACCGAGACGGTAAAGATTGACAAGTTGGATCTGTCAACGCAATTTCACGAAGGACTGGGTAAAGAGTCAGAGTTGTACAAGAAGTATGATTTAAGAAAAGGTTTCAAGAACTTCTTGATTAACGATGAAGGAGTGATAATCGCCGCCAACGTCACACCGGAAAAACTGACCGAGATTCTGAAAGCAATTTAATCAGTATTATTTAGCAAAGAGGGCTGTTCCACTTCAAGATGGGACAGCCTTTTTTTATCGATTCACGAGTTTTCGTTTCGAGATGATGAAATAGCATGTATAGTCTGAGAAGGAAATGTACACTTTCTTTTTAAGTCCGTGTTTATTATTAACTCTTTTTGATTTATTAACCCTAATGGATAGGGTGATTGAGAAGGTCCTCTGTCTTTACTGTAAATGAACAACTAACATCCTATATATAATGAGATCTATACTTTTCTTTATTTGTTTGATCTTTACCTTTGAGGGACAGGCGCAAGAGGTAGAAAAATCCCATATGTGGAAAGTAGAACTCTCCGGTGCCTTGAATAATAATTCAGCATGGGAGGTAGAGCCATCTGTTACTTATCTACCGATTCCTTATGTGGGAATTACTATGGGGTTGCTTTTCTGTAATACGATTGAGAAAGATAGTTATACGGGGTTTTCAAGAGATAATCAGTGGTTCTGGGATTCAGATGAGAGTAATCCGGGCTGTCATTTCTTTGCGTTACGTCCGGCCATCCAGTTAGTAACTCCCACTTTTAAATTCGGGAAAGACAAGGATACGGGACTCTCTTTGGTCGTTTCACCTGGATTAACCATTCCTTTGCCTGTCAATCAAGAGTTTAATATAAGCTATGTTCCAAACACTCCCGGGGTATGGATACCTCAAAAATTCGATCATATAAAGAACAAGGGAGGTAAATCGTTATTTTATCATATTAAAAGTATGTTGAGCCTTGATATAGACCAGCGGTATATATTCTCTTTGGGGTATATATTCTCGAATTTTGATTTATATAGTGGAGGGCGAAACTTCGTTGTAGAGGGAAAAAGGCTTAGTATGCCCCGGATTCGTTTTATGCATTCGTTCTTTCTAAGTATTGGATATCGCTTTTAAATCGTTTCATACATTGTCTTTCTCGTTTAGCCCAAAAAGGGAGAGCTGTTTTTAAGGCTCTCCCTTTTGCATAAGCTTATATATAATAATGTATAGGATTTATCGAATTGCTTCTACTTCTTCCGTACGCAAAGGGATCTTCTTTCCTAATAGACGAGCGCCGTTCTCGGTAATCAGATAGTCTTCCTCGTTACGTATGCCACTGAAATCTTTATATGTAAACAACTTCTCGTAATTGATGAATTCGGTGAACTTGTTCTGGCCTCTCCATAAATCCATTAATTCGGGGATGAAGTATACGCCCGGCTCGATGGTCAAGACAAAACCCGGTTCCAGCTTACGTCCCAAGCGCAATGACTTACGTCCGAATTCCGTACTCTTCGGCTGTCCGTCATAACCAACGTATACCTCTCCCAGATTCTCCATATCATGTACATCCAATCCCATCATGTGACCTAGGCCACAAGGCATAAACATGGCGTGAGCACCGGCTTTTACGGCCTCCATCGGATCTCCTTTCACGAAACCAAGGTCCTTTAAACCCTCCATGATCACTTTACAAGACAACTCATATACATCCACGAAAGGAATACCCGGGCGCAAAGCCGCTACGGCAGCCTCATGGGCGGCTACTTGAATATCATAGATGTCTTTTTGACGGGTCGTGAATTTTGAGTCGGCCGGGATGGTGGACGACATATCTCCGGCATATCCCATCTCAGTCTCGGCACCGGCGTCCAATAACAGCATATCACCGCTCTTAATCATATGACTATGATCATGGTTGTGCAAAGTCTGCCCATTGATCGTGGCGATGATAGGGAAGGAGAGCTGGTAATTGTTGGCGAAAGCTACTTCCGCAACGGCAGCCGCTACATCCGACTCCCGGATTCCCGGACGTACGGTACGCATGGCAGTCAGGTGCATATCGGCGGTTACGATACAGGCTTTCTCGATCTCGGCGATTTCTTCCTCGCTCTTATAATTCCGTTGGTTTACGACACCCATGATGAAAGGTACGGAAGGTTTCTCCGCACCGGGTACGATACCCAACCATTGGAATAACTTGATCTGGTGTTCCGCACGATACGTCGGCAGATAATGGATTGGCTGGCCTTTTTGCTGGGCATTCTTCAAGTATGTCTCGATCTCCTTGAAAGGACGGACCTCCTTGATACCTGCGGCCTCGCTCTTCTCTTTTAGGGTGGGCTGCGTACCCATCCATACAATCGCGTCTATAGTCAACTCATCGCCAAAGATGATCTCCTTATCGTTATCGATATCGATGATAGCGGATAACCCGGCGTATGGCAATCCGAAGAAATACAAGAAGGTAGAGTCTTGACGGAAGTGATACGTATTATCGGCGTAGTTCATCCCACTCTCGTCGTTTCCAAGGAATAGCAACAAACCGGAACCTATGGTTTGTTTCAGCTTAGCCCGGCGGGCCATATAAGTTTCTTTACTGAACATAAGGATTATTTTTTGTTAGTGTACCAAAGATAGTAATTAATGTAATATACTAGGCCGACATTCGAAATTATTTCTTACATTAGCCCATGTAAAATGTAACCTCTGGTACCTTATGAAGATTCAAAGAATTCAAGAGCTTACCGATGCCTCCATCGTCTGTGGCTCAGAGAAACGGGAGAACGATGTGCAGTGCGCTTTTGCCAGCGATCTGATGAGTGACGTGCTTACGCTGGATTGTGGCGATGTGCTGTTGGTGACAGGACTTTGTAATTTGCAAACGATCCGTACCGCGGAGATGGCGGAAGTTTCTTATATACTTTTCGTGCGGGGGAAGAAAGTAACCCCGGATATGCTGGAGCTGGCTCGTGAGAACAATATGGTTCTTCTGGAGACAGATCATTCTATGTATCATACGGTCGGAGAGCTTTATAGCGCGGGGCTCCTTCCTATATATTAAGAAAGGAGGTCGTGAGATATGCTATTTAAGTTTGAGTTGGAGGGCGGTAATTTCTCGAAGGCGGGTTATGCGTCTAGCCAGATAAAGAAGGTCTTGAAGCAATTGGCTATCGATCCCCGGATCATTAAGCGGGTGGTCGTGGCGCTTTATGAGGCGGAGGTGAATATCGTGGCTCACGCTTGGAGAGGAACGGTTGTCGCTGAATTGGACGCTGATAAAATATCTTTGGAACTGAAGGATGAAGGGCCCGGAATCCCGGATATATCGCTAGCTATGCGTGAAGGGTATTCGACGGCATCCGAGGCCGTGCGTGAAATGGGATTTGGTGCCGGAATGGGACTTCCAAATATGAAGAAGAACGTAGATGAATTAACGATCGAGAGCCAAGTAGACGTAGGTACCACGGTACGTATGGTCACATGGTTTAATAAAGAAGGAGCGTAGACCATGGAGGAAGCTAATTTTTATCATGCCTTGAAGATTGACAATGACCGCTGTATAGGCTGTACGCATTGCATGAAAGAGTGCCCTACGGGAGCGATCCGTATCCGGGATGGTAAGGCTTTGATCCATAAGGATTGGTGCGTGGATTGCGGCGAGTGCTTGAAATCGTGCCCGACAGAGGCTATCTATGTGGAGCAGGATGACTTCCAGCGTATATTTGATTATAAATGCAGAGTAGCGTTGATGCCCACGGTATTTATCGGGCAGTTCTCAAAGTATACGACCGAGAAGGAAATTATCAGCGCCGTTATGGAACTGGGCTTTACCCATGTTTTCCAAGTAGAGTTTACCGCCGATATGATCCATAAGGAAATGGTACGGCAGATGGAAAACGCCGAGGAAAAGCCGGTGATCAGTTCTTTTTGCCCCGCTATCGTCCGGTTGATACAAGTCCGTTTCCCTGCGCTGGTGGATAATATCTTATTGGTGAAAGCGCCGGTAAACGCCTCGGCCACTTATTATCATAAGATATTGGAAGGGCAAGGTGTTCCCTCGGAAGAGATCGGTATCTTTTATGTTACGCCTTGCGCGGCGAAAATCGCGGCGTTGAAGGGAGCGGAAGGTTACTCATCTACGATCAAAGGCGTGATAAATATGGATACCCTATATAATAAGGTATACCATATTCTTAAGAATCGCCCGAGAGGATATGAGCCGGAATGTGAGCTTCCTCCGCCATTAACGAAAAAAGAGATGCGATGGAGCCAGACAGGAGGGGAGGCCAAACATTTCTCCGGTCGTTGCCTCGCGATCGATGAGATCCATAATGTGATCGATTTCTTGGAACGAATGGAAACGACCAGCGAGGTACGTAACGTAGACTTTCTGGAACTGAGGGCTTGCGACCGTAGCTGTGCCGGAGGTGTATTAGCCGTAGCGAACCGTTTCCTCACGGCCGAGCGTATCATGAAGCGATCCATGAACCGGGATAAAGTACCGATGATATACGCCGCCGATAATTTCGAGGCTTTATCCTATTTGAGGCAGCATATTACGATCCGTCCGGTGCAACCGAATCCCAAACGGTTGTACGATGGAACGATCGATGAGATGCTGAAGAAAATGGAGCAAGTGCGGAAATTGATGTGCTACCTACCGGGAATCGATTGTGGCGCTTGCGGCAGCCCGAACTGTCAAAGCTTGGCCGAGGATATCGTACGCCACGAGGCTCAATTCAGTGATTGCGTATTTATGCAACGTAATATGGAGAAGCACGGTAAACTAGACCAAGAGCATGCCTTCCGTATCGTTGAGAAGACATGGGGGAAAGATCGTTTAAATAAGGATTGTTATAAGAAAGGAGCTAAATATGAAGGTTTGTGATTTAGTGAAGATGTTGAATCTTACTGTATTTTGTGGACAAGAGGGCCTTGATACAGAGATAACCGGAGGCTATACGAGCGATTTACTAAGTGATGTCATGGGACATATCGAGGAGGGTATGCTATGGATTACCATGCAAACGCATCAGAATATACTGGCCGTGGCTACTTTAAAAGACGCCTCCGCAGTATTGATCGTAAACGGAACCTCTCCGGATGATGAGACCTTACAAAAAGGTAGGGAAGAGGCTGTCCCTCTTTTAGGAACTACACGCTCCGCGTTCGAGGCTTCCGGTATGATTTACCGCTTATTACAGAATGAGAATGGATGAAACAGTATTTAGCTGATTTACATATCCATACTTGCCTGTCACCATGCGGCAGTCTGGAAATGAGTCCATCGGAGATCGTGCGTCGTTCCTTAGCGAAAGGTTTGGATGCTATTGCCATTACGGACCATAATACGACCTTACAATGCCCGGAGATTCAATCCCTTGGCGAGAGATTCGGACTAAGGGTCTTTGCGGGCGTAGAAGTTACGACCCGTGAGGAGGCGCATTGTCTGGTTTATTTCCCGACCGATGAATCCCGTAAGCGATTCCAACGATATTTAGAAGAGCATCTCCCTCCAATTCCAAATGATCCGGAACGTTTTGGCGATCAAGTTTGGGTGAATGCGGAGAATGAGATTCTAGGAGAAGTGCCCTATCTTTTGCTCTCCGCCTTGGATCAAAGCGTAAACCAAATAGCCGCTCAAGCACGTAAGGTGGATGCTCTATTTGTAGCCGCCCATGTAGAACGTCCGTCATTCAGCCTGATCAGTCAATTAGGTTTTATAGACCCTTGCTTATCTTTAGATGCTATTGAATATAATAATCAGCAAAGATACAGTAAGTTATTGTCTATTCACGGGTATTTGAAAAAGCAGACTCAATACTCAGCCTCGGATGCTCATTACCCCGAACAAATAGGTACTCAGCCCTCCATTTGGCAAACGGAGGAATTAACCTTCGATGGCTTACGAAAGGCTTTTGATCAAAAAGACAATCACTTAATTTTCGCCTCTCATGGATAATCTCTCGTTTCATATCACGGATATAACCGCTAATAGTATCAGAGCAAAAGCTTCTGACATAGAGATAGATATACAGATAAAGGACACATCCATATGTATTCGTATCGCGGATAATGGCTGTGGTATGGATCCGGAAACAGTCTCTCTGATCCGTAATCCGTTTTATACGACTCGCACGACACGAAAAGTGGGTCTAGGCTTACCTTTCTTGATACAAAATGCGGAGCAAACAGGCGGGAATGTGGAAATATCTTCCATACAGGGAAAAGGTACGGTAGTTGTTGCTTGTTTTGTCTCATCTCATATTGATTGTCCGCCTTGGGGAGATTTGGCGGGTACAATGGCTATGCTTATAGGCAGTAATCCAGACATAAACATTCATTTCTCATATCATTCAGATCTGGTTTCATTTGATATCAGTACGCAAGAGCTTAAAGAAATCCTAGAGGACATGCCATTAAGTCATCCGAAAGTCATGCTTTATTTGAAGGAGTTAATAGCGAATCAAATAGTCGCGTCAAGCTGAATTAATCTTTTCATATAGGTGATCTGATCTTTTCACAGCTGTGATACGATCTTTTCACATCCATGAAACAAACGTTTCACAGCCGTGAAAAGATCTGTGTCTTTACTCAAAGCAGCTACAAGCTTTGTTTGAATGCACTAATTTATCCTTATCTTGCCATTAATTTTATAATTCCCATTATGTTTAATAGTATTATGAACGATCAAAAAATGACTACTCCGCGATACATGATACACAAATAAAAAACCGCCTAGTAACCTTATATTACTAGACGGTTCCATTTATTCTGAAAGAAGAAATTACTTATTCATCTCTGCTTCAATAGCATCGAATTTATCACCCATATTCAAGTTGTAGTAAATACCTCTTAAAGCGGTCATATATTCTCTTTCTTCTGGTTTCATTTGGTGAGCTTTCTCAAAGTAAGGAAGAGCTTGCTTAAAGAATTCCTTAGCTTTGCCTAATTCCTCTTGATATTGTTTTGCGTCGTTGATCATATTAGCCTCACCTTGCTTGTTTACACCTTGGTTATAATATACACGACCTAAGTTAGAGAGAGATTCGATATAGTCAGGATTGATCGCCAATGCTTTCTTGAAATACTCTTCAGCTTTAGCGTAATCTTTCAAACCAGTCTCATAAACACGGCCCATTACATCGTAAAGCTGTGGATTGTTGGAATCCTTAGCGATAGCTGTGTTCAAATATTCAATAGCTTTCTCATTTCTATTAGAATAGATGTAATTGTTTATAAGGCTCATTAAGAAATACTGTTCCTCAGGGAATTTATTCAAACCTTCTTCCAAAGTCTTCTCTAAATTCACGGTATCCTTAGCTTGCTCATACTCATAGCATAAGTATTGATATACCTCGCTTGCTCTATAATCCGTATTTTTAGCACGCTCTAACGCTGCGATAGCTTTTTGAGAATCGCCAAGTTGGGTCGCTGCTACAGCGGCATAGAACTGAACTGTCATGAAGTTTGAATCTCTTTCAGCGACAGCCTCACCTTTAAACATCGGCATATCAGATATTTTCAGGTATTGCTCGAAGAAATCGTAAGCTTTGTTATAATCTTTCTGATCGAAATAGTAAGCACCACCATTGATGTAATATACGTGGTTTGCTCCTAGGATACCTTTGATATCTTTCGTGAACTTAGGTTTAACTTTTCCTTTTTCATTAGGAAGTTGATCTAACTCATATGCTTTCTCAAAGTATGGCAAAATACTACCCAATGCCTCGTACATAACAGGCTCGTCCGGTTGTTGGCCCAAGACTTGTTTAGTTCTTTCGTTGCTGAACTGTTGATCCTCGATAAAACCGGCAACATACCAAGTTTTAGCGTCATCCTTTGTTTCTGGATTTTCCAAAGCTCCTTTAATAAGAGTTCTGGCTTCCGAGAAATCAGGAGTTGAACCCTTAGCTATACTTTGAGCCTCATTTACAGCTTTTTTCTGTGCAAAAGAGACCGATGCTGCGACACATAGTGCCACTGTTAATAATACTCGTTTCATTGCGATAGTAATTTTGAGATTAATATTTCTATTTGTTTAAAATTATTCAGTTATTTCTTCGTTATCATTTTGTTCGTTATCCTCCTCTGATTCCGGTAGATCAACATCGGTACCTAGACTAGCTTGATTCTCACTCAACTCTCTTCCCTCATTCTCTTGTCTGGCTTCTTGTTCCGCTTTTTGCTCGGCTATTTCCTCTTCACTCTCAGACAATACTTTACATACAGAAGCGATTTCGTCGTTGCGCTTTTCTAGATTAATCAAACGAACACCTTGAGTAGCACGTCCTATTACGTTCAAATCGGCCACTTTCATACGGATAGCGATACCCGACTTATTGATAATCATTAAATCGTTCTCGTCCGTAACATTCTTGATGGCAACTAATTTACCGGTCTTCTCCGTGATATTAATGGTTTTTACGCCTTTACCGCCACGATTCGTTATACGATAATCCTCGATAGAGGAACGTTTTCCATATCCCTGCTCTGATACGACGAGTACGGTCTCTTTTTCCTTGTCCTTGATACAGATCATACCAACGACTTCATCGGTATTATCCTCGTCCAAAGTCATACCTTTCACTCCGGAAGCCGTACGGCCCATTACACGTACTGCGCTTTCATGGAAACGGATCGCCCGGCCGTTACGGTTCGCTATGATCACCTCGTTGTTGCCATTCGTCATACATACTTGGATCAAGCCATCGTCTTCACGCAATGTAATAGCGTTCACACCGTTTTGACGAGGACGGGAATAGGCCTCCAACAAAGTCTTTTTGATCACACCTTTCTTCGTACAGAATAATAGGTAATGAGAATTAATGAATTCCGTATCGGTGGTTAATTTCTTAACACGTATAAAGGCTTGTACCTTATCATCCGGCTCGATATTCAGAAGATTCTGGATCGCACGTCCTTTAGCGTTCTTAGCTCCTTCCGGAATCTCGAATACCTTCAACCAATAACATTTACCTTTTGCCGTGAAGAATAATAAGGTTGCGTGCATGGATGCCGGATAGATATACTCAACGAAATCCTCGTCTCTAGTCTCGGAACCCTTCGCTCCTACACCACCACGGCCTTGCGCACGGAACTCACTTAACGGGGTACGTTTGATATATCCCATATGAGATACGGTAATGATCATCTCATCATCCGCATAGAAATCCTCCGGATTTAATTCCTCAGAGGCGTAAACGATATCCGTCTTACGTTCGTCGCCAAATTTATCCTTGATTTCCAATAATTCATCTTTGATAACCTTCATACAAAGGTCCTCATTCTCCAGAATCTCATTCAAATAAGCGATCAACTTCTCGATCTCCTCATATTCCGCACGCAATTTGTCTTGTTCCAGACCTGTCAACTGACGAAGTCTCATCTCGACAATCGCACGTGCTTGAAGCTCAGATAAAGAGAAACGTTCGATCAAACGCTCGATAGCCTCTTGCGGGCTCTTGGAAGACTTGATAATCGCGATTACCTCGTCTATATTATCGGAAGCGATGATCAAGCCTTCCAATATATGAGCTCTCTCTTCCGCTTTCCTCAATTCATATTTTGTACGCCGGATAACGACCTCATGACGGTGCTCAACAAACGCCTTGATTAAGTCTTTTAAGTTAAGCAACCTCGGACGGCCGTTCACCAAAGCGATATTATTGACGCTGAATGAGGATTGCAGAGCAGTAAGCTTATACAATTTATTCAGTACGACACTCGAGTTCGCGTCACGTTTCACGTCAACTACGATACGCATACCGCTACGGTCGGACTCGTCATTGACATTGGAAATGCCATCGATACGCTTCTCGTTTACCAGGTCAGCGATATACTTGATCAACTCAGCCTTATTTACCAAATAAGGAATCTCGGTAATAATAATCTTCTCATGATTATTCTCCACCTCAATCTCGGCTTTACCGCGAAGGATGATACGTCCCCTACCCGTCTCGAAAGCGTCTTTCACGCCTGCGTAGCCATAAATTGTAGCGCCTGTAGGGAAGTCCGGAGCCTTGATATATTGCATTAAGCCCTCTACCTCGATATCTCCCTTGGCATCGATATAAGCGATACAACCATCTAATACCTCGCTCAAGTTATGAGTCGGCATATTCGTAGCCATACCAACGGCGATACCCGATCCACCATTTACAAGTAAGTTAGGAACACGAGTCGGCAATACGGTTGGCTCCTTCAACGTATCATCGAAGTTGAGCTGGAAATCTACCGTGTCCTTATCGATATCCCGGAGCATTTCTTCGGCGAGTTTACTCAGTCGTGCCTCTGTATAACGCATAGCGGCAGGACTATCACCGTCCACTGAACCGAAGTTACCTTGTCCGTCTACTAACGGATAACGCATAGACCATGTCTGGGCCATACGAACCATGGCGAAATATACAGACGAGTCGCCATGTGGATGATATTTACCTAAAACTTCACCAACTATTCTCGCAGATTTTTTATAAGGTTTGTCGGATGTGTTACCCAGTTCATTCATTCCAAATAAAATACGGCGGTGAACCGGCTTAAAGCCATCCCTAACATCAGGAAGAGCACGTGAAACAATGACAGACATTGAATAATCAATGTATGCCGATTTCATTTCCTCTTCGATGTTAATCTTAATAATTCTGTCTTGATCAACCATTTAGTTTTATATTAATTACACTCAATATCTCACCTCTGAAAAATTGCACTAAGGTAAGGTTTTTCCGTATACTACGAAAGAATTTGTCTTGAAATTTTGCGCCTCTGGGCTTTTCAAGGCTTATTAAGGAATAATGGCACGAAATTTGATGATAGTTGGAATAGATTATGTAACTTTGCGTAATCAGTACATATATAATATAGTATGAAAAATTATTCGAAAAGATTGATTGACGTGATTGAGTATAGCCGTGAAGAAGCGGCTAGGCTCCAGAATAGCTATATCGGGCCGGAACATTTGATGCTAGGCATCATCCGGGAAGGCGAAGGCGAGGCAATGCGTGTCTTGCGAGAGCTACATACCGATCCGATGGATATTAAACGCAAGATTGAGCAAGAAATAAAGAACACATTCGATTCTGAGGATTCTGTCCAGCATGAGATCGCAATAAGTAAGACTACAGAACGTGTCTTGCGTATGAGTATGCTGGAATCTCGTTTATTCAAGGAAGATGAGACCGATACGGAACATCTTCTATTGGCGATATTGAAAGAGGAGTTTAACGTAGCCGCCAAGGTGTTGAACGACGCGGGTATTACTTATCGTTCCGCATATAATATATTAGTAAGCGGAACCGGTTTGAACAATATGGAGGAATTCGACGAGATCAGCGACGGATATACGGATGATGACGAAGATGACGAGGACGAAGGTTTCTCCTCTCGTCGTGAGGCATCTCGCCCCTCTTCCGGTGCTGGAGCGGGAGCCGCTCAACCGAAATCCCCTAATGATACACCTGTTCTGGATAACTTCGGAACGGATATGACACGTGCCGCCGCAGAAAACCGTCTAGACCCAATTGTGGGACGTGAGAAGGAGATCGAGCGTTTGGCCCAGATATTAAGCCGTAGGAAGAAAAATAATCCGGTATTGATTGGTGAGCCGGGTGTGGGTAAGTCGGCTATCGTAGAGGGATTGGCTTTACGCATTATTCAGCGTAAGGTTTCCCGGGTGTTATTCGATAAGCGTGTGATTAGCTTGGATATGGCTTCTATTGTCGCCGGTACGAAATACCGCGGACAATTCGAGGAACGTATTAAGGCTATCTTGAATGAGTTATCGAAGAACCCGAATATCATCCTCTTTATCGATGAGATTCATACGATTGTTGGCGCTGGTTCCGCTTCCGGATCTATGGATGCGGCGAATATGCTGAAACCTGCGTTGGCTCGTGGTGAGATTCAATGCATTGGCGCTACTACTTTGGATGAATATCGTAAGAATATCGAGAAAGACGGTGCGTTGGAACGTCGTTTCCAGAAAGTGATCGTTGATCCGACTACGGCGGAAGAAACTTTGCAGATCTTGCGTAATATCAAACCTCGTTATGAGGAGCACCATAACGTGATCTATACTGAAGATGCTTTACAAGCGTGTGTAAAATTGACAGAAAGATATATCAGTGACCGTAATTTCCCGGATAAGGCGATCGATGCTTTAGACGAGGCCGGTTCCCGTGTACATATATCTAATATCATTGTTCCGAAAAGTATCGAAGAGCTTGAGGCAAAGATCGAGGATACGAAGAATGAGAAATTAGCGGCCGTGAAATCTCAGAACTTTGAGTTAGCCGCAAGTTTCCGCGATAAGGAGCGTCAGTATTTATTGCAACTGGAGGCCGCGAAAGCTAAATGGGAACAAGAGCTTCAAGAACATCGGGAGACCGTTGATGAAGAGAAGGTCGCTGAAGTTGTTGCCATGATGTCCGGTGTACCTGTTCAACGTATCGCTAAGGCAGAGAATGTCAAGCTTCTGGAAATGGCGGACGTATTGAAAAGTAAGGTGGTCGGGCAGGATGATGCTGTTCAAAAGATCGTAAAGGCAATTCAACGTAACCGTGTTGGCTTGAAAGATCCGAATAAGCCGATCGGAACTTTTATGTTCCTAGGACCGACGGGTGTAGGTAAAACTCACTTGGCCAAGAAGCTTGCTGAATATCTATTTGATTCGGCGGATTCTTTGGTACGTATCGATATGAGTGAATACTTGGAGAAATTCGCTGTTTCCCGTTTGATCGGAGCGCCTCCCGGATACGTTGGTTACGAGGAAGGTGGCCAGTTAACAGAGAAAGTACGTCGCAAGCCTTATTCGGTGGTCTTATTGGACGAGATCGAGAAGGCGCATCCGGATGTATTTAACTTGCTGCTGCAAGTCTTGGATGAAGGCCGTTTGACGGATAGTTTGGGTAGACGTATTGATTTCAAGAATACGATCTTGATCATGACTTCCAATATTGGTACCCGGCAATTGAAAGATTTCGGCCGTGGCGTTGGTTTCAATACCCAGATGGCTGGTGAGCCGGATAAGGATTTCTCCCGTAGCGTGATCCAGAAAGCGTTGAATAAAGCATTTGCTCCAGAGTTCTTGAATCGTGTGGATGATATCATTATGTTCGATCAGCTTGATAAAGCCGCTATTCATAAGATTATCGATATTGAGTTGCAGGGTCTGTATCAGCGTGTATCAAATCTGGGCTATGAGTTGTCGATCACAGACGAGGCAAAAGATTTCATTGCGACAAAAGGCTACGATATCCAATTCGGTGCCCGTCCGTTGAAGCGTGCGATCCAGAAGTATCTGGAAGATGAGATGGCGGAGATGATTATCCGTGCCTCAGTAGGTGAAGGCGATACGATTATCGTAGACTTTGATAAAGAAGAGCAGAAAATCACGACTTCGATAAAAAAGAAAGATGCTGAATAAGTTTGTCTATGAATATAGAAGCCGGGCGTGAGTCCGGCTTTTTTTATGTTCGTCCATCTTATTCGTCTGTCATTTTGACACGCAAAAAAAGCATGACCTAATTGAATAGATCATGCTTTTATTTCTTTTTTTACTTAAGTACGCAGGATGAGACTTGAACTCACACGCCGTAACCGGCACTACCCCCTCAAAGTAGCGTGTCTACCAATTCCACCACCTGCGCATTTTAGGAAGGGTGCCCAGAACAGGACTCGAACCTGCACGATCGCAAAACCACTCGCACCTGAAACGAGCGCGTCTACCAATTCCGCCACCTGGGCAATCAATACGAGAAAGAGCGGAAGACGGGACTCGAACCCGCGACCCTAACCTTGGCAAGGTTATGCTCTACCAACTGAGCTACTTCCGCATATACAACCGCTTTGTTCTCGATTGCGAGTGCAAAGGTAGTGATTTCATTGAAACCACCAAGCCTTTGCGTTACTTTTTTATTGGATTTTTTTGACCAATTCCGTAAATAGTTGTGTCATAACAGATGCTGCTTTATTAGCCGCTACGATAACATCGGCACCATCATTTACAAAGTCGTCAGCGAAGTGATAACCTTCGTTCGTGATGACAGACATACCGAATACACGCAAGCCCGCATGACGTGCCACGATTACTTCCGGTACCGTACTCATGCCGATCGCATCTCCCCCGACTTTTCCATAGAAAGCGTACTCGGAAGGAGTCTCGAAGGAAGGGCCTGTCAAACCTACATATACACCTTTCTTTAACGGGATAGATCGGGAGGCGGCTATTTCTTCCACATAGCGGATAAATTCACGATCATAAGCACGGGTCATATCCGGGAAACGAGTGCCGAAATCCTCATTGTTCGGACCGATCAGCGGGTTCGGCATCATATTGATATGATCCCGGATGATCATCAGATCACCTACCTTGAACGTATTATTGATACCTCCGGCGGCGTTCGAGACCAAAAGGTTCTTGATTCCTAAGAGCTTCATTACACGTACGGGAAAAGTGACCTGTTGCATTGTGTAGCCCTCATAGTAATGAAAACGGCCTTGCATAGCCAAGACTTGCTTATCCCCTAGTTTGCCACAAATAAAATTCCCCTTATGCCCGGTAGCGGTAGATTTCATAAAATGTGGGATCTCCGCATAAGGTATCACTATAGGATCTGTTATTTGATCGGCTAAAGAGCCTAAGCCACTACCAAGGATAATGGCGGTCTCCGGGTTACCTTCGATCCGGCTAGCTAAATAGGCGGCCGCTTCCCGATATTGTTCGGTTTTAATCATTTCCATATTTAATCAATTTAACGTTTCATCAAGTTATAAGCTATCTCTGTCGCTTTCTCCATAATCTCGTCCTCTCCCGGTACCTTCTTATTCTCCATCAATATTTTACCATCACAGATAACGGTATCCACGCAACTGCCGTTGGCGGCGTATACAAGATTTGAGACGAAATTGAAGTTCGGGGTAAAAGCGGGGGTGTTGAGATCTATCAAACATAGATCGGCTAAATACCCTTCCTTGATCTGCCCGGCTTTTAAACCGAACATAGCGGCTCCTTCCGCAGTAGCGGCTTGCAGCATCTCATTTGCGGTCAAGGCTTCGGGATCCTTTCGCCAAGCTTTTCCTAACAGGGAAGCCAGCTTCATCGCCTCGATCATATCCAAGTTATTGGAAGAGGAACAACCGTCCGTTCCCAATCCCACGGTAATACCCAATTGGCGCATTTCCTTAAACTTAAAATGAATACCGGAAGCCAGTTTCATGTTTGAGGCCGGGTTATGTACGACTTTCACCTCGTGATCGGCCAACATGCGAAGCTCGTCATCATCGATGTAAATTCCGTGAGCGATAATCAAACGTGGAGAAAGCACACCTAACTTATATAAATAACGTACAGGAGTGAGTCCGAATCTATCGAGAGAGTCTTTCACTTCCCCCTCTGTCTCTGCTAGATGCAGATGGATCGGGATTTGATGTTCCATAGCGAACCGATGCGCCCATTTCAGAAGCTCACCGGAAACGGTATAGATGGCGTGCGGCCCGATCGAGAAGCGAACCCGTTTGCTGTAGTTATCCACATCTTGGATCAGTCGCTCGTTATGGCGTTTGCATTTCTCCGCCTCTTCTTTATCAAAACCATCGAAGCAAACGCCGGCTATGATACCTCGCAATCCCATCTCCTCCGTCACATCGGCCGTGACACGAGGGCGTTGATACATGTCGAAGAAAGTGGTCGTGCCACTTTTTATCATTTCCAAGCACGCTAATTTCGCTCCCCAATATACATCCTCACGGGTCATTTTCGCCTCATTCGGCCAGATCTTTTGCTCAAGCCATGGCATAAGCGGCATATCATCGCCGAAGCCGCGGAACAAAGTCATGGCAGCATGTGTATGAGCGTTCACGAAACCGGGAATGACGGCTTTACGGCTACCATCCAGTATCTTATCGGCAGGAAAGGACAGCCCCGCTCCTATTTGCTTGATCTCTTTTCCTTCGATATAGATATCAATCGTTTTATCGTTGAACAGGACATTCTTTATTAATATACTCATCTTCTTCCTTCTTATTTATATAAACGGTAGAATTCCGCTACCGACTCGATTCCCTTGAAGAAGATATCCAACTCATGGCTCTCGTTGGGCGAATGGATCGCGTTTTGCTCCAAGCCGAATCCCATCAGTACGGTCTTGATACCTAATACCTGCTCGAATGTAGAGATAATAGGAATGCTACCTCCGCGACGAACCGCCAACGGTTTCTTCCCGAATGCGATGCCAACAGCCTTTTCTGCCGCTTGATAAGCTGGCAAGTCTATCGGACAAACATATCCTTGCCCGCCATGGCTGGGCGTAACTTTCACTTTAACATAAGGTGGGGTCACACGAGCTATATACTCCTCAAACATTTGGGAGATCTTGGCATGATCTTGGTGTGGAACCAAACGAGTGGAAACCTTGGCATAAGCCTTTGAAGGCAATACAGTTTTGCTTCCTTCCCCCGTATATCCGCCCCAAATACCACAGATATCGAAAGAAGGCCGACAACTATTACGTTCTAGCGTAGAATAGCCTTTCTCTCCGAAAAGAGCGTCTACCCCGATCGCTTTCTTATATTTTTCCTCGTCGAATGGGATTTGGGCGATCATCTCCCGTTCTGCGGGAGATACATCCTCCACGTCGTCATAAAAAACCGGGATCGTGATGCGTCCATCCACGTCGGTGATATCTGCCATCAATTTGCAAAGTACGTTGATCGGATTCGCTACGGCTCCGCCAAAATGACCGGAATGCAAATCGCGGTTCGGTCCGGTTACTTCTATTTCCCAGTAAGCCAAACCACGTAAGCCTGTCGTGAGCGACGGTGTTTCAGCGCTGACCATGCTTGTATCGGAAACGAGGATTACATCCGCTTTCAATAATTCTTTATGTTCCCGGCAAAAATCTTCCAAGCTAGGAGAACCTATCTCCTCCTCTCCTTCGAAAATAAACTTCACGTTACACTGTAACAAACCTTCTTTAATCGCTGTCTCAAAACCTTTTACTTGAATCATGCCCTGTCCCTTATCATCGTCTGCTCCACGGGCCCAAATGCGTCCGTCCCGGATCACCGGCTCGAAAGGTTCACTCTTCCACAGTTCTAGTGGCTCGGCAGGCATCACGTCGTAATGAGCGTAAACCAATACGGTCGGAGCATTGGGAGATACCATTTTCTCGGCGTATACGACAGGATTGCCTTTCGTAGGCATTACCTCGGCCTTATCCGCACCGGAAGACAACAGCACCTCAGTCCAACGCTGGGCACATGTCAACATGTCCGGCTTATTCTCATGCTTGGCGCTGATTGACGGAATACGGATTAAAGAGAACAATTCCTCAAGAAAGCGATCCTTATTGGATTCGATATAAGATTTTACTGACATAGCGTTTTATTTTATCAAGTTTATAAATTGTAGCAAATATAACGAAACAGATGGGGATTGCAAGGGATTTTATGCTATTTTAGCCGTGTGTTACTTAACCCGCGTCACTGCAACCCGCCTTGCAGTGTTACTGCACGCCCGTTGCAGTGACGCTGCACGTGCGGTGCAGTACTACTGCAAGGCGGGTTGCAGTAGACATGGCATGAGAATTTAATTTGTCTTTATTGTTAATTTATGGCATCAAGTATTATGGTCAAACGAATTATCATTATTGGCGCTACCTCCGGTATTGGCTATGAGGTCGCTAAGATCTATTGGAAACGAGGATATCAATTAGGGTTGGCTGGCCGTCGGGTGGATCGATTAGAAGAGCTTCGTAGGCAAGATCCGGAACATATCCGGATAAAGCGGTTGGACGTGACCGCCGAGGATGCCGCCGATCGTTTGGAAGAGTTGATCCGTGATTTGGGAGGAATGGACATCTTCTTGCTTAGTTCAGGGATCGGCAACCAGAATAAATACTTAGACACTTCCATTGAACAAGCTACGATACAGACGAATGTGACGGGTTTTACACGTATGGTACTAGCTGCTTATCGTTATTTTTCCAGTCAAGGTGGCGGGCATATATCTGTAATCAGCTCTATTGCCGGAACCAAAGGATTAGGTGTCGCTCCCTCCTACTCGGCTACCAAACGATACCAAAATATTTATATAGACGCTTTAGCCCAACTTTCCCGTATGGAGAAACAGCCTATTACATTTACGGATATCCGTCCGGGATTTGTCCGTACGGATTTATTGAAAGACGGCAGGAATTATCCTATGCTGATGTCTCCCCAATACGCCGCCTTGCGTATCGCTAACGCTATAGACCGGAAAAAGAGAAGGGCGATCATCGATTGGAAATACGCTATCCTTGTCTTTCTCTGGAGACTGATCCCTGAATGGCTTTGGGAACGGCTGCCAATACGGAATTAGGATCGGATATGTTAGAGGTTCATCTTTTTTGCTTCTACATTAGATTTTCTCTTGCGCCGGGAGCATGCTGAAGGACCGCGCCGACTATTTGGCAACTATCCAATTCATCACAATCGCCACATGTATTAAAGCCTTTTCCGGATACACATTTGCGTATTTCACAATAATCACTGCAATACGCAAATTTCACTCCGTCCGCACGACAACCCATACAGTTTATAGTTGCGGCTGTAATTTCGGGCGCATTGTTCATGGCGCTCCACTTTTGGGCGGTTTTTTCTCTTAGCTCATTATCATTCTTAACTGTGGCTATGCGGGCATCGCAACTTTCGCAATCTAATCCGCAACAGGCTATCAATTGTTTCATTATTTAGTTGTCTATTTATTTTCTTGTTTGTTTCTGTCCTTGCTTTTACTTTTCGGCAAACATAATAAAAATTCCTACCTTTGCGCCCAATTACTAATTTTTTAATCTATACAGATGGGTTTATTTATTAAGAAGCCTTTAGCGGATTTGATGACCGAGGCAAATGATTCGGGCAGTAAATCGCTGAAGCGTATCCTTGGCCCGTGGAGTTTGATCGCCTTAGGTGTCGGTGTTATTATCGGTGCCGGATTGTTCTCCATTACGGGTGCGGTGGCCGCCGGGTATACGGGGCCTGCCATTACTTTATCTTTCGCTATCGCCGCCTTGGGCTGTTGTTTCGCCGGGTTATGTTACGCCGAGTTCGCATCCATGATCCCGGTGGCAGGTAGTGCATATACCTACTCGTATGCCACGATGGGTGAGTTGGTCGCTTGGATTATCGGTTGGGATTTGGTGCTCGAGTATTGCGTGGCCGCTACGACCGTTAGCATAAGTTGGAGTCGGTATTTGGTCGTTTTTCTGGAAGGATTCGGAGTACATTTACCGCAAGCCTTGACGGCTTGCCCTTGGGATGGCGGTATCGTGAATATCCCGGCTTTCGTGATCGTGGTGTTAATGAGTATTTTGTTGATACGAGGGACGGAAGGCAGTTCTATCTTCAATGGGATTATCGTATTCTTGAAAGTCTCCGTAGTCTTGGTGTTCGTAGTCTTGGGATGGAAATATATCCGTATGGAGAATTATACGCCTTATATACCCGCTAATACGGGGACCCTAGGCGAGTTCGGTTTCTCCGGTATCCTACGAGGGGCGGCTATCGTATTCTTTGCTTTCCTCGGTTTCGACGCTGTAAGTACGGCGGCGCAGGAAACCAAGAACCCGAAACGGAATATGCCGATCGGTATCTTGATGTCATTAGTGGTTTGTACTATATTATATATGTTGTTTGCCCACGTGATGACCGGAGTCGTACATTACTCAGCGTTTGCTGGCCAGAATGGAATCGCTCCTGTGGCAATAGCTATCGATCATATGGGGCAAATGGATGCTTCTGGTGTGATTCGTCCGGATTACCCTTGGATGAACCGGGCGATCGTAATAGCTATTTTACTGGGGTATTGCTCGGTTATCATGGTAACGTTATTAGGACAGAGTCGTGTATTCTTGAGTATGAGCCGGGATGGGCTGCTCCCTCCCCTATTTTCCCATATCCATGAGAAATTCCGCACGCCGGCACGAAGTAATTTCCTGTTTATGTTATTGGTCGGTGCATTGGCAGCTTTCGTTCCGGCGAGCGTAGCGGGCGAGATGTGTAGTATCGGGACTTTGTTCGCCTTTACGCTAGTTTGCGCCGGGGTATTGATTGTCCGTAAGACAATGCCGGACGCTCCCCGGTCTTTCAAGACCCCGTTGGTTCCGTTCGTGCCTATCGCCGGTATCATAACTTGTCTGGTAATGATGCTTTTTCTCCCGGCTGATACATGGATTCGTTTGGTATTATGGATGTTAATCGGTCTGGATATATATGTCTGCTATGGCATCAAACATAGCAAACTGGAACATATGCAGAAACATCGCTCGGGACAGACCACATTGGATATGATCGGTATTACCCTATCCGTGCTTTGCGTGATTACGGGGCTTTGGCACCAGCAAACCGTGGGATGGGGCGAAAGTAAAGTCTTATTGATTATCTCATTCGTATTCGCTTTTACGCATCTAGCTTTCTATCTTTACAGACTCGGGAAGCAGTTTACGAGCCTTACCCGTTAGCGATTCAGCACGATTAGTCTCGATGGCTCACGCGACTAGTCCCGATGGTCAACACCAGTAGTGGTGAAGGCTTATGCGAATAGTCGCGTTGACCTTCACCACTACTGGCGTACTATACCACTTCCTTTGATACGATTTATCGGATTCTAGCTCTTAAAAGTAAGCCTCTTATTCATCATAAAATTAACGGCTCCGTAAACGAAAAGTCCAAGGAACTGACCCAGATATTCATTTAGATCGATCACCTCCACCATTAAAAGCAAGAATATGAATTGAGTAGCGTAAGCGCAACCAAAAGCGATTAGGAATAAAGGAATCTCCTTCCAGAAATTACCTTTCCCGGAAGAAAATACCCAGTATTTACTCCAAAAGAAGTTATTCACCAAGGCAGCCACATATCCAGCCATGTTCGACCACAAGTAATTACAATCCAGAATATCCATTAATATCCAGATTACCAATGCGGTGATCAAAGCGTTAGAAGAACCTACAATGGCGAAACGAAGAATACGAACAGATTCCTTCATGCTGTTAATTATACGTTTCGAATGACAAATATACGGGTTTATTTCTATATTTGTGCTGTACTTTTGATCAAGTATGTAACATTCTTAAAACAATTATGAGTATGATTAGACTAAATGTATTTATTCAAGTAAGTGAGGAGAATCGTCCAGCCGCATTGGAGACAGCGAAAGAATTGGTTGAAAAGTCTTTGAAAGACAATGGCTGTATAGCTTATGATATTTTCGAGAGCTCTACTCGTAGTGATGTATTGATGATTTGTGAGACGTGGAAAGACGCTGAATCCTTATCAGCTCACGAAAAAGCTGAGCATTTCGTAACGTTGGTTCCTAAATTGCAAGGATTAGGTGCGATGAAACTTGAGAAATTTACATTTTAAGGGTTTTATGTAGGCTTATTATTATAAGCTTGAGCATGCTAAAAAATCATAGTTATGAATCCTTCAACTTATAACTATGAATGAAAGAAAACATAACTATGATTTTTTTAGTGTTATCGCTCGTTGATTGAGATATATTCCCTATCGTCCAAAACGTTCTTGTAAGCCGGACGGATGATGCGTTTTCCGTCAAAGTTCAACTCCTCGATACGGTGAGCGGTCCAACCCACGATTCGGGCCATGGCGAATAAAGGCGTATAGATTTCCTGTGGCAAACCGATCATCTCATAAACGAATCCAGAATAGAAGTCCACGTTCGAGGAAACCCGTTTCTTAGTTCCTTTATGCTTGGCGAAACATTCGATCGCTCTTTCCTCTAATAACTCAAGGAAGGCGAATTCCTCAGAGCGACCTTTCTCTTTTGCCAGATCACGAGCCAGTTCCTTTAATACGACCGCACGGGGATCGGAAATCGTATAGACCGCATGGCCGATACCATAGATCAAGCCAGTCTTGTTATAAGCCTCTTTGTTAAGCATCCTCATGAAATAAGTATCGATCTCGTCCACGTTCTTCCAATCTGCGATATTCTCTTTTAAATGATGGAACATATCTACTACCTGAATATTGGCACCTCCGTGCAACGGGCCTTTCAATGAGCCGATACCAGCTGCGATAGATGAGTACGTATCCGTTCCCGTAGAACTAGTGACGCGTACCGTGAACGTAGAGTTATTACCACCACCATGTTCTGCTTGCAATACCAAGAGCAAATCCAACGTACGTGCGTCCAGATCCGTGAAATCACGTTTCAGCATGTGAAGGAAATTTTCTGCGATCGATAAGTTCTCGTGCGGATGACGGATGTGTAAAGAACGCCCCTGTGTGCTATGACGATAAATATTGTAGGCATAAGCGATAATCGTCGGGAACTTAGAGATCAATTCAATAGATTGGCGCATTAAGTTATCTCGGGAGGTGTCGTCCGGGTTTGCGTCGAAGGTATACATCTCCAATACGCTACGAGCCAATATATTCATGATGTTCTGTCCTTCCAGATCCAGAATATTCATCTTGGTCTTTTGCTCCAAGGGCATATTATCGTTCAACAGTTCTTTAAAGGCTGATAATTCCTCTTTATCGGGGAGTTTACCAGAAAGTAATAAATAAGCCACTTCCTCAAAACCGAACCGTTTTTCCTTGATGAAATCACGCGCTAAATCCTCTACGTCGTAACCTCTATAGAATAACTTACCGGGGATCGCTTTAAGACCGCCCTCTGGCAAGCGTTCGTATCCTACTACATTACCGACTTGGGTCAATCCTACTAACACGCCACTACCATCCTCGTTACGAAGGCCACGTTTCACATTATACATCGGGAAAAGTTCGTTGTCGATCTTGCAAGCCTCTCTGGCAGCCTCGGACAATTTGTAAATTAAATATTCTTTCTTCAACATGACTATACTGATTTAATTGTTTCGATAATAGAGATGATACGATCACCAAATTCTTTGGTGCCGAGAGATTTGCCGTTCGGCATAAAACGAGCCAAGTCATGAGTGGCCTCTCCAGCGGAGAAAGCTTGCTCCATAGCGGATGTAATCAGGTTAGCCGCATCACTCCATCCCATATATTCCAGCATCATCACGGATGATAATAATAAGGAAGAGGGGTTTACGAGATTCTTTCCCGCAATATTCGGAGCGGTTCCATGTGTTGCCTCGAAGATCGCATGACCACTGTTATAGTTGATATTAGCGCCGGGAGCAATGCCAATGCCACCTACCATCGCCGCTAATTGATCGGAGATATAATCGCCGTTCAGGTTCAAGGTAGCGATCACGGAATATTCTTCCGGAATTAATAGAGTGTTTTGCAAGAAAGCATCGGCTATGACATCCTTGATAATGATTTTACCGGCCTTTGAAGCTTCCACTAAGGCGGTATTGGCCGCTTCCTCGCCTTGCTCTTTCTTGATCTTCTCATATTGAGGCCATGTGAAAGTGAGATCCGCAAACTCCCGTTCCGCTAAAGCGTATCCCCATAGTTTGAAACCACCTTCCGTGAATTTCATGATGTTACCTTTGTGTACCAAAGTCACGCTCGGTAACTGATGCAATATCGCGTATTCGATAGCGGCACGCACCAGACGCTCCGTACCTTCCACAGAAACCGGCTTGATGCCGAAAGAGGAAGTTTCCGGGAAACGTATTTTCTTCACTCCCATTTCCTCGGTGAGGAACTTCAATAACTTTTGTGCCTCCGGAGTCCCTTGTTGCCATTCGATTCCGGCATAGATATCTTCCGTATTCTCACGGAAGATATACATATTCACTTTCTGCGGCTCCTTTACCGGAGATACGACTCCTTTAAACCAACGAACCGGACGGAGACAAACATATAAATCCAACGTCTGACGGAGGGCCACATTTAATGAACGGATACCTCCACCAATTGGAGTCGTCAGCGGTCCCTTAATACCGACGATGTATTCACGGAACGCTTCCATAGTCTCATCGGGAAGCCAACTTCCGGTTTGCTTAAACGCCTTTTCGCCGGCTAAGACCTCTTTCCATTCGATGGAACGGGTTCCGTTGTAAGCTTGCTTGATGGCAGCGTTTACTATCTTTTGGCTAACGGGAGTGATCTCATGCCCCACGCCATCTCCTTCAATATAAGGGATTGTCACGTGATCCGGAACGAAAATATGATTACCTTTCTTTGTTATCTTACTCATGATATCAAGATTTTTTGTTTGTCTTAGTGAGCTGTATTTAAAGCGGAACCCGCCTTGAACCATTTAATTTGTAAATCATTATACGTATGGTTAACCGGGAATGATTCTTGCGTACCATCCGCATGAAGAAGAACGGCCGTCAACGGTTTGCCCGGCTGAAAATCTTTCAATCCGATGATCGAGATATGGTCATTCTCGCGGATCTTGCTGTAATCCTCCTTATTGGCGAAAGTCAGTGCTAACATTCCTTGTTTCTTCAAGTTTGTCTCGTGGATACGGGCGAAACTCTTGGCTAGGATCACTTTTACATTTAGGAAGCGAGGCTCCATGGCTGCATGTTCCCGGGAAGAGCCTTCACCATAGTTTTCTTCCGCTACGACGATCGAGGAAATACCATTTGCCTTGTATTGTTTCGCTACGGCAGAAACTGCTTCATATTCATTGTTCAGTTGATTCAATACAGAGTTTGTCTTCCCGTTGAAAGCGTTTACGGCTCCCATCAACATATTATCCGATATATTTTCCAAATGCCCACGGAAACGTAACCATGGACCGGCCATCGAGATATGATCCGTCGTACATTTACCTTCAGCCTTGATAAGAAGGGGCATATCCGTGAAATCCTCTCCATTCCAAGGAGCGAAAGGCTTTAATGCTTGTAGGCGGTTGGATTCCGGATCGATGTTCACCACTACGTTCTTACCCGTAGGTGCCAGATAGCCGTTATCCTTTACCTCGAAACCTTTCGGCGGAAAATCCGTGCCTTTCGGTTCTTTCAGTTTCACAACCTTACCATCCTCTGTCTTCAATGTATCGGTCAAAGGATTGAAACATAGATCACCTGCGATGGTCAAGGCCAGTGTCAGTTCCGGAGAAGCGACAAAAGCATGTGTATTCGGATTACCGTCCGCACGTTTAGCGAAGTTACGATTGAATGAAGTAACGATCGAATTCTTACGGGTATTATCATCCGTATGACGTTTCCATTGTCCGATACAAGGACCACAGGCATTCGCCATAATGGTTGCGCCAATCCGTTCAAAATCACCGATAATACCATCTCTTTCCGCCGTATAACGGATTTGCTCGGAACCCGGGTTGATGATCAAGGGTGCCGCTACCGGTATTTTATCCTCATAAGCTTGGCGAGCAATGGATGCCGCACGGCTTAGATCTTGATAAGAAGAGTTGGTACAGGAACCGATTAATCCGACCTCCATCTTTCGGGGATAGCCATTCGCTTTTACTTTTGCGGCAAACTCCGAGATAGGCGTAGCTGCATCCGGCGTGAACGGACCGTTGATATGCGGCTCCAATTCGGAAAGGTTAATAACGATTACACGATCGTAAAACTTATCTGGCTCGGCACGAACGTCCATATCCGCTTCCAGATATTCACCGATAGCTTCGGCCCAGCTCGCTACCTCGTCACGTCCCGTGGCACGAAGATATTGAGCCATTGTATTATCGAATGGAAATAAGGAAGTCGTCGCTCCTACCTCGGCACCCATATTACAGATCGTAGCTTTTCCGGTCGCTGAGATTGAGGCGGTGCCCGGACCAAAATATTCGATGATAGCGTTCGTTCCACCTTTTACGGTTAAGATGCCCGCTAGCTTAAGAATCACGTCCTTCGGCGAGGCCCAACCATTCAAATTACCAGTTAACTTAACACCAATTAGTTTCGGCATCTTCAGTTCCCATTCCATTCCGGTCATGACATCCACGGCGTCGGCTCCTCCTACTCCGATAGCGACCATTCCAAGTCCTCCGGCATTCGGGGTATGTGAATCAGTTCCTACCATCATACCGCCGGGAAACGCATAATTTTCCAATACCACTTGATGGATAATGCCTGCTCCGGGTTTCCAAAAACCGATTCCATATTTATCGGAGACCGATTTCAAGAAATCATAGACCTCGCTATTGCTTTTGGTAGCCGTATCGATATCCGTCTTGGCTCCCATATTCGCTTGGATCAAATGGTCGCAATGCACGGTAGCCGGTACTGCGGATTTTTCTTTTCCGGCGTTCATGAATTGTAAAAGCGCCATCTGAGCGGTGGCATCTTGCATAGCCACACGGTCGGGACGGAAATTCACATAATCCTCACCTCTTTTGAAAAGGCGAGTCGAGCTTTCATCGTATAGATGCGCATATAAGATTTTCTCGGCCAAGGTCATCGGGCGACCACCGATACGTTCGCGGGCTGTGTCCACTCTTCTGGGGAAATTCGCATAGAAATTTCTAAGCATGTCAATGTCGTACACCATATTCATATTCGTTTTTTATTGTAAGCCTTTTCGCAAATATATTTATCTATAACCAGCTAAAATGTAATAAATAAGACATCTGCCAATGAGTCTTTGTTTTTATTATCAACAAATATATAATATAATGAAATACAATTTGTTCGATAATTTCTATGAGGTTATAGAGGTTATTTATAATCTCCCGGATAACTTAGAAAAACGGGCTAATCGCACGTTTATTAATAAAACGTACCATTAGCCCGTTTTGTTCAAGCCTTGGAGCTGTTTTTTCTACTTATCGAGACTTTCTTTCCATCTTTGGGCATAACTATGCAAAATAGATGCGATACCCTCTCCGATCCGGACATAATCTTCCCGTTTAAGGTTAGCTAAAGATGCGCGGATAGACCACTCGGGAGCATCAAAACCTCCTCCGTTCAGTAAAACCAAGGAAGTTTCCTGTGCCAGACGGAAAACGACATCCAGAGGTTCGTAATTCTTTTTTAGATATTCCACGAAATCATCCCCATAGAATTTCTTAGCCCAGACAAGCATATCGATCTCACTATAATATCCCGCACGCAAAGGGTCGTCTAATAAGGTGAATCCGGTGCTTTCCCACAATGTGTGTAAACGCTCGTGGATCATATCCTGCATCCTTTTCTTATAGGTATTTTCCGCATCTAATAGAGCGAAAGACGCAAACAGAGACATTTGTGTTTGCTGTGGCAAGGAAAGACCGGCCGTATGATTCAAGGCTACTTGACGGCTATCGGCTACCATACGATCAATAAAGCGGATATCCTCGGGATGTAAGGATAGACTGCTATATCGTTTTTTTAGAAGCTCCTGTTTATCTCTTGGCAATTCACGGATCATCCGGTCGTAAATATTATCTTGATGTAAAGCGATTACCGCCAATCTCCATCCGGTTGCCCCGAAATATTTGGAGAAAGAGTAGACACATAACGTATTCTTTGGTAATTCGGCCATCATCGAGCGAAAATGCGGAATAAATGTCGCATACACATCATCCGTAATAATCATGAGGTTGGGATTGTCGTTCCGTACGATCTCAACGATCCTATTCATCAATGCTTTTGTCAATCCGTATGAAGGCGGGTTGCTCGGGTTTGTTATGAAAGCGGCTTTCACGCTAGGATCTTTCAGGACATCTAAATCTTTTTCTTGATATTGCCACGTGTGATAGCCGTCTTTTGTCATCTTCAAGGCTTTTATCTCTATGACATTAAAAAGATAACGAGCCTGTTCCGGAATCTCTATATAAGGAGTGAATACCGGAGCGAAGAGAACGATCTTGTCTCCCTTATTCAACAAGAAATTCTGTTGCAAGGAATCGAAGATATAACACATGGCGGCAGTTCCGCCCTCGGTAGCGAAAAGGTCGAATATTCCCTCAGGGGGCTGGTTATCACATAATTCTTGGTCTAAATAATCCCGCACGAGCATTTCCGTATATTTCAAGATACGATCGGGAACCGGATATTGATCACCAATGACACCTTCCGCCCATTCATATACAAGCTCATTCTCATCTACACCTTTTTCCGTGACCAGATATTCATAGGTACCCTTCAATAAAGTAGCGCCGGGAGATTGCGCATGTTTCTTTAGAAACTGTACGAAGCGAGACGCGATCCTTTTGCGGTTGGGAACCCCTGCGGCTCCGGCCATCTCATCTGCCAATTCGGTTTCCCGCTGGCATTCCTCCAAGGCGAACTGCCCTAATAGGAAGAATGCCTCCCGTGGAACCGTACTGATCCAGTTTGGATTTCCCCTTCCTGCGTTCAGCATGATGTGCGTACTTTTACGAGCGCTCTCATCCGCTAACTCTATCAAGATGTTCTTTAGCTCGAAAGGGCTAATCTCCGACATCTTTTTCTCATATTCTCTCGTGACATGTATTTTCTTCTTGTCCATACATTATATATATTACATGATTAGCACAATAACGACACCCCAGATGATTAATAAAGTATTACCCACCGCATAGGTAACGGTATAGCCTAAGGCTGGAGTCTCACTTCCTACGGCATCTTCCACCGCTCCTAATGCGGCAGTTGTCGTACGTGAACCCGCCGTACAACCTAAAGTAATAGCCGGGTGGAACTTAAAAACGTAACGTCCCATCAGAATACCGATGATAAGCGGGATAGATGTCGCTAAAGCACCGATAATAAATAAACTTATACCGACTTCCTTCAATCCGGTCACGAAACTGGGACCCGCCGTGATACCGACTACGGCGATAAACATATTCAATCCCAAATTATTTAATATCCAGACGGAAGGCTCCGGAATACGCCCGAAGGTCGGATGCTTAGAACGAAGCCATCCAAAGACGAGCCCGGCTATCAAAGCACCTCCACTCGTACTTAGGCTAATCGGGACACCCCCGAAATGAATCGCGAGCGAACCTAAAATTCCCCCTAAGAAAATACCGATACCCACGAAAATCAAATCGGTCTGATTGGTTGGGCGATCGGGATATCCTAAAGCCGTCGCCGCTTTATTTACCTCTGATTTCATGCCTACCAATTCCAGCATATCACCGGAATCTATCACCGTAGCGGCCAAGACCGGGATATTGATACCCGCGCGCCTTACGGACTTGATGCTAACACCATGCATGAACGATTGATTGCGTAAATAGCAGATCTTTTTCCCCACGTATTCCTTATGGATCACTAGTACGGGTAACGTCTCTGCCGGAAAATCAAGCAATTCAATGTCATTGACCTCGTCGCCAATCCAGTTCTCCTCTCCGATCACGAATTCCCGGCGACCGCTTAGAACAACCTCATTTCCGGTATGTAAAACCAAATCCGGTTTAACATCGGTTACTACATTATTAATACGGACACGCTCCACGAACAAATGCCGTCCCAATTGGTCTAAATATACCTCCAACTGCTTTACGCTTTTGCCATCCTTGAACCATTCATTACTAATCTTATAGGCCCGGAAAGTTACCGGACGGGCGGCTGGCATAAAGCCCGGTTGCTCGCTCTCGTCGTTATTTCCCATTTTAGCCTCTAGCTCTTTACACGCTTTTTTCACGTAGTCGAGTCCTCCTAAAAGACGTGGCCCGATATCACTCACTAACCATGCGGATCCTGCCGTACCGAAAATATAAGTTACCGCATAGGCCACGGGCATTACATTTACCATAGCACTTTTATCCGTATCGCTAATATTCATCTGTCCGATCGTATCTTCGGCAACTCCTAATACTGCCGACATCGTCTGGGAGCCCGCCAATAATCCTGCGGCCTCGCCTGCGTTATATCCCATAAGTTTCGCTAACAAAAAAGGAGCGATCAAACAAAATATACACATGACGGCGGCGAAAAGCATTTGAGGAAGACCTTCCTTTTTCAATCCCCGGAAGAACTGTGGCCCAACGCTATATCCTACAGCGAAGAGGAACATCAAGAAAAAGACGGACTTTAACGGTCCGCTTATATCGATTTTTAATTGCCCGATCAATACACCGACCAATAATACGCTGGTAACCGTTCCCAGCGTGAACTTCTTTATCTTAAACTTGCCAATCCAGAAACCGAGAGCTAAGGTTATGAAAATAGCTAGCTCCGGATAATGTTGAAGTAAATTAGTTATCCATTCCATATCTATTTATTTGATGTTAAACAAAAAAGATGCTATTGGAACAGGGATTCTTTGAAAGATGTTGTTACTTTTCGGGATTATTTATATAAATTTGCGACCGCTTAGGTGATAGAGTTTGTCTACCGACAACTCTATAAAAGGGAATCCGGTTAGAATCCGGAACAGTGCCCGCTACTGTGAAGCTCTTGAAAAGGAAAGCGTTCTGCTATGCCACTGTCTTAAGAAAGATGGGAAGGTTGCTTTCCGAGCCAGTCAGGAAACCTGCCAAGCGAAGTAATGATTAATTCCTCCCGGGGTTAGGAGCAATTAAGAGGATAGAAATATCACCTATATCTAAAAGATGTTGGAGACGGAATAATACGTTGTCTCCGTGGGATTGATATGTAATCTAATTATTAATATATTCATATGATGAGGAAACACTTACTATCTTTCTTCCTGCTGGTCATCAGCCTAGTTTGTCGTGCGCACGATGGCGAGAATTTTGTAGCATCCGATTTATTCGCCTCTTTACAACCGGGCGATAAGGCCGCTTTATTGATGGTACATTTTGGAACAACCCATGATGATACCCGTGCCTTGACAATCGACGCGATCAATCAAAAAGCGAAAGAAGCTTTCAAAGATGTTGAGTTGCGTGAGGCATGGACTTCTCGCATTGTAATGCGCCGCTTAAAAGCTCGTGGCATAGAGAAACTAAACCCGATCGAAGCCTTGGAAAAGTTAAAGGCTGATGGTTATACGCACATCTTGATCCAATCCACGAATATAATCGAAGGTATCGAGATGGAATCCTTACGTAAAGACGTTGCCGCCATGAAGTCTTCTTTCAAGGAAATCCGAATCGGCAATCCCCTATTGTATACGCCGGAAGATTATGAGGCAGTAATCGCTGCTATCATAAAAAATGGGGCGAAGGAAGGCGCTACATTATTAGTAGGTCATGGCACTTATACTCCAGCAACGGCCCAATATGCCATGTTGGATTATATGTTGAAGGAGAAGGGGTTCAAGAATTATTCCGTAGGAACTATTGAAGGTTATCCTTCTTTTGATACGATGGAAGCTCAAGTAAAAGCCAATGGTACGAAGAAAGTCGTGTTAATGCCATTTATGTTTGTCGCTGGAGACCATGCGAAAAACGATATCGCCGGTGATTGGAAAGAGGAACTGGAAAAGAAAGGCTACGAGGTAAGCGTATTTATGGAAGGTCTGGGACAGAATCCGGATATTCAGAAGATTTTCATCGAGCACGCCCGTTTTATGGCTAAACATAAGATGATTGATATCGTCGACAAGAAAAAAGCTTATGCGGTAGAAAAGGACTAATATGCTAAATACATGAAAAGAGTTTTGACAATCTTACCGTTGACAGCCTTATGTATCAGTACGATGCAGGCACAACACAAGAATGAGTACACGAATTTCGCCGATACGACATTCAATATTCAAGAAGTCGTAGCGACCGCCGCACGCAAGCCACGTCCACAAATCACGAAGTTGGACGTACCTATGAAATATCTTCCTATTTCAATTAATAGCATTACGGCGAGTAGTTTGGAGTTGCGAGGTATCCGTAATATCCAAGATGCGGTACGCTTTATGCCGGGCGTACGATTCCAAACATCTTATGGCGCATTTCAACAATTGTCGATCCGTGGTTTCGATCATTCTATCATGATGATAGACGGTATCCGCGATGAACGTTCGGCAATAAACAACTCTTATCCCGTACCCGATCTATCCTGTATCGAGTCTATTGAATTATTAAAGGGACCGGCTTCTGTACTTTACGGACATTCAGCCGTAGGTGGAACCTTGAATATCGTTCGTAAATCCCCGTCAGAGAAACAGAGCGTTAATGCTCGATTGGCCTACGGTAGTTACGAGAATAAAGAGGCGACACTTGGCATGGGCGGTAAATTGGTCGGTCCGGTCAATTATTACGCCAATGTCAACTTTTCCGATCAAGAGGGCTGGCGTGATAATGGCAACCGTCGCTTTTCCGGTTATCTGGCATTGCAAGCTAAAATGACGGAACGTGACATATTAGATGTTCGCGGAGGTTTTAACCGCGACTTCTATGGGACGGAGATCGGTCTTCCCGATTTAATGGCAAATGATGTATATAATGTGCAAACAGGACAGTTATATCTCCATAAAAATGAGATGCTACCGGGACTTGACCGTGAGGCTCGCTACAATAACGAGTCCGACTTTATGAAGAATCACGCATGGAACGTATCGACGCAATACACACATACTTTTTGGAACGGCGCGAAACTAACAGATCGCCTTTCTTACAATAACGACGATATCAACTATTTTGGGACGGAAGCCCTCGACTATCTCGAAAGTGATGATCCGATCTATGATCATTATTATATGAAAAACGGCCAGAAAAAATATATCTGTTTGGACAGTGTATATCTTTCTTTCCCGCTTCGCTTCTCCCATATAGCCAAGACGGTAGCCAATACGCTCGAGCTAAGCGGTAAATTCAGGACGGGTGAGATAAAGCATACGTATATGGGAGGTTACTCTTTCGTCGCCTTGAATCGTACCAGCTATTCGGGCTATAATTTAGGAGATGATGTTCAGGGTCCCGGCCTTTATTCGCATGTATCCGTTTATGATCCGCATAGCATGGGATATATGACCAGTAAATTCTCGAAAGCAACGGTTACGCATCATTATTCCAACAGCCTTTATCTTCAAGATATGGTTGAGTTCAACGAGCAATGGAAGGTATTAGCCGCTCTACGTTACGACTTTTTCCGTTATATGTCCGCCAGCGCTACAACTCCTACCGGACGACGTGAGTATGAGGAGCATTCAAGCTTCAATATGATAAAGAATAAGGCGTTGACTTATCGTTTCGGAGCGGTCTATCTGCCCCATCCGAATACATCCATTTATGCGTCTTTCGCCTCTTTCTTCAAGCCGATCCGTACGTTCTATCAAGATAACGTCATTTATGTAGGAGGTGATGGAAATCGTTTCGAGCCTGCTCGCAATGAGGAAGTATTTAAGCCGGAGAAAGGATACCAAGCCGAGGTGGGTCTTAAATATCAATTGAACAATATATTAAGCGCCAATGCCAGCTTGTTCTATATCCGGAAGATGAACAGTACGGCTACGTTGACCAACAACTATCAAGAGGAAGTAAACGGCGAGACTACCACGATGAGTGTAATCGGACAGGTGGGTGTACAAGATTCCAAAGGTTTTGATTTTGATGTCACTCTTTCTCCGGTAAGCACCTTAGCGCTGACGATCGGTTATGGATTGAACGACTCCAAGATCCGGGAGATGAAAGAAATAAAGGATCCGGAATTGATCGAGGCTATCTATGGCAATAACCCGGATGAGACAAAGCAACAATTGAATAGCCAAGAAGGAAACTGGCAGAGCAACGTACCGAACCAGACTTTCTACGCATACGGCAGTTATACCATCCCTCGGGGTGTCTTGAAGAATCTGGAATTTCACTTGAGTAGCAGTTATACCGGTAAAGTATACCGTAATACATCTAACAACTCTTGGTTCGATCCGTATTGGGTAACCGATTTCGGTATGTCTTATTTGTTGAACAACAATATTCACCTTACATTCAACTTGAATAACTTGTTTGACAACAATTATTATAACCAAGCGCTCGGACAACAGATGGTGCCAAGCATGCCTCGTAATTTCCAAGTGGCTATCTCCTATACATTATAATATATAGAACATACGCTCATGAATCTATTGACAAAGATCATGCAATTTATACACAGGATACTGGGCACGGCACTCAGTATCCTGTTCCTCGTTTGGTTCCTATCGGGATTGGTAATGATCTACCATACGTTCCCGCGAGCGGACCGGGCCGATAAACGGGCGAAGATGGATATTCTCTCTCCGGAGAATCTTCCTTCGTTAGACCAGATAGAGAAACGTTTACCGCAGAACGAGCGGATAAACCATGTTACCTTAAACAGCTATTTGGGACAAACTGTTTTTCATCTCCGGACGGAGAAAGGGAGCTATGATATTCCTGCCGACTCGACGGAAAGATTACCCGTAATCGACTGGAATCATATCCAACGTGTGGCATCACTATGGAATACCTCTTCCATAGCGAAGGTAGATTCCTTGTACACCTTGGACCAATGGATTCCATTCGGTCGTTTAAAAGAGGAATTTCCGATCTATAAATTCCATTTCGCCGATCCGGAACGACATGAATTATACATATCCTCTAAATCCGGGGAGGTTTTGCAATATACGGATAAAAACAGTCGTTTCTGGGCTTGGCTCGGGGCGATCCCTCATTGGGTCTATTTCACTTCCTTGCGGCAAGACGCTGAATTATGGATAAAGGTAGTTGTCTGGTTATCCGGAATCGGGTGCGTTATGTGTATCGCCGGGATCTATTTAGGAATACGGGATTTCCGGTTAGCGAGGAGACGTCATTTGATTTCCCCTTATAAGAAGTTCTGGTATAAATGGCATCATATTCTTGGGGTGTTATTCGGTTTATTTGTCCTCACCTTCTGCTTTAGTGGTATGATGTCTTTGGCTCGTGTACAGGATTGGGGGTTGAAAGCCAAGCTCGATATAAACCCGGTTCAAGAACTGCGGAAGATGGCTCCTTCCCCACTCGATTATCCGTTGGATTACAGGGCGGTCGTACAAGCCTATCCCGGCCAGATCCGTCAATTGGAATGGAGTAGTTTTGGTGATATACCCTTTTACATCGTACAAACAGACACGAAGGATATTGTCGTGAACGCAAATAAGAGTGACGGGATATCTTTATTGAACCTGCGACCGGAAGAAATCCGTTCCGTATTGTCTCAGATACATGGTATCGGGACCACGGCTGATATCAAACTGTTGGATGCTTATGATACGTATTATATCTCACGAAAAAGGAATTTAGAACTCCCGGTCTGGAAAGTATCTATTCAAGACGTGGATAATAGTTGTTATTACATTAATCCCCGTAATGGACAATACCGTTATGTAAATACGCCGTCTCGTTGGAACCATTGGATGTATCCGGCATTGCATAGCTTGAATCTGAAATTCTTGGTAGATCATCCGGTCTTATGGAATATCGTGATGTGGGGAACCATGTTGGGAGGCACGTTCGTTTCCTTATCCGGTGTATGGCTTGCGATAAAATATATCAGGCGAAAAGCGAGAAGAAAGAAGTAAAGCCTGTATATTTGTATTATATTTATTGAGAACATTGTATTATAAAATAGATTTGAATGAATAAAGGCAAGATTATAGTCGCCGGAATCGGCCCCGGTAGCGAGGCCGATATAACGCCTGCGGTTTTGGCCGCTATCCAAAGCTCGGATGTCATCATAGGATATAAATATTATTTCCGTTTTATCACCCACTTGCTTCGTGAGGGAACGGAATGTATAGATACAGGTATGAAACGTGAGCAAGCTCGTGCCGAGCAAGCTTTCGCTTATGCCAACGAGGGAAAGACGGTTTGCGTGATCAGTTCCGGTGACGCCGGTATTTATGGCATGACTCCTCTGATTTATGAGATGAAGAAAGAATCCGGAAGCGAGATCGAGATCGAGTCGTATCCGGGCATCAGCGCTTTCCAGAAAGCTGCGTCCTTGCTTGGCGCTCCTATCGGACATGATTTCTGTGTGATTTCCCTCTCAGACTTGATGACTCCTTGGGAACTGATCGAGAAACGGATTCACGCGGCGGCCATGGCCGATTTTGTTACGGCGATCTATAATCCAAAAAGCGAGGGACGTTATTGGCAACTCTATCGCTTAAAAGAATTGTTCCTGCAAGAACGCAAGCCGGAGACTCCGGTCGGTTATGTACGTCAGGCCGGACGGGAGGAGCAAGAAGTATTCGTCACTACGCTCGCAGATCTGGACCCCGAGCAGATCGATATGTTTACGGTAGTCTTGATCGGAAACTCACAAACATATCTTTCCGGGAATCATATGATCACTCCCCGGGGATATTATGGCGAGATCAAACAAAAGAAAATGGATACGGGTATCGGACAGGACATCATGATCCGTAGTTTCCGTACGATCGAGAAGGAACTGAAAAACCAAGAGATCCCGTTGGATAAGAAATGGGCGTTACTCCATGCCATTCATACGACGGCCGATTTCGATATGGAAAATATCCTTTATGCCGACCCGGATGCTGTCTCTACATTATATAATAAGATCAGCGGCGGGGAAGTTCCTACGATCATCACCGATGTCACGATGGCTGCTTCCGGCATTCGTAAGGGAGCTCTGCAACGTCTGGGTGTCGAGGTGAAATGCTACCTTCAAGACGAGCGGGTCGCTGAGATGGCTTCGAGCAAAGGAATTACCCGTACCCAAGCCGGTATTCGTCGGGCCGTGGAAGAGCATCCGACCGCTCTGTTTGTCTTCGGGAACGCTCCGACCGCCCTTATGGAATTATGCGATTTAATACGTAAAGGTAAAGCGACTCCGGTAGGTATTATCGCGGCTCCGGTAGGTTTTGTACATGTGCAGGAATCCAAACATATGGTGAAACCTTTTATCGGTATACCGAAACTAATCGTGGAAGGTCGTAAAGGAGGTAGTAATTTAGCGGCTACGCTAGTGAATGCCATCCTTTGTTTTAATGACGCAGAACAACTAAAGCCGGGAAGAGACGTATGAACCGATTTTATGTCATAGGGCTGGATGATAATATGCGGCAATACTTTCCGCCGGAGATATTGGAGATAATCTCGTCCCACCGGGTGTTCTCCGGAGGCGTGCGGCATCATGAGATCGTACGTTCGCTCTTGCCCGAGAAAGCGGACTGGATCGATATAAAAGTCCCGTTGGACGAGGTCTTCGATCGCTATCGTTCGTACGACGGTCGGGAAAGCATCGTTGTATTCGCTTCCGGAGATCCTTTGTTTTTCGGATTCGCCGTTACGATTCAAAACCGATTGCCGGATGCGCAAATCCGCCTGTACCCGTCATTTAATTCCTTGCAACTCTTGGCACAAAATCTATTGATGCCTTACCACGATATGCGGATCGTCTCCCTTACCGGACGGCCTTGGCACGAGTTCGATCGTGCCTTGATCGAAAGTGCGTCTAAGATAGGCGTGCTCACGGATCGGGAACATACGCCTACGACTATCGCTCGCCGGATGCTGGAATACGGCTATGATAATTATACCATGTTCGTGGGAGAACGGTTAGGAAATACCGAACGGCAGAGCATCCGCCAATTCAGTATACAAGCCGCGGCAATGAATAATTTCGTTCATCCGAATTGCTTGATCCTAAAGAAAGAGCGTGACGGGCATTCCCGTAAATTCGGCCTGCCGGATTCCGCGTTCGAGCATTTGAACGGACGGGAGAAGATGATAACCAAAATGCCGATCCGTTTGTTATCTTTAAGCATGCTGGATCTGAGAAACCGGGAACGTTTTTGGGATATCGGCTTTTGCACGGGTTCTGTCTCGATAGAGGCTAAATTGCTGTTCCCGCATTTGCATATCACGAGTTTTGAGATCCGGGAAGAGGGACGAAAGTTAATGACTGAGAATTGTCATCGTTTTGGGACTCCGGGTATCGAGGCTATAATCGGAGATTTCTTATCGGTGGATTTATCAGCGTTGGAGGCTCCGGATGCAATCTTTATCGGCGGACATGGCGGGAAATTAGTGGAGATCCTTATGGTAGTTTCCAAAAAGATGAAAGAGAACGGTGTCATCGTCTTCAACTCCGTATCCGACGAAAGCAAAGCGCTTTTAGAGGAAGCGGTCCGCCAAACCGGTCTTCGGATATCCGCCCAAACCCGTATCACGATTGATGATTTTAATACGATTACCGTGAATGTTATTTATAAATTATGAGTACAATATCAATTATTCCAATATCCGATAGCAGCCGGGTGCTTGCTGAGCGAATTCTTGCTTCTTATCCCGAGGCGAAGATCTTACCATTCGGCTCTTTCTCAAAAGAGGTTTTTCACGAATCCAGTAGTTTGGTATTTATTGGAGCGATGGGAATTTGCGTACGCAGTATCGCTCCCTTCGCGGAAGATAAACATACCGATCCGGCCGTGGTTTGTATAGATAGTACCGGCAAATACGTGATTCCTGTCTTATCCGGACATATCGGTGGAGCGAACGATCTTTCCAAAGAGTTAGCGAACCTATTAGGAGCCGAAGCGATTATTACGACACAAAGCGACAACGCAAACCTATGGGCGCTCGATACATTAGGGAAGAAATACGATTGGACCTTGATCGCCAAAGATAGCAATGCCGCCATCTCCACTTTTGTCAATGGAAAACCGACAGCGCTACTCCTTGATATACGAGATAAAGGAACGGATTATTTGGAGCGTACGGTCCCGTCTCATGTCTCTATCTTTTATTCCTTCGAGGCGATACCGCAGCAAGACTATGAGTTATTGATGATCGTCAGTCCCCAACAATACGATACATCCATCCCTACGATCACCTATATACCGAAAGTCCTCCACCTAGGAATGGGTTGCCGCAAGGATATGCAAGGCGATCCTACGGTCGTTTACGAACATATTAAAGATGTATTGCGTGATAAACGCCTGTATCCGGAGGCCTTGGCGGATGTAAATACAATCGATTTGAAGAAATGCGAACCGGTGCTGACATTACTGGCTTATGGAGTTATGGAATGCCCTTTCCACACCTATACATCGGAGGAGCTGAAAGATATCCCGGTACCCAATCCCTCGGAGAAGGTACTGGAGGTAACCGAATCCCCAAGTGTATCGGAAGCTTCCGCCATTTATGCGGCTCATGGCGGTCCGCTTTTGGTCGAGAAGCAAAAAGCGGATTTAGGGAAAGGAAATGAATATACCTTTGCCGTAGCGTTAGATCGGACGGCCTGCCGCAAGGGACATATCGAGATCGTAGGAGCCGGTCCCGGCGATCCGGACTTAATCTCTATCCGCGGACGGCAAATGTTGGAGAAAGCGGATTTGATCCTGTATGCAGGAAGCCTCGTCCCGAAAGAACTTACCTTATGCGCGAAGGCAGGCGCTACAGTGCGAAGCTCGGCGGATATGAATCTGGAAGAACAGTTCGCGTTGATGAAAGAGTTTTATGATAAAGGATTGTTTGTCGTTCGTTTGCACACGGGCGATCCTTGCATCTATGGAGCTATTCAAGAGCAAATGAATTACTTTGATCAATACGGGATGGATTATCATATCACTCCGGGTATTTCCTCTTTCCAAGCCGCCGCCGCCGCTCTTTATTCCCAGTTCACGATTCCGGAGAAAGTACAAACGATCATCCTCACTCGTGGCGAAGGACGTACGCCCATGCCTGAGAAAGAGCAACTGCACAAACTGGCTCAAAGCCAAAGTACGATGTGTATCTTCTTAAGCGCCGGTGTCGTAGAGAAGGTCCAAGAGGAATTATCGCGACATTACGCTCCAACCACTCCGGTAGCCGCTTGCTATAAATTGACATGGAAAGACGAGCGGATCTACCGTGGGCAACTGAAAGATCTCGCGAAAATCGTAAAAGAGAATCATCTTACACTGACAACATTACTTGTCGTCGGGGATGCCATCGATAATCGCAAGGGTCTATCCCGCTTATATGCGGATGAATTCAAACATCTTTTCCGTAAGTAATGATACTGATCCTTGGAGGAACGACAGAAGGTCGTGTGGCTGTGCGGGTAGCGGACGAGGCAGCCGCTACCTATTACTATTCTACGAAAGGAACTTTGCAATCCATTGAATGCGCGCATGGAATCCGTTTGACCGGAGCCATGAATGCGGAGGAAATGGAGTGTTTTTGTCGTGACCACGCGATTAAGCTATTGATTGATGCGGCACACCCTTTCGCTCAAGTGTTACACCAAACGATCGAAAAAGTATCGAAATGTTTACAGATTCCGGTGATCCGTTACGAACGTCGGTATCCACCTCGTGATGAGGACTTGACTTGGTGCGATAGTTATGCAGACGCAATTCACCAAATGGAAAACAAAGGTATCCAACGGCTACTTGCCCTCAGTGGCGTGAACACCCTTGCCCCGCTCCGCCCTTATTGGCGATCGCATACCACTTGGTTCCGTATATTGGAGCGGGAGGAATCTTTGTCGTTGGCCGAGAAGCAGGGCTTCCCCCAAGAACGTCTGGTTTTCTATCGAGAAGGTGAGGATGAGTTAAAGTTGTTGGAGCAACTCCATCCGGATGCGATCTTGACAAAGGAAAGTGGTTTCTCCGGCTATTTTACGGATAAAGTGAACGCTGCCCGCCAATTCGGAATACCAGTATTTGTCGTGAAGCGTCCCGCATTACCGGAAACTTTCTACCGAGTGTATGGTGAAGACGGATTGCGCAAACAAATCGAACGCCTATTACCCGAATTCTTTCCCTTGAAAAGCGGATATACGACCGGAGCTTGTGCTACCGCCGCCGCAAAAGCTGCTTTATTAGCCTTATTAACAAGGGAGGAACAAACAGAAAGCCAGATAACATTACCCTCGGGAGAACAGATAACGTTGCCGGTAGCCTATACCGAATGGGCCGGGTGTTCCGCCACCTGTACCGTGATCAAGGAGTCTGGGGATGATCCGGACGTGACGAATCATAGCCGGATCCGGGTTACTGTTCAATTATCTCTCGATGCATCCGGTTGTGCCATCGCCGTGGCAGAGTCGTGCCACGGTGATGGCACAGCTGTGCCAAGCCGATGGCACAAGCGTGCCACGGTAATGGCACAAGAAGAATATTGTCAAGAAACAGAAAGCGACGATACGGGAAGAGTCATCTTCCAAGCAGGTGAAGGAGTCGGAACCGTGACCCTTCCGGGACTCGGCTTGAAAGTCGGCGGCCCGGCTATAAACGCCACGCCCCGTAAGATGATCCGGCAAGAGCTGATTCCACTCCTGCCCTCACCCGATTCCGTCGCTATTGTCACGGTCTCGGTTCCCGGTGGCGAGGAGTTGGCGAAACGTACCTTCAATCCGAAACTTGGAATTATCGGGGGAATCTCCATTATCGGGACATCCGGAATCGTGCGTCCTTTCTCATCGGACGCTTTTATCGCCTCGATACGGAAAGAAGCCAGTGTCGCCAAAGCGATAGGTTGCGAGACGTTGGTTATTAATTCCGGGGCGAAGAGTGAACGCTACCTTCGGAGCTTATACGCTTCTTTGCCTCCACAATCATTCGTCCATTACGGGAACTTTATCGGAGAGACGCTAAAGATCGCTGCCGATTTAGGTTTCAAGCAGGTTATCTTAGGTATCATGATCGGCAAGGCGGTGAAACTTGCGGAAGGTTTCCTGGATACACACAGCAAAAAAGTCGTCATGAACAAAGGCTTCCTTCAAGATGTAGCGAAAGAAGCGAAATGCGAGGAGGCGACCGTAGATGCAATCAATCGGATTACGTTGGCCCGTGAATTATGGGAGCTTCTTACGGAAAAAGATCAAAATCGTTTTTTCCCATTACTTTTACAAAAATGTAAATCGTATTGCGCTCCTATCCTTCCCGACGGCGAACTAACCTTGCTGTTAATATCCGAAGAGGGCAAGGTCTTGTACCAATCTTAGCTGTAGAGACGCAGCACGCACGCTACGTATCTACAACCCCCAGACTGTAATAGCATTTCTTTTTAGCTGTTTATTCTTTTTTATTAGGGATTCTTTAAGAATACATATTAGGAGGATTTCGTACTTTTGCCCTCTAAATATTGATTAAAATAATGTTTAGATATCTTTTAATTTATATGGCCTGCCTTCTATTCGCCTTTTCCGTAAAGGCGCAAGGCATTTCCAATGACACGATTCCGAAAGAAGTGCTGATGCTGGATGGTAAGCCTATGACCGAAAAGCAAATACAACGTTATCATAAACAATTACATAAAGACTCCATACGGGCCAACAAAAGGATCTGGTGGTCTATCCTTGGCGGACCGTCTTACACGCCGGAAGCCTCCTTTGGCGTAGGTGGCGCGGTTTTGGCTAGCTTTCGCTTAAACAAGAATGATACGATATCCCAACGATCGTTTATCCCTGCGGGATTTAACATCACCTTAAACGGGACGTTCGTTTTTGCCGGTGCCGGTACCTTATTCTTCAACGAGAATCGCTTCCGTATTTATATCAGTTACGGTTATCGGAACGAACCTTCGCATTATTTCGGGAAAGGCTATGAGACGATCGAGCAAATCGAGAAAAGCGATTCGACAACGAAATTCCATAAGAGTTCTTTCCAACTATATCCCCGTTTCGTATGGGAAGTTAGGCCTCATTTATATACGGGTCCTCTTTTTGATATTAATTTCAGCAAATCAGATGATATCAACCCGGTGATGGCCGAAGATCCTTATTTCAATAAGTTCAAACGAGATTATGTCAATATCGGTGTCGGCGGCTTGATTCAATACGATACACGAAATGACGTGGCGACCCCAAGTTCCGGTATGTTACTAAGCGCGATCGCTAAAGTGTATGGAAAGTATTTAGGCGGTGCATATAATTATGAGATGTTCGAGTTAGAATACCGCCAGTTCCAGCAAGTATTTCGTCCTCGTAGCACCTTGGCATGGATCGCCAAGACACAAATCGGTGTGGGAAACGTTCCTTTTACGGAGCTTCCTTCGTTTGGCTCTCCTTTCGATCTTCGCGGATACTATTGGGGCAAGTACCGTGACAAGACCATGGCGTATGGGATTCTGGAGTATCGTCATATGTTCGGCAGCGTGGAGAAATATAAGAGCGGTAATTTCTGGGCGAAGTGTGGTTTTGTTGGCTGGGTCGGCACGGGTACGATCGGAAACGCTCCTATCGTAGACTGGAATAAATGGAAGTTCAACTACGGCGTAGGCTTACGTATCCAAATGCAACCCGGCAAGAACTTCCGCCTAGACGTAGGCAAAGACCCGAACCAAAAAGGGATGGCGGTTTATATGAATATGACGGAAGCCTTCTAAAACCAGAAGGCTCCCGTCTACGATTTATGGAAGTATAACCTTGCGTTAAAATTATCGTTTAAAAGCCGGAAATATCTTAATATCGATTTTTTTCACTAAGTTTGCGTCGTCGAAGGGGTGCCATACTATATGGGCTGAGATCATACCCTTACTACTTGATGCGGGTAATGCCGCCGTAAGAAAAACGAATGTTAGATGGATAAAAATGAAACGTACCGTTATCCGGTAGCTTTAACGATCGCGGGCTCTGATAGTGGCGGTGGTGCCGGAATACAAGCGGATATTAAGACTTTTTCCTCGCTGGGTGTTTTTGGAGCCTCGGCGATAACGGCTATAACCGCTCAAAACACACAGGGAGTGCGAGGGATCCAAGCGATCTCTCCCGAGATTTTGAGAGGACAAATCGAAGCTATTCTTGAGGACTTCATCGTAGATGCCGTAAAAATAGGGATGCTACATAACAAGGATGCCGTAAAGGTCGTATCTGAAACTTTATCTTCCTTCCAACAGACTTCTATCATTTTAGATCCAGTGATGATATCCACGAGCGGAAGTAAATTATTGGAGGATGACGCCATCCGAACCATCATTGATGAGTTGTTCCCTAAAGCGACACTGCTTACTCCGAATATTCCCGAGACGGAATATCTTTCCGGTATAAAAATCAATAACGAGGCGGATATCTTACTTGCCGCCCGGAAATTGCAGGAAAAAGGATGTAAGGCTATATTGATCAAAGGGGGGCATATTCCCGGAGTAGAAACGGTGGATCGGTTATTTATCAATGAGAATAATCCGATTTGTCTGGCCTCGCCAACAGTGGAGACTTTCAATACCCATGGAACGGGCTGTACGCTATCGTCCGCCATCGCCGCTTATATGGCACTCGGCCATTCATTGGTGGAAGCCGTACGATTAGCCAAGGAATATATGAATAACGCGCTCGTTCACGGGGCAAATGTATGCATGGGAAAAGGGCACGGACCTGTAAACCACTTCTTCTCACCCTCTGCCCTTCATAAAATCCGATGGAATCATGAATAAGCTGGTCGTAATTACTACACCTTATTTTTTCGCGGATGAAGCTTCTTTGATCGAACTTCTATTCGCGGAAGGAATGTCTCGTTTACATCTACGTAAACCGGATTGTAAACGTGATGAATTGGAGGGCTTATTGGATAACATCTCTCCGGCTTATTACGACAGGATCGTTCTTCATGATTGGTTTACCTTGGCAGAAGAAAGGGCTTTAGGAGGAGTCCATTTGAACAAGAGGAACCCGGAAGCTCCACCTTTATATAAAGGCAGTATAAGTCGTTCTTGCCATAGTCTGGAAGAGATTATCAAGTATAAACCGGTATGCGACTATGTATTCCTTAGCCCGATCTTTCAGAGTATATCCAAAGAAGGATATGGTAGCGGATTCCCCTTAGATGGATTGCGAAACGCAAAGGGCATCATCGATGATAAGGTGATCGCCTTGGGAGGAATCTGCTCACAAACAATAACGAAATTAAGAGATATCCCCTTCGGCGGTGTCGCCGTTCTCGGGGCCCTTTGGGGAAACGATCCCTCCCTTCTTGTTGCGGATCAACTCATAAAACAATTCAAACGATTACAAGTATGGCCTTAAATTATTATTTCGGATATGATGAGAATGGAAGAGTCGGTCGGAGAACAACCGGATTACGCCCTCCTTTTGGTGGGAGTAACCGCTTGATGTTTATAACGCATCGTACACCTAAATATACGGAATGCGACGAGGTACGCATGGCAATCCAAGGAGGATGTTCGTGGATACAATTGCGTATGAAAGACGGGATCTATGAGGATACCGTACGTAAATGTGCCACTATCTGCGCGGACGAATGTGAGCGAATCGTGGATTTCTGCGTAAACGATGATCTGGAAGCCGCCGTGACATGTGGCGCTACGGCTTGTCATCTAGGTAAGAATGACATTCCCTTGGATATCGCTTGGGAAGTACTGAAAGACAAGTTGGACTCCAATGCCATCTTCTATATCGGGGCTACGGCTAACACGTTCGAGGATATCCGGCTGGCCGTAGAACGAGGCGCCTCGTATATCGGACTAGGGCCGTATCGCTTTACAGGTACCAAGAAGAATTTGAGTCCCATCTTAGGTTTGGAAGGTTATCGTAAAATTATCGTTCAATGTAAGGAGGCTGGCATTGATATTCCTATCTTCGCGATAGGTGGTATTACGTTGGAAGACGTAGGCCCTTTGATGGAGACGGGTATAACCGGAATCGCTGTTTCGGGCGCGATTATCAATGCCCCCGATCCCGTGGAGGAAACCCGCCGGTTTATAGAGGAAATCAATAAGTACTAAACTAAATACATATGGCTACTAAAAAGAATATGCGTATTTCCTATCCGTCCTCGGAAAAGATTTATGTCCCGGGCGAGATCAATAAGATCAAGGTTGGTATGCGTAAGATTAAATTGTTGGACACGGTAACCTTGGATGAGCATGGAGAACGAATCTTCAAGAAGAACAATCCGGTAATCGTTTACGATACGAGCGGCCCGTATTCCGACCCCAAGATATCGATTGATATCGTTAAAGGACTTCCTCGTATACGTGAGGAGTGGTACGGTAAGCGTAAAGATGTGGTTCAATTGCCGGAATTGACTTCCGCTTATGGCCGTGAGCGATTGGCGGACGCGAGTCTGAATTCCCTGCGTTTCCCCAAGCGATACTTGCCTTTCCGGGCTAAAGAGGGTAAGAATATCACCCAGATGTATTATGCGAAGAAGCGCATTATCACTCCGGAAATGGAGTACGTGGCGATTCGTGAGAACCAGCAAATCGAGGCTTTGGGACTGAAGTCGTATATCACGCCGGAGTTCGTCCGCAAGGAAATCGCCGCCGGTCGCGCGATCATCCCGGCGAATATCAATCACCCGGAAGCCGAGCCGATGATTATCGGTAAGAAGTTCTTGGTAAAGATCAATACCAATATCGGTAACTCCGCTCTTTCCTCCGGTATCGACGAGGAGATCGAGAAGGCGATATGGAGTTGTAAATGGGGCGGAGACACGTTGATGGATCTCTCTACCGGCGATAATATCCATGAGACGCGCGAGTGGATTATTCGTAACTGCCCGGTTCCGATGGGTACGGTTCCTATTTATCAAGCCTTGGAGAAGGTGAATGGTAAGGTAGAGGACCTTTCTTGGGAGATCTATCGGGATACGTTGATCGAGCAGGCGGAACAGGGCGTGGATTATTTCACGATCCACGCGGGTTTGTTGCGTAAACATGTGGAGCTGACGGCGACTCGCCTGACGGGGATTGTCTCCAGAGGCGGATCTATCATGGCTAAATGGATGCAGCTTCATGACGAGGAAAACTTCCTGTACACACATTTCGCCGAAATCTGCGAGATACTAAAGGCATATGACGTGGCGGTCTCTATCGGAGACGGGCTTCGTCCGGGTTCTATCTATGACGCGAACGATGCGGCACAATTCGCCGAGCTTCACACGATGGGAGAACTGACGAAAATAGCTTGGGAGCAGTTCGTACAAGTGATTATCGAAGGCCCGGGCCATGTTCCCATGAATAAGATTCATGAGAATATGAAGGAACAACAGTATGCCTGCCATGGAGCGCCGTTCTATACGTTGGGCCCGTTGACGACCGATATCGCTCCTGGATACGATCATATCACGTCGGCTATTGGTGGCGCGCAAATCGCTTGGCATGGGACGGCTATGATCTGCTATGTTACGCCGAAGGAACATTTGGGATTGCCGAATAAGGAAGACGTGCGTAATGGGGTGGTCGCTTATAAGATAGCGGCGCATGCCGCTGACTTGGCGAAAGGGCATCCCGGCGCTCAAGTACGTGATAATGCGTTGAGCAAGGCCCGTTTTGATTTCCGCTGGAAAGACCAGTTCAATTTGTCCTTGGACCCGGAAAGGGCTTTACAGTATTATAAGGAGAGTGCTGTTACGGATGGAGAGTACTGTACGATGTGCGGTCCTAATTTCTGCGCTATGCGGTTAAGTAAGGATTTGCAAGGTTGTAAATAAAATACTGTTTTGAGGGGATGAGACGGGGCATGCCCCGTCTCTACAATTGAGTGATTTGTTTTCCGCATTCGTAGCCTTCCTCATATAGTTCTTCCAGTTTCTTTGTGTCGCTTCCGGTACGGCCGACTTTAATTGGGTTTTGCGGACGGATGATGAAGGCTTTTCCTTCGGCCTCCAGTTGGTCTATGTAATCCAAGACCTCGTTGTACCGCCGGTATCGTAGTCGCAACTGTTCCCGGATCGCTGGGTATTTGTTATAAATAAAGCCGGGAAGGTAAAAATCTTTCTCTTCTTTCCGATAGCCTTTGTTACGGGTAAGGATGATGACGTTCTTGGAGAAGCCGTCGGCGATAGCCCGTCGGATAGGGATAGCGTCGCATACGCCTCCGTCGACCATCGGTATCCCGTCTACATACGTAATTGGACAGAGGATCGGTAATGTGCAAGATGCTTTACAGATATCCACCAAACGTTTCTTATCTTTCTTTTCCTCGAAATATTCCGCTTTACCCGTCAAGCAATTGCTCGTGACCATAACGAACCGATCCTTGGACTTGAAATAGGTATCGTAATCCAACGGATAATACAAATCCGGATAGACATAAAACAAGAAATTCAGATCGATATATCCCCTTCCCCGTAAGAAATGACGAAGACCTATGTAATTATATTTCTTCAATAGGTCGATATTGCTAAAACGAGAGCGTCCCCGCTGGCGGGAAGCATACGAGATTCCGTTACTCGCGCCCGCCGATACTCCGATCGTATAAGGAAACCAAATATCATGATCCATAAAATAATCCAATACTCCCACCGTAAATATGGCACGCATTCCGCCACCTTCCAACACCAAACCTGTCTGACTATCTATTTCCATATATATACCTCTGAATTAAAAAAGCCATTGCTGGGTTCCCACCAAGCAATGGCCACAAAAATATAATAAATCAGCGATAAATAATAGTTCCTTTTTAGAATTTACTTGGTCACTTCGTTCACTAAGGGACGGCCTTCCTCGAAATCCTTGATGTTCCGCAAGGTAGTCTCGGCGATATTATGCAGAGCCTCTTTCGTGAAAAACGCCTGATGGGAAGTAACGATCACATTGTTGAACGAGAGCAGACGGGCCAAGACATCATCATCGATAATCTTATCCGATTTATCCTCGTAGAAATAGTCTCCCTCCTCCTCGTAGACATCCAATCCAGCGGCAGATACTTTCTTGGTCTTCAATCCCTCGATCAAGGCGTTGGTATGAATCAGTAACCCGCGTCCCGTATTGATAATCATTACGCCGTCTTTCATCTTGGCGATCGAATCGTCGTTGATCAGATAACGGGTCTGGTCGGTCAACGGGCAATGCAAGGAAATGATATCGGACTCTTTGTATAACTCGTCTAAAGAGACATAGGTGATCCCTTCCTCCTTGGCGAATTTCTCATCCGGATACAGGTCGTTTGCCAATACACGCATCCCCAATCCTTTTAAGATATGAATCAATATCTTGGCGATCTTTCCGGTACCGATAATACCGGCGGTCTTGCCATGCATATCAAATCCCATCAAGCCATTCAAGGAGAAGTTGCCATCTCTCGTACGCCAGTATGCCCGGTGTATCTTACGGTTTAACGATAACATCAAGGCCAACGTATATTCAGCGACCGCATAGGGTGAGTAGGCCGGTACGCGTACGACCGGTAATTTCCCCCTGGCGGCATTCAAATCCACATTATTAAAACCGGCGCAACGAAGCGCCAACAGTTTCACACCATTGGCAACCAAAGCGTTTATTACATCGGCATCGGCCGTGTCGTTCACGAAAATACATACAGCGTCTACCCCTTGGGTTAAGACGACATTATTGATATTCAAATGTCCTTTATAGTAACGAATATCGAACTCATACCGCTCATTGATCTTATCGAAAGAAGCGATGTCGTAGGGTTTAGCACCAAAAAACGCAATCTTATACGCCATATAACTTTAATTTTTTAATATAACTAAATTAAGCCCTTGATTGTTTATCGAAAAAGAAATCCATTCGTTTAATTATAGTACTTTTGTCCGCTGGGTAACAATATAGATGAGCATGAATCAATCCCATAAAAGATCTTTTATAGCAGTTCTTATTTTTATTGGCTTTCTCTTGTTTATGGCATTTTGGGGCATCGACCTGATCTTAGGGGCGTATGCGGGACATAAATTGAGTAAACTTGCCGAAAGGCATCATCTTGACATACGCTATGATAAGATCCGGTTGATGGGGCTGAGTACCGTACGTATGGAGGGATTGACCGTTATCCCGATTGATGCTGATACGTTGATACATGCGGACAGGCTTCAAGCGAAACTGGAGCTTGGCAGATTATTGCTACTTACCCCTTCCATAGAGAGTGTACAAGCGGATAATTTGCATATTCATTTTATTAAGAAGGGAGAGAGAGCTAATTTTGATTTCCTTTATAAACCATCGAATCACCCAGGTGAGCCAGAGGAAACAGCTGTAGATGATAAGGAACGGGATTACGCGCGCAAGGCTGAACGCTCCCTTAGTCTCCTTTTCAATTTATTGCCCGGAAATGCCTTGGTACATGATTTATGTGTTTCTTATAGTAATAAAGGAGATGAACTAATACTAGAGATACCCGAACTCAATCTTACTAACAATCAATTCTCTACGCATATAAACAGCACGGAGAACGGAGTTCGTAGCGAATGGATTTGCGAAGGCTCTCTCTCTGATAAGGAGCGACTCGTGAAAGCCCATCTCTACGCCGACGAGCATACGAAGATTCCTCTTCCTTTTCTGGAATATCGTTGGGGGGCATCGGTACGTTTCGACACCTTGGCCTTCGAGCTTAAGGGACCTAAAATAGAAGAAGACATACAATCCTTACTCGGAAGCGCCTATGTGAGCGGGCTTACCATCCACCAAGAGCGTATATCTCCGGACACGGTCTTACTGGATAAAGGCTCTATACACTTCCGGACAAACATCGGTAAGAACTATATCGAATTAGATAGCGTCAGTGATATCCGGTTTAATCATCTGGATTTCCATCCTTATCTGAAGATCGTTAAAGATACCAGTTGGCAAATCACGGCCTCTGTGAATAAAAGGGATTTCCCTGCGGATCAACTGTTCTCCTCCCTGCCTAAAGGCTTATTCTACAATCTGGAAGGCCTGAGAACAGAAGGTACCCTCTCCTATCATTTTCGATTGGATCTGGATTTCGGACAGGTAGACAGCTTGATCTTGGAATCTACTTTGAAAGCGAAGGGCTTCCAGATCCTTGCCTATGGGAATACAGATTTGCGGAAGATGAATGAGCCATTTGAATATACTGTCTATGAGCAAGGCGAGCCGGTACGCTCTTTCGAGATCGGTCCGGCGAATCCCTCTTTCCGCCCGTTCAACGCCGTATCCCGTTATCTTCCTTTAGCGATCATGCAGAGTGAGGATGCCGGCTTCTTTTATCACAACGGTTTTATTCCAAGCGCTATCCGGGAATCGTTGATACAGGATATCAAGGAACGACGTTTCGCCCGTGGCGGCAGTACGCTCAGCATGCAATTGGTGAAGAATGTATTCTTGAGCCGTAATAAGACGATCGCCCGCAAACTGGAGGAAATGTTAATCGTATGGCTGATCGAGAGCAATCATCTGACCTCTAAAGAGCGGATGTTTGAGGTTTATCTGAACATCGCCGAATGGGGTCCCATGATTTATGGAGCCGCCGAGGCCTCACGTTATTATTTCGCGAAGGAACCTTCCCAATTAAACCTTGCCGAGTGCATTTTTATGGCCAGTATTATCCCCAAACCCAAACAGGTCCGCTATTGCTTCGACGGGTTGCGGTTGAAGCCGTATTATGAGGATTTTTACAGGGTAATACTGGATCGCTTGGTAGATCGCGGACTTATATCTTCGGAAGAGGCGGTAGGGGTAACGCCGGAGTCTGTCGAAATAACAGGTCCGGCTAAAGAATATCTGACGGCTACCCAAAGTCGATCTCCACGCTCGTCCCAACCCCTAGATCAGAAATAATATTCACCTTCGCTCCATAGGTGCTCAATATGCGTAGCGAGAGGCTTAGCCCGACACCATGCCCGGCGTATTCCCGGGTATTGCTCGCCCTGTAAAAGGGTTGGAAGATTCGTTTCAATTCCTCGGGAGGAATGCCGATACCTCGGTCGGATATGGTCAAGATACTGCCTCGAAGCCGCATCTCTACCGGTTTATCGTTCGAATACTTACAGGCGTTGCTCAAGATATTCTTGATCGCTATCTTCAATAAATAGGGATTGGCACTGATCATATAAGAGAAATTATCCGGGGAGAACGAGATCCGGGCCGAGGAGAACTGCATCAAGAAGTCCGCTAGGAAGATCGTCTCCATCGCACTTTTCTGGATCTCCTTATCCCCGTGCGACAGGAACAGCAGGTGTTTGATCAATTGTATGATACGGCTCGTCTCCGTGGCGATACGTCTTAATGCCGCTTGGTATTCCTCCGGGGAGCGCTCTTTCAGCAGGCTGATCTCGCATTCGCCTTGAATGGCTGTCAGTGGATTGTTCAACTCATGCGAGGCGTTGCTGATAAACGCTTTCTCACTTTGGTAAGCAGCGTCGATCCGGTCTACCATCCGGGTCGCGTATAGTCTGCCGACAAAATAGATCAATACCGAGCTAACCAATATCAATCCCAGCAACAGCCAGCCGATCCGATGCTGGATATCCATCCCATACTGATTCCCGGAAAGGACAATCACGATGAAATTCCCCTCGTTGTCGGGATAATACAAAGCCGCTCCCATTTGCGTATCGTGCTTGAAGTGAACGATATCCTCTTGGTATAGAGATCTCACCTGCGTGGCGTCCAGATAACGGGACAGTACTTGCCGGGTCTCCAAGCTATCGGCGTTCAGCAATATCTCGGTAGCGACGGGAAGGGTTTCCTCGTAACGCTGTTGGATACGGGCATAGCTCTCGTCGTCGGTCTCGTCCTTCTCCCAATGCTTCTGTGCCGTGGCATAGGCTTTTTCCGTCAGGTAAGAATAGTACAGGCGAGAGATATAGCTCGTGGAAACCAAATAGAAGACAAGCGTCACGACGGCTATCACGCCTATGGTAATGGCCGAGTAAAAGAGAGCGATCTTGTTTCCTGTCTTCATGCTTCCATCATATAGCCCACGCCCACCACGGTATGGATTAGCTTAGGTTCGAAGTCCTTGTCTATCTTCGTGCGCAAATAATTCACGTAAACATCGACCACGTTCGTATTGGTATCGAAATCCTTGTCCCAGACATTCTTTAGCAAGTTCATCCGGCTCAAGGCCGTTCCTTGGTTCTGTATGAAATATTCCAAGAGCCTATATTCCTTTACCGTCAAATCGATGACCTGCCCATTCCGTATAGCCCGATGGCTTGGAGGATCTAAGACCAGATCCCCGCACCGGAGAGCCGTATGGACGGATTCGTTTCCCGATCGGCGTAATAACGCCTTTATGCGGGCCTCGAGTTCTTGGAAGCTGAAAGGTTTTACCAGATAATCATCCGCCCCGGCATCCAGCCCGCTAACGATATCCTCGGTGGTTCCCAAGGCGGTCAGCATGATCACGGGGGCATGGTAACCGAACCGTTGCCGGTACTGTTTGCAAAGTTGCAGGCCATTCATCTTCGGCATTATAATATCCAGAATCAGCAATTGGAAATCGTTCTTCTGTGTCAGTTCCCAACCAGCGGCACCGTCATAAGCGACATATACCTCATGCCCGAACTCCCGCAAGCCTCTTTCTATAAAAGAGGCGATGTTTATCTCGTCTTCTACTAATAATATCTTCGCCATTGTATCGTATGTATTAATAAGAATGTCCATCATTAGTAATGCGTACTTAGGGTGATGCTAATCGTATCACAGAGGTGAAACGTTCTTTTCACGGTTGTGATACGATCGTTTCACCTCTGTGATATGATCTTTTCACAGCCGTGAAAAGATCAGTAAGTATAATCCTTTCGCATAATAACTCCAGTCGCCCTCCCTAATAGTTCCGGACTTTCTTGCTACAAATATAGCAATTACAACCTACGTTGCACTAATTTACCGTTCTTATCATAAAGCATTCGTCGATAAAAAGCCTCCACCATCAGCGGGAAGACAAAGAGGGTGAAGAACGTGGCCCCTATTAATCCGCCAATGATCACGATCGCCAAAGGACGCTGGCTTTCCGATCCGATACCGTGGCTCAAGGCGGCCGGAAGCAGGCCGATAGCGGCCATGGAGGCGGTCATTAATACGGAACGTACCCTTGATTTCACGCTCATCTTGATCGAATCTTCCAGAGGATGCCTCTCCCGCAGGTTATTCTTGATGTCCGATATCATGATCACGCCATTCTGTATACAGATACCGAAGAGGGCGATAAAGCCGATACCGGCGGAGATCGAGAAGTTGAAACTCGTGATTAATAGGGCCAAGATACCTCCGACGGCGGCGTAAGGCACGTTCAATAAGACCAGTCCGGCATCCCGGGCGTTGCCGAAAAGGACGAATAGGATCACGAAGATGATCGCTATACTTACGGGGACGACTTGGGCCAAGCGTTTGGTAGCCCGTTGTTGGTTCTCGAAATCTCCGGTCCATTTCAAGGTATAGCCTTCGGGGAGCTTTACCTGCCTCTCCACTTTCCGCTGGGCTTCAGCCACGGCGCTACCCATGTCGCGGCCCCGGACCGAGAATTTCACGGCGCAGAAACGAGCGTGGTTATCCCGGTAGATAATCAACGGGCCGGTAATCGTATGGATATCCGCCAGCTCGCGGATAGGAATCATGGAACCATCCTTCGCCGGAACCAGTATCTTGCCTATCTCATTCTCGCTACGGCGGAAAGCGGATTCGTAGCGGACCATGATATTGAACTTACGCTCGTCCTCATAAAGCAGAGAGGCACTCTTACCTCCTATCGCCATCTCGATAATGGATTGCACGTCCTCCTTGGCCACGCCGTAGCGGGCTAAACGAGACTCGTTCAACTCGATCCGTAGCTCCGGCTGGCCGATATTCCGGATAACGCCCAGATCTTCGATACCGTCTACGGTCTCCAAGACCTTGAAAACTTCTACCGCCTTTTTCTCCGACTCGTATAGATCCTTACCGAAGACTTTCACGGCGATGGAACCCTTCACGCCGCTGGCCGCTTCCTCTACATTGTCCGAGATAGGCTGCGAAAAGTTAAAATCCACGCCCGGATAGATCGCCAGATCCTCTTGCATCTTCTCGATCAGACCCGCTTTCGAGCGTTCGCTTTCCCACTCTTTCTCGGGATATATATCCACATGAAACTCGATGTTGTAGAAACCTGTCGCGTCCGTGCCATCGTTCGGCCGGCCGGTTTGCGATAAGACCTGACGAACCTCCGGATAAGCCGCCAGCTTCCGGCGCATCTGGTTGGCCAACGTAACGGATTCATCCAAAGATATACTTTGCGGTAAGGTCGCACGGATATAAATAGAGCCCTCGTTCAGTTGCGGGAGAAACTCGCTGCCCAACAATGTGAAGCACCAGATACCTACGGCGGCTACCAGCGTGGCGAACGTGATTGTCCGCTTCTTACGGGCGTGGCACCAGTCGAAAATACCGATCGACTTCTGATTGATCCACGCAAGGAACGGATTATGTTTCTCACGCACCTCTTTCTTTAATAGCATGGAAGAGAGGACGGGTACCAATGTCAACGTAAAGATCAACGCTCCCAACAAGGCGAACCCCAAGGTATAAGCGAGCGGGCTGAACATCTTTCCTTCCACCTTCTGGAAAGAGAAGATCGGGACCAAGGCGGTGATGATAATCAGCTTAGAGAAGAAAACCGCTTTCGCACGGTCCTTCGCCGTATGACGGATAATACCCATCTTACTCATCAAATTGAAAGCGGGCATGCCTACTTCACGGGCTTTCCGGTCCAATGCCACGAAAAGCCCCTCCACCATCACGACGGCGCCATCGATAATAATACCGAAGTCGATCGCTCCCATAGATAAGAGGTTGGCGCTCATCCCCATCGCCCGGAGACAAATAAAGGCGAAGAGGAGTGCCAACGGGATAATGATCGACACGATCACCGTCGTACGCCAATCCGCCATGAAGATTAATACGATGAAAGTTACCAGCAGAATACCTTCCGCCAGATTATGTGTTACGGTCTTGACCGCCAGATCTACCAGATTCTCACGATCGTAGAACGATACGATTCGCACGTCTTCCGGCAAGGCGTTTTGTTGGATATCCTTGATCTTATCCTTCAAGGCGGCGATTACCTCGCCGGGGTTCTCCCCTTTTCGCATGACAACGATGCCTTGTACGACATCATCTTCCTCCATGCGGCCGACTTGCCCTAGGCGGGGAAGACTGGATTCGTGCACGGTAGCCAAGTGCTTGACAAGGATTGGCGTGCCATTGATATTCTTTACGACGATATTCTCGATCTCTTTTACATCGTTAATCAAGCCGATACCCCGCACGACATAGGCTTGCGAGCTTTTCGTGATCACGTCGCCGCCTACGTTGATATTACTTTTCGCGATAGCGTCATAAAGTTCCAAGGTCGTTACCCCGTAACTGATCAGTTGATTCGGGTTGACGCTAACCTCGAAAGTCTTTACTTCTCCTCCGAAGCTGACGATATCCGCTACACCGGGTACGGCCCGCAACTTCCGCTCGATCACCCAATCCTGCAAAGTCTTCAATTCCCGGACGGAACGCTTATCGCTACATAATGTATAGCGGAAGATCTCGCCGGTCGGACCATATAAGGGCTGCACTTCCGGCGTGACCCCTTCCGGCAGGTCGGCGTCGTTCAAGAGATTATAAACTTGCTGGCGGGCGAAGAAATCATCCACCTTATCTTCGAACATCACGTTGATGACGGAAAGCCCGAAAAGGGTCGTGCTCCGGATATCCGTCTTTTTCTGTACCGGGTTCATGGCGATCTCGATCGGGATCGTGATAAACTTCTCGATCTCCTCGGCGCTCCTGCCCGGCCATTGGGTGATAATCGTCACTTTCGTATTCGTCACATCCGGAAATGCGTCGATCGGCGTATGGATAAAGCTGGTGATACCGGCGATTACGGCGATCGTGGTACAGAAGAAGATAAAGAATTTGTTCCGGAGGGAGAACGTTATGATATTATCTATGAATGTGTGCATATCGTCTGGTTACTTTAATTCGTTATACACCAAAAGAGCGTTCCGATCTACGATCCGATCCCCATCCTTCAAGCCGGATCGCAGGTAACAGAACTTCTCGGTTTGCTTATACACCGAGATCTCACGCATTTGCAAATATCCCTCCTTCGAGACATAGACAACGTATTCTTTACCATCCTCGAAAATCACGGCATGGGCGTTTACGCAAGGCATACTTTCTCCTTTTACCGCGCTCTGTACATATACGTTCGTAAACATTCCGGGTTTAAGCATATACTTCTCGTTCCTTAATTTGACTCTTACGCTCATGGTCTTACTTTCTCGGTCTAGCATATGATAAACCTTATCGATCGTTCCCGTAAACTCCATATCCTTATAGGCCAAAGTAGTGATACGAACGGTAGCCCCCTCTTTTACCTTGCTGATATCTCCCTCATAGACATCGGCCATCACCCAGACATCGTCGAGACCGGAAATGGTAAACATCTCCTCCCCTTGATCGGAACGGATCTGCATATCCCGGTTTATATTCTTATCGATGATAAAGCCGGAGACCGGCGCTTTCACCACATAGGTAGATGGGTCTGTTATGTTATAAATGGAATACATTTCTTGGATACGTTTGGTCTCGGCCTCGGCATTGGCTTGCTCTTGCTGGGCTTGCAGGAAGTCCCGGTCGGAAGCCATACCGCTCCGCGCCATATCTTGGGTAGCCTCCAAGTTACGGTTAGCGATAGCCAGTTGATGCTCGGCCTCCTTTCGCTGCTTGTCGATATCAGCGATCTCGCCGCTCCGGATCACCGCTAGGACATCTCCTTTCCCCACGTAATCGCCAACTTCCGCATGAATGGAGGTGACATTTCCACCAAATATCGGATACACATGAGCCACTCGCTCCGGATTGAAACTGACACGGCCATTGAGCAATAACTCGTTGGTTAATGGTGTGTCACGAACCGTATCCAGTGTTATAATCTCCTGTAAACTGTCATTTAATAGTAAAGGTTCCCGGATATCGACCGAGGTGGTCGCCTGTTTCCCGCAGGAACATACCAAGGGTACTAAAAGGATGCATGTGATTAGATGCTTATTCATATCGTTTGATTTGCTTTTAATAGTTGAATACATGGCTACCCGTTACGGTATTTACCTCCTCCAAGGCCAGTAACACTTCTTTTTGAGTTTGGTAAAGTTGCAAGCAGGTTGTTTTGTAGGTCTCATAATAATCGATAAACTCAAGGAGACTGATATTCCGTTTTTGGAAATTCGAGTTCACGCCTTCGATAATCAAGGCGAAATCCTTCTCCAACCCATAGTTCGAGGAACGATAGAGCTGAATCGCCTTTTCCAACCGGGCATAGCTGGTGAATAATTCATTCTCGGCCTGGCGGCGTGCGTATTCTTCCTTATGGGCCTTTTGAGCGACGGATATTTTCGCCGCCCTGATATTCCCTTGATTCCGGTTAAATATAGGGAGAGAGACGCTCAAGCCGATCGCCCAATAATCATTGATAAAGTTACCCGCCTTATCATACGTACCCTTTACGCTCACTTCCGGGAAAGCGAGGGAACGTTGTAATCTCACGTCCGCCTCCGAAGCCTTGACGCTTGCTTGCGCCAACTTAAGATCCGGACGTTCGTATAATAAAGAGGTCAATTCAGAGAAAGGAACGGAGTCCATATCGATCTGGTTCAACACAGACTCATCGAATATCGGCTCGAAGGTATCATTGCCGGATATTCCTAGTAAAAGCCGCATGTCTCCTTGAAGGGAGATAACTTGGTTGGCGATATCATTCCGCTCTTGCCGTAAAGAGAGTAATAGGGCCTCGATACGGGACTTCTCTAATAAAGAAACATTCCCTTTCTCATTCTGCTCCTTGAGAACCACCAACAGATGAGCCAAAGAATCGATCTCACGATCGTAAATGGATTGGGATTTCCGGGTGAAATAAAGCGTTACGAATTTCTCCTTCAACTCGCTCCGGAGGGTTCTTAATACTTCCTCGAATTGGTAAAGGGCCATTTCCTTATGGATATTCTCCAAACGGACACGTTTGTTTCGCTGTCCGGCGATATAGATCAACTGTTCCACCTCTACGATCGTTTCCCCTTGTTTTCCGAAATCAAAGTAATGTCCGTTCAACCGGTTATAAACATTTTGCTCCAAAGAGACCACGGGATTCTCGAAAAGTTTGGCCTGTACCACCTGAGCCTCGGCTATATCGATATTATACCGTTCGGCTATCACTTCCAGATTGTGTTCAGAGAAACGTTGCTCGGACTCTTTCAAGGAGAGGGAGACAACAGAGGCTTTCGCCCCAGAGAAAAGAAGAGATAAAAAAAGTAAAAGAGTGACTCGTCTGTCCATTTGCGTTAAATTTTACGCAAAGGTAGAAGTCACTCTTTTATCGCTTATGAATATTTAGTTAGAATACTCTTAGGCCAAATTAGAAATTTATTAGAGAGATTTAAAGTATAATATCGTTTTCTTTAATCCTTCCTCCAAACAAACCGTAGGTTCCCACCCATCTAATTTCTCTTTGGCCAACGTAATATCGGGCTTACGTTGCTTGGGATCGTCTCCCGGCAACGGGCGGTATACGATCTTAGAGGAGGAGTTTGTCAAACGGATCACGATCTTGGCCAACTCGTTCATCGAGAACTCTCCCTGATTTCCGATATTTACCGGGCCGGTAAAATCATCCGAGGTATTCATCATGCGAATCATCCCCTCGATCAAATCGTCTACATATTGGAAACTACGAGTTTGGTTTCCATCCCCATAAATCGTAATGTCCTTATTTTGTAATGCCTGTATAATGAAATTAGAGACGACACGGCCATCGTTCGTACTCATATTAGGCCCATACGTATTAAAGATGCGGATGATTTTAATGCGAACCTTGTTTTGGCGATGGTAATCCATAAATAAGGTCTCGGCGCAACGCTTGCCCTCGTCATAACAAGAGCGAGGCCCTATCGGGTTGACATTTCCCCAATAGCTTTCCGGCTGCGGGTGTATCATGGGATCTCCATACACCTCACTGGTAGATGCTTGTAATATCTTAGCGTTCACCCGTTTTGCCAGACCTAACATATTGACCGCTCCTAACACGGATGTCTTGATCGTCTGTATCGGATCTATTTGATAATAAACTGGAGATGCGGGACATGCCAAATTATAAATCTCATCGACCTCGGCTTGGAACGGTATAGAAACATCATGCCTGATCAACTCGAAATGTGGATTTTTCAGCAGAGGAATCACATTCTCCTTACTTCCCGTAAAATAGTTATCCAGACAAATTACTTCATTTCCTTCTTCTAAAAGACGGGCACATAAATGAGAACCGATAAAGCCGGCGCCCCCGGTGATAAGTATTTGCTTCATTATATTAAATTTATTTCGTGAATTTCACCCTATAAGGTGGATCCGGACGTAAATAATCTATATCCAGATAAGGAATCTTAGGATAGATCAAGTCCAGATAGCGGAGGTCTAAGGGGCCGGGAACGACTTCTATCCGTACCTTAGCGACACCTTTATCGATAAAATCCAATATCTCGGCGGCGCTCGCTGATACATCAATGATTCGTTTTCTATAACGAGGTCCACGATCCGTTACGCATACAATGGTACTTTTCATATTCTCCAAGTTCGTGACTCTTAAAAAAGTACCAAAAGGATACGTACGATGCGCGGCGACTAATTCTTCTTTATCATGAACCCTTCCACTGGATGATTTCCTGCCGTGGAAACGATGATGGTAATACGAAGCAAGTCCTTCCTCCTGTGCCCATATTCCTTCTCCACACTTAACTGCGGCAAATATAAGTAATATGTAGAACAAGCGGAAGGACATGTACCTTTTTTAATCAATTATTGAAGCATTTTTCCATTATATTCTCCGTTCAAAGTCCTTAGAAAAACAACGATTTTTTCAACTTCTACATCATTGATCTCCTTTCCGATCTGGAACTCATGCATGATACGGATCGCATCCTCTACAGAGGCTACCGTTCCGTCGTGCATGTACGGATAAGTCAGCATCACGTTACGAAGTGTCGGGGTTTTGAACTTATGACGATCGGATTCTTTCTTAGTCACGGCATAGCGTCCGTTATCACCGTCCGTCAACCCTGTATTCCGGTAATCGAAATAGCTGTTCTTGATACCCATGAACTCGTAAGATTGACCACCGACATTTACACCAACGTGGCAAGTAGCGCATTTATTGTCCTTGAATAGTTGATAGCCCTCTAATTCTTCCGCTGTAAGCGCGTTTTTATCTCCCATCAAGTATTTGTCGAAACGACTCGGCGTAAGCAAGGTCTTCTCAAACTCAGCGATAGCGTCCGTGATCGTAGATTGAGAATAACCTTCCGGATACACTTCCGTGAATTTCTTCGTGAAATCCTTATCTTGCGCTAAAGCCTCGCAAATCTGGTCGAATGAGGTACAACCCATTTCCACTGGGTTTAATGGAGGACCAGCCGCTTGCTCTTTTAGGTCTGCCGCACGTCCGTCCCAAAATTGAACGAAATTAAGCGCCGCATTATATACGGTCGGAGCGTTAACACCACCGAACTGTCCATTAATACCTTCCGAATATTGCTTACGGTCTACACCACCTGTGTTCAATCCGTGGCAAGTAGCGCAAGAGATCGTATTGTCCGCAGACAAACGAGTATCATGATACAGGGCAAAACCCAACTCTACCTTCGCCGAATCTGTAGGCAAGCTCTTCATTAGAGGCTGAAGAGGCTCATTCTTAAATTCTTCCGCTACGGTTTCGGTCGTGAAACGATCTTTACGGACATTCTTCGCCCATGAAATGATCACCGCTTTCTCATTGTCGTCAAGGCTGGTTCCCCAGTGCATCGGCATATGGGAATACTTAGCCGGGGGCATAGAGCCGCTTAGGGCCGTATTCTCCACCTTCGCCAAATCAACCTCTGAAACGGGCTGCCCGTTCTCCAAGGCTTCCACCATAGCAGTCAAGTCCACATAGTGAACGGCCTCCTTCATGTCTGCCTGTACAACGGGACCGATCAACGGTAAATTACCGTAAAATGGCAGAGGCGCATTTTCAGAGTGGCAGGCCAAACAGTCGTTTTCCCGCAGGATAGAGGCCACTTGCTTACCTTCATTGTCGGCAAATTTCTTGTATTCGGAAGAACCGCACGAGGTAACCGCAAAGGCTAAAGCGCAGAGTCCTACCGGTAATGCCGTCATTTTAGCATAAATTGTTTTACGCATAACTATATTTATTTAGATTTATTAAGTGCAAATATAGAACAATTCACTTACATGTACCCTAAAAGCCTTGGATTTCATTGATCAGTTTTATCTATGGGAAGATAAATAGAATCTATGCGGTGGGCTTCCATCCGCAGCATCGCGGCAAGCTCCTTCCTATAATGCCCGGTATGAGGTCCTAACAATGGGCAATATAAGGATGTTACAATGCCCATTATAAGCAGCTAACAATCGCAGTTATAAGCAGCCGCCAATCGCTATGTGGATAATCCGATTTTTTTATATAGCTTTGTCTCATTATGTATAATCAATAAATTATAAGGCAAAGATGTTTAAGAACAAAGTTGTATGGATTATCATCGCTATCGTAGCGATATTATTCTTTTGGGTGAAAGGCGTGTATAATAATATGGTAACTCAAGACGAAGGCGTGAAAACCGCATGGAGCCAAGTTGAGAACCAATATCAACGCCGTATGGATTTGATCCCGAATCTGGTAAATACGGTAAAAGGATACGCCGCGCATGAGAAAGAGACTTTAGAAGGTGTGGTCAACGCTCGTGCCGAGGCGACGAAGACTACGATTGATCCTTCTAACCTTACTGAGGAATCCTTGAAGAAATTCCAGTCCGCACAAGGTGAGTTAGGAAATGCCCTCTCCCGTTTGATGCTTGTTTTAGAGCGTTATCCAGACTTAAAAGCGAATCAAAACTTTATGGAGCTTCAAGCTCAATTGGAAGGGACCGAAAATCGTATCTCAGTAGAGCGTAAACGTTTTAATGAGGTAGCTCAGTCTTATAATACCTATATTCGCCAATTCCCGAACAATATTTTGTCCGGAATGTTCGGCTTCCAATCGAAAGCTTATTTCGCCGCTGAATCCGGTGCGGAAAAGGCTCCTAAGGTAGAATTCTAATAGCCATTCGCTGAATGAGTGAGATAAAGAATATAAGATCTAGACGCAAGTGTCCGGTAAGCCTTTTATGGATCAGTTTATTGCTGGTTGGTTTTGCCTCCTCTATTTTCGCGGCAAAGGATTATTCGATCGAGACCATTCCGAACGTACGTCTTTCCAACCGGTTGAACCATGTCAGTAATCCGGATGGTATCATTACCCCGGATGACGCGGCACGTATCAATCAATTATTAAATGTAGTGGAAGATAGTCTCGGTATCGAGGTAGCTGTCGTTGCCGTGAATAGCATCGGGGATCAGGATGCCCGGATGTTCGCTACGGATTTATTCAAACATTGGGGATTGGGACAAAAGAGCAAGGATAATGGTTTATTGATCCAGTTGGTGACGGAACCTTCCCAACGTTCGGTCGTTTTCGAGACGGGATATGGCATCGAGGGTGTCTTACCCGACGCGATTTGCTACCGGCTCCAGCAGCGGTATATGATGCCCGATCTAAAGGCCGGGGATTATAGCGCCGGCATGTTGAAAGGAGTCATGGCGGTTACCAAGTATTTAATGTCCAGCGACTATGAACGGGCAGGCATGACTGGCAACCGTTCTTCTTCCTCGTCCGATGATGATTTTATGTGGATATTCGTGGTGGGGATTATCGGGATGATCGGTTTCTCGGCGTTTATCGCATACTTAAAGTATCGTCCGAAGGCATGCCCCCGTTGTGGAAAGAAAACCTTTGTGTATATGGGGCAGCAGGTGATCCGGGAAGCGACTCGTTTTTCGGAAGGTCTGGCCGAAGATGTATATCGCTGTAAGAGTTGCGGGTATACAGAGAAAAAAAATCGTACCATCGACCGCATACACCGAGGAGGAGGTGGCCCTATTATTATGGGGGGCGGTGGTGGTTTCGGAGGTTTTAGCGGAGGCGGCGGTGGCGGCTCTTGGGGAGGTGGAAGCTCCGGGGGTGGCGGTTCGATCAGTCGTTTCTGAAAATACGATTATTCGCATTATTTTATACAAGCGGTCACGTAAAACCTTATGTGACCGCTTGTGTTTTCGTATCTTATTGCTCTTTCAGATAGTAGTCGGAAAGTATATCCCGTACCTTCTCGGGAGTAACCCTTCCATAGACCTTCCCGCCGATCATGACCACCGGAGCCAATCCGCAAGCACCGACACAGCGTAAGCAATCCAAGGAGAACAAACCGTCCGGTGTAGTCTCTCCTACCTTTATTTCCAATTGACGTTGCATTTCTTCCAGAACATTTTCCGCGCCACGCACGTAACAGGCCGTTCCCAGACAAACCGAGATGGGGTATTTCCCCTTGGGGGTCATCGTAAAGAATGAGTAAAAAGTAACTACGCCATATACCCTTGAGACCGGGATATTCAATTCGGCGGCGATAACCTGTTGGACTTCCGGTGGTAAATATCCGAACAAGCCTTGGGCGGCGTGCAAGATATTGATCAACTCCCCGGGATCGTTGTTGCGTTCAGCGCATATCGCATGTAGCTCCGCTACTTTTGTTTTAGGCAAATGTATCTCATTCATGGCTTATTTACTTTTTTCAGTTTCTATATACATACCGATTACTTCCTTACGATCTATGTAATGGGTATGCAGTAATTTGTGGGCTTTCGGTCCGCAAGGCTCTCCCAAATACTCGCTGTATAATTGCTGGATATACGGATTCTCATGGCTCTTGCGAAGCGGTTTGTTAGCGTCTTCCCGGTAAAGAGCGGCAGCACGCCGGCGAAGTACCTCCATACGGCCTCGGTGGAACGGTTGTCCGCCACCGCCGATACAGCCTCCCGGACAAGCCATCACCTCGATCGCATGATAAGGAGAGGTACCGTTCTTCACCTCCTCGATCAATTTGCGGGCATTCCCCAGACCATGAGCGATACCGATCTTTACCGGAGTCCCATTAAAATCGATGGTAGCGCTACGAATACCTTCCAGTCCGCGTAACTCCTCGAAATCCACTTTATCCAGATTTTTCTTCGTATATAATTCATAAGCTGTACGGCAAGCGGCCTCGATAACACCGCCGGTAGTACCGAAGATCACGCTCGCTCCGGTAGATTCACCCAACGGGCGATCGAACTCACCATCCGGCAGTTCATTGAAATCTATATTCGCATAACGGATTAAACGGGCTAACTCACGAGTATATATCGAATAATCTACATCGGGATTACCTTCCACGCTAAACTCCGGGCGGCTAGCCTCATACTTCTTCGCCAAACAAGGCATGATAGATACGACTACCAAATCCTTACGGTCCACTCCCAACTTCTCGGCGAAATAGCTCTTGGCGATCGCTCCGAACATTTGCTGCGGGCTCTTGGCTGTAGATAAATTATCCCGTAACTCGGGGAAATGTTGTTCCACAAAGCTAACCCAGCCCGGACAACAACTCGTCATTAACGGTATTTTCACCTCTTTGTCTCCATTCAAGTAACTACCTAGGCGATGTAATAATTCCGTTCCCTCTTCCATAATGGTCAAGTCGGCGGCAAAGTCCGTATCAAATACATAATCAAAACCCAATTGACGCAAAGCTGAAACCATCTTGCCTGTAACCAATGTACCCGGCTCATACCCGAAATCACGTCCCAACGCTGTGCGAACCGCCGGCGCTGTCTGGGCGATAACAATTTTAGTAGGATCGGCCAAAGCGTCCAAGACCGGCTGTTGCGTATTACGTCCGCTAAGCGCGTTTACAGGACAGACGGATACGCATTGTCCACAATAAGAACAGGTACTTCCGGCCATATCCCGTTCGAAAGCTGTCGATACGGCCGCGTTAAATCCACGGTTCACGGCAGTCAAGGCGCCAACCGTCTGTATCGTATTGCACATGGTCTCACAACGGCGGCACATGATGCATTTGTTCATGTTCCGGACAATAGAAGGGGAACGATCTATCGTAAATGTAGACATTTCTCCCTTATACCGGATCTCGCGGATTCCTAGGTCGTGCGCGATCTTTTGTAACTCGCAATGTCCGTTGCTACTACATGTCAGGCATTCCGCCGGATGATTCGAGAGGATCAGCTCCATCACCGTCCTGCGGGCATTCATTACCCGAGGGGTATGTGTCCGTACGACCATACCTTCCGTACATTCCATTTTACAGGATGGGGCTAAATTTCTACGTCCCTCGATCTCTACGACACAAATACGGCAAGCTCCCGGATTATTCTCGTAGTGCAAGTCCTCCAGTTTCATATAACAGAGTGTCGGGATATGAATACCTACACTTTTTGCCGCATCTAAAATGGTGGTTCCTCTCGGCACTTCCACCTCTTTATTATCTATGATTAATTTAATTGTTTCCATGATTGTAAATGAATTTAGTGGACATAAATCGCTCCGAACTTACACTTCTCCATACAGGTACCGCAACGGATACAAGCTTGCGGATCGATAATATGAGGAATTTTCCGTCCACCTGTAATTGCATGCACCGGACAAACACGGGCACAGAGCGTACATCCTTTACATTTCTCCGGATTGATGAAATATTGAGTAAGTTCCCGGCATTGATGAGACGGACAACGATGCTCCCGGACATGCGCCAGATATTCATCGTAGAAATTATCCATCGTAGATAAAACCGGATTCGGAGAAGTCTGTCCCAAGCCGCATAAAGCGGTATCCTTAATCACCATCGCCAGATTCCTTAGACGGGTCAAATCCTCTTCGGTTCCGTTTCCACTCGTAATTTTCTGCAATATTTCATGTAAGCGTTTATTACCGATACGGCACGGTGCGCATTTACCGCAAGATTCCTCGACCGTAAAGTCCAGATAGAACTTAGCCATGGCTACCATACAATCATCCTCGTCCATGACGATCATACCTCCGGAACCCATCATGGAACCAGCGGCAAGCAAATTATCATAATCGATAGGAAGATCTAGATGCTTTTCTGTCAAGCAACCTCCTGACGGGCCACCGGTTTGCACAGCCTTAAACTTCTTTCCATCCTTGATACCTCCCCCAATTCCAAAGATAACCTCACGCAAAGTCGTACCCATAGGAACCTCGATCAGCCCCACATTGTTTACCTTTCCAGCCAAGGCGAACACCTTTGTTCCTTTGCTTTTCTCCGTTCCGATACTACTGAACCATTTAGCGCCTCTTAACAAGATCACCGGGATATTCGCATAAGTCTCTACGTTATTTACATTGGTCGGACAACCTTTATACCCGTGTTCACTAGGGAACGGCGGCTTTACGGTAGCCTCGCCTCGCAAACCTTCCATACTGTGGATCAAAGCGGTCTCCTCTCCACAAACAAAAGCTCCGGCACCGTACCGGATCTCGATATCGAATGAGAAATCAGTCCCAAATATATTCTCGCCCAGCAATCCATATTCTTTCGCTTGCCGTATGGCTATTTTCAAACGTTCCACGGCTAGCGGATATTCGGCACGGATATATACCAAACCTTTGCTAGCTCCCGTACAATATCCATTAATCGCCATAGCCTCCACAATCGAATGCGGGTCGCCCTCCAATATGGAGCGATCCATAAAAGCGCCCGGGTCGCCCTCGTCCGCATTACAGACCACGTATTTTTGAGGCGCTTGTACCTTACGGGTAATCTGCCATTTCAAGCCTGTGGGGAAACCACCGCCCCCACGACCCCGTAAACCACTATCCATGATTTCCTTGATTACTTCCTCGGGAGTCATTTCCACAAGGGCTTTTCCCAACGCTACATAGCCGTCACGAGCGATATACTCATCGATATTCTCCGGGTTGATAAAGCCACAATTTCGAAGGGCGATTCGTAGCTGTTTCTTATAGAATCCGATATGCTTGGAGTCCAGAACCAGCTCACGGGTCTCTGGATTCATATAAAGTAACCGTTCCACTTTACGGCCTTTTACCAAATGCTCCCGTACGATCTCGTCCGCATCCGATGGTTGAACTTGTACGTAAAAAGTGTTATCGGGGATCATCTTAACCACCGGACCCTTCTCGCAGAAACCGAAGCATCCGGTACGGATCACTTGTGTATCCTCTAATCCGTATTGCTCGACGGCGGCTCTCAGATTCTCGATGATCTGCTCGCTTTGTGATGCACGGCAACCTGTGCCACCGCACACCAATATATAATTCGTGTATTGTGCCATTTATGTAAGATATTAAATTTCTTATTCGGGTTTTACGGTGGTGTAAGTTACAGGAATGATGCCGTCTACCAAGATACCCTTACGGATATACTTATCTATGATCTCTTCTACTTTTGCCTTATCGACATAACCGAATACCAACGGCTCCTGACCCGGAAGCTTGATTTCGATAGTCGGTTCCGCATAACAATAGCCCATGCATCCGGTTTGAGTTACCAACGCATCGATTCTCTGCCGGTCTAAAACCTCGATAAAATAACTCATTATCTCCTTGGCTCCGGCAGCTATACCGCAAGTGGCCATAGAAACCTTAATTTGTACGAGCTGATCAGGGGTATTGCTTTTTTCACGCAGATCCAAAGACGCACGAAGAGATTCACGCATTTTCTTGAGATCATCTAATGTCTTTACTTTGTTCATGGTCATATTCTATTATTTAAGGAAAACACCGTAATGTCATTTGCACAAACATACGGAATCTCTTTCAAATAATATCATATTTCCGTGAATTTTTCTTCGACACGTGATTGAGATATCTTGGAATTGGGAGGTACACTATGGGTGAGCCAGATGTTACCCCCGATAATAGATCCTCGGCCAATAGTGATCCGTCCTAATATGGATGCGTTGGAATAAATGGTCACATAATCCTCGATGATCGGGTGACGGGGCAAATCTATCGGAAGTCCTTCCTCGTCCAGCGTAAAACTCTTGGCTCCTAACGTCACACCTTGATAAAGGCGGACATGGTTTCCGATAATGGCGGTTTGTCCCACGACAATACCCGTTCCATGATCGATACTGAAATATTCTCCGATCTGCGCCCCGGGATGAATGTCGATCCCGGTTTGCGAGTGTGCCATTTCCGTAATGATACGCGGGAGTACCGGTACGCCTAGCTCGAATAATTCATGAGCGACCCGTTGATGTAAAAGCGCGTAGACCGCCGGATAACAGAATATAATCTCACTCACGCTCTTGGCTGCCGGATCACCATCCAAGATGGCCTTTACATCGGTGGACAGTAAATATTTGATATGAGGAATCCGGTTAATAAAAGCGATCGAGATCTCGGAAGCCCGGTCCTTGGAATCACAACAACGCTCTACCTCAAAACAAAGTCCATTATATATTTGCTCTTGCAAGAGATCATAGATCTTTTCCAAATAGACTCCCGTATAATATTGGATAGAGCCTAATTGAGCCTCTTGTTCCGTACCAAAGAATCCGGGGAAGATAACCGTACGTAATAGGCGCATGATCTCATGCAACGTAGCGACTGAAGGCGATGGCTTCTGATGCAACGGGATATATTTGTATTCCGGTAGATCAGGAGCCGACAGCCGTTCTACGTTCTTCTGTATCTGTTCTAAAATCGCTGTTCTATTCATCTTTAATTATCCCAAGTAGGATCGTAACTGATTAATGAGTTAGAGGCATTGCCCAAACCTATATAGATATAATTATCCAAGACATACATGCAATGTACAGACCTGTTAGCCGCTGGTAACTGGGATTTCTGGCTCCAGTTCTGAGAGTCCGGATCATAGCGCCAAATATAACCGTCCCCGTCTACGCCATATACGTAATTACCATAAGCGATAGCACATAAAAGCATCCTTCCGGGGAACGAAGCCTCCTTTTCCCAAGCTACAGCGTTCTTGTCTGTAGACCAAAACTGTGTCGTATATTCCAAAGAAGGATCCGCTTTATTAATAATCCCCAGTCCGGCATATATACGGTCACCAATTACAACGGATATTCCGCCGTATTGTTTAATCGGGAAATTAGATTTCTTGCTCCAAACGAAAGCGCTCGGTTCATAAGTCCAGACTTCATCGATTAGTTCGTTACCTCTACGTCCACCTATGAGGAACGCTTGATCTTCCATTCTGCAACATGCCGCCCGATACATACCTTTAGGCCGTTGCTGGTCTGTTTGTACGGCGCTCCAAGAATTATCGGATGTGGAGTATACATATAAACTGTCACATATCTTTCCCGTGTTATCCAAACCACCAAAAGTCCATAGGCCAAATCCGATGCTGAAACATGCTTGGCCCGATAATTTCTCAGGCTGAGACCTTAAGGGCAACCATTCTTTCTTAGAGGTCATATATCCCCAAAACTCATCGGTGTATTCCCTACCCGTGTCACCGCCTAACAAGAATCCCGTGCTATTAGCCAAGGTACAGAAAGAGGTAGATCCCGGTATCCGGAAAGCTCCCTCAAACCTTGCCCCTGCTCCAAATATATCCGGAGTTTGGAAGCGAACTTCCTCTCCGTAAGCGATACCATTCTTATTTTTAGCGTAAGCTCTTAAATAATAGCTCGTGCCTCCTCTCAATTCCTTTATCGTACCCGTAAACGCTTGTGTACCGGAAGAAAGAGCTACCGCTCCTTCACAATTACCAAAGGCCGGACTAGGACTAGTTCCCCAACATACACCGGCCTCTGTAACCGGTGAGGCTCCTTCGGCTAAGACCTCTCCTCCTACCCATGCGGTACCGTTTTTAATAGTAGACACCTCCTTCGTATTGACTGTAGGCAACTCACTTTCCAGAATCGTATGGATACCTTCGCCTACGCTATAGGTAGTACCTAAAGCGTTTGTCGCATAAGCACGTACGTAATACCCTTTCTGCTGTTGCATATCATAGATTTTCCCGGCAAATTCTCCGATACCCGCTCCGCAAATAATCGTATCCCCATTTTCTATTGTCGGTGATTTATCAGTACTAAAGCAGAAACCACATGCCGTGATCGGAGAATCTCCCTCGCTTATTATTTCCATGGAGAACTCCGCATAGGTAAACTCTGTCGCTATTTTCTTGAATTTGTTATCATCTAATACAGGACGACCATTCGTGGTCTTAAAGGTCTCGACTTTCGCCCCGTTATACTCACCATATTTACTTTTTGCGTAAGCTCTAACGTAATAGGTAGTTTCCGGTTTTAAATCGGAGATCGTACAATAGAACGAATCGGCTTCCATGTCTATACGAATCGTAGAGTCGGATGCTGAAGGCTCCGGATTCAGCATTAAGTAAATACCCCTTTCCTCGATTTCGGCTTCCCCTTGTTTGGTTATCATACCTCCGCATTGAACGGAAGTAGACATCACGTTGACTGGCAATAAGGTCTTAACGCTTCCTAATCCATCTTTCGTCTTAAAAGGTAAAATCTCTCCATAAGCGGTATCTACCGCATTGATCGCATAGGCCCGGATATAGTAATCCAGATCATTGGTTAAGCCCTCGATCGTAGCCTCATATTTTACCTTACGCTTGGATACGGCTTTTTTATTTTTCTCTATCACAGTAAAGGTAGATTCCGTGCTCCAACAAAAACCGGCCTCTGTCACGGGAGCGCCGTTTTCTTGCAGGACCTCCCCCGATACTGTCACGGAACTAGCCGTGGACTTCAATATCTCGTCTGTCTTAACAGACGGTTTTTTAGCGTTTCGAATGCCACCATCTATATCCGGATCATTCACGCATCCGGCCATTAATAAAGCCGCAAATAGAATAGAGAAGAGTGAGTATATATGTTTCATAAATAATCAATATTAAAAGAATACACCTAAGCCAGCGTTTAGATCCAAGTACTTAAAATTAACCGTATTGCATCCAACGCTAATAAATACAGAGTTCGTTATTTTCATCATCAAGTCAACCTCGGCAGCGACCCCTTTGTATGAGGAATCAATATTCCGGCACCATACCTCTCGTGTACTATCGTAGTTTTCATAGGAATGGGTCGTGAACGAATGTAGTAAAGCTCTTTCACCATATCCCAAACCAACGGAGGCATATAACCACGGAAAGCATTTTACGATTAAACCGGCCGTTCCGGCTATACTATTTGTCTTCGAGGATTTACCTGTATTAAGCTCATAAGATTCCCCTTCCGAATTAGAGAACTTAATAATCTGCCCTTGGTTATTACATTCGTCCGTATAATTCATAAAAGACATATTCGTCTTGAAACGGACATACCAACCGAAGCGTTGCCCCATACCTCCTACCGTGATTCCATAAGGAGATTCGATCGAATACGAGTATCCCGCAAAAAACTCCATTCGTTTCTTAGGGGATACCGCCGCGGAATCTATCGGTTGGGCCTCCGGTTCCGCCGGCTTTAACAACATCTCTTGGTATTCTTTCCAATAGGTTGCTAGCTCCTCACTTTTAGGGGTTCCGATACCTTCCGAATAATAAATGATTAATTTAGAGATGGCATCCGGATCATCTTCCGTAGCTTTGACTGTCAGGCAGTTTAAACATTTATTCATCAAGCTACGCATGGAAGGCCGCATTCGCTCGTTGGAAAGCCAAATCGTAGTCAGCTGATCAATACTGTATGCGTCGCATTGCGATACGCCTTCCTCGTACCACATTTTAGCGTCACTATAATCAAGACGTTTCATCGCTTCATCTCCCTTACGGTTGTATTCCGTACGCTGTTGCGCCAGCAGTCCGAGGGGAAATACCGCACATATCATCAATATCCAAAGTCTTTTCATATAATAGGTAAATACATGTTTAGTTGTTCATAATATTACAATCAATAATAAGTAAGGCCTTCGCTAATCAATGATCCGTCAGAATTATAAATATCAAACAAATTGTCTTCCCGTTCGAATGCCCGGCCGTTATCCGCGATACCGACACTTAGGTATTTGCAAGGAATACGTTCCTCGGCTTTCGAATCGATCGCCCCGTATCTGTTATTTGACTTCTTACGTACGATCTTATATCGTCCGAAAGCCATTTTCTCCTCATACAGGGCCTTTTTGTCCGCTATACGTTTCTCCTCGGTTTTCTCATCGCAAGCGATGATCAACCGGACTACCTCTTCCGTAAGTTTCGTATCCTTTGCCTCCGACAAATCTTTCTTAGCTCCCAAATAATCAGCTTTGGCCATTTTTTCCTTACCGGAGGCGATTAACGAGTTATATTTCTCATTCATCTCATTTTCCGATGGCTGATCCGGGAGAACATTCTCTTCTATCGTATGCTCTGTTTCCATAGGTCGTTTCTCTTCCACTTTAGGCTCTTGTTTCTCCGCTTCCTTTATCTCAGAGATAGGAGGTTCCGTATGTAAAACTGGGTGATCTGGCATTTCTACTTCTTTTGAGACATTGCTATCCGGCTCCACAGCTGAAGGTAAATCAATACTCTCGACAACCTCTTTTGTGGGCCTATTGCTATGCACTAAAAGAGCCGTAGCGGATCCTACAACGACAAATATAGCGATTCCGATAGGAATTATTTTCTTTCTGGAATTATTCTTTTCTGTTATTGGCTCCACGGCAGGTGGATTAGCCACATTGACAACAGTCTCTTCATCATCCGATCCTACTAATTTAGAATCTACAGGTGATGAATAAACCACCGTTGTTTCCTCATTCACAATCTCGGGAGATGGACTTGGGACAACCTGAACTTCCTTTTCCGCTTGAGAAAAATCCAAAGACGCCAACATCTCGCCCACCGTCTCAAAGCGATCCGCAGGAATGATTTGCATCGCTTTTATGATAACAGCCTCTGTTTTCGGGCTGATCGCCGCATTGATTTCAGAGGGGTTTCGCAAAGGACGTGCGGCACGTAGTATAGATTCTGTAGGGATTGTTCCCGTTAACAGATTATACATCGTGGCTCCCAAGGAATAAATATCCGGACGGGGCGAGAACACTTGTGTTCCTTCGTTATCGTATTGCTCTATGGATGCGAATCCTTTAGAAAGGGTTAACATCGTAGTGCTGGTCTCTTCCTGTTCGATATCGTAACGTTTGCTGACTCCGAAATCGATCAAGCGGGCGTTCCCGTTCTTATCGATCAAGATATTGCTAGGCTTGATATCCAGATGCAAGATACTCTTATCATGAACGAATTGTAACGCCTCGCCAATTTGCCGTACATATTTAAGGACCGTAGCTTCGGGCAATATCCCGTTTTTCTCAAGCATATATTTTAGCGAGAAGCCGGAAATATACTCCATGGCAATATAAGCCGTATTGTTTTCCTCGAAAACCTCCAACACGTTTACGATATAGGGATGGTGAACTTCCGATAGGATCTTTGCCTCTTTGATCAGTTTTTCCTTGAACTTGTTAAATAAGACCTTTCCCGTCTCCGAATGTACTTTTACGGCTTGGGAACCGGGTTCTCTATAACAATAATCCTTGAAGAAATATTCCTTGACACAGATAGGGACCTCCGTCTTTACGGTGCCTAAAGATCCTTTAACCTCTGTATACCAAACTCCTCTGTAGGTTATGCCAAAACCACCTTGACCAACCACATGAGTAAGTCTGTATTTTCCGTTTTGAAGAAGATGTCCGTCTGGCAGATTCATAACCTTGAATAATTCCATTTAATCTGCCAAAAGTACGTTATTTATATAAAAGAATAAAGAAAAGAGAGAATATTTTGCTTAAAACCCATGCTATCTTCCACTTTTTGAATAGGTATGATATAAAAAGAAAAATTATCCCGAGTCTTGCCGTCACAGGCTTCCATGAGAGCGTCCTTTATTTCCGGAACAGATAAACGACCATTAAATATCTCTGCGATCTTTTCATTCTTCAGTCTTTCAAGAACCCCGTCCGTACAAAGAAAGAGGAAATCGTCGGGTTGAATATCGTTCAAGGTAATAATGTCCGCTTCTGTTGGAGTATGAGTGCCTTGTATAGCCCGGATAATCACATTCCGCTGGGGGTGGGTTAACGCTTCTTCCGGAGTGATCTTACCTAATTTAACCAATGAATTTACCAATGAATGATCTTCTGTTTGATATAAAATCTCCCCCTTCCTCAGATGATAGATCCGGCTATCTCCGATATGAGCCAATACGATTCCGGAAGAAGCGATATAGGCCATGGTGAGCGTAGTAGCCATACCCATCGCTTCCGGATGCTCTTGAACATAGGAGTCGAAACAGACTTCCGCATAATGTACGGCTTTATGGATAAACTCAGGCGTGGGATCATCCTTTAGGAACGTAGAAAAGAAAGTTTGTATGGACTCGCAAGCTAATGAGCTGGCTACCTCCCCTTTCTCGGCTCCACCCACACCATCGCAAACCATAAACAATTTTTGGTCAAGGGTCACTTGTTCGGGAAGCGGGTAAATGGAATCCTCGTTATTCGATCTGCCTCCTTTTTCCGTAATAGCACATGGCTTACCGATCGTTATAATCATAACAAATGAGTTTTATTCATTAAAACGTAAGACGGTGCGACCAATAATAATCTCGTCATTATCATTGAGCACGACCACCTCGCCATTCTCTAGGTAACTGTTATTATATAACGTATGGTTTTTACTATTATTGTCGGTAAGGAAATGTTTATATCCACCTTTTGAATCTTTTTTCACCTCAATGCAAATATGCTCGCGACTCATCGTGCGATCAGCCGTGATAATTGGCATCGTGGCTTGTGAGGCGTTCGACTTCCGGCCAATGACAACCTTCCCTTCGTGAAGAGGAAACGCTTGTTCAGGTGTATCGGCGTCTGGAAGAACCGTCAGTCTGCCGATTCCAGTCTTGACAGGTGTCACTAAAATCGTATCGGAATCGACTTCCTGATGATTACTTTTCTCGGATAATAAGGACAAAGGAATAGGCTCTTTGCATTTCGGACACTTAAAGGAGGTAATGCCGAGGGGAATCTTCCCCTCGTCTACCTTTAATCCTACATGGCAATGTGGACATTTAACTGCGATCATACGATAAACGAAATATCTGCGCCATCCATATCCGTAGAGTACAGATCCATCATATCTGTATCGGAAAGCATAACCGTATCGTCCGCCAATGTTATAAAGTCTGAATGATCGAAAGACTCGATGCTACTATCGTCTATAACAATGGCGTCGCCTAGGTCGACACCTCCTCCTTCCACGTCTATTATGACAGCATCCGCTGGCATGACGTCATTGCCGTCTAAAGTTACGAATGTATATTCCTCTTCTTGCATAACCTTTGTTCCTAATATATTAATATTCCGAAAACAAAAGTACAAAAAGCAATGGATTAATAAACTTGTTATTCTCTCTTATAATCAAACATTTGGGTTTCATGTACAAAAGAGGCTGTTTTACTATACGAAAAGAAAAGGCTCATTCTCTCACCCATTTGGCCTTACAGGAAGAAACTGGGCATTGCTTTCGGTTTTTCAATGATTCCCAAGGGATCTCACCTAAGAATGTCCCACATTTCGGACAAACATAGTCTATCTTAAATTGATTGGCGATATCCTGCAATTGCTGGGGAATCTTGGCCGACTGCTTGGCTCCTAGATAGATTCCTACCGTAGGGGCACAAATCGTTATCAGGAGGCTGATGCCGAATAGTTCCGGGCTACCTTTCCCTAAGAAGCCTATCACGACCCCCACTATTCCGGGCAAAGCAAATGGTAAGGATTGAAATAATCTGGTCTTAAACTGATTAGAGGATTGAATCTTAACTTTTGCTTGAATATAATCATCGTAGACTTTTTTCAATGCGGCAAATTCATCGCTATAATCATTATTGTATTTAAGCACCTCGGAAAGATTTAAGACATAGCTATCCCCCAAGCGAATATGATCCGTAGGAGTAACACGTTTCTTTACGATCTGGGCTCCATTCACGAACGTACCGTTAGTAGATCCCGTATCCTCCAATAATAAGTTGCCACCATCCTCACGTATCAGACGGGCATGATGGCGGCTTACATGAGGATCGTTTGCAATAAAATCATTGTCTTTTGCTTTTCCTATCTTTATAATCATAGTCTTATTCCTTTTCCTCTTCCTCTTGAGGCTTTCCCATCTCCTTCTCAAGATTATCTTTCAGCACTTTCAACGGATCCTTGGATATTACCAACTCTTTAGGCTTACCCTCTTCCGTCAATAATAATAAACGCTGCTTAGGGAGATTTATTTGTAAGATATGATTTTTATTTATGATATGACTTTTTCCGACACGCATTAATATCTTGTTACAACCAGCGACCTGCTTCTCTAAGATCTCTTCTATTTTTCCGATATTTATAGCGAAGGTAAATTGGATGCCATTTGACAACAATAGTTTCGTATAGTTCCTGTCTGCTTCAAAATAAAGGATCTGACCAATCTTAATGCGCAACAACTCATCCCTTGTTTTTATAATTAAATACCGCTCCATACGTAGAAATTGTTTTTTCGTTTCTCTTTCAAAAACAAATATACGGTATTTTCTTTATTTAATAGGTATCTTTTGGGGGAAAGATTGGTAAAGTGCACCAAAAACAAGAGCCTTTTCCCTGCTCAGAAGAGACACCGATACGCCCTCCCAGCCTTTCAATTATATTTTGGCAGATAGAAAGTCCAAGCCCTATGCCTTGCTTTTGGTTTCGTCCTTTATAAAAACGATCGAACACATGAAGTTTTATTTCCTCCGACATTCCTTCCCCCGTATCGGTCACGGACAAAAGAACCTCGTTCTCCATGGCTTGATATGACAAGATGATGCTACCTATAGAGGTGTACTTAATTGCGTTTGTTATAAAATTGCCAAGAACTTGTTTCAAACGGATACGGTCGGAGCGTAATAAAAAGGAATCCAAAGATTCCGGATAGGTCAAAGCTACCCCTCTCGGTACTTTGATCTGGAAAGATGCTACCGTTTCTACAATAAGTTGTCTTAGATCAAATTCCATGAAATCAAAGGTCATGGTACCAGACTCGAGCTTAGCCAGATCCAATACATCATTAACGATACCCAATAATAACTCATTATTGGTCTGAATAAGATTAATATACTCTTGTCTTAGCTCACCATCCTCTTCATCCCCTAAAAGAGAAGAGAATCCGACAATAGCGTTTAATGGCATGCGGATCTCATGGCTGATGTTTGCCAAAAAGGAGGATTTCAAACGCTCTGATTTCTCGGCCTTCAGCATTCGTTCTTCCATCGCTTTCAGTTCAGATATATCATAATTCATCAGTAATAGGATGGGGCTTGATTTCTCCAGACCCGCCTCCATTATATCCAGACGAACCCATTTCCATCCCTCGCCATCCCTGACCCGGACTTCCCCTTGATCATGATCAGTTTCTCCGTGGACAAGTCGGCTCAAGGAAGTTTTCAAGCATTCACGGTCTTCTGGCTTGACATTGGAATATATGCCTACTATCTGGCTCAATGGAGTTCCCGGAACTTCACCCATATTCAGATACCATTGTTCCATCGCCACTCCTTCCCCAGTAGACAAATCATACTTTGCGCAGCCGATCTTGGCACGATGACTTATCTGAGGAAAAAAAGGCTCGAACTCTATGCCTAATGTCGTTTTCATATATATCCGTTCTCATTATATTTATGCAAAAAGAGGGTTTAGCCATAAAAAACGAATGAATTAATCGTTCGTTTTAATTAGTCGTTTATATCGATTATTTTATAGGGAACATATAGGTTTAGTAAAATACCCCAAAAACCGCATCAAAATTATATTCTAAAGTCTTTTTGACTTTCATAAGTAAATGTTTTTTGCGATATTTGCAAACGACTAATTAAAACGAACGATTAAACTAGTCGTTTTGTTGCCTTCCCCTCCACTTCAATATCCTGATATATAAGATTATACCATATGACTATAAAAAAATAGAGGGTAGATTGATCACTCAGTCCACCCTCCTGTCTATCGTGTGCTTAAACTATTAAAAATCAACCCCTTGATTAGTCTTCTAGAGCCGCTTGCGCCGCCGCGATACGAGCGATGGGCACTCTAAAAGGTGAACATGATACGTAATTCAAGCCAACTTTATGGCAGAACTTAACGGAAGAAGGCTCACCACCATGCTCGCCGCAAATACCACATTTCAAATCCGGACGGATGGCACGACCTTTCTCAGTTGCCATACGAACCAGCTGTCCTACACCATTTTGGTCTAGTACTTGGAACGGATCGACCTTCAAAATCTTCTTCTCTAAGTAAACCGGTAAGAAGGAAGCGATATCGTCACGAGAGTAACCAAATGTCATCTGAGTCAAGTCATTCGTTCCGAATGAGAAGAATTCAGCGCTGGAAGCGATACGATCCGCTGTCAATGCCGCACGAGGAATCTCGATCATCGTACCTACCTTGAATTCGATACGATCGCCAACTTCCTTGAATAGCTCTTCGGCCGCGGTACGGATCACCTTCTCTTGTTCCTTGAATTCATATAAGATACCTGTTAATGGTACCATGATTTCCGGTTTAGCCTCAATACCTTCTTTCTTCAAATCCAAAGCGGCACCTAAAATGGCCCGAGTCTGCATTTCCGTAATTTCCGGATATGTATTACCTAGACGGCAACCACGGTGACCCAACATCGGGTTATGCTCGCAAAGAGATTCCACACGTTTTTGGATCTCCTTAACGGACACGCCCATAGTCTCAGCCATTTCCTCTTGACCTTTCAAATCGTGAGGAACGAACTCATGCAAAGGAGGATCGAGCAAACGAACGGTAACAGGACATCCGGCCATAGCCTTGAAGATACCCTTAAAGTCCTCTTTCTGATAAGGAAGGATCTTCGCCAACGCTTTCTTACGACCTTCAGCGTCCTCGGCCAAGATCATCTCACGCATAGCTTTGATCTTCTCACCCTCGAAGAACATATGCTCCGTACGGCAAAGGCCAATACCAACGGCACCGAAGCTACGAGCGATCGAAGCGTCGTGAGGCGTATCAGCGTTTGTACGAACTTGCAATTTTGTATATTTATCGGCTAAAGCCATTAACTCCTCGAAATCACCCGATAACTCAGCGGCTTTTGTCTCAACCTGCCCGACATAGACTTCTCCGGTCGTACCATTGATAGAGATATAATCACCTTCTTTCAAAGTCACGCCATCAACGTCTACAGTCTTATTCTTATAATCGATGTTCAAGGCACCAGCACCGGATACGCAGCACTTCCCCATACCACGAGCTACAACAGCGGCATGAGATGTCATACCTCCACGAGCGGTAAGGATACCTTCGGCGACAGCCATACCGGCCAAGTCTTCCGGAGAAGTCTCGATACGGACCATGACAACCTTTTTGCCATCGGCATGCCATTTAGCGGCATCATCAGCGAAGAATACGATCTGTCCGGTAGCGGCACCCGGTGAAGCCGGCAAACCTTTTACCCACACTTTCGCCAGTTTCTCGGCTTTTTTATCGAATACAGGGTGAAGCAACTCATCTAATTTATTCGGCTCGATACGGTTCAACGCTGTTTTCTCATCGATCATACCTTGATGCAATAAGTCGATAGCGATTTTCACCATAGCGGCACCGGTACGTTTACCGTTACGGGTTTGCAAGAACCAAAGTTTACCCTCTTGTACGGTAAATTCCATATCTTGCATATCCCGATAATGATCTTCCAATTTCTCTTGGATAGCGTCTAATTGCTTATAGATTTCCGGCATGGCTTCTTCCATGGACGGATATTTAGCGATACGTTCTTCTTCTGAGATTCCGGCACGTTCAGCCCAACGTTGTGAACCGATCTTCGTGATCTGTTGCGGGGTACGGATACCTGCTACAACATCCTCACCTTGAGCGTTAATCAAGTACTCGCCATTAAACAAGTCCTCACCATTACCCGCGTCACGAGAGAAACAAACGCCTGTAGCGGAAGTATCGCCCATATTACCGAATACCATGGCTTGTACGCTAACCGCCGTTCCCCACTCGTCTGGAATACCTTCCATCTTACGATACAGGATAGCACGCTCATTCATCCAGCTATTGAACACGGCACAGATAGCGCCCCACAATTGCTCATAAGCGCAAGTCGGGAAATCCTGTCCGGTCTGGGCCTTAACGGCTGCCTTAAATTTAGAGACCAATGTTTTCAAGTCTTCAACGTCAAGCTCGTTATCTAACTTAACGCCTTTCGCTTTCTTTACTTCCTCGATGATCGCCTCAAACGGATCGATATCCTCTTTGCTTGTCGGTTTCATGCCTAATACGACATCTCCGTACATTTGAACGAAACGACGATAGGAATCCCAAGCGAAACGAGCGTTGCCCGTCTTACGAGACAAGCCTTCCACTACCTCGTCGTTCAAGCCAAGGTTCAATATCGTATCCATCATACCCGGCATGGACGCACGGGCACCGGAGCGAACTGAAACTAACAGAGGATTGGCAACATCACCGAACTTAGAGTTCATTAACGTTTCGATATTAGCGATCGCCTTCTCAACATCCGCTTTCAGCAACTCTACGACTTTATCTTTGCCTAACTCGTAATACTCTATACAAACTTCTGTTGTAATCGTGAATCCCGGAGGAACCGGTACACCAATCAGATTCATCTCGGCAAGGTTAGCGCCTTTACCACCCAGCAGATTTCTCATATCTGCCTTACCTTCGGCTTTTCCATTTCCGAACGTGTAAACTCTTTTTCTTTCCATATTCGACAGTATTGAATTTAGATTCTAGTTTTGTTGATTTCAACTGTTATATTGCTATCTCAACTTTGCAATGCTGCAAATATATGCTATTTCTACTTTGCAAGCACGAATAGCGTTAAAGATTTTTACATGTTTTACAACTATTCTTTACCATTTATATCCAGCAAATGCTTACATTTGCGTGCGGAAGTTTGTTGACGCTTCCATTTCCCATCGGATTTCCCGCCTATCTCTTTGCCCCTTACATAATTATATGATCTTTTTCTTTTATTTGTGTCTATTTATTTCCAATTGTCTTATGCTGATATAGGTAGACACATTCAATAACAATAAAATGTGTAATTATTATGCGCAAAAAACATGAGCAT